>JAKFDH010000027.1:0-156641 GCA_036676245.1 Massilia sp. | reverse complement strand
CACCATGGACCGCAACCGCTCGCGCACCGGCGCCAACCTGGCCGCGAATGGCCTGGGCTTCGACGTCGAAGGGTCGGGCGTGCAGATTCGCGGCCTGTCCTGGGGCTCGTCCACGCTGAACGGTCGTGAGAGCTTCTCGGCCGGCTGGCCCGGGCGCGAACTGAGCTGGGGCGATGTCCCGCCGGAACTGATGGCGGGCGTGGACGTGTACAAGAACCCGTCCGCCGAACTGGTGGAAGGCGGCATCAGCGGCCAGGTCAACCTGCGCACGCGCATGCCGTTCGACTCCAAGGGCCAGCACGGCGCCCTCTCCATGTCGAACAGCTATCAGGTGCTAGGCAAGAAAAACTCGCCAGCGGTCTCCGGCCTGTATTCCAACCGCTGGTCGACCGACATGGGCGAAGTTGGCGTGCTGGTCGATGTGTCATACGGGAAGTCCACCAGCCGCTACGACTCGATGGACGTGTCTCCCTTCTACCCACGCTCCAACCTGGTCGACGGCAAGACCGTGTGGGTGCCAGTCAGCACCTCCTGGGGCACAGGCACGGGCGAGTCCGAGCGTGGCGGCTTGTATGGGGCATTGCAGTGGAAGAAGAATGGCAAGGAATCCTCGCTGACCTACTTCGATTCGGCTTTCCGTGCAAACAACGCGGGAAATAATATCTTCGCCGGCGGGGAAGATCCCTACCTGACCCGGTACAAGGACGCCAAGTACGACAGCAACGGCGTCTTCCAATCCGGCATCCTGCACTATCCGATCGGCGGTCAGGGTGCGAACCAGTTCGCGGACGGTGGCCTGAAAATGGGTACCACCCGAAATTACAGCGCTGTCAAAGGACGGACGCGCGAGTTGGCCTGGAACTTCAAGGCGAAGATCGATGATCGCTGGTCGTTCATGACCGACCTGCAGTGGGTTCATGCGACCAATAATGGGGACAATGGCATGCTCAACCTGGGCACTTTCGTGCCAAGCATGGGCCTGGACGTCACCGGATCGCGGCCGGCGATCAGTTTCGACGAGAAGTCCCGCAATTTCCTGTCCGATGCGGGCAACTATTACTGGGATATTTCGCAGCCTGAGCAGAACAAGGCCGATGCCGATCTGTATGCATGGAAGACCGATGGCCGGTTCAACTTCGACCACGCTGTGCTGCGCGACGTGCGCTTCGGCGTGCGCCTGACGGAACGCTCCTCGACCAAGCACAAGAACGCGGGCACCGGCTGGAAATCCTACGCCGACCCGTGGGCAGTGCAGCCCACCAAGGTGCCGGGGCAGCTTCCAAACCCCGCCGATCTTGGCTGGCAGCGCAGTAACTTCGGCTACATGAGCGACCCGCGCTACGCGGCCCTCGGCCAGGTGGAAACATTCGCGTTCCCCAACTTCTTCAACGGCAGGATGAGTGCGCCGCCAACGATCGTGGTGCCGACCACGGCCATGGTGCAGGACAAACCGGGCGCCTATCGGAACTTGTTGACGGCGTTGCGCCTCAATTGCGAAGACGACCGGGCGATCAAGGGCGGAACCAATGATTGTTCGACCGCGGGCAGTGACTGGAAACCTGATGGTTTCAGCGAAGAGCCCCAGTACGTCAGCAAGCACAGCGAAACCACCCAGGCCCTCTACGGCACCGTGCGCTTCGGCTTCGACGACTTGAAGTACCCGGTGGAAGGCAATGCGGGCGTGCGCGTGGTCAAGACGAATACAACGGCCCACGGCTACATGGTGTTCAAGCCGACCTATGGCGAAACCACGCCACCGAGCCTTCCCAAGTTCGGCACGATTGATGAGCCGCTCGATCTCAAGGCCAGTCACCTCGACGTGATCCCGAGCCTGAACCTGAAGATGAACCTGTCGGACAAGCTGCAGTCCCGGCTGGCGCTGTCGCGCGGTATTTACCGGCCCGGCTTCGACCAGCTGCAAGAGTACATCACCCTGAGCCAGAATGTGTTGTCGGATTCCACTGGCAAGGTCGAGATGGTCACCTACACCGGCAGGAACGAGGGCAACGCGGACCTGAAGCCGCTCAAGTCGAACAACTTCGATCTCTCGCTGGAATGGTATCCGCAGAACGGGCAGTCGCTGACCGCCGTGCTGTTCTACAAGAACGTCAAGGACATCATCATTTCCGAAACGTATTCCAGGACCATCAAGGACCTGGCAGGCAGCGAGCAGGACTTCCAGATCACCGGGCCGGCCAATGCGGCCAAGCTCTGGCTGGCCGGCATTGAAATCGCCGGTTCGACCTACCTGGATAAGATTCCTGGCCTGGTCGACAAGCTGCCCGACTGGGCAAAAGGCCTGGGTGTCTCCGCGAACTACACCTACATCGACGGCGAGCAGGAGCTGTATCAGCCGTTCAAGATGCAGTATTGCCCGGGCGGCGCCTCGACGATCGCGAAGAATCTCTACGGTTGCGACCTCAACGGCTTGCCCTTCAAGGACTTGCCGGTGCCGTACATGTCGAAGAGCGCCTTCAACCTGGGCTTCATGTACGACCGCGGACCAGTTTCGGCACGCCTGGCCTACAGCTGGCGCGACCGCACCTTGCTGGCGACGGGTGTCTATGGCGCCTCGGGCGACCGCGGCACCAGCGCCGACCCGACGCGCATTGCCGCCAACGGCGGCGTCGCGCCGACCGATGTGCAATGGGGGCTGCCAGTCTGGCAAGAGGCCGTGGGCCAGTGGGATTTGGGTGTCAACTACAGGTTCAACGATCATCTGTGGGGCAGCTTCAATGTCAGCAACCTGACCAATGTCGTCACGAGGCAGACGCATCAGCAGGCGATCGGCCAGACTGGCCGCACCTGGTACGATCCGGGCCGCAGCTTCCGGATGTCGATCGGTTATACCTTCTGAGCCGGTTAACCGGTCTGGAAGATTGAAAAAGCGGCGCCCTGGGCGCCGCTTTCTGGTTTAGCCTGCGTACTTCACCGTGCGGCCGCAAGGCTTGGTATTGTGCCGGTCTCGATCGCCTTGCGTGCATTGACCACGCAGGGCTCGGCTTTCGCCAGGTCCGCGTGGTTGGTGCTGGCGATACTGTCGATGCCGCCCTTGTACACCAGTTGGCCGTCGGCGTTGACGATATAGATGTGCGGTGTCGTCTGCGCGCCATACTGCTTGCCGATCGCGCCGTCCGGATCGAGCACGGTGCCGGCCGGCGCCGCCTTGCGCTCGGCATTGAGTTTCGCTGAAGCCTGGCGCAACGAATGCTAAGGAATAAGCTTGCAAACTCTTTGCCGGTCAGTTCGATGGTGTCGCGAACTATTTACGGCGCTTGGGTCGGCGCCGGGCGCGCGTCCGTCAACCAAGTGCCAAGCACCAGGCAGGCCGCATAAATAAGGCTTTTCATTTTTGTCCTGCTAATCCGCGGAGGGGCGAATCCAACTATTGTGCCTGGGCAGTTCAAAGTCGAGCGCCGTCTTTACGTCATGCATATAACGTTCCTTGACGGCTGCTTACCACGGGTCTATATTAATGACTCGCAAGTAAGTTATCGGAAAACAGCAATGCAATGCCCATTTGAGATGAAACCGCGCTGGGAACGCCGCAAGGAAGCACGTCCCCAGGAATTGCTCGCGGCTGCGCTCGAGCTGTTCGTCGAACGCGGATTCGCGTCGACCCGGCTGGAAGACGTGGCCAAGCGCGCCGGGGTCTCGAAGGGTACGCTCTACCTGTACTACACCAACAAGGAAGAACTGTTCAAGGCGGTGGTGCGCGAAACCATCGTGCCGGTCATCGGCGACGCCGAAGACATCGTGGCCGGCTTCGAAGGCGACAGCGCCGACTTGCTGCGCGACATACTGCAAGGCTGGTGGGACCGCATCGGCGCCACCCCGGCATCCGGCATCGTCAAGCTGGTGCTGGCAGAAGCCGGCAATTTCCCCGATCTTGCGCGCTTTTACCAGGACGAAGTGATCGCCCGCGGCACCCGCATGATCGCCAGCGTGCTCCAGCGCGGGATCGAGCGCCAGCATTTCCGTCCGCTCGACGTCAACCTGACGACCCAGGTCCTGATGGCGCCGATGCTGATGCTGATGACCTGGAAGCACTCGATCGGGCCTTGCAGCGAAGGGGCGGTCGACCCGCATGCCTTCCTGTCGACCTTCTTCGACATGGCCCTGCACGGCCTGCTTCCACCGGCGTCAATACAGACCTCGAACCGTTGAGTTGTCAAAATCGCCAAAACGCTGTTTTGGCACGTTCATTCCCTTTAAACTGCAGACTGTCGCAATTTATCGCGATCTCGGCCCTCATGTCGTTAAGATGTGCGTTCTGAGGCCGTTCAACGATAAAATATCGGATTATTATTTTCCTCACCGAGTCATAAGATGAATATCGAACAAGCCCGCTTCAATATGATCGAGCAACAAATCCGTCCATGGAACGTCCTGGACCAGGATGTGCTCGACACCCTGGTGGTCGTCAAGCGCGAAGATTTCGTGCCGGCCGCCTACAAGAGCCTGGCTTTCGTCGACACGGAAATCCCGCTGCCGGGCGGCGGAGCCATGTTCACGCCAAAACTCGAAGCGCGCATTTTGCAGGAAATTGGCGTCAAGAAGCATGAGAATGTCCTCGAAATCGGCACCGGCTCCGGCTACATGGCGGCGCTGCTGGCCCATCGCGGCCGCCACGTCACCACCGTCGAGATCTCGCCTGAACTGAAGAGTATTGCCGAAGCGAACCTGGCCCGTGCCGGCGTCACCAACGTGACCGTGGAACTGGGCAACGGCGCCGACGGCTGGCCGAAGGGCGCGCCGTACGACGTGATCGTCATTTCCGGCGCGCTCGAAGTACTGCCGGAAGCCTTCCTCAAGCAGGTCAAGGTCGGCGGGCGGATCGCCGCGATCATCGGCGAAGCGCCGGTCATGTCGGCCCACATCATCACCCGCGTATCGGAGATGGCCTACGACACGGTCAAGGCGTTCGAGACCAGCGTCATGCCGCTGCAGGGCGCGGCCACGCCATCGCACTTCACGTTTTAAGCGAGCCAGAGGATGAACCACGTCACCGCGCCCGAACTTGCGCAATGGCTGGCCGATCCGGCCCGCGAACGTCCCTTGCTGCTGGACGTGCGCGAGAACTGGGAATTCGCCACCTGCCAGATCGCAGGGTCGACCCAGATCGCCATGAATACGATTCCGGCGCGCATCGAAGAACTCGATGAGGACGCCGAGATCGTTTGTATCTGCCATCACGGCGCGCGCAGCATGCAGGTCGCGGCGTTTTTGGAACGCAATGGATTTACCAAGGTCACTAACCTGACCGGCGGCGTACACGCCTGGGCTGTGCAAGTGGACAGCACCATGCCGACCTATTGATTGCACCTGTTCTTTCAACCTTTTGATGACTCCAATGGAGAATGCAATGCAGAAACCCCTACTCGCCGTGCTGATCGCCAGCGCTTTTTCGCTTAATGCACACGCGGCCGACCTGATCCAGGTTTACCAGCAGGCGCTGGCAAACGACGCCGCCTATGCAAGCGCACGCGCTTCGCTGGCTGTCGGCAAGGAACGGGTTCCCCAGGGGCGTTCGCTGTTGCTGCCCACCATTGGGCTGTCGGGCAATGTGACCAAGAACGACAACGATTTTTCGCCGTGGAACGAGGGCGCCATCGCCACCTTGCCGAACGGCCAGCTGGGCGTCGTGCCGGGCAGCGGTTCGGACACCCGCACCACCAGCTACGTGCTGCAGCTGACGCAGCCGCTGTTCCGCTGGGCGAACTGGCAGACCTATGAACAGAGCAAGCTGCTGCAGGCTTTGAGCGAAGCGCAGTTCGCGCAGGCCCAGCAGGACCTGATCACGCGCGTGTCGCAAGCCTACTTCGACGTGCTGGCCGCCCAGGACACGCTGGAAACCATCCGCGCCCAAAAGACCGCGACCACCGAACAGCTGGCATCGGCCAAGCGCAACTTCGAAGTCGGCACCCAGACCATCACCGACACGCACGAGGCGCAGGCCGTGTACGACCAGGTCATCGCGCAGGAATTCGCCGCGCTGAACGACCTGGAAGTCAAGCGCACCGCGTTGCAAAGCATCATCGGCGCACAGCCGACCGCGCTGGCGCCGCTCAAGCCAGGCGTCGCGCTGGCCGCGCCGCTGCCTGCCGCGATCGAACCATGGGTGTCGTCGGCGGAATCGCAGAACTACGGCGTGGTCGCATCGCAGCTGAGCCTGGAATCGTCGAAGCGCGAAATCCAGAAGAGCCGCGCGGGCCACTACCCGACGCTGGACCTGGTCGCCAACTCGGTGCACAACAAGGTGAACGGCACCACCTCCGGTTCCGGCACCGCCAACAACAAGGCCATCGGCGTGCAGTGGACGGTGCCGCTGTTTAACGGCTTCGCCGTCACCAGCCGCGTGCGCGAATCGATCGCGCTGGAAGACAAGGCCCGCGCCGACCTCGAAGCGACCCGCCGCAACGCCGCGCAGGGTGCGCGCACCGCCTATCTGGGCGTGAACAGCGGCCTGGCGCAGGTCAAGGCGCTGGAAGCGGCGGAAGTGTCGAGCCAGTCGGCCCTGGATTCGAACAAGCTGGGCTACCAGGTTGGCGTGCGGATCAACATCGACGTGTTGAATGCGCAGCGCCAGCTGTACTCGACCCGCCGCGACCTGTCGCGCGCGCGTTACGACACCATCATGAACGGCCTGCGCCTGAAGGCGGCCGCCGGTTCGCTGCGCGAAGCGGACCTGGTGCCGGTGAATAATTTGCTGGTCAAGTAAGCGTCACCGAAAAAACGAAAACGGCGCCTCGGCGCCGTTTCTTTTGAAGAATCAGGCGGTCGGCTCACAGATTCAAGCCCCCGCCCGGCGCATGTTCCTTGCGCTCGATCAGTTCAATCTTGTACCCGTCCGGATCGGTCACGAACGCGATCATCGTGGTCCCGCCCTTCACGGGCCCCGGCTCGCGCGTGACATTGCCGCCGTTCGCACGCACCGAATTGCAGGCCTCGACGATATCGGACGCCGAGATCGCCAAGTGCCCGTAGGCGGTGCCCAGCTCGTACTTGTCCACGCCCCAGTTGTAGGTCAGCTCCAGCTCCGCATGGTCCGGGTTGTTGCCGTAGCCGACAAAGGCCAGCGTGTACTTGTATTCCGGGTTGTCGCTGGTGCGCAGCAGTTTCATGCCGAGCACCTTGGTGTAGAAGTCGATCGATCGCTGCAGGTCGCCGACCCGCAGCATGGTGTGCAAAATGCGCATTGCTGTTCCTCGCTGGTGTTCAATCCAGCGATTCTACTCTTCCAACCGGGCGTCCAGCGTGATGGTGGCGTTGAGCAGCTTCGACACCGGGCAGTTCTGCTTGGCGCGCAGGGCGGCCGCTTCGAATGCGGCCTGGTTGGCGCCGGGAATCGTGGCGACCAGGTTAAGGTGCACCGCGGAAATTGAAAAGCCGTCGTCGACCTTGTCCAGCGACACCGTGGCCGTCGTCGACAGGCTCTTGGCCGTCATGCCCGCTTCCCCGAGTTGCGCCGACAGCGCCATCGTGAAGCAGCCGGCATGCGCTGCGGCGATCAATTCCTCGGGATTGGTGCCGGGACCATTCTCGAAGCGCGTGTTGAAGCCGTACTGGGTGTTGTCCAGCACCCCGCTCTGGGTCGAGATCGAGCCCTTGCCATCCTTGATGCCGCCACTCCAGACGGCGCTGCCTGTACGTTTGATCATCTTGTTCTCCTTGTTGTGCACGATGCGGTCCCGTAAGGATGCACCGCTTGCGGCGGGCCATCTGTACGATTGCGCACATAGAGCCAGGCTTACTTTGCGGCAGCAGTGGCCCGCCAGACGATGTTGCCGACGTCGTCGGCGACCAGGATGGCGCCCGCCTTGTCCACCGCCACGCCGACCGGGCGGCCGAAGGCGCGCCCGTCCTTCGACAGGAAGCCCGTCACCAGGTCTTGCGGCGGTCCGTTCGGCTTGCCGTCGGCGAAGGGAACGAACAGCACCTTGTAGCCGGCGTGCGGCTTGCGGTTCCATGAGCCGTGCTGGCCGATCAGCGCGCCGTTCTTCAAGTTGGGAAACATCGCACCGTCGTAGAAGGCGAGGCCGAGCGAGGCCGTGTGCGAACCGAGCGCGTAGTCGGGCACGATGGCCTTGGCCACCAGTTCCGGATTCTGCGGTTCGACGCGGGTGTCGACGTTCTGGCCGTAATAGCTGTAGGGCCAGCCGTAGAAGCCGCCGTCTTTCACCGAGCTCATGTAGTCGGGCACGAGGTCGTCGCCCAGCTCGTCACGTTCGTTGACGGCGGTCCACAGCACCTTGCTGTGCGGGTGGAAAGCCATGCCGACCGGATTGCGCAGGCCGGTGGCGAACACGCGGCCCTTGCCAGTGGCGCGGTCGAATTCCCAGATGGCGGCGCGGCCGTCTTCCTTGTCCATGCCGTTCTCGCCGACGTTGCTGTTCGAGCCGACCGACACGTACAGCTTCTTGCCATCCGGGCTGGCCACCAGGTTCTTGGTCCAGTGATGGTTCAGGCCGGCGGGCAGGTCGGCCACCTTGACGCCCTTGCCGGTGATCGCGACGTCGCCGTCCTTGTACGGGAAGCGCAACAGCGCGTCCGCATTCGCGACGTACAGTTCGTTGCCGACCAGGGCCATGCCGAACGGCGAGAACAGGCCTTCGAGGAACACCATGCGCGACTGGGCGGCGCCATTGGCGTCGACTGCGCGCAGCAGGGTGATGCGGTTGGCGGACGGCACGTCGGCGCCGGCCTTCTTCATCTGCTGCTTCATCACCGCGCCCTTGATCGAGAAGCCCTGGTCGGGCCTGGGCGGCTTGTTCGTTTCCGCGACCAGCACATCGCCGTTGGGCAGCACGTACAGCCAGCGCGGGTGGTTGAGCCCGGTAGCATAGGCGGTGATCTCCATGCCCAGCGCGGCGACCGGACGCGCGCCCTGCGGCCACGGGTCGGCCTTCGCCACGTTCAGCGTCGGCACCAGCGTTTTCTTGGGCGCGGGCAGGACCGGATTCGGGCCGAAGCCGGGCGGCATGGTCTGGGCGGCGGCGCCGAGCGCGGCCGTGCCCAGTGCCAGCGAGAGGAAGGTTCCTCTCATGGTTTTTCCCGGTGCGTGCTGGCCGTGTCGTGATGGCGCATGCCGCCGGCCGCGTCGTCGCGCGGCCTGGCCTGGCCGCTGCCGCCGGCCGGCGTGACGGCTTTTTCGACGCCGCGTTCGCCGTGCAGGTCGGTATCGACCAAGCCCTGCGCCAGGTCGTCGGCGGCCTGCTTCATGATGCCGCGCGCCGGCTTGTCCTCGACCTCGGGCGACTCGTCGCGTTCGTGCGGAAGGCGCTGGGCGCCGTCGTTGCGGCTCCTCGCGTCCGTGTTGATCCTGCGGTCTTTGGGTTCGGTGACCATGGCGTGCTCCGTGTTGCGTGCTTGGATGAGGCGCATGGTAGTCCTTTGCCATGAACGCAGTCGCGCAATTGGATGGTGCAATTCCTGTTGGAAATGGCTACCATGGCGGGATCGCCAATCGCCGGGACCCGCACTTGAACGCTGCCGTCATCGAAGAAGCAACCAGCCACTGCCACAACTGCGGCGCCGCCGTCGATTATCACTTCTGCGCGGTGTGCGGACAGGAAACCAAGCTGCATGTGCCGAGCGCGCACGAGTTCCTGCATGAGTTCATCACCCATTACGTCGCGCTCGAAGGCAAGCTGTGGCAGTCGCTATGGCTGCTGCTGCGCAAGCCCGGCTGGCTCACCGCCGAATACCTGGCGGGCCGGCGCGCGCGCTACATCCAGCCGCTGCGCTTGTACCTGACCTTCAGCATCCTGTTCTTCGCGCTGTTCAAATGGGGCGGCTACGACGTGATGAGCGTGGACGAGGAACCGCCTTCGGCAACGCGGCAAGCGGCGGCCGGCAAGCAGGCCGCAGCGGGAAGCGCGGCGACGGTTCTGGCGGCGAAACCGGAGAAAACCGACTTCGACGTTCAGATGGAGAAGCAGCTCCACAGCTGGAATCCGAAGTGGGCCGCGAAGGTCGAGAAGTTCGACGCGATGTCGCCAGAGGAAAGGCAGCGCGTATACCGGACTGCCTTCTTCAATTATGCGCCGTACGCGATGTTTTGCCTGATGCCGGTATTTGCCCTGTACCTCAAGTTGCTGTACCTGGGCACCAGGCGGCGTTACGGTGAACACCTGCTGTTCGCGCTGCACGCGAACGCCTTCGCCTTCCTGGTCGTGGGGCTGATCACGGCGCTGTCGTTCGGCCCCTTGCAGGCGCTGATGTCGGCCTGGCTGATGCTGTACCTGCCGTTTGCCATGCAGCGCGTGTATGGCGGCAATAAGTGGCTGAACGTGCTGCGCTGGCTGGTGCTGGGGGCGCTGCACGTCCTGAGCATGATCGTGGCGATCCTCGCCGCGTTCGCGCTGGCCGTCGTCAGTTAAGCAGCTGGGTCGGGCGCGACGGCAGGCTGCCAGAGCTCGACCTTGTTGCCGTCCGGGTCGATGAACCAGCCGAAGCTGCCGTAGTCGAAGCGCTGGATCTCGCCCACCAGTTCGGCCCCGGCCTCGGCCACCTGTTTGATCGCGCCCTCGAGGTCGTCGACGATCAGGTTGAACATGAAGTCCCGCGCCGATGGCGCGAAGTGGGTCGTGTCCTGCCTGAACGGGCTGAAGACCGTGCAGCCGCCGGCCGGCACCGCCGCCGGCATCAGGCTCGCGTAGCCCTCCGTTTCGCCCGGCATGCCCAGCACGCGCTGGTACCACGCCATCAGCGCCTGCGGGTCCTTCGATTTGAAAAACAGGCCGCCCAAACCCAGTACTTTCGCCATCTGCCATCTCCCGTCGCTGAACGCGGTCTTGCCGGATACCCGCGCGTGGTCATATACTGTGGATCCATACAGCCCGGCCGAGGCAAGGGCCGTATGGCAGAAGCAGGCATTATGGGTTAATCTGCTGCGTGTCGCCACCTCCACCTTCCCCGAGAGCCCTATGCCCTTGACGTCCGAAACGCAAAAAACCATCGCGCTGGTCGTACGCCATAACACCGTCGGCATCGAGGAGCCTGTCAACCGCATCGTGGCCTTCCTGCAGGGCGCCGGCTACCGCGTCGTGTTCGAGGCCGAAACCGCGGCCCACCTGGGCATGTCCGGCTTCGAGGCGATGAACGTGGCCACCATCGGCGAAACCGCGTCGGCCGCCATCGTGATGGGCGGCGACGGCACCATGCTCGGTATCGCGCGCCAGCTGGCGCCTTACGATGTGCCGCTGATCGGCATCAACCAGGGCCGCCTCGGCTTCATGACCGACATCCCGATCGAGCGCATGATCCCGGTGCTCGGCGCCATCCTCAAGGGCGAGGCCCAGGCCGAGAAACGCACCCTGCTCGAAGGCCGGGTGCTGCGCGACGGCGCGATGATCGCCTGCGGCCTGGCCGTCAACGACGTGGTCGTGGCGCGCGGCGCCGGCGCCGGCATGGCCGAACTGAAGGTCACGGTCGACCAGCACTTCATGTACAACCAGCGCTCCGATGGCCTGATCATCTCGACCCCGACCGGCTCCACCGCCTACGCGCTGTCGGCCGGCGGCCCGCTGCTGCATCCGAGCCTGGGCGGCATCGTGCTGGTGCCGATCGCGCCGCATGCGCTGTCGAACCGGCCGATCGTCGTGCCCGACACCAGCGAGATCGTGGTCGAGATCGTCGGCGGCCGCGACATCAGCGTCAACTTCGACATGCAGACCTTCGCCAGCCTCGCCCATGGCGACCAGATCGTCATCTCGCGTTCGCCGAACCACATCACCTTCCTGCACCCGGAAGGCTGGAACTACTACGACACCCTGCGCGAAAAACTGCACTGGAACGAAGCGCCTTCGTCCGTTTGAGCTTTCACAGAGACCCATCCTTCATGCTGCGTACCCTTACCATCCGCGACTTCGTCATCGTCGACACGATCGAACTTGAATTTGCCAGCGGCTTCTCGGTCTTCACCGGCGAGACCGGCGCCGGCAAGTCGATCCTGATCGATGCGCTGCAGCTGGCGCTGGGCGGGCGCGGCGACGCCAGCGTGGTGCGCGAGGGCGCGGCCAAGGCCGACATCACCGCCGACTTCGCCGTCGGCGCTGCCGCCCAGGCCTGGCTCGAACACAATGAATTCGCGGCCGAGGAGGGCGGTGCGCTGCTGCGCCGCGTGATCGACAACGCGGGCCGCTCGAAGGCCTTCATCAACGGCATCGCCGCCACCGCCACCCAGCTGCGCGACCTCGGCGACATGCTGGTCGATATCCACGGCCAGCATGCGCACCAGTCGCTGCTCAAGCTCGATGCGCAGCGCGCGCTGCTCGACAACCAGGCGGCGTCGAAGGACGCCGGCGTGCGCGAGGCGGCGCAGGCGGTGGCCGCGCACTACCGCAGCTGGCGCGCCCTGACCAAACAGCGCGAGGAATTCGAGCGCGACGCGAAGAACGTGCTGATCGAACGCGAGCGCCTCGAATGGCAGGTCGGCGAGCTCGAAAAGCTGGCCGTCAAACCGGGCGAATGGGCCGAGGTCACGAATGAGCACAGCCGCCTGTCGCATGCCGCCAGCCTGCTCGAGGGCGCGCAGGAAGCGCTGGCCGCGATCTCCGAGTCCGACCGTCCGATCCTGTCGCAGCTGTCGTCGCTGAACACGAAACTGGGCAAGCTGGTCAGCGTCGACGCCGGGCTGCAGGGGGTCCTCGACTGCATGGAGCCGGCCCGCATCCAGCTGCAGGAAGCGGTGTATGCGCTCAACGATTACCTGGACCGGGTCGAGCTCGATCCGGCGCGCCTGCGCGAAGTCGAAGGGCGCATGGAGGCGATCCATGGGGCGGCGCGCAAGTTCCGCGTGGCCGAGGACGACCTGCCGGCCGAGTACGCGGAATTGTCCGAGAAGCTCAGGCAGCTGACCGACATCAGCGACCTCGATGGCCTGCGCAAGCAGGAAGGCAAGGCCGAGGCGGCCTACATGGCGGCTGCGCGCGCCCTGTCCAAGACGCGGGCGGCGGCGGCCAGCCTGCTCGGCGCGCAGGTGACGGCGGCGATGCAGGAGCTGAACATGACCGGCGGCAGCTTCGTCGTCGCGCTCAATGCCTGCGAGCCGACGCTGGGCGGAATCGAGCAGGTCGAGTTCCTGGTGGCTGGCCATGCCGGCGTGGCGCCGCGGCCGTTGGCCAAGGTGGCCTCGGGCGGCGAACTGGCGCGCATCGCGCTTGCCATTTCGGTCATCACCTCGAACGCGGCGACCACGCCGACCCTGATCTTCGACGAAGTCGACAGCGGCATCGGCGGCGGCGTGGCCGAAGTGGTGGGGCGCCTGCTCAAGAAGCTGGGGCAGGAGCGCCAGGTGCTGTGCGTGACGCATTTGCCGCAGGTGGCGAGCCAGGCGAACCAGCATTTCCAGGTGGCGAAGGCGACGACCGAAGCGGGCAAGACCGTGTCGCGCATCGAAGTATTGGACAGCAAGTCGCGGGTGGAGGAAGTGGCGCGCATGCTGGGCGGGCTGGAGATCACGGCGACGACCCGCAAGCACGCGCGGGAATTGCTGGCGTCCTGAAACGGACCGGGGCGTAAAAAATGGCGGAGGGTGGATGAGGGCTGCGCCTTATCCACCCTGCCGGGTGATACCGCCGCGTGTCGAACGGGCCGTTAATACGCGCAAATATCTTTTTAACAATCCGTAGAAAACCTATAATAGCCAACTCCCGGCCATTTCCCACCGTCTCCATGTCTTTTCGTAAAGAACCACCGTACAGCCACGGCAGCGCCGCGCGTACCGCCATCGTGCTGGTCAACCTCGGCACGCCGGACGCGCCCACGCGCGCCGCCGTCAGGCGCTACCTGAAGGAGTTCCTGTCCGATCCGCGCGTCGTCGAAATTCCGCGCGCGTTGTGGTGGTTCATCCTGAATCTGATCATCCTGCCTTTCCGCTCGGGCAAGTCGGCCGCCAAGTACGCATCGATCTGGACCCGCGACGGCTCGCCGCTCAAGGTCCACACGCAGAAACAGGCGATGCTGCTGCGCGGCGCCCTGGGCGAGCGCGGCCACGACGGGGTCAAGGTGGTGATGGCGATGCGCTACGGCTCGCCGTCGCTGCCGGAAGTGCTCGATGCGCTCAAGGCCGAGCACGTTGAACGGATCGCGATCCTGCCCGCCTACCCGCAGTATTCGGGCACGACCACCGGTTCGATCAACGATGCCGTGTTCGCCCACTATGCCCAGGTGCGCAACGTTCCGGAGCTGCGCATGGTCAAGAACTACCACGACCATGACGGCTACCTCGACGCGCTGCGCGACAGTGTGCTGGCGCACTGGGATGCCAACGGCCGCGGCGACAAGCTGGTGATGAGCTTCCACGGCGTGCCCAAGCGCACGCTGCTGCTGGGCGACCCCTACCACTGCGAATGCCACAAGACGGCGCGCCTGCTGGCGGCCAGGCTGCACCTGAAGCCGGAGCAATACATCGTCACCTTCCAGTCGCGCTTCGGCAAGGCCGAGTGGCTGCAGCCCTACACGGCGCCGACCTTGCAGCAGCTGGCACGCGACGGCGTCTCAAGCGTCGACGTGATTTGCCCCGGCTTCACCAGCGACTGCCTGGAAACGCTGGAAGAAATCGCGATGGAAGCCAAGCATGAGTTCGAAGCGGCGGGCGGCAAGCGGTTCCATTACATTCCCTGCCTGAACGAGATGCCGGAATGGATCGCCGGCCTGGCGGAAATCAGCGAGCAGCACATCATCGGCTGGCCGACGATGTGGACGCCGGCGCAGCGCGAAGCGCAGAAGAGGGATATGGAGGCAGGACGCGCGAATGCGCTGAAGCTGGGCGCCGGGTAGCGCGCAGGGGCCCGCAGGGCGCCGGTTCGGGCGGCGCCGGCGCACGCCTGTTAGAATAGCGGGCTGGGCGCGCCTATGGCAGCGCCAGCTCGGCGTAGCAGATCCACGCCATGGCAAGCACGGTGTAGGCAACAACGCTGGCGGCAATCAGGGGCAACTTCATTTCAACCTCCCGGTACGGGAACCACTGCCGCGAAACGGGGAGCAGTTCCATACTTATATGTTAGTCGCTTCCCGCGTGGCTGAAATGACGGTTTTGGTAAAAATTGTAACCTGCGTTACAAACGCCACAAAGTGATGGCGGGACCACAATTCCCCTTGAAAAAATAGGTTATCGCCTCATATGCATGCCTGTGAATAACTAAGTCATTGATTTCAGGAGTTTTTTCGATGCAAGACCAAGAAAACCAGGAAGTTTCCCCGGCACCGGAATCCGAAACCATTCAGGTGACCCCGCCCGCCGCGCCCGCCGCAGCCGAGCCGATCGGGAATGCCGCCCACCTCGAAGAGCAGCTGTCCGCCACCGAGGCCAAGCTGGCCGAGATGCACGACGCCTTCATGCGCGCCAAGGCAGAGGGCGAGAACATCCGCCGCCGCGCCCAGGAAGACGTCAGCAAGGCCCACAAATTCGCCATCGAAAGTTTCGCCGAGGCCATGGTGCCGGTGCGCGACAGCCTCGAGATGGCCCTGAAGGTCGAGACGCCGTCGATCGAGTCGCTCAAGGAAGGCGTCGAGATGACCCTCAAGCAGCTGACCTCGGCCTTTGAAAAGAACCGCCTGGTGGAGATCCTGCCGGCGCAGGGCGACAAGCTCGATCCGATGAAGCACCAGGCCGTGGCCGTGGTGCCGGCGGAGCAGGAAGCCAACACCGTCGTCAACGTGTTGCAAAAAGGGTACATGATCGCGGACCGTCTGTTGCGTCCGGCCATCGTCACCGCTGCACAAGCAAAATAAAAGCGGGGTGCTGCACTGCAAGGTCTTGAAAGCGCGCAGTTTTTCCACATATTTGAAACATCTGAAACTAAGTAATTAAAAGGAAAACATCATGGGCAGAATTATCGGTATCGACCTGGGAACGACCAACTCCTGCGTCGCGATCATGGAAAATGGTCAGCCAAAGGTAATCGAAAACGCTGAAGGCGCGCGTACCACGCCTTCCATTATTGCTTACCAAGAAGATGGCGAAATCCTGGTTGGCGCGCCGGCGAAACGCCAGGCAGTCACCAACCCGAAAAACACCCTGTTCGCTGTCAAGCGCCTGATCGGCCGCAAGTTCGACGAGAAGGAAGTGCAGAAGGACATCGGCCTGATGCCTTACTCGATCATGAAGGCGGACAACGGCGATGCATGGATCGGCGTGCGCGACAAGAAACTGGCGCCACCGCAAATTTCCGCCGAAGTGCTGCGCAAGATGAAGAAAACCGCCGAAGACTACCTCGGCGAAGAAGTGACCGAAGCGGTCATCACCGTGCCGGCTTACTTCAACGACTCGCAGCGCCAGGCGACCAAGGACGCCGGCCGCATCGCGGGCCTGGACGTCAAGCGCATCATCAACGAGCCGACCGCGGCCGCGCTGGCCTTCGGCCTGGACAAGACCGACAAGGGCGACCGCAAGATCGCCGTGTATGACCTCGGCGGCGGCACCTTCGACGTGTCGATCATCGAGATCGCGGACGTGGACGGCGAGAAGCAGTTCGAAGTGCTGTCGACCAACGGCGACACCTTCCTCGGCGGCGAAGACTTCGACCAGCGCGTCATCGACTACATCATCGACGAGTTCAAGAAGATCAACGGCCTCGACCTGAAGAAAGACCCGATCGCCCTGCAGCGCATCAAGGCTTCGGCCGAACGCGCGAAGATCGAACTGTCGTCGTCGGCCCAGACCGAGATCAACGAGCCCTACATCGCGATGGCGAACGGCGCGCCGGTCCACCTGAACCTGAAGATGACCCGCGCCAAGCTCGAGTCGCTGGTCGAGGAACTGATCCTGGCCACCATCGAGCCATGCAAGACCGCGATCAAGGACGCCGGCGTCAAGGTGTCGGACATCGACGACATCATCCTGGTCGGCGGCATGACGCGCATGCCGAAGGTGCAGGAAAAAGTCAAAGAGTTCTTCGGCAAGGATCCACGCAAGGACGTGAACCCGGACGAAGCGGTCGCTGTCGGCGCCGCCATCCAGGGCTCGGTGCTGTCGGGCGAGCGCAAGGACTTGCTGCTGCTGGACGTGACGCCGCTGTCGCTGGGTATCGAAACCCTGGGCGGCGTGATGACCAAGATGATCCACAAGAACACGACGATCCCGACCAAGTTCTCGCAAGTGTTCTCGACCGCCGACGACAACCAGCCTGCGGTGACCATCAAGGTCTACCAGGGCGAGCGTGAAATCGCGGCCGGCAACAAGGGCCTGGGCGAGTTCAACCTCGAAGGCATCCCGCCGGCTGCGCGCGGCACGCCGCAGATCGAAGTGACCTTCGACATCGACGCCAACGGCATCCTGCACGTCGGCGCCAAGGACAAGGCCACCGGCAAAGAGAACAAGATCACGATCAAGGCCAACTCCGGCCTGACCGAAGCGGAAATCCAGAAGATGGTGAAGGACGCCGAAGTCAACGCCGAAGAAGACAAGAAAGTGAAGGAGCTGGCCGAGTCGCGCAACCAGGCCGATTCGCTGGTGCACTCGACCCGCAAGTCGCTGACCGAATACGGCGACAAGCTCGAAGCGGGCGAGAAGGAAAAGATCGAAGCGGCGATCGCCGACGTCGAAGGCGCCATCAAGGCCGGCGACAAGGCCGAGATCGACGCCAAGGTGGCGGCGCTGTCGACCGCGTCGCAGAAGCTGGGCGAAAAGATGTACGCCGATATGCAGGCGCAGCAGGCAGCAGCGGGCGGCGGCGACGCCGGCCAGCAGGCTGGCGATGGCGGCGGCAAGCAGCCGCAGGACGACGTTGTCGATGCCGACTTCAAGGAAGTCAAAGACGCCAAGTAAGCTCCACGACAGCGCATGACCGGCCGAGTCGAAAACCTTGAGGGTTCACGACTCGGTTTTTTTGCATAATGAGTCAGTTCAGTTTTAGACAGCAAGGTGCCGACAAATGGCAAAGCGTGATTTTTACGAGATCCTCGGGGTCGCCAAGAATGCTTCGGAAGAAGAGATCAAGAAGTCTTATCGCAAGCTCGCGATGAAATACCATCCGGACCGCAATCCGGACAGTAAGGAATCGGAAGAGAAGTTCAAGGAAGTCAAGGAAGCCTACGAGATGCTGACCAATCCGGAAAAGCGCGAGGCGTATGACCGCTATGGTCACGCCGGCGTCGATCCGAACATGGGCGGCGGCGGCGGCGGCGGCTTTGGCGCCGGCGGTTTCGCCGACAGCTTCGGCGACATCTTCGGCGACATCTTCGGCGGCGGCCGCAGCCGCAACGCGGGCCCGCAGGTGTACCGCGGCGCCGACCTGCGCTACAACCTCGAGATCACCCTCGAGCAGGCCGCGCACGGCTTCGACACCACGATCCGCGTGCCGAGCTGGGACAAGTGCGACACCTGCCACGGCAGCGGCGCCAAGCCCGGCACCTCGCCGACCACCTGCACCACCTGCGCCGGCCACGGCCAGGTGCGCATGCAGCAGGGTTTCTTCAGCATCCAGCAGACCTGCCCGAAATGCCATGGCAGCGGCAAGGTCATCACCGACCCGTGCGCACCGTGCGGCGGCCAGGGGCGCATCAAGCGCAACAAGACGCTGGAAGTGAAGATCCCGTCCGGCATCGACAACGGCATGCGTATCCGCTCGTCAGGCAACGGCGAACCGGGCACCAATGGCGGACCGTCGGGCGACCTGTACGTGGAAATCCACATCAAGCCGCACGCCGTGTTCCAGCGCGAGGGTGACGACCTGCATTGCGAAATGCCGATCTCCTTCGTCAAGGCGACCCTGGGCGGCGAGATCGAAGTGCCGACCCTGTCGGGCAAGGTGTCGTTCACAATCCCCGAGGGCACCCAGTCCGGCAAGACCTTCCGCCTGAAGGCGAAGGGCATCAAGGGTGTGCGTTCCGGCTACGCGGGCGACCTGTTCTGCCACGTGGCGGTCGAAACGCCGGTCAAGCTGACCGAAAAGCAGAAGGACGTGCTGCGCGAGTTCGAACGCCTGACGGTCGAAGGCGGCGCCAAGCACAGCCCGCAGAGCAAGGGCTGGAAGGACAAAGTGAAGGATTTTTTCGAGTAGGATAAAATGCTTCCCCCGAACCGCTGAGCCGCATGGCGGCCAGCGGTTTTTTTTCGAGTAGAGCACAAGGCGGAAACCATGATCGACGACAAACGCATCAGTCTGAGCACCGACGAACTATTCCAGCGCAACCGCGACTGGGCCGCTGCGATGGTCGCCAAGGACGCGGACTTCTTCAAGGGCCTGGCGGCCCAGCAAACGCCGGAATACCTGTGGATCGGCTGCTCCGACAGCCGGGTGCCGGCCAACGAACTGCTGGGGCTGGCGCCAGGCGAATTGTTCGTGCACCGCAATATTGCCAACGTGGTCGTGCATTCGGACCTGAACTGCCTGACCGTGCTGCAATTCGCGATCGACGTGCTGAAGGTCAAGCACGTGATCATCTGCGGCCACTACGGCTGCTCGGGCGTGCACGCGGCAATGATCAACAAGCGCGTCGGCCTGGCCGACAACTGGCTGCGCCATGTGCAGGACGTGCACCAGAAGCACGACAAGTACCTGGGCGACGCCCTGCCGTCGCGTGCCCGGGCCGACCGCCTGTGCGAGCTGAACGTGATCGAGCAGGTGGTCAACACGGCGCAGACGACGGTGGTGCAGGACGCGTGGGAACGCGGCCAGAACCTGACCGTGCATGGCTGGGTGTACGGGCTGCACGACGGCCTGCTGCGCGACCTGGGCATGAGCATCGACGGCCCGGAACAGCTGGCGCCGAAGCATGCGGCACGGATGCTTGTTTACGGGGATTGACGCTTCCTTGCACTTGCCGTCGTGGCCCAGCGCGCGCGCCTTTTCCATCAGCGGCCATGTCATGGCGGCTGCCGCTTCGATTTGCGCCAGGACGGCCTTGCCCGCCGGCAGCTTGACACACCCGGGGTACCGGGTGTGCGACTGAGCATGTGTGCTTGTCAACACTGTGGTTGAGCTTGAAACTAGGCAATAAATACTGCCGGCATTCAACTTGATGGACGGTTGTGATTTTGTGTGGGAATTCACAGAGTGTTGTCTTTTGGCTCGGGGCCAAGCCTGTGTAAGATAGACAAAATTTCATGGAGTTTTACAGTGAGCACTTCGTCCGACAATGACTTGACCGCCATTCGCGATACCGTCCGTCTCTTCGTCGCCGAGCGCGACTGGGACCAGTTCCACACGCCCAAGAACTTGTCCTCGGCCTTGTGCGTCGAGGCGGCGGAATTGATGGAGCATTTCCAGTGGTTGAACAATGGTCGCCGCGAAGAGCTGGGCGAGGCGAAGCTGGTGGAAGTGCGCCATGAAATGGCCGACGTGCTGGTCTACCTGGTGCGCATGGCCGACAAGCTCGACATCGACCTGGGCGCGGCCGTCATCGAAAAGATGGCGCTTAACCGTGCCAAATACCCGGCCGACAAGGTGCGCGGCGACGCCCGCAAGTATGACGAATATCCGGGCGGCTAGCCCAACCGGCAACCGCTTCGATGGGCTACCGGCACTGCGCGCGCGCCCGGCCCTCAGGCGAGCGCCGGCACCGCCAGCCGCCGCCGCGCGGGGGCGCTCCGCTGCGGCGCTTGCGCCTTCGGCGTGTCGCCGCTTGCCAGCCGGAATACGCTGACGACCTCGGCCAGCGCAGCTGCCTGGTCCTGCAGCGATTCGGCCGCCGCCGCCGCTTCTTCCACCAGGGCGGCGTTTTGCTGGGTGACCGCGTCCATCTCGGTGATGGCGCGGTTGATTTGTTCGATGCCCGCTTCCTGCTCCCGGCTGGCCGAGGTGATTTCCCCCATGATGTCGGTTACCCGCTGCACGCTGGCGACGATGTCGTTCATGGTGCTGCCCGCCTCGTCCACCAGCTTGCTGCCGACGGCGACCTTGGTGACCGAGTCGTCAATCAAGGCCTTGATCTCCTTGGCCGCGCCGGCCGAGCGCTGCGCCAGGTTGCGCACTTCGGCGGCGACCACCGCGAAACCGCGGCCTTGCTCGCCGGCACGGGCCGCTTCGACGGCGGCGTTGAGCGCCAGGATATTCGTCTGGAAGGCGATGCCGTCGATGACGGCGATGATGTCGACGATCTTGCGCGACGATTCGTTGATCGACACCATCGTCTCGACCACCTGCGACACCACGGCTCCGCCCTTGACCGCCACCTCCGAGGCCGACGCGGCCAAGGTGTTGGCCTGGCGTGCGTTGTCGGCATTCTGCTTGACGGTGCTGGTCAGTTCTTCCATCGACGAGGCCGTCTCTTCCAGCGAGCTGGCCTGTTCTTCCGTGCGCGAGGACAGGTCCAGGTTGCCGCTGGCAATTTGCGCCGAGGCGGTAGCCATCGTGTCGGTGCCCGTGCGCACGCGGCCGACGATGCCGTTCAGGCTGCCGTTCATGTCCTTCAATGCCTGCAGCAACTGGCCGGTCTCGTCGTGCGAGTCAACGTCGATGACGGTGTCCAGGTTGCCGTCCGCAACCTGGCGCGCCAGGCCCACCGCCGTCGTCAGGGGCGTGGTGATGCTGCGCGTGGCGAACACAGCCACACCGGCGCCGAACACGCAAGCCGTCACGGCGAGCACGACGATGAAAAGGCGCGTTTCGTGGGCTTCGTTCTCGGCGTTGGTCGCGCCCGTCTGCATCTGGGCCGCCTGGAAATCGATGACCTTGTCGAGCGCCTTGAAATAGGCAGCCTGGATCGGCTGGAGTTCACCGGCCAGGAAGGTGCGCGCCTCGTCGGCCTTGCCGCCGGCGGCGAGGCCGAGGAAACGGGTACGCGCGTCGAGGAAGGTGGTGCGCATCGCCGTGAGCTCCTTCAGGTTGGCGCGTCCCTCTAGCGATGTCGTGCTCGCTTCGAGCTTGTCGATGGCGCCCTTGATCACCGCCGTGCTGGCATCGATGCTCGCGAGATTTTTCTTGATCAGGTCCGGCTCCGTTGTCAGCAGGGCATCGCGCATATGGCGGGCGATGTCGTTCAACTCGTCCTTGACCGTGTGGGCCAGGACCGTCTTGGGGTACAGGTCGCTGTTGGCGATTTGCACCTCGGTCGCGATATGGCCGACCCGGATGTAGGACAGCAGGGCCAGCACGCCGAGCAGGGCAAGCACCATGCCAAAGCTCAGGCCGAGCCGTTGTCCGACCTTCAGGTTTTTGATGTTCATAATTGTCTCCGACAGGTAAAGGAGTACGCCGTCCGGTGCGCGCTGCACCAGGTAAGGAAAGCGGAAGCGTCGGCGGGGTGGGGGCCGGAGGTGCGGTGGTGGGGCGCAGGGGAGGGGCGCCAGAGAAACTCACCAAATGTCACACGTTAACTCATCATAATGTAGTTACGTGCGCGCGCAATCGACTATTTGCAGTGTTGGCCAAACGCAACGCAGCTGTTTGATTGGCATCGTTTCGAAACTGGCATGGCGAAACCGGGGTCAGTGCCGACAAAGGCACTGGTCCCGGTTGCGTGCTTTTGTCGGCACTGACCCCGGTTCTCTATTCGCAGGAAAGCTTTTTTCCGGCGTGCGCCAACTTGCTTAAATGTTCCTGCAGCCGCGCGATCGAAATCGCCTTCCGCAATTTCCAGGTTTTCGCCAGCGTGGTGCGAAACGTGCATCGGGTGCTCAGATGCCACCCATGCAGATGTACTTGATGACGAGGTAGTCGTCCATGCCGTACTTCGAGCCTTCGCGTCCCAGGCCCGATTGCTTGACGCCGCCGAAGGGCGCGACCTCGTTCGAGATCAGGCCCGTGTTCACGCCCACCATGCCCGATTCGATGGCCTCGGCCACGCGCCACACGCGCCCGATGTCGCGCGCGTAGAAGTAGGCGGCCAGGCCGAATTCGCTGTCGTTGGCCATGGCGATCACTTCGTCCTCGGTCTTGAAGCGGAACAGCGGCGCCACCGGGCCGAACGTCTCCTCGCCCGACACCAGCATGGCCGGCGTCACGTCCGCCAGCACGGTCGGCTGGAAGAAGCTCTGGCCCAGCGCGTGCCGCTGGCCGCCGGCCAGCAGCCTGGCGCCCTTGGACAGGGCGTCGGCGATATGCCGTTCGACCTTGAGCACGGCCTTCTCTTCGATCAGCGGGCCCTGGGTCACGCCCTCGTCCTGGCCGTCGCCGACCTTGAGCTTCGCCACCGCGGCCACCAGCTTTTCGGCGAACTGCTCGTACACGCCGTCCTGCACGTACAGGCGGTTGGCGCAGACGCAGGTCTGGCCCATGTTGCGGTACTTGGACGCCATCGCGCCTTCGACTGCGGCGTCGATGTCGGCATCGTCGAACACGATGAAGGGCGCGTTGCCGCCCAGTTCCAGCGACAATTTCTTGATCGTCGGCGCGCATTGCTGCATCAGCAGGCGGCCGACCTGGGTCGAGCCGGTGAAGGTCAGCTTGCGCACCAGCGGGTTGCTGGTCATTTCGGCGCCGATCGCGCGCGAGTCGCCGGTCAGCACCGAGAACACGCCGGCCGGGATGCCGGCGCGCTCGGCCAGCACCGCCAGCGCCAGCGCCGAGAACGGCGTCAGCTCGGCCGGCTTGACGACCATCGGGCAGCCGGCGGCCAGCGCCGGACCGGCCTTGCGGGTGATCATCGCCGCCGGGAAGTTCCATGGGGTGATCGCCGCGCACACGCCGATCGGCTCGCGCGTAACCACGATGCGCCGGTCCGCCCACGGCGAGGCGAGGGTGTCGCCTTCGACCCGCTTGGCTTCCTCGGCGAACCATTCGATGAACGAGGCCGCGTACACGACTTCGCCCCTGGCCTCGGCCAGCGGCTTGCCCTGTTCGGCGGTCATGATCAGCGCCAGGTCGTCGGCGTTGGCGAGCATCAGGTCGTGCCACTTGCGCAGGATGGTGCTGCGTTCCTTCGCGGTTTTCTTGCGCCAGGCGGGCCAGGCGCTGTTCGCCGCTTCGATCGCGCGCAGCGTTTCGGCCGCGCCCATGTGCGGCACGGTGCCGATCACTTCGCCGGTCGCGGGGTTGCTCACGTTGATGGTGCTGGCGTCGATCGCGTCGCACCACTGGCCGCCGATATAGCTTTGCTGGCGCAGCAGGGTCGGGTCTTTGAGATTCAGCATGGTCGGGCCTCGCAATGGATTCCAGCCATGGTAGACCTTTTCGGCGAAAACTGCGTTTGCCCTCGTGTGTTGGCATGTTTTGCCGGCCTCCGGTAAGCTGGAGTTGTAAAAACGCTATGCACGCTGCATTCCTACCAGATCCGTCGACGAATTTATCGTAAAAATGCATTCGATTGACCTGGATTAACAGCTACTCGCATTCAGTCGCAATAGGATTTATGATGGACTGAATGCGTCAAAGAGGCAAAAGTCCGACATCATGCGCCGCCCTGTCGTCATCGTTCCAGCCTGTAACCGCGACATCGGATCCCATCCGTATCACGCGGTGCAGCGCAAGTACATCGATGCGGTCGTGGTCGGCAGCGGCTGCGCGCCGCTGATCGTGCCGGCGCTGGGCGACGCGCTCGATCTCGAGGCCACGCTGGCCGTGTGCGATGGCGTGATGCTGACCGGGGCCGCCTCCAACGTCCACGCCAGCCTGTATGACCAGGAAGTGCGCGATCCGTCGCTGCCGCTCGATCCCGTGCGCGACGCCACCACCTTGCCGCTGATCCGCGCTGCGCTCGAGCGCGGCATTCCGCTGCTGGCGATCTGCCGCGGCTTCCAGGAGATGAACGTGGCGCTCGGCGGTTCGCTGCACCAGGCTGTGCAGGACGTCGAAGGCATGATGGACCACCGCGAAAATCCCGACGACACGCTCGATGAACAATACGGTCCGGCGCACCGCATCACGCTCGTTGCCGGCGGCATCATGGCGCGCGTGCTGGACGGCGCCACCGAGATCATGGTCAATTCGCTGCACGGCCAGGGCCTGGACCGGCTCGCGCCTGGCGTCGTGGTCGAGGCGGTGGCAGACGACGGCCTGGTCGAAGCGTTCTCGGTGGCGTCCGCGCCCGGCTTCGTGCTGGCGCTGCAGTGGCACCCGGAATGGAAGATCGCCGCCAATCCCGATTCGATGAAACTGTTCGGCGCCTTTGGCCAGGCTTGCCGCGACTACCGCGCCAACGTTCCTTAGCTGCGCTCTCGACCCGATTTACCCTCACGCGCGCGGCCCGCAAGGCGCGGCGTTCGATCAAGACTTTAGAGAGAGCATCATGGCAATTCGCGAAAACTTCACTTACACCGACATGGACGAGTGGCTCAATGAAAAACGGGTCACTGAAATCGAATGCCTGATCCCCGACCTGACCGGGGTCGCGCGCGGGAAGATCCTGCCGCGCACGAAATTCACGCAGGAGCGCGGCATGCGCATTCCGGAAGCGGTGCTGGGCATGACCGTGACCGGCAATTACCCGGTTGACGACGGCGCCTACGACCGCGCCATTTCCACCACCGACCGCGACATGATCCTGAAGGCCGACCCGACCACCATCACGATGGTGCCGTGGGCGGTCGATCCGACCGCGCAGGTGATCCACGATTGCTATTTCGCCGACGGCAAGCTGGTCGACTTTGCGCCGCGCACGGTGCTGCGCCGCGTGCTCAAGCTGTATGCCGACAAGGGCTGGCGCCCGGTCGTCGCGCCCGAGCTGGAGTTCTACCTGACCGCGAAGAACATCGACCCCGACCTGCCTTTGCGCCCGCCGATCGGCCGCAGCGGCCGCGCCGAGACCAGCCGCCAGGTCTACAGCATCGACGCCGTCAACGAGTTCGACCCGCTGTTCGAGGACATCTACGACTACTGCGAGCTGATGAACCTCGACGTCGACACCCTGATCCACGAGATCGGCGCCGGCCAGATGGAGATCAACTTCCTGCACGGCGATCCCCTCGGGCTGGCCGACAAGGTGTTCTTCTTCAAGCGCACGCTGCGCGAAGCCGCGCTCAAGCACGACATGTACGCGACCTTCATGGCCAAGCCGATGGCGGGCGAGCCCGGGTCGGCGATGCATGTGCACCAGAGCGTGGTCGACGCCAAGACCGGCCTGAACATCTTCAGCAATGTGGACGGTTCGGCCGCGGCGATCTTCAAGCACTACATCGCCGGCCTGCAGCGCTATATGCCGTCGGCGATGGCGATCGTCGCGCCTTACGTCAATTCCTATCGCCGCATCGTGCGCCATACCGCCGCGCCGATCAATATCCAGTGGGGCCTGGACAACCGCACCGTCGGCTTCCGGGTGCCGGAGTCCGGCGTGCAGGACCGGCGCGTGGAAAACCGCATCATCGGCGCCGACGCCAATCCCTACCTGGCGCTGGCCGTCACGCTGGCCTGCGGCTACCTCGGCATGACCGAGCAGCTCGAGCCGACGCCGATGATGGGCGGCAGCGCCTACGACCTGCCGTTCGAGCTGCCGCAGGGCCTGCCCGAAGCGCTGCACCTGCTGCGCGCCGAGGACAAGCTGCGCGCGGTGCTGGGCGAGCGCTTCATCGACGTCTACGCCGCCATCAAGGACCTGGAGCACCAGGAATTCATGACCGTCATCAGTCCGTGGGAGCGCGAGCACCTGCTGCTGCACGTATAAGGAGGCGGCCATGGAAGAGTTCGATACGAAAGCCATCCAGCGGCTGGACTCGGCGCACTACCTGCACCCCTTCACCGACCACAACGAGCTGCGCGGCAAGGGTGCGCGCGTGATGGTGCGCGGCGAGGGGATCTGGCTGTGGGATTCGGAAGGCCACAAGATCCTGGACGGCATGTCGGGCCTGTGGTGCGTCAACGTCGGCTATGGCCGCACCTGCATCGCCGACGCGGTCCACAAGCAGATGACGACGCTGCCCTTCTATAACAGCTTCTTCAACACCACCAACGTGCCTGCGGTGGAGCTGGCGACCGTGCTGGCGGAGATCTCGCCGCCGCAGTTCCAGCACGTGTTCTTCACCGGCTCCGGCTCCGAGGCCAACGACACCATCCTGCGCATGGTGCGGCGCTACTGGGACCTGCAGGGCTACCGGGAGCGGCACACCATCATCAGCCGCGTCAACGCCTACCATGGCAGCACGGTGGCGGGCGCTTCGCTGGGCGGCATGCATGGCATGCACGAGCAGGGCGGCTTGCCGATCCCGGGCATCGTCCACATCGGCCAGCCGAACTGGTTCGAGAACGGCCAGGGCATGGACGAGGACGAATTCGGCCTGGTGGCGGCGGGCTGGCTGGAAACCAGGATCCTCGAACTGGGCGCCGACAAGGTGGCGGCCTTCATCGGCGAGCCGATCCAGGGCGCGGGAGGCGTGGTCATTCCGCCCGCCACCTACTGGCCCGAGATCCAGCGCATCTGCGACAAGTACGGCATCCTGCTGATCGCGGACGAAGTGATCTGCGGTTTCGGGCGTCTCGGCAAGTGGTTCGGTTCGGAGCTGATGGGCATCAAGCCCGACCTGGTCACCTTCGCCAAGGGCGTCACCTCGGGCTACGTGCCGCTCGGCGGCGTGATGGTGGGCGAGCGCGTGGCGACGCTGCTGATCGACAAGGGCGGCGACTTCAATCACGGCTTCACCTACTCCGGCCATCCGGTCGCCTGCGCGGCGGGCCTGGAGAACATCCGGATCCTGATGGAAGAGAAGCTGGTGGAGCGGGTGGCGGAAGATACGGGGCCGTACCTGAAGGCGCGCTTTGCGACGCTGGCGGAGCATCCGCTGGTGGGCTATGCGAACAGCTGCGGTTTCGTGGCAGGGCTGAACCTGGTGCGCAGCAAGGGCGCGCATGTGCATGAGCACGTGCTGTTCGATCCCGCGCTGGCGGTGGGGATGGTGTGCCGCGGCCATATGTTCGGCAACGGCATGATCATGCGCGCGGTGGGCGACCGCATGATCATCGCGCCGCCGCTGGTGATGACGCGCGGCGACATCGACCTGATGATCGACAGGATCCGCTACTGCCTCGACGCCACGCTGGCGGATTTGCGGCAGCGGGGATGGGTTTAGGGTCAGGAAATGGGAACGTTGGATATTCAGCTAAGCTACCGACGTCGTCCCTGCGAAGGCAGGGACCCATACTGAATATGCTCAGCATGGGTCCCTGCCTTCGCAGGGACGACGTCGGTGAGAGTGCTTTTGGTTTCGAGTTCGAGACTTCGGAAGCGCCTAAACCGGGCTCTCGATCACGGCTTCCTTGCGGTCCTGCAGCACCTGCGGCGCGAGCGAGCCGGCGACCATGCCAATGAACGCGGCGAGCAGGCCCGCCAGCTGGCCCGGGAAGTGCTCGCCCATGGACGAGATTTGCGGGAAGCAGGCGATCCAGGTCGCCAGTCCCGCGGCGATCGAGACGATCGCACCCTGGGTGGTGGCGCGTTTCCAGTACAGGCCCGTCACCAGCGGTACGAAGGCCGCCACCAGCGTCACCTGGTAGGCGCTCGATACCAGCTCGTAGATGGTGGTGCCCTGCATCGCGATCGCGTAGGCCAGCACCAGGCCGGCGAAAGCGACGATCGAGCAGCGCACGGCGAACAGGCGCTGCTTGTCGGTCATGCCGGGGCGCAGGTTCTTCAGGATGTTTTCGACGAAGCTGGTCGACGGCGCCAGCAAGGTCGCCGAGGAGGTACTCTTGATGGCGGAGAGCAGGGCGCCGAAGAAGATGATCTGCATGATCAGCGGCATCTTGGTCATGACGAAGGTCGGCAGCAGGCGCTGGTAGTCGTTCTTCGCCATTTCGAGGCCGCTGTCGCCCATCACCAGCACCGCGCTGGCGACGATGAACATCGGCACGAAGGCGAACAGGATGTAGCTGGCGCCGCCGATCATGGCGCCGGTGCGGGCGGTCGGCGCGTTCTTGGCCGACATCACGCGCTGGAATACGTCCTGCTGCGGAATGCTGCCGAACATCATGGTCACGGCGGCGCCGATGAAGAAGATGATGTCATGGAAGGAGGGCGGCGGCAGGAACTTCCACAGGTCCTTCTGTTCGGCCATCGCGAATACATTGCCCGCGCCGCCGGCCAGGTCGGCCGAGAAGAAGGCGATGATGGACAGGCCGACGACCAGCACGATCATCTGGATGAAGTCGGTGATGGCGACGGCCAGGAAGCCGCCGGCGACGACATAGATCAGCACGGCCAGGGTGCCGACGATCATGCCGGCCGCCTCCGGCATGGCGCCGTTGGTCAGCACCGAGAACACCAGGCCGAGGGCGGTGATCTGGGCCGCGACCCAGCCCAGGTAGCTGAGGATGATCGCGAGCGAGCAGAACACCTCGATGCCCTTGCCGAAGCGCTGGCGGTAGTAGTCGCCGATGGTCAGCAGGTTCAGCTTGTACAGGCGGGCGGCGAAGAACATGCCGACCAGGATCAGGCACATGCCGGCGCCGAACGGGTCCTCGACGATCGAATTGAGGCCGCCCTGGACGAAGCGGGCCGGGATGCCCATCACGGTCTCGGCGCCGAACCAGGTGGCGAAGGTGGTGGTCACAACCATGATCAGCGGCAGGCTGCGTCCGGCCACGGCGAAGTCGCTGGTGCTCTTGATGCGCGTGCCGGCCCAGACGCCGAGCGCGAGCGTCGCCAGCAGGTACAGCACCACAGAGGTAATCAGGGTGTAATTCATTTAATGTTTACTCCAGAGAAAACAAAGGCTGAATAGTGATGCTGAGCAATAAGATGCGGCCGGAAAATTCGAGGATTATAGCTGGTGATGCCGGGCGAAAGGATGGTAAAACATCAAAAAGCCGGCACGGTGTGCTTACAAGCGACACTGCACCAAATTGATGCGGGATTGGACAATCAGGAGGCTGGTATGGCAGGCAAACAATGGCATGGGGCGGCGCAGGAACTGGCGATCGACGGCCGTGCGTTCATCGGCGGCACGCGGGCATGGGCGGCGTCCGGGCAGCGCTTCGATAAGCATTCTCCCGTCGACGGGCGGATGCTGGGCGCGGTCGCGCGCTGCGGCACGGCCGACGTCGACGCGGCGGTGGCGTCCGCGCGCGCCGCCTTTGAAGACCGGCGCTGGGCCGGCCAGGCTCCGGCGCAGCGCAAGCGCGTGCTGGTCCGCTTCGCCGAGCTGGTGCTGGCCGCCACCGACGAACTGGCGCTGCTCGAAACGCTCGACATGGGCAAACCGATCCGCTACAGCCGCAGCGTCGACGTCGCCTCCTGCGCCAACTGCATCCGCTGGTACGGCGAGGCGGTCGACAAGATCTACGACCAGGTCGCGCCGACCGCCGACGACAGCCTGGCCCTGATCACGCGCGAGCCGGTCGGCGTGGTGGCCGCCATCGTGCCGTGGAATTACCCGCTGATCATGGCGGCGTGGAAGATCGCGCCCGCCCTCGCCGCCGGCAACAGCGTGGTGCTCAAGCCGTCCGAGAAGTCGCCGCTGTCGGCGCTGCGCCTGGCCGAAATCGCGATGGAGGCCGGCCTGCCGGAGGGCGTGTTCAACGTGGTGCCAGGCTACGGCGACGAAGCCGGCGCCGCGCTGGCGCTGCACATGGATGTCGATTGCATCGGCTTCACCGGGTCGACCCGCGTCGGCAAGCAGATCCTGCAGATGGCGGGGCAGTCGAACCTGAAGCGGGCCTGGACCGAGTTGGGCGGCAAGTCGGCCAACATCGTCTGCGCCGACTGTCCGGACCTCGATGCCGCCGTCGGTGCCGCGGTCGGGTCGATCTACTTCAACCAGGGCGAGAGCTGCAACGCCCCTTCGCGGCTGTTTGTCGAGGCTTCGATCAAGGATGCGTTCCTGGAGAAGGCGCTGGCGCTGGTGCCCGGCTTCGCGCCCGGCGATCCGCTCGACGAGGACACGGTGATGGGCGCCATCGTCGATGCCGCGCAGACCAGGACGGTGATGGGTTTCATCGAGGCAGGCAAGCAGGAGGGCGCCAGGGTGCTGGCCGGCGGCACCCTGGCGCGCCCGGACAGCGGCGGCTTTTACATAGAGCCGACGCTGTTCGACCAGGTCGACAGCACGATGAGCATCGCGCGCGAGGAGATCTTCGGGCCGGTGCTGTCGGTGCTCGGTTTCACCGATATCAGGGAGGCGGTGCGGCAGGCCAACGGCACGCCCTACGGGCTGCAGGCGGCGGTGTGGACGGCGGACATGAGCCGGGCGATCCAGACCGCGCGCGCGCTGCGGGCCGGGACCGTGCATGTGAACCAGTACGACGGGGATGATATGACGGTGCCGTTCGGCGGGGTCAAGCAGTCGGGCAATGGGCGCGACAAGTCATTGCATGCGTTTGACAAGTACACGGAGCTGAAGACGACCTGGATACGTATCGGCTGATCCGGTGGGTAGCGCAGCGCTACCCACCGGATCGGCCCGCGGCGCTACACCAGCAACGCCAGCGTCAACGACTTGATCTCTTCCTCATTCTCATACAACACCGTGTGCAAGGTCGAATCGGCGGTATCGAAATCGATCTGCGCCGCGGCCAGCCGGTCGTTCGCGCTCTCGGGCGGATGCAAGGGCGACGGCACGACCGCCAGGTCGTTCGCCAGCAGCAGCGTGCCGCCCAGGGTATTCGGCGGGAACGCGCATTTGCCGCTCCACATTTCCTCGAGCGCCGCCATCACCGGCGCCGGTACGCCCAGCTGGTGCAGCACGCCGCGTCCGATCAGCTTCTCGCCATACTCGATCCACGCTTCGGTCGGATCGTCCAGCAGCCCCGGAAACTCCTCGCCGCGCGACAGCAGGTAGAACCCGCCCACCTCGTGCACGATCGCCGCGAACAGCGCCGTCTCCGGATCGACCTTGGTGATCCGCTTGGCGATCACCTGCGCCAGCGCGGCCACGTGCGCCGTGTGCTCCCACAGCCTGGCCGACTTGGCCTTCAGCTGCGGGTTGGAAATGGTGCTGTTCAACTGGCGTACGATCAGCGCCGCCACCATCGACTTCAGCGTGCGAAAGCCGATCCGCGCAACCGCCGCGCGCACATTGGTCAGGTCGTTGCCGGCGCGGTTGTAGGCCGCCGAATTGGCGATCGCCACGGTGCGCGCGGCCAGCAGCGGTTCGGCCGCCACCATCTTGGCGGCGGCGTCCACATGGCAGTCGTCGTCGTCGAGCGCCCGCTGCAGTTTCAGCGTGCCCTCGACATTCGCCGGAAAACTCAGTTCGCCCTTGCTTGCCTGGGCTGCGATCTGCTTGAAAATCTCCAGTTTGTCCATGCGCGTCTCCGTGGTGGTTTCAAGCGCTGCCGGCGCCCGGTAAAGTGACCGTGAGGGTGGTGCGGCCGGCGCCGCTTTGCATCGCGACGCCGCCGCCCTGGACTTCGGCCATCAACTTGACCGAATAGGTGCCCAGGCCGGTGCCGCCGGCCTTGCCGGCGCTGGCGTACTTGTCGAAAAAGCGCTCGTGCATGGCCGCCGGGACTTCGCCTTCGTTGTCGATCGCGACCAGGATCGATGCGGCTTCGCGCCGCGCGGTGACCGTGACCACGCCGCCCTGCGGCGATGCTTCGGCCGCGTTCTTGAGCAGGTTGGAGAACAGCGAATAGCACAGCAGGGGCTCGCCCAGGCAGTTGCCCGGGCCATCGCCATCGAGCGCGACCCGTACCTGCTTCCAGTCGAAGGCCAGTATGGTTTGCTGCACCACCCGCACCACCACTTCGCCGAGGTCGAAGGTTTCGAGCACGGGCTGGTACTGGCCCACTTCCATCTTGTACACGTCGAGGGTGCGGTTGACCATTTCCAGCGCATTGCTGGCGGCCATCTGGATCATCTCTGCGCTGGCGCGCTGCGGCGGCGCCAACTCGCTCGCCAGCAGCGACTGGGACGATTGCAGCGCGACCGCGATCGGGCTTTTCAGGTCGTGGCGCGTCATGCGCTCGACGTCTTCGCGCAGGTGGGCGTTCTCGACCAGCAGCGCGTTCTGGCGCTTCAGGTCGGCCAGCACGGTCGACAGGGTCAGGTGCGCGGACAGGCGCGCTTTCAGGATGGTCGGGTCGGCCGGCTTGGACACGTAGTCGACTGCGCCCATCTTCAGGCCCGACACGACGTCGTCCACGCCGTCGCGCGCGGACAGGAAGATGATCGGGATATGCGCGGTCTTCGGGTTGACCTTCAGGCGCCGGCACACTTCGAAGCCGTCCATCACCGGCATCATGATGTCGAGCAGGATCAGGTCGATCTGGAAGGCGTTGGCGATCTCGATCGCCTTCCTGCCCGAGATCGCGACCTTGATCGTGTAGTCGTCCTTGAGCACGCCGGCCATCACTTCGATATTGGTCGGGATGTCGTCGACGATCAGCACCGTGCACTTCTTCAGGCGCTCGGCCAGCGACGGCACCAGGCCGATCACCTGCTGGGCCGGCGTCGCCGGCGCGGCGCCCAGCGGCAGTTCGTGACGCATCGGTTCCGGCATCGCGGCGCGCGGCGCCGGCCGTTCCGCCTGGCCGGGGGCATCCTTGACCGGGCCGACCATTGCCATGAACTTGCTGGCGAAACTGTGTACCGTGAACGGCTTGATCATGTAGGCGTTGACCCCGGCTTGCAGCGCCGTGCGCACCGAGGTGGCGGAGGCTTCGCCGGTCAGCATCATGAACGGCACGCGCTGGTAGCGGCGGTCGGCGCGCATCCACTTGATCAGGTCCAGGCCGCTCATGAACGGCATGCTCCAGTCGCCGATGACGATGTCGATCGCCTGCTTGCACATCAGCTCCTGCGCGGCCAGGCCATTCTCGGCCTGCAGCACATTCCGGAACCCGAGTTCGGCCAGCACGTCGCGCACGGCGCTGCGTATCAGCTGGTAGTCGTCGACGATCAGGATTGCGGCGGATTTATCCATACAGGCTCGCTCTAATGAGTTGCTCACAGTGTAACCACTAAAGCGAGCCTCGACTAGCGTTGTGGGTAATGCCGCAACACTGTATAAATCCCGCCGGCCGATTGCACGAGCGCGTAGTTATCGACATGCCAATGGAAGTTCGCGCCGGGTGCTGGCGCCGCGACATGCCCGGCGCGGCGCGCCATCGTCACGTGGGGGCGATAGGGGCGTTGTTCGGGCGGCATGCCTTCGGCATCCAGCACCGCGCCCAGGCGCGCCTGCAGGTCGAGCAGCGCTTCGGGGGCGGCGTGCGGTTCGAGCACGGCGATCCCGGCGTGCCACAGGGCCGGCGTGCCGAATGCGAGGGTAAAGGGAGGGAAGGGCAGGTCGAGCGCCTGCGCCAGGGCGGGTATCCGTACGGCCGGAACGCCGCCGAGGAAATGCAGGGTCATGTGCAGCCGCTCGTCGGCCACCGGCGCCGCCTTGCCGGTCCAGGGCCAGGCGTCGCGCCAGCGGGCGAGCCTGGCGCGCACGGCGTCGCCAGGCCACAGCGCGAGGAACAGCCTGGCGTCCCCGCTCATCGCGTTTAGAAGCAGTGCTCCGGCCCGGGGAAGCTGCCGCCCTTGACCGCGCTGACGTAGGCGCTGACGGCGGCGTCGATATTGGTCTGGCCGTCCATGAAGTTTTTCACGAAGCGCGCCTTTCGGCCCGGGAACACGCCCAGCAGGTCGTGCATCACGAGCACCTGGCCGGAGCAGTCCGGCCCGGCGCCGATGCCGATGGTGGGCATCGTCAGCAAGTCGGTCACTTCCTTGCCCAGGCCCGCCGGAATCGCTTCGAGCACGACCAGCGAGGCGCCGGCCGATTCCAGCAGCTGGGCCTCGGCCTTGAGCTGGTCGGCGCTTTCGATGGTCTTGCCCTGCACCTTGTAGCCGCCCAGCTGGTGCACCGACTGCGGCGTCAGGCCGAGGTGGGCGCAGACCGGCACCGCGCGGTCGGTCAGGAAGCGGATGGTGTCGGCCAGCCAGGCGCCGCCCTCGACCTTGACCATGTGGGCCCCGGCCTGGATCAGCGTGACGGCATTGTTGAACGCCTGCTCCGGCGTGCCGTAGCTGCCGAAGGGCATATCGGCGATGATCATCGCGCTCTTGCTGCCGCGCGCCACGGCGGCCGTGTGGTAGGCCACCTCGGCCACCGTCACCGGCAAGGTCGACTGGTGGCCGTTGCAGACCATGCCCAGCGAATCGCCGATCAGCAGCACCTCGACGCCGCAGCGGTCCATCAGCGCGGCGAAGCTGGCGTCGTAGCAGGTGAGCATCGAGATCTTGTTGCCGGCCGCGCGCATGGCCGCCAGCGACGGGATCGTCACCGCCTTCGTCATGACGGGTTTGACTTGCGCCGGGGTATCGCCGCCAGCCATGTCCTTGCCCTGCAAATAGCCGCTCATAGTAGATCCTTTGATATAAAATATTTTTTGGCCCGGGACCTGGAGAGCGGGTAGGGTGGGTGAGCGAAGCGCTACCCACCGGCGCCGCCAGCGACTCATGGTGGGTAGCGCTGCGCTCACCCACCCTACGCCAGTGCCAGCATCCCGGGTCGAAAGGCTAGTATATTGCTAACTTCGGCAAGCTGCTGGTCAGCTCCTGAAGATGAAATACACCGCCCCCATCAGGCACAGCCCCGCCCACACATAGTCCAGCTTGAACGGCTGGTTCATGTAGAACATCGCGAACGGCACGAACACCGTCAGCGTGATCGCTTCCTGCAGGATCTTCAGCTGCGCCAGGCTGTACTGGGCATGCCCGATGCGGTTGGCCGGCACCTGCAGCAGGTACTCGAACAGCGCGATCCCCCAGCTCACCAGCGCCGCATACCACCACACCCGGGTCGACAGATTCTTCAGGTGCCCATACCAGGCAAACGTCATGAACACGTTCGACAGCACCAGCAGCACGGTGGTCTGGACGATGACGGGCATCTGCATCTCAGTCTTCCCTGCTGATGCCCTGTCCGGCGACATGCGCCAGGAACTGGCGCGCCGGGCCGCGGCCGGGCACCTCGATGCCGGGCGCGATTTCGAGCAGCGGCACCAGCACGAAGGCGCGCTCGAGCATGCGCGGGTGCGGCACGTGCAGCGAGGGCAGGTCGATCTGTTCGGCGCCGTACAGCAGGATGTCGAGGTCGAGCGTGCGCGGCGCGTTGCGGTAGGGCCGCTCGCGCCCGTGCGCCAGTTCGATGCCGTGCAGCGCCTCCAGCAGCGCCGGCGCGGCCAGCGCTGTGTCGATGCAGGCCACGGCGTTGATGTAGTCGCCGCCGGACGAGTCGATCGGCGCGGTGCGGTATTTGGCCGATTGCGCCAGCAGCCGGCCGCCCGGCAGCGCGGCCAGGCGCGCCAGTGCGTCATCGACGTTGGACCGGGCATCGCCCAGGTTGGCGCCGATGCCGATATAAGCGATCATTCCTCGCCCGAGCCGCCGCCGGCCGCGGTGCCGCCTTCGCCGCCCTGGCGGTTGCGCGGGGCGCGGCGCGGCGGGCGCTTGCGCTTCTCACCGCTGCGCGGCGCCGCGCTGGCGCTGGCCATCAGCTGTTCGCGCTCGGTGATGTCGCCTTCGTAGAAGGCGGTCCACCATTCGCCCAGCTCCATGTCGATTTCGCCCGATTCGCAGCGCAGCAGCAGGAAATCGTAGCCGGCGCGGAAGCGCAGGTGTTCCAGCAGCTTGTACGGGGCCTTGCCGTTGCGGCGCTCGAAGCGCGGCTGCATCGACCAGATGTCGCGCATGTCGGCGCCGATCTTGCGCTGCAGGGCCAGTTTTTCGGTCTGCGATTCGAGCACGTCGTCGGCGGCCAGGTGCAGCGCCGGGATCGGCGATTCGCCGGCTGCGCGGTAGGCGGTCCACTTCTCGACCACCTGGTGCCACAGCAGGGAAGCGAACAGGAAGCCGGGCGAGACGCCCTTGCCGGCCTTGATCCGGTTGTCGGTCGATTCCAGCGCCAGGGTTACGAACTTCATGCCGATCGGCTGCTCCAGCACCACGTCCAGCAGCGGCAGCAGGCCGTGGTGCAGGCCTTCCTTGCGCAGCTGCTGCAGGCAGGCCAGCGCGTGGCCGCTCATGAGGAGCTTGAGCATTTCGTCGAACACGCGCGCGGCGGGCACGTTGTTGATCAGCGGCGCCATCACCGAGATCGGCTCGCGCGTGTGCGGCTCGATCGTGAACTGCAGCTTGGCGGCGAAGCGCACCACGCGCAGCATGCGCACCGGGTCTTCGCGGTAGCGCGCTTCCGGCTGGCCGATGATGCGCAGCGTCTTGTCGCGGATGTCGGCGATGCCGCCGTGGTAGTCCAGCACTTCCTGCGTGGCCGGGTCGTAGTACATGGCGTTGATGGTGAAGTCGCGCCGCATCGCGTCTTCGTGCTGCGGGCCGAAATCGTTATCGCGCAGCACCCGTCCGTGTTCGTCCTTGGGGGCGTTGGCCGAGCCGGCGCCGCGGAAGGTGGTCACTTCGAGCAGGTCCTGGCCGAACATCACGTGCACGATCTGGAAGCGCTTGCCGATGATGAAGGCGCGCCGGAACAGGCGCTTGACCTGTTCCGGCGTGGCGTTGGTGGCGATGTCGAAGTCCTTCGGCTTGACCCCCAGCAGCAGGTCGCGCACGGCGCCGCCGACGACGAAGGCCTTGAACCCTGCTTCCTGCAGGCTGCTCGTCACGCGCACCGCGTTCGACGACAGCAGCTTGGGATCGATCTTGTGCTCGGCCTGGGTAAGGACGACCGGTTCGGTGAGGTCGCGCGCTGGCTTGTCTTTGACGCCGAGGATCTTGCGGAAGAATTTTTTAATCATTGAATAAGTGGAGTAAAGGCCAGCCAAGTTTCGTTGCGTGCGTTGCCAGCGCGGCATTGGGGTTGGTCGCAACGGGGTGGGTGACGACGGACAGGAGGGGGATATCGTTGTGCGAATCGCTGTAGAAGTGGCTGCGCTCGAACGAGGACAGCGGCTTGCCGATCTTCTCCAGCCATGCATGGGTGTGGGTGACTTTGCCGGCGCCGGAGGTCGGGCTGCCGAGCAGCTTGCCGGTCAGGTTGCCATGCTCGTCTTCCTCCGGCACGGCGGCGATCAGGTGCTCGACCCCGAGCGCCTGCGCGATCGGCGCGGTCACGAAGCGGTTGGTGGCGGTGATGATGGCGACCAGGTCGCCGGCGTCGCTGTGCTTTTGCAGCAGCGCGCGCGCCTGCGGCAGGATTGCCGGCTGGATCGTCTCGCGCATGAACTGCTGGTGCATCGCGTTGAGCTGGGCGCGCGGGAAGCGGGCCAGGGTGCCGAGCGCGAACTCGAGGTATTCGACCGGATCCATGGTGCCCGCCTTGTACTGCTCGAAGAAGGCGTCATTCGCATTCTTGAAGGCGACCGGGTCGACCGCGCCGATGCGGACCAGGAACTGGCCCCATTCGTAGTCGGAGTCGATCGGCAGCAGGGTGTGGTCGAGGTCGAAGAGGGCGAGGTTGTTCATTCTTTGGTCTCCTCCGACTGGAGAAGCAGGTCGCGCAGCAGCGGCAGGGTCACCGGGCGTTGGGTTTCGAGGGAATACTGGTCGAGGGCATCGAGCATCGTCGAGAGCGAGCGCATGTCGCGTTTAAAATGTGACAACAGGTAGGGTAACACGCTGGCCGACAGCGTCAAACCGCGCGCTTCGGCGGCATGGGTCAGGGCGGCGATCTTTTCATCGTCCGACAGGCCGTGGATCTGGTAGATCAGGCCCCAGCCCATGCGGGTGCGCAGGTCCTCGCGCACCGGCAGCACCTTGGGCGGCACCGGCCCGGTGCTGACCATGTAGGCGCCGTGCTCGCGGATCTGGTTGAACAGGGCGAAGGCGTCGATCTGGGCCTGGGGCGAGAGCAGGTTGCAGTCGTCGAGCAGGTACAGCGACACCTCGGCCGAATAGACGAAGTGCGCTTCCGGGGCGTCGGCCGCGATGTAGCGCGCGCCTTCGGTCGCGGCCAGCCCCTGCAGCAGGTGGGTCTTGCCGGCCGCGGTTTCGCCCCACAGGTAGGCGAAATGCTCGCGCGAACGGCGCTGCGCGAACTGGTGCATCAGGTGCGCCAGTTCGGCATTCTGCCCAACCTCGAAGGTATCGAGGCTGTGCGCCTGTTCGGCGCCCAAATCGAGTACCAGCTGTTTCATTATTCAAGCATTATAGAAGCTGCTGCGCAGGTAATGGTGGCGCAGGTGGCGGAAAGCCACCATCAGCACCGCCGACGCGGGCAGCGCCAGCAGCACGCCGACGAAGCCGAACAGCTGGCCGAAGGCGAGCAGGGCGAAGATGACGGTCAGGGCATTGAGGCCGATGCGCTCGCCCACCAGGCGCGGGGTCAGGATGAAGCCCTCGAGCACCTGGCCGACGCCGTAGATGCCGGCCACCGCGATCAGGCCGTACCAGCCGGGGAACTGCAGCACCGCCGCCACCAGGGCCAGCACCAGGCCCAGGCCGAAGCCGATGTAGGGGATGAACACCAGCAGGCCGGAGATGATCCCGACCGGCAGCGCCACGTCGAGCCCGGCGATCGCCAGCGCGCCGGCGTAGAACACGGCCAGCACCAGCATCACCAGCAGCTGGCCGCGCAGGTACTGGGCCAGCAGCAGGTCGACCTCGCGCGCCATGCCGACCGCCGGTTCGACGAAGCGGCGCGGGATGGCGCCGGCGATGCTGCGCATGATCGGGTGCCAGTCGAGCAGCATGTAGAACATCACCACCGGCACCAGCGTCATGGTGACGATCCAGCCGAGCAGGGCGCCGCCGCCCACGCGCACCGAGGTCAGCAGCGCGGCGCGGATTTCGTCGCCGCTGGTGGCCATCGTGTCGGCCAGGATCCTGCGGATGCCGTCGCCGTCCAGATGGATGTCGACACCCAGCTCGCGCAGGCGCGGCGCGAGCATGGTGTCGAGCCTGGCCAGGAACAGCGGCACCTGGGCCTGGAGCTGCAGGAACTGCTTCTGCAGCACCGGCACCACGATCAGCACCAGCGCCAGCAGCGCGGCCAGGAACAGCGCCATGACCAGCACCACGGCCACCGGGCGCGGCATGGCGCCGCGCCGCCCGAACTTGAAGCCGGCGCAGTAGTCGACCGCGCCGCCCAGCGCATAGGCCAGGATGGCGGACGCCACGAACGGCGCCATGATCGGTCCCAGCGTGTACAACAGCGCGATGAATGCCAGCCAGACGAGCACCCAAAAGGTGGTTTGCTTCTGTTCCGGAGTCAGGGAAAATGGCATGTAGTTGTTGTAAAGTCGGTTAAATCGGCTTGGGACGGGGCATTTTGATAAAATAGCGGATTGACCAGCCACGAGGGCTGTTTTTCGCCCGCGTTGGTCCACCGCCTTCTATTTTACCGCCTCCGCTGCCAATTACACCATGAGCCAACCTTCTAATGTTTCCCTCTCCTACCGCGATGCCGGTGTCGATATCGATGCGGGCGACGCCCTGGTCGAAGCGATCAAGCCGTTTGCCAAGCGCACCATGCGCGAAGGCGTCATGGGCGGCCTTGGCGGTTTCGGCGCCATGTTCGAGATCAGCAAGAAGTACAAGGAACCGGTCCTGGTGTCCGGCACCGACGGCGTCGGCACCAAGCTCAAGCTCGCTTTCGAGCTGAACCGCCACGACACGGTCGGCATCGACCTGGTCGCCATGAGCGTCAACGACATTCTGGTGCAGGGCGCCGAGCCGCTGTTCTTCCTCGACTATTTCGCCTGCGGCAAGCTCGACGTGCCGACCGCGACCGCGGTGGTCAAGGGCATCGCCCAGGGCTGCGAGCAGGCCGGCTGCGCGCTGATCGGCGGCGAAACGGCTGAAATGCCGAGCATGTACCCGGCCGGCGAGTACGACCTGGCCGGTTTCGCGGTCGGCGCCGTGGAAAAATCGAAGATCATCGACGGCAGCAAGATCTGCCCGGGCGACGTGGTGCTGGGCCTGGCCTCGTCGGGCGCGCATTCGAACGGCTATTCGCTGGTGCGCAAGATCATCGAAGTGGCCAAGCCTGACCTGGACGGCGACTTCCACGGCCGCAAGCTGGCCGACGTGCTGATGGAGCCGACCCGCATCTACGTCAAGCCGCTGCTGGCGCTGATGGAGTCGATGGAAGTGAAGGGCATGGTCCACATCACCGGCGGCGGCCTGGTCGAAAACGTGCCGCGCGTGCTGCAGCCCGGCCTGACGGCGGTGCTCGATGCGAAGGCATGGACGATGCCGCCGCTGTTCCAGTGGCTGCAGCAGCATGGCGGCGTGGCCGACGCCGAGATGCACCGCGTGTTCAACTGCGGCATCGGCATGATCGTCATCGTCTCGAAAGAGAACGCGGACGCGGCCTTCGCCCAGCTGCAGGCGGCCGGCGAGACCGTCTCGCGCATCGGCGCCATCCGCGCCCGCGTGGGTGACGAGCACCAGACCATCGTCGAATAAAACGAGCGGTATCTGAACAGGCGCGCCCGGGTGGCGCGCTTTTTTTTGCGCTCGAGTCTTCGCGCCTATCCGATGGCAAGTCAGGGGATGTTGATGGGATGACTTGCTGTTGCAACGGAAAGGTGATCCAATGTTTCCACATTGAACCAAAGCGTGTTCTGCCCGCATGCAAAAGATCCCCGAAGCCGAAGCCAGACGGATTTTGGCCCAGCCCCTGCGTTGCGAGGACTGGACGGACTGGATGCCTGTCAGGACCCAGGCTGGGACGGCGTTTACGGCAGCGGGTGTACTCGATGCGCACGGGCTCGGCACCAAGCTGATCGTCGAACTGCACTTTCGACGTGATCTCAAAACCAAACTTGTTACTTATATGGCCTCGGTATTTCTGCGGAACGCCTACGGACGTGAACGGGTCTATCAACTGACAATCACGCAATCGCCGAGAACGCTGAAAGACGCGCATCGGCGATCGCATGAACACATCGGCGACCTTCGTGTCGAAGGAAGTGCAGAATGGAATGAATGGGGTTACGATAAGGTTCTGGCCTATTTTTGCGGGCAAACCGGGATCGCTTTCGATCCCCAACCGCCACATCCAGAGCTGTTCCAGCTCAAGGGATGAATACGATGGACGCGACACTTTCTGAATTGCTGGGCATATCGTGCGAAGACCTTCAGGACGAGGGGAACGTCGCCGTGCTCGCAACCCCGTTTGAATTCGAGGATGGCGACCCGCTCCCCATCTTTGTCGAACGTATGGGAAGCAAGATTCGCTTCTTCGATGGTGGCGGCCTGATTCTCCACCTGCTAGGGCGAGGGGTCGTCCTCGATGATCACCGCAAGACCCGGTTCATCAAGATGATTGCCGAGCCAAATGACGTGGTATTGAACGACATGGGAGAACTCGAAACCTGGATCAATGCGGACCAAGCCCCGCTTGGCTTTGCTCGTTTTGTCTCGGCCTTGCTGGCGCTCGTGCGCTGGGAGCACGAACAGGTTGGACTGGTGACGGACCTTTCTCTCCTGATCGACGAAGTTGCCCTGTGTTTGCGTACCTTGAAACCGGCGGCCGTGTTCAGGGAGGCGCCGGAGTATGCCGGTATTTCTGGCGCAAATTACAAAGCTGACTTTGATTTCGATGGCAACGCCGTTCTGGCAATTAATCCGCATCACAATGCGGTCAGCAGTGCAGCCAAGAAAATCCTGGATATACGTGCCGCCCCCTCCAATGCAGACCTGGAAGTTATTGTCGTCATCGATGACAGGCGCGACGCGAAGAACGCAAAGAGCGAAGGGCTGATTCTGGGCTCCGTGGCGAAAGTCTGGATGATGTCCAGGCTGGAGACCGAAGCGGGAATTGCCAAGGCGCGCCACTAGGCCAACCGTTCCCGAGCGTTCGCATGCCGGCCGCGCTGGACCTGCGGTTTCGACCCCGACAAGGAAGAACGCCTGCTCGAGATGCTCGCCTGCCGGGACGTGCATCGCGAATAGGCGGGGGGCTACTTCTTCAGGATCTTTTCCACCTTGGCCGCGCGCAGGCGGTGCGCATCGGGCATTCCGCCGCCCAGCAGCGGCAGCAGGTAGCGCCGGAAGGCCTCGGTCACGCCGGTGCCGGCCGCGTCGATGAATTCATCCTCCATCACGCGCGTCTTGCCGGCCACCGACTCGAGCGGCACCAGTTCGTAGTGGACGGCGTAGTCGCCGCTGCGCTTGATGGCGACCGAGCCGTCCTGCTGGCCCCACATCGCGAATTGCACCGCCTTCTCGCCGACCTCGCGCGCTTCGCGCTGGTCGACGTCGGACACGCAGCCGAGGAAGGAGCGCTGCAGGTAGCCGAAGGTGTCGCCGCGCACCCGCTTGATGCCCAGCTTTTCCTTGATCTCGTCGCACAGCTGGTCGGCCAGCGCGCCGGTGCCAGACAGCTGCACGTTGCCATGGGCGTCGCGTTCGACTTCCTTGGCCAGCAGGCTGGCGATCGCCTCGCCCGAGGCGTCGTGGATGCCCTCGGACACGGCGATCACGCAGCGCCCGTACTTGGCGTAGGCGGCCTTGACGTCGGCCAGGAACTGTTCCAGCACGAAGGTGCGCTCGGGCAGGTAGACCAGGTGCGGGCCGTCGTCCGGGAACTTCTTGCCGAGCGCCGCGGCGGCGGTCAGGAAGCCGGCGTGGCGGCCCATGATGACGCCGACGTAGACGCCCGGCAGCGACTTGTTGTCCAGGTTGGCGCCGGCGAAGGCTTGCGCGACGAAGCGCGCGGCCGACGGGAAGCCGGGCGTGTGGTCGTTGCCGACCAGGTCGTTGTCGATGGTCTTCGGGATGTGGATGCAGCGCAGCGGATAGCCGGCCTTCTGCGCCTCGAGGCTGACGATGCGCACCGTGTCGGACGAGTCGTTGCCGCCGATGTAGAAGAACTGTTCGATCTCGTGCGCGCGCAGGACCTTGAAGATGTCGGCGCAGTAGGCGGCGTCCGGCTTGTCGCGGGTCGAGCCGAGCGCCGACGAGGGCGTGGCCGCCACCAGCTCGAGGTTGGCGACGGTTTCCTGGGTCAGGTCGATGAAGTCTTCGTTGACGATGCCGCGCACGCCGTGCAGCGCGCCGTACACGCGGGTCACCTTGGCGTGGCGGCGCGCTTCGAGCACGACGCCCACCAGCGACTGGTTGATCACGGCGGTCGGGCCGCCGCCTTGGGCAACGAGGATTTTTCCGGACGACATGCGCATCTCCTTCGGGGTAGTGTGGGCCAATCCCCCAAGCTTACCCCGAAATGGGCGGCTTGTTACGGCTTGCCGATGTTGCGGTCCAGGAATTTCACGGCGCGGGTCCAGAAATCGATGCGGGTTTCCGGCAGTTTCCAGCCGTGGCCCTCGCTTTCGTACTCGACCCACTCGACGTCCTTGTTGGTCTTGCCGACAGCGTCGCGGAACTTCTTGCCGTGGTAGATCGGCACCCGCTTGTCGGCGCCGCCGTAGGCCAGCAGCAGCGGCTGCGTGATGCGGGCCGCCTGTACGATCGGCGAGGACTCGGCGAACTTGGCCGCGTCGAGCTTGGGGTCGCCGATCAGCAGCGGCATGCTGTATTTTTTGGCGTCGTCGGACACGTCGTCCGAGACCCACCACGGGGTGTCGAACAGCAAGCCGATGTCGGTCACGCCGAAATAGTCGATACCGCACTTGAACAGCTCGGGATGCTTCACCAGGCCCATCAGCGTGGCGTAGCCGCCATAGCTGCCGCCGGCGATGCAGATGCGCGTCGGATCGGCAAAGCCCTCGGCGATCGCCCATTTGGCGCCGTCGGCGATATCGTCCTGCATCGCCAGGCCCCATTGCTTCCAGCCGGCCTGGAACAGCTTCTTGCCATAGCCGGTGCTGCCGCGGAACTCGGGCTCGAGCACCGCATAGCCGCGCGAGGCGAGGAACTGGACGTCGGCTCGCCAGCCCCAGTGGGTGCCGCGCACCCAGGGGCCGCCGTGCACCATCACCACCAGCGGCAAGCCCTTGGTTTGCTCGCCAGGCGGCAGCGTCAGCAGGGCCGGAATCTCGAGGCCGTCGCGCGCCTTGTAGCGCACCACCGACTGCACGCCCATCTGGGCCGGGTTGATCTGCGGATGGGTCTTGCCGACCAGGTTCAGCTTGCCGGTCTCGGTGTTGTACAGGGCGGTGACGCGCGGCTGGATGTCCGAATACGCTTCGACCAGCACCCATGGCGTTTCGGGACGGGCCGGCAGCGAGACCGTGTTGACGGTGGCCGGCAGGGCCGCGTCGACGGCCTTCTGGATCTCCTGCATGCGCGGCTCGAACCAGTGCGTGCCGACGGTGTCCGTGGTGTAGCGCACGCCGAGCAGCTTGCCGCCACGGACGACCAGGCCGCCGTTGAAGTCGTAGCCGGGGGTGGCCAGCAGCGCCTTGTCGCTGACCTTGCCGGCGGCCAGGTCGTAGGTGTGCAACGCACTGAAGTCGGCGTCGGCGCTGGTCTTCACATACAGCGTGCCGTCCTCGCCGAAAGCGATCGGCACGAACGGCAGGCCGCCCTTCGAACGGGCGGGGAAGCTGGCCACCTTGCGCCAGTCCTTGCCCTCGCCTTCGCGCAGATGGATGGTCGCCTCGTCCTTTTCAACGGCAATCACCAGGCGCGGCTCGCCCTGCTCGTCGAGGATCCAGTCCTTGGCGTCGGGCGGACGTTGGATCTCGGTGGCGCGGCCGGTCCGGGTGTCGAGCCGCAGCAGGTCGACCGCCCCGCCAGGCGACTCCGGGCTTTGCACATAGATGCTGTCGCTGTCCTGGCGGCCGACCTGGCGCAGCATGAAGGTGTTCCAAGGCAGCAGCTTCCTGGCCCCCGCCTGCGGGCTGCTGACGAAGGGCGTGGCGTTGCGCATCGCCAGCTGGCGCATCGCGCTGCCGTCCGCATCGATCGCGAACAGGCCAGGCGCCGAACGCATGTCGCCCGGCGCGGTCTGCTTGTCGGCGGTATTGAACACCAGGCGCTTGCTGTTGACCCATTCGAAGCGGCCGATGTCGGCGTCGGCGAACGAGGCCACCTGGTGCGCCTTGGCGCTCGCCATGTCGTACACCGCCAGCGCATCGCGCTTGCCCGGCTTGCCGATCCTGACCGCCAGCAGGCGGCCGTCGGGCGACAGCTTGGCGCCGCCGAAGCTGGGGCTCTCGAAGAAGTGTTCGGGCGCCGGCGGCGGGGCCGTTGCCTGCGCCTGTACGGCGCCGGCGGCGAGGGCAAAGGCGAACCAGGCGGCGCGCGGCCAGGTCAATGCAGGCTGAAACATGGATCCTCTTGGTCAAAAAATAATTTTGCAAGAATACCATTGCCCGCGAGCACTGTCCGTTTTTTGACCGGTTCAAGCCTCCGGCGAACGGATATGGTCGACCAGGCCGCGCGTCTGCGCGCCCGGCGCGGGCGTCAGCAGGCTCGCCAGCACCAGCACGGCGACCCCGGCCGGGACCCCGAAGATGCCGGCCGAGATCGGCGCGATGCCGAACCACTGGCCGCCGGCGCTGCCGCCCAGCATCGGGTTGGTGAGCAGCATGTAGGTCAGGCACACGGCGAAGCCGGCCACCATGCCGGCCATCGCGCCGTGGTGGTTGGCGCGCTTCCAGAACACGCCCAGCGCCAGCGCCGGGAACAGGGTCGACGCCGCCAGCGAGAACGCGGCGCCGACCAGCGACAGGATGTCGGCCGGCTTCTGCGAGGCCGCATACGCGGCGATGAAGGCCACCGCCAGCAGCAGCAGCTTGGAGATGGTGACCCGCTTCTGGGTCGAGGCGGCCGGGTCGACCACCTTGTAGTAGACGTCATGCGACAGCGCGTTCGAGATCGCCAGCAGCAGCCCGTCCGCGGTCGACAGCGCCGCCGCCAGCCCGCCGGCCGCCACCAGCCCCGAGATCACGTAGGGCAGGCCGCCGATCTCCGGCGTGGCCAGCACCAGCACGTCGCCGTCGATCGCGATCTCGGCCAGCTGCACGATGCCGTCGCGGTTGATGTCGGCGATGCGGATCAGGGGATTGAGCTTGTCCACATTGGCCCAGTACGAGATCCAGGTCGGCAGCTCGCTGAAGCTGGTGCCGACCAGGGTGCTGTAGATGTCGTATTTGACCAGCACCGCCAGCGCCGGGATGGTCAGGTAGATCAGCAGGATGAAGAACAGGGTCCAGAACACCGAGACCCGGGTTTCGCGCACCGAGGGCGCGGTGTAGGAGCGCATCAGGATGTGCGGCAGCGCCGCCGTGCCCAGCATCAGGCAGAACACCAGCGCCAGGAAGTTGTTGCGGCTGGTGTCGGAGGCGGCCTGGGTCTCGGCCGGGAACGGCGTCGCATGCGGCTTGGGGGCGCGCGCCCGCGCCAGGTTGACGTCGCGCGCCTCGGTCCAGGCGCGCGTGGCTTCGTCCACGTTCTTCGGGTAGGCGATCAGCGCGCGCTCGACGCCGCGGATCTCGGCCAGCGAGGCATTGCGCAGGCGTACCTCGTCGAGCTTGCGCTGGGCTTCCTGGCGGCCCGCTTCCCACGACGTGGGCAGCGCCTTGAGCAGGTCCGAATAGTAGTCGGCGCGCTGGCGGAAGATGCCGCGCACCTCGAGCTCCTTGCTGTCGCTGGCCAGCTGCGCCTCGCGCTCGGCCAGCTTGGGCAGCACCGAGCCGTAGGCGACCTGCGGCAGCGGGTTGTCGGCGTGCTTGACCGACAGCCACATGGTCGGGATCAGGAAGGCGACCAGGATGATGATGTACTGCGCCACCTGGGTCCAGGTGATCGCGCGCATGCCGCCCAGGAAGGAGCACACCAGGATGCTGGCCAGGCCGAGGAAGATCCCGACCGAGAAGTCGACGCCGGTAAAGCGCGAGGCGATCAGGCCGACCGCGTAGATCTGCGCCACCACGTAGGTGAACGAGACGATGATGGTGGCGCCGACCGCGATCAGCCGCACCGGGCCGCCGCGCCCGCCCGCGCCGCCGCCGTAGCGCGCCGCCAGGAAGTCGGGAATCGTGTACTGGGCGAAGCGGCGCAGGTAGGGCGCGATCAGCAGCGCCACCAGGCAATAGCCGCCGGTCCAGCCCATGATGTAGGCCAGGCCGTCGAAGCCGTGCAGGTACAGGCCGCCGGCCAGGCTGATGAAGCTGGCCGCCGAGATCCAGTCGGCGGCGGTGGCCATGCCGTTGAACAGGGCCGGCACGCGCCGTCCGGCGACATAGTATTCGGTCACGTTCGAGGTGCGGCTGATGACCCCGATCGCCGCGTACAGGCTGATGGTGGCGAACATGAACAGGTAGCCGATCCAGACGCGCGGCATGCCTTCCTGCTCGAGGATGGTGAGCGCCAGCAGGAAGGCGACGAAGCAGGCCGTATAGGCCAGGTAGTAGCGCGACAGGCGCCGGAAGAAGGGCGTCATGGCGTCCCTTCCAGCGCGCGCGCGTAGCGCCGGTCGATGCGCCCCATGCACCAGGCGTAGGCGCCGAGGATGGCCAGGTAGATCAGCGAGGCGCCCTGCGCCGCCAGGTAGAACGACAGCGGCCAGCCGAACAGCGACAGGCCGGCCAGGTCGCGCGCGAAGAACACGGTGCAGAAGGTGGTGGCCAGCCACAGCGCCGCCAGCACGGCGGTGACGCGGCGCGTGCGGCGCCAGTGGATGGCGCGCGCGGCCAGCACGGCGCGGCGGCGCGCCGCATCCGGGTCGGGCGCCGCGGCGGCGCGCGTTTCGGGTTCAGTCATGCTCGTCATCCTCGATGGCCGGCGCGGCGAAGGTCAGGCGGAACAGGCAGCCGGGGAGTTTTTTCGCGTGGCTGCGCGGGTTGCTGTAGACGTCGACCTCGGCGCCGTGCTGCTGGGCGATCTCGCGCACGATCGCCAGTCCCAGACCGCTGCCCTGGGTGCCGGTGCCGAGCACGCGGTAGAAGCGCTCGAACACGTGGACCCGCTCGGCCGGCGCGATGCCGGGCCCGGTGTCCTCGACTTCGACGATGGCCTGGCCGGCGTCTTCGCGCACGCGCACGGTGACGCTGCCGCCGGCCGGCGTGTAGCGCAGCGCATTGTCGATCAGGTTGGACAGCATTTCGCGCAGCATCAGCGCATTGCCGGCGATGGCGATCGGCGCGTCCGGCGGTTCGAAGCCGAGGTCGATCTTGTACTGGAACGAAGCCTGCACCCAGTCCTGCACGGTGGCGCGCGCGACGTCGACCAGGTCGAGCTGTTCGAAGGCGCTGCCGGCGTGCGGCTGGTTCTCGGCGCGCGCCAGCGCCAGCAGCTGGTTGACCAGGCGCGTGGCCGACTCCGAGCTGGTGGCCAGCTGTTCCAGCGAACGGTGGATCTCGTCCGGGTCGAGCTGGCGCAGCGCCAGTTCGGACTGCATGCGCATGCCGGCCAGCGGGGTTTTCATCTGGTGCGCGGCGTCGGCGATGAAGCGCTTCTGCATCTCGATCGTCTGCGACAGGCGCTCGAGCATGTCGTTGAGCGAGCCGACCAGCGGCGAGATCTCCTCCGGCACCTGGCGCGAATCGATCGGCGACAGGTCGTCCGGGCGGCGCGCGCGGATCCGTTCCTGCAGCTCGGCCAGCGGCGACAGGCCGCGCGCCAGCGCGAACCAGACCAGGGCCAGCACGATCGGCAGGATGATGAACTGGGGCAGGATCACGCCCTTGATGATCTCATTGGCCAGGTGGGCGCGCTTGTCCAGCGTTTCGGCCACCTGCACCAGCGCCGCGTGCGGCTCGTCGCCGCGCGGGGCCAGCGGGTCCAGGTTGACGTAGGAAAAGGCGACCCGCACCTGGGTGCCGTGCATGGCGGCGTTGCGGAAGTGGACCCGGCCGGTGCGGTAGCGCTCGGCGTCGGCCGGCTGCGGCAGGTCGCGGTCGCCGTCGACATACTCGCCCTTCAGGCCGATGATCTGGAAATACACATTGTCGACGTCGTCGGCGCGCAGGATGTCGCGCGCGCTGCCCGGCAGGCGCGACACCACCTTGCCGTCGACTTCCCGGACCTGCTGCGCCAGCACGGTGACGCTGTCCTCGAGCGCGTGGTCGAAGGGCTGGTTGGCGATCGCCTTGGCCACCAGGTAGGTGATCGCGATGCTCATCGGCCACAGCAGCAGCAGCGGGGCCAGCATCCAGTCGAGGATCTCGCCGAACAGCGAATGCTGGATGTTCTCGTCCGGCTCGGCGCCGGGCGGCTCGTACAGGTAGTCGGGCGGCTCGGGCTGGGCCGCGGCCAGGCCGGCGTCGCGGTCGTTCACTTCGCTTCTGGCACAGGCTCGCCGCCTTTGCCGGCATCCGAGTATTTTTCGAGGCAGTAGCCGAGGCCGCGCACGGTGGCGATGCGCACCCCGCCCACTTCGATTTTCTTGCGCAGCCGGTGCACATACACCTCGATCGCATTGTTCGACACTTCCTCGCCCCATTCGCACAGGTGGTCGACCAGCTGCTCCTTCGACACCAGGCGCCCGGTGCGCGCCAGCAGGATCTCGAGCAGGCCCAGTTCGCGCGCCGACAGGTCCAGCATCTGGTCGTTGATGTAGGCGCTGCGCCCGACCTGGTCGTACACCAGCGGGCCGTGCCTGACCACGGTGGGGCCGCCGCCGGCGCCGCGCCGGGTCAGGGCGCGCACGCGCGCCTCGAGCTCGGACAGGGCGAAGGGCTTGGCCATGTAGTCGTCGGCCCCGAGGTCGAGGCCATTGACGCGCTGCTCGACCGAATCGGCGGCGGTGAGAATGAGGACCGGCAGCAGCGAGGAGCGCGCGCGCAGGCGGCGCAGCACTTCGAGGCCGCTCATCTTGGGCAGGCCGAGGTCGAGGATCAGCAGGTCGAATTCCTGGGTCGACAGGGCGGTGTCGGCCTCCTGGCCATTCTTGACGCAATCGATCGCATAGCCGGACTGGCGCAGCGAGCGGGTCAGGCCGTCGGCCAGCACGCTGTCGTCTTCGGCAAGTAAAATACGCATAGGGCACCTGGATACTGTTTGAAGCTATTGTGTTTCATTTGACCCAGGCTTGGGAGTTTTTTTCACAAGCTCGCAAACAGCGCTTGCAAAGACTACTGTTTATTTGTACAGTGTCACCTGTTCCGCACGAATCCGCCCTTTTTCAGACTGAAAGAATTTATGGACGACAAAAAAAACGTAATGAATGCCAGTGAAAAGGGCAAGGCGCTGGCCGCCGCCCTGGCACAGATCGAAAAGCAGTTCGGCAAGGGCTCCGTCATGCGGATGGATGGCAGCGTCCCGGTCGAGGAAGTGCAAGTCGTGTCCACCGGCTCGCTGGGCCTGGACATCGCGCTCGGCGTCGGCGGCTTGCCGCGCGGCCGCGTGGTCGAGATCTACGGCCCTGAATCCTCGGGCAAAACCACGCTGACCCTGCAAACCATCGCACAAATGCAAAAGCTGGGCGGCACCTGCGCCTTCATCGACGCCGAGCACGCGCTCGATGTCGGCTATGCGCAAAAGCTGGGCATCAACCTGTCCGAACTGCTCATTTCGCAGCCGGACACGGGCGAACAGGCGCTGGAAATCTGCGACGCGCTGGTCCGTTCCGGCAGCGTCGACCTGATCGTCATCGACTCGGTCGCCGCGCTCACGCCGCGCGCCGAGATCGAGGGCGACATGGGCGATTCCCTGCCCGGCCTGCAGGCCCGATTGATGTCGCAGGCGCTGCGCAAGCTGACCGGCACCATCAACCGCACCAACACCCTGGTCATCTTCATCAACCAGATCCGCATGAAGATCGGCGTCATGTTCGGCAGCCCCGAGACCACGACCGGCGGCAATGCGCTCAAGTTCTACGCATCGGTGCGCCTCGATATCCGCCGCACCGGCTCGATCAAGTCCGGCGACGAAGTCATCGGCAACGAAACCAAGGTCAAGGTCGTCAAGAACAAGATCGCGCCGCCGTTCAAGGAAGCCCACTTCGACATCCTCTATGGAGAAGGCACGTCGCGCGAAGGCGAAATCCTCGACCTCGGTTCGGACAACAAGGTCGTCGAGAAGTCCGGTTCCTGGTACAGCTACAACGGCGAGCGTATCGGCCAGGGCAAGGACAATGCGCGCCTGTTCCTGAAGGAGCGTCCGGCGCTGGCCCGCGAGATCGAAAACAAGGTCCGCGCGGCGCTCGGCGTGCGTGAACTGCCGCCGCCGGCTGGCGAAGAGCAGCCCGCCAAGGTCGCCAAGCTGAAGGCGGTCGCGGAGTAAGCCGATGCCGGCGCCCCAGCTGAGCTTGAAGGCCCGTGCCTTGCGCTATCTGTCGATGCGCGAGCACAGCCGGCTGGAACTGGGGCGCAAGCTGGCGCGCTACGCGGAAGAGGGCGAGGATGTCGGCGCCGTGCTCGACTTCCTCGAGAAGAACAACTGGCTGTCGCAGGAGCGTTTTTCCGAAGCGCTGGTGCAGCGCCGCGCTTCCCGCTACGGCAACAGCCGCATCGTGGCCGAGCTGCAAAGCCACGGCGTGGCGGGGGAGCCGCTGGCCGAGCTCAAGAGCGGCCTGAACGACAGCGAAGAAGCGCGCGCCCGCGAAGTATGGCGCCGCAAGTTCGGCACGGTCGCCACCGAGCCGGCCGAACGGCAGAAGCAAATGCGTTTCCTGATCCAGCGCGGCTTTTCCCAGCGCGCGGTCCGCGCCGCCATCAAGGGCGCCGACGAAGAGTTTTTCGAGTAGTCGTTTCAGCTTATCTGCCAGATACCCGAAGGGCGGAAGAGCGCAGCGATATCCGCCGTGTGTGCAGGCCGCCCCCGTCCGCGCACACTCCTCACCGGCGGATATCGCCGCGATCGTTACGACGTCCGCCCTACGCACACGCCTGCTATAAACAAGCAGCGCACCCTTCCAAGTAATCATTCACAAACGCATTGTCAGACGCACAATTACCGTCAATTATCTTCTGACAAACGCTATGTTGCACCGCAACTGTCGGGGCGGCTGTGATAAACTTTACAGGTTAAAGCAGCGCCGCATGAGCGGTTGTTGTCCGCAGAAGCTGCGGCAACGTGCATCAGCACACCGGCTGTAAACTATTTTTGCCGCTTAGTCGGCAGTGGTCTTTATGTCCTTGTCACCTCCCGTTCCCCGCGCGTTGCGGCATACCCGCGCCATCCACGTACAGGCTTACCTGCGCGCCGACGGCCTGTGGGATCTCGACGCCCGCATCACGGACGTCAAGGAAATCGATGTGACCCTCGCCTCCGGCCCGCGCCCTGCCGGCGCCGACCTGCACAACCTGAACCTGCGCATCACCATCGACCGCGACCTGGTCATCGTCGACGCCGAAGCCGCGTCCGATGCCGTCCCGTATCCTGGCTACTGCGACACGATCGCGCCCGCGTACAAGAAGCTGATCGGCCTGTGCCTGATGAGGGGCTTCCGCGCCGCGCTAAAGGAACGCCTGTCCGGCGTGCTGGGCTGCACCCACCTGACCGAACTGGCGCAGATCCTGCCCACGGCGGGCCTGCAAGCGTTTGCCAACGATGTCATGAAAACCCGCGACGGCGACAGCGACGACCTGCTGCCGCACCGCCCGTTCCAGATCGACAAATGCCATGCCCTGCGCGCCGATGGGCCGGGCGTGGAAAAGTATTACCCCCGCTGGTACGCGAAAGCCGTCGACGCATAATCCGCAGCATCGAATCACACGTTCATTTATCCAACAGCATTTTTACATCGCATTTTTTTACCAATCAGGTATAGAAGGGAAGCCAGCATGAAAATCCATGAGTATCAAGGCAAGGAAATCCTCCGGAAATTCGGAGTGACGGTACCGCGCGGCATTCCGTGCATGTCCGTTGACGAAGCAGTCAAGGCAGCGGAAACCCTGGGCGGCCCGGTCTGGGTAGTCAAGGCGCAAATCCATGCTGGCGGCCGCGGCAAGGGCGGCGGCGTCAAGGTGGCCAAGTCGATCGAACAGGTCAAGGAATACGCCGAGCAGATCATGGGCATGCAGCTGGTCACGCACCAGACCGGCCCTGAAGGCCAGAAAGTACGCCGCCTGCTGATCGAAGAAGGCGCGGACATCAAGAACGAACTGTACGTGTCGCTGGTCACCGACCGCATCAGCCAGCGCGTGGTCCTGATGGCCTCGTCGGAAGGCGGCATGGACATCGAGGAAGTTGCGCACAGCAACCCTGAAAAGATCCACCACATCGCGATCGATCCTTCGGTCGGCCTGACCGACGCCGAGTGCAACGACATCGGCACCAAGATCGGCATTCCTGCCGCGTCGCTGGCCGACTTCGGCGTGCAGCTCAAGGGCCTGTACAAAGCCTACTGGGAAACCGACGCCTCGCTGGCCGAAATCAACCCGCTGATCCTGACCGGCTCCGGCAAGGTCATCGCGCTGGACGCGAAGTTCAACTTCGATGCGAACGCGCTGTTCCGCCAGCCTGAAATCGTCGCCTACCGCGACCTGGACGAAGAAGATCCGGCCGAAGTCGAGGCATCGAAGTTCGACCTCGCCTATATCTCGCTCGACGGCAACATCGGTTGCCTCGTCAACGGCGCCGGCCTGGCCATGGCGACCATGGACACGATCAAGCTGTTCGGCGGCGAGCCTGCCAACTTCCTCGACGTGGGCGGCGGCGCAACGGCAGAAAAAGTGACCGAAGCGTTCAAGATCATGCTGAAAAACCCTGGCCTGAAAGCCATCCTGGTCAACATCTTCGGCGGCATCATGCGCTGCGACGTGATCGCCGAAGGCGTGATCACCGCATCGAAGGCCGTGTCCCTGAACGTGCCGCTGGTGGTGCGCATGAAGGGCACCAACGAAGACATCGGCAAGAAGATGCTGGCCGATTCCGGCCTGCCGATCATCGCCGCCGATACCATGGAAGATGCCGCCAAGGCCGTTGTCGCCGCCGCTGCTGCTCAAGCCTAATACCGAAGGAAACAAAATGTCGATCCTCATCAATAAAGATACCAAAGTCGTCACCCAGGGCATCACCGGCAAGACCGGCCAGTTCCATACCCGCGGCTGCCGCGACTACGCGAATGGCAAGAACTGCTTCGTCGCTGGCGTGAACCCGAAGAAAGCCGGCGAAGACTTCGAAGGCATTCCCATTTTCGCCAACGTCACCGAAGCGAAGAAGGAAACCGGCGCCAATGTGTCGGTCATCTACGTGCCGCCGGCAGGCGCGGCCGCCGCGATCTGGGAAGCCGTCGAAGCCGAGCTGGACCTGGCGATCTGCATCACCGAAGGCATTCCCGTGCGCGACATGATGGCGCTCAAGGACCGCATGGCGAAGGCCGGCTCGAAGACCCTGCTGCTCGGTCCTAACTGCCCGGGCCTGATCACGCCGGACGAAATCAAGATCGGCATCATGCCGGGCCACATCCACCGCAAGGGCCGCATCGGCGTCGTCTCGCGTTCGGGCACCCTGACCTATGAAGCAGTCGGCCAGCTGACCGCGCTCGGCCTGGGCCAGTCGTCGGCAGTCGGTATCGGGGGCGACCCGATCAACGGCTTGAAGCACATCGACGTCATGAAGATGTTCAACGACGATCCGGATACCGACGCCGTCATCATGATCGGCGAAATCGGCGGTCCTGACGAAGCGAACGCGGCGTACTGGATCAAGGACAACATGAAGAAGCCGGTGGTGTGCTTCATCGCCGGCGTCACCGCGCCGCCAGGCAAGCGCATGGGCCACGCCGGGGCGCTGATCTCGGGCGGCGCCGATACCGCCCAGGCCAAGCTCGACATCATGGAAGAGTGCGGCATCAAGGCGACCAAGAACCCGTCCGAGATGGCGCGTTTGCTCAAGGCCATGCTTTAATTAGCGCCTGGCTGCAAGAGTAGTTAATATAATAACGGGGAGCCGAGCGCTCCCCGTGTTCATTTCGGGGTGAATTCGCGGGCGTCAACGGAGGGCATGCGTGGCAAAAATCATCATTACAAGGGGTGGCGAAACCGTCAGGGAAGTCGAACTCGACAAGGAGAGGCTGACGGTCGGGCGCCATCCGCAGAACGACATCGTGCTCGAGCACCGGGCCGTCAGCGGCCACCATGCCGCCTTCATCACGACGATGAACGACGCCTTCCTCGAGGACGTGGGCAGCACCAACGGCACTTTCGTCAACGGCGAGCGGATCCGCAAGCGCCTGCTGACCGACCGCGACCAGATCGCGATCGCCATCTTCCAGATCAATTTCGTGGCCGGGCCGCGCAAGGTCAAGCCGGCGCCGGCGCCGGAAGGCGTGCAGCCGCGCCCGCTGCCGCTGGCCACCATCGAAGTGCGCAACGGCGTCAATGCCGGCAAGAAGCTGTCGCTGACCAAGCCACTGACCACGCTCGGCACGCCCGGCTTGCTGGTGGTCGTGATCGGCCGCCAGGCCGACGGCTACTTCATGCGCCACACCGACGGCGCCACCGCGCCCACGGTCAATGGCAAGGAAGTGGGCAAGGACGACTGCCCGCTGTACGACGGCGACGCCATCGAGCTGGCCGGCACGGCGATGCTGTTCACGATTATCGAGCCGGTCCAGTAAACCGCGGCGGTTTCTTGTCGTTGTACAAACTTTGTCGGCGATATGACAAGATTTGTCATCTTCATTGACACAAATTGCGTGTTTGGGCTTGCTTCCGGGGCAAGCGGTGGTTTTTCCATATGGCACGGCGTTTGCTGTATCAGGACAGAGACAGCCGTCATACCGGGGGAAAACATGTTTGCATTCAAAGGTCGATTGCCAGCAAGCCAGCGCGGCTTCACGCTGGTGGAATTGATGATCGTCGTCGCCATCATCGGCATCCTGGCCGCCGTGGCCATTCCTAGTTACCAGAATTTCGTGGCCAAGGCCAAGTTCGCGGGCGCCCTGCATGAGGTGACCTCGGCCAAGACCGGTATTGATGTCACCCTCAATGATGGCATTGCGCCGACCTTCGACATTATCGGCATGGCATCCGCGACCGAGCATTGCTCGAACGCGCTGACGGCGTCGCTGACGGCGAACAACATTCTGGTCTGTACGATCGTTGGCGGTCCAAACGGGGTCCGGGGCGAAACCATCACAATAACGCGCGTGGTCAACGCCAGTGGCGGGGAGCCTACCTGGACCTGCAGCACGACCGTCATCAAGAAGTTCGTGGGAGGCGACGGGATTTGTGTCGGTGCCTGAATTTTCTCGTTAAGCAAGAATGCCCCGCAAGGGGCATTTTTTTTAGCGGAGCATGGAGATCATGCCGGCAGTGACAGGTTCTGTTCTGGACTGACAAAAAATGTCAGCGCGTTTGACACAAAACGGCAATCACTGCCGCAATTGATGTCGGGCTTGCAAGGAAAGCGGGCCAAAACGGCTGGCACGCCAATTGCTGATAGGTAATGGCGGCACCAAGGCAAGACGTACCATACAACCCACCGGAGAATTACCATGAAATCGATGAAGATTGTTAAGAAAGCCCAAGCAGGTTTCACCCTGATCGAACTGATGATTGTTGTTGCAATTATCGGTATTCTGGCAGCGGTCGCAATCCCTGCGTACCAGGACTATGTGGCCAAGTCGAAGTTCGCCGCTGCACTGGGTGAAGTCAGCTCCGGCAAAACCGCATTCGACGTTGCCCTGAACGACGGCAACACCCCAGGTACCGCACCAGCCGACTTGGCCGGCATGGGCCTGGCCACCACGGCCACCGCCAACTGCCTGCTGTCAGCGACCGCCACCACCCTGACCTGCACCATCCAGGGCGGCCCGGCAACGGTCAAAGGCGGCGTGATCACGCTGACCCGCGACACCGCTGGCCAGTGGTCTTGCGCGTCGACCCTGGTCGTTCAGAAACTGATCGGCCCAGTCGGCGTCTGCGACGGCGTCTAATTGCTGACCCGGGCGTGTTCAGCACGCCTGGCCAGCCCCCGAAAAGCCCCGTTCGCGGGGCTTTTTGCATGGCGCGCCCGCTTGCCTCAGACGATCTTCTGGCGGTCCGCGATCATCGCTTCGTAGGTCAGGTTTTGCAGGAGGGTGTAGTGAGTCGGATCGAGGTCGATGAACTGGACGCCGTAGGTGAATACCTCGGAGCGCTCGGGCGCGGGTTTGACCACATTCACGTTGCGGATGCTGGCGCGGGTGGTGACGATCACTTGCTGGTTGCCCGGCTCGGCGATCAGCGTGAACTGCAGGGTCACTTCCTCCTCTGCCGGCGGCAGCTTGCGCGTCGACTCGATCAGCGCGCCGGTCACCGACAGGTTCACCAGGAACACGTTCGACGGCACCGAGCCAGGGCGCGCGCCGGTGATCTGGGCCGGGATGTCGACCTTGACCCGCATCGCCGCGCGCAAGCTGGTGCCCTGGATAAGGTCCGGGAAGGACACATGGGCATACAGCAGCGGACGGCCGAAAATCCGTTCCACGGTACAGGCGAAGGAACACACGATCACGCCCGAGAACACGCGGATCGTCAGTTTTTCGCCTTCGGTGAGTGCGATCGGGGCGCCGTTTTCGGTCGGGATGCGGACGATCAGGTACTCGTCCCTGACGTAGCCGATCAGGGTCGAAAAGTACTGCACCGGCTTGATATGGCGGTGCGTAATGAATTGCAGGCGGCCGCCGACTTGCAAATTCATCGACTCGAATTCGTATTCCTGCGGTTTTTGCTCAGCCGCCAGCGCAGTGCCCACCATACTTCTCCCGGAATACGGCCCGCCCGAATGGGCAAGGCGAAGTTAATAATATCATTTGTACAAAAAGCTTCAAGCGGTCATTGTTTTATTTTGGAAATGTCCAGTTCTGCTGGCGGCCGGCCGCCTGCGTTGTGCTTACTTGCTTAACAGTCTATATTGATGGTTGGAAATAAAGGGAACAATTAATGGATGCAAGGAACTGGCGGCGCCTGTGGTCGTACGCCCTGATCGTGGTGGCCGGGCTCGTGACGGCGCTGGTCCTTGGCAAGGACTTCAACTGGGACTCCCTGAGCTACCACTTCTATGCCGGCTTCAGCGGCGTCGAAAACCGGCTCGGCGCGGACTACTTCGCGGCCAGTTCACAAGCCTACCTGACGCCGTACTCGCATGTGCCGTTCTACCTGATGGTCAAGAACGGCTTCGCGCCCCAGCTGGTCGTCGCGATGCTGGCCCTGTTCCATCTGCTGAACCTGCTGATCGTGTATGAGATTGCGATCCTGATCAACAAGCGGCAGGACGGCACGGTGGCCTGGCCCGCCGTCTGGGTGGCTGTGTTCCTCGCTTTCTGCAATCCGGTCTTCTTCCTCGAGCTTGGCAACACCTTCAACGAGATCAGCACCAGCGTGCCGGTATTGGCGGGCTGGTATCTGCTGATCCGCGAATTCAATGCGCCGCGGCGCAGCCGGATCGCCCTGGCCGGCCTGCTGATCGGCCTCGCGGTGGCGCTCAAGCTGACCAACCTGTTCTTCTCGGTCACGGCGCTGCCGCTGCTGCTGCTGGCGCCAGCCAGCTGGAAGGCGCGCGCGCAGTCGGTGCTGGTGTTCGCCGCCGCCGGCCTGCTCGGGTTCCTGCTGGGCGGCGGCTGGTGGGCATGGCAGTTGTGGGACATGTTCGGCAACCCGTTCTTCCCGCTGTTCAACCAGTTCTTCCATGCGCCCGAGTTCACCGACGCCGTGCTCAAGCACCATCGCTTCCTGCCGGACTCGGTGGGCGATGTGCTGTTCAAGCCCTTCATGATGGTGATGCCGGGCAGCGGCATCCACCTTGAAACCATGGGACCGGACATGCGCTACGCTGCCCTGGTCCTGTTGCTGGGCTTGTTCGGCCTGAAATATGCGTTCGCTTCGATGCAGGTCGGCGCCTGGGCCCGGCGCGATCCCTTCCCCCCGTTCCAGGGTGGCCGGGTGCTGCTCGCCCTGACCCTGGGCGTGCTGCTGGCCTGGCTGGTATGGGTCATGTCTTCCGGAAACAGCCGCTACTTCCTGCCGATGTCCAGCCTGGCCTCGGTGGTCCTGGCGAGCCTGCTGTTCCGCTTCTCCGCCCAGTTGCGTTTCGTGGCCTATTGCACCGTGCCGCTGGTGCTGCTGCAGGCCGTCACGACGGTCGCGACCAGCGAGCACCGCTGGACGCCGGCCGGCTGGGGCCAGGCCTGGTTCGAGCTCGACATCCCTGCCCAGCTGCAGCAGGAGCCGGCGCTGTACATGCACCTGAATGCGCAACCGGCGTCGTTCCTGCTTCCCTACCTGCCGCAAGGCTCGAGCATGATCAACGTGACGGGACAGTATGTGGTCGACGAACGTTCGCCAAAATTGCAGGCGCTGCTGGCCAGGCATGCGGGCAAGGTGCGGGTGATGCGCCGCTTTGGCGGCACCGAGATCGAAGCGAAGCATTTCAACTATGCCCTGGTCCGGTTCGGAATGGAGGTCGACATGGCTTCCTGCCTCGACATGAAATTCCTGCATCGCCATCCGCTGACCCAGGTCAAGCGCAATGCGCACTTCATTTCGTGCAAGACCAGGCCGCTGCAATGGTCCGACGCCGAGCGCGATGCCTTCCGCGCCAGCCAGCGGCGCGCCAACGCCGTGTTCGACCGCCTTGAAACCGTGTGCCCGCACTTGTTCCAGCCACGCGGGCTGGTCAACGAAGGCGATGGCAAGCAGTACTGGCGCAACTACGTCAACACCGACACCGTGCTGCAGCAGTACGAGTCGGGGCTGGTGACCTACCGCAATGTATTCGTGCATACGGCCGACGTTGCCGTCGGCCAGATCGAGGCGCTGGAAAAGGCCATGCCGAACAAGGCGGCGATCTGTCCCTGATCCGCTTCAAGCAACAAGGAATGACTATGGCATTGAAGGATAGCCGGCACATCCTGGCCTATGCACTGATCGTCGTGCTGGGCATGGCGGCGGCACATTACCTGGGCAAGGACTACAACTGGGACTCGCTCAGCTACCATGTGTATGCCGGCTATAACGCCATCGAAAACCGGCTCGCCGCCGATTATTTTGCCGCCAGCACCCAGGGTTATCTGAACCCGTATTCGCACGTGCCGTTCTACCTGATGCTCAAGCAGGGACTCGCCCCGCAGCTGGTGGTGGCGCTGCTGGCGCTGTTTCATGTGCTGAACCTGTTGATCGTCTATGAAATCGCGCTGCTCCTCAACCGGCGGCGGGACGGGACGACGGCCTGGGTGCCGGTCGGGCTGGCGGTCTTTTTTGCCTTCTGCAATCCGGTCTTTATCCTGGAACTGGGCAACACATTCAACGAGATCACGACCAGCGTGCCAGTGCTGGCCGGCTGGTACCTGTTGGTCCGCGAATTCCATGCGCCACGGCGCAATTGGGTCGCACTGGCCGGACTGCTGATCGGCATCGCGGTGGCGCTCAAACTGACCAACTTGTTCTTCTCGGTCACGGCGCTGCCGCTGCTGCTGCTCGCGCCAGGCAGCTGGAAGGCGCGCGCGCAGTCGGTGCTGGTGTTCGCGCTGGCCGGCCTGGCCGGCGTGCTGCTGGCCGGCGGCTGGTGGGCATGGCAGATCTGGGAGCAGTTCGGCAACCCCTTCTTTCCATTATTTAACAACATTTTCCATGCGCCGGACTTCACCGACGGCGCGCTCAAGCACTACCGCTTCATTCCGGCGTCGTTTGCGGAGTTGCTGCTCAAGCCTTTCTACATGGCCTTGCCGAACCAGGGCATCCACATCGAAATGGTGGGCCCGGACCTGCGCTATGCCGCGCTGGTGATCCTGCTGGCGCTGTTCGCCGTGAAATCTGTGCTGGGCCGTCCGGGCGTGGGCAAGTGGTCCGCGGCCGCCCCCTTCCCGGCGTTCGAGGGACAAAGGCTGCTGGCCGCGCTCGGCCTCGGCGTCGCGCTGGCATGGGGCATGTGGGTCCTGTCTTCGGGCAACAGCCGCTATTTCCTGCCGATGTCCTGCCTGGCTTCGGTGATCCTCGCCACGCTCCTGTTCCGCTTCACGGGCCGGCCCCGTTTCCTCGTGTATGCAAGTGTCGCGCTGGTGCTGCTGCAAACGGCGCTGGCGGGTTTCGGCAGCGACCGCCGCTGGACGCCGGCCGGCTGGGGCGCTTCCTGGTTCGAGCTGGACATCCCGCCGCCGTTGCTGAAAGAGCCCAGCCTCTACCTGCACCTGAGTGCGCTGCCGGCGTCCTTCATGCTGCCTTTCCTGGCGCCGCGATCGAGCATGATGAATGTCTCGGGCCAGTACGTGGTCAAGGAGAACGCCCGGACGCGCGCCCTGATGGAGAAATACCGCGGCCGCACCCGCGTGATGAAGCGCTTCAGCAAGGACCAGTTCACGGCCGACGATTTCAATGTCGCGCTGGTGCGCTTCCGCCTCGAGGCCGACCTCGACACCTGCCTGAGCATCCGTTTCGTGCAGCGCCATGGGCCGGGCGAGGCCGATACCTATAAATACTATATTTCCTGCAAGACCAAGCCGCTGAGCTGGCCGGCGGAGCGTTTCGATGCCTATCTCGCCAGCAAGCGGCGCATGGATGAGGTGTTCGGCCGCCTGGAGCTGATGTGCCCGCATATTTTCCAGCCGCGCGGCCTCGAAAGCGAAGGCAACGGCAAGCAGTTCTGGCGCAACTACGGCAATACGGACACCGTGCTGGAGCAGCATGGAAATGGGCTGGTGACTTACCGCAATGTGTTCACGAACAAGCCCGAAGTGAAGGTCGGCATGATCGATGTGCTGGAGAAGGCGCTGCCGGCCAAGGCCGCGGTCTGTCCCTGAGCGTGGTCAGCAGCGGGCCGGCGTGGCGTAGAAGCGTTCGTATTGCGCCACCGCGTGTTCCCAGCTCCAGCGCTGCAGCGCGAATTCGGCCACCTGCGCCCGCCTGGCCTGCAGCGCGGCGCGGTCCGCCACCAGCGCCTCCAGGCCGGCCAGCCATTGCTGCACGGCGCCATCGCCAGTGACCGGCAATTCGGCCAGCAGGCCGCGCGCTTCCTGGCAGCCGGCCGCGGTCGAATCGCTGACCAGGGCCGGCAGGCCGCAGGCCATCGCTTCCTGCACCACCAGCGGGAAACCCTCGCCCTGGCTAGGCAGCACCAGCAGGTCGGCCGCCCGGTACAGGTCGGCCAGCGCCGCATGGCCCAGGGACTCGAAGATGCGCACCGCCTGGCCTGGCGGCTCGGGCGGGCGCAGCGGCCCATGCCCGGCGAACAGCCAGTCGATGGCAGGCGTCAGCGGCACCAGCTGCGCAAGCAGTTTGATGCCCTTCTTTTCGACGAAGCGGCCGACGAACAGGCAGGCGGCGGCGCCGTCGGGGATGCCGAGGCGCTCGCGCAGCGCGGCGCGCGCGGCGCCGCCGGCCGGGTGGAACAGGGCCGTGTTGACGCCGTTCGGGATATAGGCCGGCGCGCGGCGGAACTGGACGAAACCGCGGAAATAGTCTTCCACTGCATTGCTGATGAACACCACCTGGGAAGCGCTGCGCAGCGCGATCTTCCCGGCCACATGGTTGGCGGCCGACAGCGTGGCCGACAGCAGCTTGCTGTTGTACGGAATCTCGCCGATGTGCTGGGTCAGCACCACCGGTTTGCGGTGCCAGCGCGCCATGGCCATCGCCAGCATCGAGCCCGGGTAGATGAAATCGTGGACATGCACCGCGTCGCAGTCGCGGATGGCGGCCCACAGGCCCGGCACCCCGCCGCCGAGCCACAGTGGCAGCGGGATGCCGAGCAGGCGCTCGGCCAGGTGGATCGCCTGCATCGGACGGTAATGGAGCCGCGCTTGCGCGGCAGGCAGCACTTCGCTGGCGCTGGCGAACCAGTCGACATGGTGGCCGCGTTCGGCCAGGCGGCGGTTGATTTCGTGGGCGACGATTTCGATGCCGCCCTTGCGGGCCGGGAAATAATGGGTGACCGAAACGATGCGCATCGCCTTTGCAGCGCCGCTCATTTTGCCCGCGCCTCGGCCTTGAAGACGTAGCTGCGCGAGTACAAGTAGCTGAGCACATGGATGATGATGGCGACCAGCAGGATCGCCACGCTGACGTGCAGATGCAGCAGGTCGACGAACAGGGCCAGCAGCAGGATGTTTACGAACAGCAGCACGGTCCACTGGACGGTGTACAGCGCGAAGCGCTTGGCCGACAGGCTGGCCTGGGTGCCGAAGGTGAATTTCTTGTGGATGTAAAAGCTCAGCGGCACCAGCACCAGGAAGGACAGCAGGCTGGCCAGCGCATAGTGGGCGCCGAAGACCAGCACCGCCACGTTCTGGATGGCGAGGTTGAGCAGGGCGCAGAAGGCGCCCACCATCAGGTACTTCAGCGATGGCAGTTGCCGCAACAGCTCGCCGGGCGACATCAGGTCCGTTCCCACAGCCCGATGAATTGCAGGCTGTTGGTGGCGGCGCCGAACAGGCCGGTGTGCACTTGCGGCGACTCGATCAGCGATACCCGGCGAAAGCCAGAGGACTCGATCAGCTCGACCCAGGACCAGCGCTTCTGGTAGTGGTACAGCGAGGGGATCGAGAAGCGGCGGTTGCCCAGTTCATCCATCACGCACAGCGCGGCGTAGCCGGCCGGCGTGCTGTAGGTGTGGTCCTTGAGGAACAGGTAGCGGCCGGTGCAGCGCATCAGGTCGCGCAGGTTGACCAGCGGGTCCTTGCAATGGTGCAGCACATCGATGGCGTAGCTGAGATCGAACTGGCGGTCCGCAAAGGGCAGCACGCCGCCGTCGTAGATGATCGGTTCGACCAGGCAGTTCGGGCGCCGGTACACATCGATCGGCGTGATGTTTGCGCCGCGCAGCAGGGCCGGCATTTTGGTGGCGAAGAAGCCGTCGCCGCAGCCGAAATCGAGGACCGAGCCGACTTCGATCGATCGCAGGCAGGGCTCTGCCAGCGTCAGGATATTGTCTCTATACGCCATCGCTCTTCTTCTTGGTCGCTACGACCAGGTAAATTGCCGCATTCTCGGTTGCCCATTGTCTCGGGGTGATTTTGTCCGCCAGCCACAGCCAGGGATTGACCAGGGTCGCCACCGCGCCGCTGATGAATGTGCCGACCAGCGGCAGCTTGCCCAGCACCGCGCCCAGGGCCATCGCCTGGAACAGCACGGTCCAGGCCAGCGGGCCGACCAGGGCATGGTTCTCATGCACGTCGAAACCATGGCTTTCGATTTCGCACACCAGGCCGGGCCGGGTCCAGCGCCGGAAGTCGGTCGGATGCGGGTGGTAAGGCCAGACGCCGTGGGTCGACAGCACCAGCACGCCATCGTCCTTGAGCATGCGGCGCGCTTCGCGCAGATACCAGCCGAGGTCCCATACATGCTCGAGCACCTGGAACGACACCACGCCGTCGGCGCTGCCGCTGTCGACCGGCACCGTCTGGCCCGGCTCGAACTCGATCGCCGCGCCGCTGCCGGGCAGGTCGCAGCTCAGGTAGCGCAGCGATTGCGCATCGAACAGGGGCTGGTAGGGCGAATCGCCGCAGCCGAAATCGACGATGGCCGCGCCCGGGCGGTGCCCGAAGCGGCGCCCCACCACGTCCTCGAGGCAGCTGGCCAGCTTGCGCAGGGGATAGGCGTCCGGAATCCAGATCGCCGGACGCAGGCGGCTTTTCATCGGCTGGCGGGCGCTTGCCCGGCGTTCCTGGCCTGGGCCACTGCGCTCAGCGGATCGGGCACATCGGTCGAACGGCGCGCCTCGTCGAGCCGCACGCGGGCCAGGAACAGCAGGAAGGCCGAGAACATCACCTCCAGGCTGATCGCGATGACGGTCGAGGCGACGATCGCCAGGTTGACCGAGTCGGCCATGCTTTCATTCGAGTCGAGCCAGCGCAGCAGCAGGGCGCCGTCGACCGCCAGCCCGCCCAGCAGGCCGGCGCCGCCGACGGCCAAGGTCAGTTCGAGCAGGTGCGGATGGGCCAGCATGCGGCGCAGGAAGGGCGAGCGGTCGGGCGGGCCGATGCCGAGGATGACCTTGCCGAGCATGCCCATCGACACGATATTGGTGCCGATCAGGGCCAGCATCGCGCCCAGGATATTGAAGTGCACGCCGAAATACTTGCCGCCGACGGTGACCGGGCCGGCCATCAGCGCCCCCATCATGGCCATGCCGACGAGGAACATGCCGATGCCCGGCCACAGGAACATATGGTCCGGCGAATGGCTGAGGATGAAGCGCAGGTGGCGCCAGCCGTCGCGGAACGAGCGCAGGTGGGGCGGGCGGCCGCGCTTGTCCGGGTACAGCTTGATCGGGATTTCCGTCACTTTCAGGCCGATGCGCGAAGCCGAGGCCACCATCTCGGTGGCGAATTCCATGCCGGTGGCCGACAGCCGCATGCGGCGGAAGGCGTCGGCGCTGAACGCGCGCATGCCGCAGTGGAAGTCGCCGACCGGGATCCGGAATGCGATCTTGGAAATGAAGGACAGCACCGGGTTGCCCAGGTAGCGGTGCAGGGGCGGCATTGCGCCCGGCTCGATGCCGCCACGGAAGCGGTTGCCCATGACCAGGTCGCTGCCGGCGTCGACCGCCGTGATGAAGTTGTCCAGCTGGGACCAGTCGTACGAGTCGTCCGAGTCGCCCATGATGATCACGCGGCCCCAGGCGGCACGGGCGCCGGCCGACACCGCAGCGCCATAGCCCTTGACCGGGACATGCACGACGCGCGCGCCGAGCGCTTCGGCGATCTGGACGGAACGGTCGGTCGAGCCGTTGTCGGCGACCACCACTTCACCGGCCACGCCGAGCCGCTTGAAGCAGGCCTGGGCCTTTTCGATGCACATGCCGAGGGTGTTTTCCTCGTTCAGGCAGGGCATGACGGCCGAGACATGGATGCCTTTGCTTGCTGGATCGTGAGCGGTCTCGATGATGGTCACCTCTTGAATGGAGCGTCCATCATAGCTGGCGTAGAGCTTTACAGCAACATTTGTCAGTGCATCAATGTTGCGCGGTGTCGGCGTGCCAATCGCCGCTCTTGCCGCCCTGCTTTTCCAGCACCCGCACATCGGTGATCACCATGCCGCGGTCGGCCGCCTTGCACATGTCGTAAATGGTCAGCAGGCCGACCTGGACCGCGGTCAGCGCCTCCATCTCGACCCCGGTCTTGCCCACCAGTTCAGCCTGCGCGGTGCAATGCACGCAGCTTGCCTTCTCGTCAATGTCGAACGCGACCGTCACCCGGGTCAGCGCCAGCGGATGGCACAGCGGCACCAGGTCGGCGGTGCGCTTGGCGCCCATGATGGCGGCGATCCGCGCGATGCCGAGCACATCGCCTTTCTTGGCATTGCCCGAGGCGATGAGCGCCAGCGTGGCCGGCTGCATGCGGATGGTGCCGGCGGCCACGGCGATGCGGTGGGTGTCGGCCTTGGCGCCGACATCGACCATGTGGGCTTGCCCGGCGCTGTCGAAATGGGTCAGTGGTGAAGTCATTTGGGTGCGATGCAAAGTGTTACAGAAAGGGCGTCGCAGCGCGAGCGCGGCGCCGCCGGTTGCGGTTATCATAGCACCGTGAACCCGAACCCTGCTCCCGTCCCTACCCGGCTGGCCGCGTCCTTGCGGCGCGCGCTCGCCATCGGCTTTGCCAGCGCGCTGGCGGCGCTGCCCTGCGCTGCGCCGCCGGTGCAGGCGCAGGCCGCAGCCAGCCCCGGCAGCAGCGCCCTGCCCACGCTGGGCGACGCCGCGCGCGAAGACATGTCGCCCGTGTTCGAGCGCAAGCTGGGCGAGGAAATCATGCGCGACATCCGGCGCAACGTCGATTTCCTCGACGACGACCCGATCCTCGAGTACCTGAACAATTTCGGCGGCGCCCTGGTCGCGTCCTATCCGGGCGCGCGCGGCGAGACGAATGCCGACTATTACTTCTTCGCCGTGCGCGACCCGATGCTCAACGCCTTCGCGCTGCCGGGCGGCTTCATCGCCGCCCACTCGGCGCTGATCCTGGCGGCCCAGTCCGAATCCGAACTGGCCTCGGTGCTGGGGCACGAGATCGGCCACGTCGCGCAGCGCCACATCGCGCGCATGATCGGCCAGCAGAAGCAGGATGCGCTGATCCCGCTGGCGGCCATGGTGCTGGCCGCGCTCGCCTCGCGCGCCAGCTCGGACGCGGCGATCGGCGTGTTCATGGGCGGGCAGGGCCTGGCGATCCAGCGCCAGCTCAATTTCAGCCGCGAGGCCGAGCGCGAGGCGGACCGGGTCGGCTTCCAGATCATGAGCGCGGGCGGCTACGACGCCTCCGGCATGGTGGCCTTCTTCCAGCGCATGCAGGCGGCCAGCCGCTCCTATTCGGACGCCGCGCCGGCCAGCCTGCGCAGCCACCCGCTGACGACCGAGCGCATCTCCGACATCCAGGCGCGGATCCGCGAAACGCCGTACCGCCAGCGCGTCGACAGCATCGAATTCCACCTGGTGCGCGGGCGCATCCGGGTGCTGCAGGACGAAAGCACGTCCGGCTATGCCGAGACCGCGAAGGTGCTGACCGCCCAGCTGTCCAACCTCTCCCGCCAGCAGCAGGCCGGCGCCCAGTACGGGCTGGCTTACCTCGCGCTCAAGCGCGGCGAGCTGGCCAAGGCCCAGCAGTGGCTCGACAAGGCGAAGCTGACCATGAAGCCGCCCGAGCGCGCCGTGTTTTCCAGCGGCGAAGCCGGATCCGACGGCGGCGCGATGTTCGCCAGCCTCGGCATCGAGATCAAGCTGGCCGAGGCGCAGCCGGCGGCGGTCAAGCTGGCCGGGCTGGCCGAGGCCGAGCAGGCGCAGCGCCAGTTCCCGCTGTCGCGCGGCATCGCGCGCCAGTATGCCGATGCGCTGATCGCCACCGGCAAGCTCGATCAGGCGACCAGCTACCTGCGCGACCAGGTGCAGCTGTACCGGGAAGAGCCGAAGCTGTACGACTTGCTGGCCAAGGCCTATGCGAAGCAGGGCAAGCTGGCGCTGCAGCACCTGGCGCTGGCCGAGTCGTATGCGCTGGGCGGCGGCATGCTGGCCGCGCTGGCCCAGCTCAATATCGCGCGCAAGTCGAACGATGCGAGCTTTTACGACATGGCGCTGATCGATGCGCGCGAGCGCGAGTGGCAGGCCAGGCGGCGCGAGGAAATGAAGGACGCGAAGAAGTAGGCGCCCCCCAGCTCACCCACCCTACGCCTGTTTCAAGGCCGCGGGGGACAGGACAAAGCCAAAGCGCGCGGGCACCTCGGCCGCATCGATCCGCTCCACCCCCACCCGCTGCTGTTTGTAGCGCAGCACCAGCTCGCCTTCGCCGCCGGCCATCCACCCCAGCAAATCCTCGTCGGTCGCCGGCCGCCCGTCGAACTCGAGCGCCTGCATCGCCTGCGCCAGGTCGCGGTCGTCCAGCCGGGCCATGACAGTCCCGCTCTGGAAGACCAGCGCCCCGTCCGTGCCCAGCCAGGCGCCGTCGAGCGCGCCGAGCGCCGCGCCGGTCTGCACCAGCAGCCCCTGCTGCGGATCGGTGCGCGCGATGTAGGGCGCCGCCTCCAGCTCCAGGTACACCCGCTGCGGGCCGTTCTGGAAATACCAGCAGCCGCGCTCGTCCACGCCGTAGTTGCGGTTGATGAAGCCGACCAGCGCCGGCTGGTTCAGCTTGTCGCCGGGCAGGCCGAGGTGCTGGGCCCGTTCATCGCGCATGCGCCAGGCGCCGCGCGCATCCAGCGCCAGCCAGCCGTAGCAGTGCGGTACCGATGGCCACTTGGCCATCGCCTGCTTGACGATGTCATCCATGTTTGCCTTCGAAGAAATGCAGCAGGCGCTGCGGCAGCCAGTCGAGCCTGCCTGGCAGGCCGCCGACGGCGAAGCCGACGTGGCCGCCATGCTCAGGATACTCGAGCGTCACGCTGCGCGACGCGCGCTTCGGCAGGTAAATGCCTGGCAGGAAAGGGTCGTTGCGCGCGTTCAGCACCAGGGTCGGCACGGTGATGTCGCCGAGCACGTGCTTGGCCGAGGCGCGGTCCCAGTAGTCGTCGGTGTCGCGGTAGCCGTGCAGCGGCGCCGTCACCACGTTGTCGAATTCATACAGGTTGCGCGCGGCCAGCAGCGCGCCGCGGTCGAACAGGCCGGGATACTGCGCCAGCTTGGCCAGGCTCTTCGGCTTGAGCGAGCGCAGGAACATGCGGGTGTACAGCATGTTGACGCCGGACGACAGCGATTCGCCGCCGCGCGCCAGGTCGAGCGGGGCCGACACCGCGCAGGCGGCGTCGACGAAGCTGGCCTGGCCCTGCGATTCGCCGAGCCAGCGCAGCAGCGCATTGCCGCCCAGCGACACGCCGGCCGCGTAGAAGCGGCCGCCGGCCATGCCGCGCAGGCGCCGCACGATCCAGTCGATCTCGCCGGCGTCGCCCGAATGGTAGAAGCGCGGGGCGCGGTTCGCCTCGCCGGAGCAGCCGCGGAAATGCGGCACCGCGCCCGACCAGCCGCGCGCCGCCAGCGCCGCCATCAGGGCGCGCGCGTAGTGGCTGGCGGACGAGCCCTCCAGCCCATGGAACAGCACCACGAAGGGCTGGCCCGGCTGGCCGTCGACGAAATCGACATCGACGAAGTCGCCGTCGTGCGCCTCCCAGCGCTCGCGCCGGTAGGCGACGTCCGGCTTGCCGATCGCGACGGCCGGGTAGATGGTTTGCAGGTGGCCGCTCGGCAGCCACAGGGGAGCCGGGTAGCGCATGCCGGGCTTAATGCAGGCTCGACGGCAGGGCCTGGGCCGGCACGGCGCCCGGCGCCACCGACACGTGGTGCAGCACGATGCGCCAGCCTTGCGGGGTCTTGATGTAGACGTTGGTGGCGACCAGGTGGGCCGGTTCGCTGGCGCTCGACGTCACGCCCTCGATCACGGTGTGCACGGCGCACATCAGGTTATGGGTTTCGTGCAGCTGGGACGGGCGGATCTGCAGGCCGCCCCGTTCCAGGATCGCTTCCCACGAGGCCTGGATCGCGGCATGGCCGCGCAGGCGCGGACCGCCCGGGTGGATGCAGACAATTTCCTCGTCGTCGGCCCAGAGCAGCATCAAGGCATCGATGTCGGCCCGGTTCAGCGCCTCGTAGAAAGCGGCTTCGACTTCGGCGGCGCTGCCGTTCATTTGCTTGTGTCCCACCATGGCCGGCTTAGTGGTGCGACAGCGCGGTGCCGGGTTTGAGGCGGTAGGTGGTGCCGCAGTACGGGCACTTGGCCTGGCCGTCGTGGCCGAAGTCCAGGAACACGCGCGGGTGCGACGACCACAGCGGCATTGCCGCGTTCGGGCAATGGGCCGGCAAGTCTTTTTCGCCCAGTTCAACCGCAGGGGTGCTCTTGTCGTTCATGAATTCTCCAAAACTGTGAATGCCAAAGCCACGATTTTAGTCGATTCAGCAGTTTGCCGAAATGATCGGTAAAATATGCAATCCGAATCCCGGCCGTGCTTGCCCCTTCCCGGGCAGCGGCGCTGACCATGAATTGCGCTTGATGCCCGTCCGCCTGACTTTAGCCTTGACTCCCGCGCGCCCCGGCTGTGGCGGGAAAACCACATGAGCCTGCCTGAGCGGCCGCCCGACGAGGACCCGGCCATCTGGCGCCTGGGCGTCAAGGAAGGCATGCCGACCCTGTTCGGCATCGGCGCCTGGGGCGTGGTGGTCGGCGTCGCGATGGTCAAGACCGGCCTGACCGTGCCGCAGGCGCTCGGCATGACCTTGCTGGTGTTCGCCGGTTCGGCCCAGCTGGCCTCGCTGCCGCTGATCGCCGCGAATGCGCCGATCTGGGTCATTTTCGCCACCGCCCTGGTCGTCAACCTGCGCTTTGTCATCTTTTCCGCGCTGCTGGCCCCCCATTTCGCCCACTTGCCCTGGCACAAGCGCTTCGCGCTGGGCTACACCGCCGGCGACATGACGGTCGGCCTGTTCCTGCGGCGCTACCCGACCGAGGCGCCGGCGCCCGGCAAGGTGTCGTATTTGAAGGGCTTGCTGTACCCGAACTGGACCGCCTGGCAGGTCGGCTCGATCGCCGGCATCTTCCTCGGCAGCACGGTGCCGGCCGCATGGGGCCTCGGCTTCGCCGGCACCCTGGCCATCATCTGCATCATGATCCCGCTGACGGTCGGCAGCGCCGCCCTGTGCGGGGTGGTCGTGGCCAGCGCCACCGCCGTGCTGGCGCATGGCTTGCCGTACAAGCTGGGCCTGCTGGCGGCCGTGTTGCTGGGCATGATCGCCGCCATGGTGGTCGAGGAAACCCTGGAAAAGAAGGCGGGGCGCCATGGCTGACTGGGAAATCTGGGCCACGATCGGCGCGCTGGCCGTGGCCACCGCCGCCACCCGCAGCTCGTTCTGGCTGATCGGCCACCACATCACGATCCCGAAGCGGGTCCAGGAAATGCTGCGCTTCGCCCCGGCCTGCGCGCTGGCGGCGATCGTCGCGCCCGACCTGCTGCTGGGCGCGGAGGGCCAGTTGCAGCTCGGCTGGACCAATCTGAAGCTGGTCGCCGGCATCGCCTCCGTCGTGTTTTACGTGCTGCGGCGCAACATGTTGCAAACAATCATCTTTGGTATGCTGTTCTTCACTGCCCTCCGCCTGATTTTGGAATAGGGGTTTTGGCATGTTTCGGGCCGTGCATCAGGTAAAATAGCGTTCTTTCCACATTCGACTTTTGGGATGCCATGCACGCTGTTCTCAATTTCACCCGTTTGCAAGACCTGATCGACCAACAAGCGCTGAAGGGAAAACGCGTGTTCATCCGCGCCGACCTGAACGTGCCGCAGGATGACGCCGGCAACATCACCGAAGACACCCGCATCCGCGCCTCGGTGCCGGCGATCGCCGCCGCCGTCCAGGCCGGCGCCGCCGTCATGGTCACTTCGCACCTGGGCCGCCCGACCGAAGGCGAGTTCAAGCCGGAAGACAGCCTGGCGCCGGTCGCCGCGCGCCTGGCCGAGCTGCTGGGCCAGCCGGTCGCCCTGAAACAGGACTGGGTCGACGGCGTCGATGTCGCGCCCGGCCAGGTCGTGCTGCTCGAAAACTGCCGCGTCAACAAGGGTGAAAAGAAAAACAGCGACGAGCTGGCCCAGAAGATGGCCAAATTGTGCGACATCTATGTCAACGACGCCTTCGGCACCGCCCACCGCGCCGAGGCGACCACCCATGGCATCGCCAGGTTCGCGCCGGTGGTGTGCGCCGGCCCGCTGCTGGCCGCCGAACTCGATGCGCTGGGCAAGGCGCTCGGCGCCCCGGCCCGTCCGCTGCTGGCCATCGTGGCCGGCTCCAAGGTCTCGTCCAAGCTGTCGATCCTCAAGGCCCTGGCCGACAAGGTCGACAAGCTGATCGTCGGCGGCGGCATCGCCAACACCTTCATGAAGGCCGTCGGCCTGAACATCGGCAAGTCGCTGGTCGAGGCCGAGCTGGTCGGCGAAGCGAAGGCGATCATCGACATGATGGCCGCGCGCGGCGCGACCGTGCCGATTCCCGTCGACGTCGTGTGCGCCAAGGAATTCTCGCCAACGGCGGCGGCGACCGTCAAGGCGGTCGCCGAGGTGGCGGACGACGACATGATCCTCGACATCGGCCCGCAGACGGCAGGCATGCTGGCCGAGCAGATCGCCGGCGCCGGCACCATCGTCTGGAACGGGCCGGTCGGCGTGTTCGAGTTCGACCAGTTCGGCGAAGGCACCAAAACCCTGGCGCTGGCGATTGCCGGTTCGAAGGGCTTCTCGATTGCGGGCGGCGGCGATACCCTCGCCGCGATCGCCAAGTACCAGATCACCGACAAGATCGGCTATATCTCGACGGGCGGGGGCGCCTTCCTCGAATTCCTCGAAGGTAAGACCCTGCCGGCAGTGGAAATCCTCTTGCAACGCAGCTCCAAATAAGCACTAGCGCAGCCCTTCCGGCTGCGCTTTCACTTTCAAGGCGCTTTTTCACTTCAAGGATAAATATGTATCGTGGTACTAAGATCGTTGCAACCATTGGCCCGGCTTCGACCGATTTCGATATCCTCGTCAAGATGATCAACGCCGGCGTCGACGTCGTGCGCTTGAACTTCTCGCACGGCAAGGCGCAAGACCATATCGACCGCGCCGCGCTGGTGCGCCGCGCCGCCTTCGAATGCGGCCGCGAAGTGGCGATCATGGCCGACATGCAGGGTCCGAAGATCCGCGTCGGCAAGTTCGAACAGGGCAAGATCTTCCTCGAAAACGGCGACAAGTTCATCCTCGACGCGAAGTGGGGCGAGAAAGGCGAACTGGGCAACCAGGAACGCGTGGGCCTCGACTACAAGGCGCTGCCGCGCGACGTCAAGCCGGCCGACAAGCTGCTGCTCAACGACGGCCTGATCGTGCTGATCGTCGACAAGATCATCGGCAGCGAAATCTACACCACCGTCAAGGTCGGCGGCGAGCTGTCGAACAACAAGGGCATCAACCGCCAGGGCGGCGGCCTGACCGCGCCGGCCCTGACCGCCAAGGACATGGAAGACATCAAGACGGCCATGCAGTTCCAGGCCGACTACCTGGCGATCTCGTTCCCGAAAAGCGCGACCGACATGGAAATGGCGCGCCAGCTGGCCAATATCGCCGGCGAGCCTTACCACCACAAGCCGATGATGATCGCCAAGATCGAGCGCGCCGAAGCGATTCCTGTGCTGCAGGAAATCCTCGACGCTTCCGACGGCATCATGGTCGCGCGCGGCGACCTGGCCGTCGAAGTGGGCAACGCGGCCGTGCCGGCGCTGCAGAAGCGCATGATCCGCATGGCGCGCGAATCGAACAAGCTGGCCATCACGGCCACGCAAATGATGGAGTCGATGATCGTCAATGCGGTGCCGACCCGCGCCGAAGTGTCCGACGTCGCCAACGCGGTGCTGGACGGCACCGACGCCGTCATGACCTCGGCCGAAACGGCGTCCGGCAAGTACCCGATCGAGACCGTCGAAATGATGGCCGCGATCTGCCTCGAGGCCGAGCAGAGCGAGTACAACAAGCTCGACGCCGACTTCCTCAATGTGCGCTTCACCCGCATCGACCAGTCGATCGCCTACGGCACCCTGTTCACCGCGCACCACCTGCGCGTGAAGGCGATCGTGGCGCTGACCGAGTCCGGCTCGACCGCACTGTGGATGAGCCGCCACAGCATCGACACGCCGATCTACGCGCTCACGCCAAGCGTGACGACACAGCGTAAAATTTCCCTGTACCGTAACGTGCGCGCCAACCATTTGCTGCAGACGGGCGACAGCAGCGCGGTATTGCGCCAGGCGGAGGAATTGATGGTCGCCAAGGGAATCGTCAAAAAGGGTGACATGATCGTCGTCACTTGGGGTGAGCCCATGGGCCAGGTCGGCGGCACCAATGCGCTCAAGATCGTGCGGGTCGGAGAGTTCGACTAAAGCATCTACCAGTTTCTTATTGTTTGGAGTACTACCATGTCCCTCGTATCCATGCGTCAACTGCTGGACCATGCCGCCGAACACGGCTATGGCCTGCCTGCGTTTAACGTGAATAACCTCGAACAGGTGCAAGCCATCATGGCCGCCGCCGACGCCGTCGGTGCGCCGGTCATCATGCAAGCCTCGGCGGGCGCGCGCAAGTATGCCGGCGAAGCCTTCCTGCGCCACCTGATCGATGCCGCGGTCGAAGCCTACCCGCACATCCCGCTCGTGATGCACCAGGATCACGGCCAGTCGCCGGCGGTGTGCATGACCGCGATCCGCTCCGGCTTCACCTCGGTGATGATGGACGGCTCGCTCGAGGCGGACGGCAAGAGCGTCGCCTCGTACGACTACAACGTCGAAGTGTCGCGCGAAGTGGTCAAGTTCTCGCATGCGATCGGCGTCACCGTCGAGGCCGAACTGGGCGTGCTCGGTTCGCTCGAGACGATGAAGGGCGACAAGGAAGACGGCCATGGCGCCGAAGGCACGATGACCCGCGAGCAGTTGCTGACCGACGTGGCCCAGGCCGCCGACTTCGTGCAGCGCACCCAGTGCGATGCGCTGGCGATCGCGATCGGCACCTCGCACGGCGCCTACAAGTTCACGCGCAAGCCGACCGGCGACATCCTGGCCATCGACCGCATCAAGGAAATCCACGCGCGCATCCCGAACACCCACCTGGTGATGCACGGTTCGTCGGCGGTGCCGCAGGAGTTGCTGGCCATCATCCGCGAATTCGGCGGCGACATGAAGGAAACCTATGGCGTGCCGGTCGAGGAAGTCCAGGAAGGCATCCGCCACGGCGTTCGCAAGATCAACATCGACACCGACATCCGCCTGGCGATGACGGCGGCGGTGCGCAAGTACCTGTTCGAGAACCCGTCCAAGTTCGACCCGCGCGACTTCCTCAAGCCGGCGCGCGAAGCGGCGACCGAGATCTGCAAGGCGCGCTTCCTGTCCTTCGGCTGCGAAGGCATGGCCGACAAGATCAAGCCGATCACCCTGGAAAAGATGGCCGAGCGCTACAAGAAGGGCGAACTGGCCCAGATCGTAAAGTGATCTGTTTAAAACAAACCCCTAACTGACACGCGCCTCCGGGCGCGTTTTTCACCATGTACAAAGGCAGCTGCCTGTGCGGCGCGGTCCGCTACGAAATCCGCGGCAAGGTCGATCGCACCAGCAATTGCTGGTGCACGATGTGCCAGAAGCAGCATGGCGCGGCCTTCGGCCCGTATGCGAACATCGCCTCGGCCGACCTGCATATCCTGCAGGGCGCGGAGTCGATCACCCGCTACGCCTCGTCGCCCGGCGTCGAGCGCACGTTTTGCAAGGTGTGCGGCTCGAACCTGACCTGGCAAGCGGATGGTCATCGGGACCGCATCGGCATCACGCTCGGCACCTTCGACACGCCATACGAAGGCAAGGTCACGCACGACCTGCACATCGACAGCAAACCGGGCTGGCTGCCCTAAATATTTAATCAACAAGGATTCACATGTCTGGCGTTCTCGAAACAAACCTGAAGTCCCTGCCTTTCCTGCACCGCGGAAAAGTACGCGACATTTACGCCGTCGGCGAAGACAAGCTGCTGGTCATCCAGACCGACCGCCTGTCGGCCTTCGACGTCATCCTCAATGAGCCGATCCCCGAAAAGGGCAAGATCCTCACCGCGATGTCCAACTTCTGGTTCGCCAAGTACAAGGACCTGATGCCGAACCACGACACCGGCATCGACCCGGTCTCGCTGGTCGCGCCGGAAGAGCGCGCGCAGGTCGAAGGCCGCGCCATCGTGGTCAAGAAGATGAAGCCGCTGGGGATCGAGGCGATCGTGCGCGGCTACCTGATCGGCTCCGGCTGGAAGGATTACCAGAAGACCGGCAAGGTGTGCGGCATCGACCTGCCGGCCGGCCTGCAGGAAGCGCAAAAGCTGCCGCGGGTGCTGTTCACGCCGTCGACCAAGGCCCCGGCCGGCGCGCATGACGAGAACATCTCGTTCGAAGAAGCCGAGCGGATCGTCGGCGCCGACATCGCGCGCCAGGTGCGCGACTACGCGGTGGCGCTGTACACCGCCGCCGCCGGGTACGCGGCCACCAAGGGCATCATCATCGCCGACACCAAGTTCGAGTTCGGCCTCGACGAGCAGGGCACCGTGCACCTGATCGATGAAATCCTGACGCCGGACTCGTCGCGCTTCTGGCCGATGTCGAGCTACCAGGTGGGCATGTCGCCGCCGTCGTATGACAAGCAGTTCGTGCGCGACTACCTGGAAACCCTGAGCGACTGGAACAAGGCCGCACCTGCGCCGACCGTGCCCGATGAGGTGATCCAGAAAACGCGCGCCAAGTACGCCGAAGCGCTCGAGCGCCTGACCGGCCAGGCCTTGAAGGACTGACATGACGAGCAACGTTAACGCAGTAGTCGGCGTGGTGATGGGTTCCTCGTCCGACTGGGACGTGATGCAGCATGCGGTCGCCATCCTCAAGGAATTCAATGTGCCGTACGAGGCGCAGGTGGTGTCCGCGCACCGCATGCCCGACGAGATGTTCGCCTACGCCGGCAGCGCCCGCGAGCGCGGCCTGCGCGCCATCATCGCCGGCGCCGGCGGTGCGGCCCACCTGCCGGGCATGATCGCCGCCAAGACCATCGTGCCGGTGCTGGGCGTGCCGGTGCCGTCCAGGTACCTGCGCGGCGAAGACTCGCTGCTGTCGATCGTGCAGATGCCGAAGGGGATTCCGGTTGCCGCCTTCGCCATCGGCGAAGCCGGCGCCGCCAACGCCGCGCTGGCCGCGATCGCCATGCTGGCCGCGACCGACGAGGCGCTGGCCGAGCGCCTGCAGCAGTTCCGCATCAGGCAGACCGACGCCGCCAAGGCGATGACATTACCGGATTGAAGCTTCAATGAGTAAAGCGCAGCATCCACCGTTTGTTCCCCCGGCCCGCCTCGGCGTGATGGGCGGCGGCCAGCTTGGCCGCATGTTTGCCCACGCCGCGCAGGCGCTGGGCTACCAGGTCGCCGTGCTCGACCCGGCCGCCGACAGTCCCGCCGGGCAGGCCGCCGACCAGATGATCGTGGCCGGCTATACCGACCGCGCCGCCCTCGGCGAACTGGCCGCGCAGTGCGTGGCCGTCACCACCGAGTTCGAGAACGTCCCGGCCGACAGCCTGGACTTGCTGGCGGGACAGGCCTTCGTGGCGCCGTCGGCCGCCTGCGTGTCGATCGCCCAGGACCGCATCGCCGAGAAGCGCTTCTTCGTGGACAGCTTCCCGCACTCGCAGGTGATGCCGGCGCCGCACAAGGTGATCGCCAGCGAGGCCGACATCGACGCGATCGAGGACGAGCTGCTGCCGGGCATCCTCAAGACCGTGCGCATGGGCTACGACGGCAAGGGCCAGGTGCGCGTGAAGTCGCGCGACGACGTGCGCGCCGCCTTCGCCGCGATGAACGGCGTGGCCTGCCTGCTCGAGAAGATGCTGCCGCTCGCCTACGAGGTGTCGGTGCTGACCGCGCGCGGGGCCGATGGCGAATCGGTGGTCTATCCGATCGCCCAGAACGTGCACCGCGACGGCATCCTGTTCACCACCACCGTGCCCGGCCCCGACGTGTCCGCGGCCTGCGCGCAGCGGGCCCAGGATGCGGCGCGCGCCATCGTCGCCCAGCTGGGCTATGTGGGCGTGCTGTGCATCGAATTCTTCGTGCTCGACGACGGTACGCTGGTGGTCAACGAAATGGCGCCGCGCCCTCACAACAGCGGCCACTACACCATCGACGCCTGCGTCACCAGCCAGTTCGCGCAGCAGGTGCGCGCCATGGCGCGCATGCCGCTGGGCGACGTGCGCCAGCATTCGCCGGCCGTGATGCTCAACATCCTGGGCGACGCCTGGTTCGACGGCGACTCGGGCGAGGCGGCCGAGCCGGCGTGGGACCAGGTGCTGGCGCTGCCCGGCGCCTGCCTGCACCTGTACGGCAAGGAAGAGGCGCGGCGCGGCCGCAAGATGGGGCACATTACCTTCGTCGCGCCGACGCTGGCCCAGGCCCAGGCCAGCCTGCGCGCCGCCTGCGCCATCCTGCGCATCGCGCCCTGAGCATGGAGCAGGACATCGACCTGGACGCGATCGCCGCGGCCGCGCGCCTGCTGGAGCAGGGCGCGCTGGTGGCCTTGCCGACCGAAACCGTGTACGGCCTGGGCGCGGACGCCGAGAACCCGCAAGCGGTGGCGCGCATCTACGCCGCCAAGGGCCGGCCCCAGGACCATCCGGTCATCGTGCACCTGGCGCCCGGCGCCGACCTGGACTACTGGGCCGAGGACATTCCGGCCGAGGCGCGCCAGCTGGCCGACGCTTTCTGGCCGGGGCCGCTGACGATGATCCTCAAGCGCGCCGCGCGCATTCCCGACGCCGTTTCCGGCGGCCAGGACACGGTCGGCCTGCGCTGCCCTTCGCATCCGGTCGCCATCGCGCTGCTGCAAGCCTTCAAGGGCGGGCGCGGCGGCATCGCCGCGCCGTCGGCCAACAAGTTCGGCAACGTCAGTCCGACCCTGGCCCGCCATGTCGCCGATGAATTCGGCATGGATGGCACGGTGGCCATGGTGCTCGACGGCGGCCAGAGCCAGGTCGGCATCGAATCCACCATCGTCGACCTGTCGCGCCTGGCCACGCATGGCCCGGTGCTGCTGCGGCCCGGCCACATCAGCGCCGATGCGATCGCCGCCGTCATCGACCAGCTGCCGGCCGCACCCGACGCGGCCGCGCCGCGCGCCTCGGGCACGCTCGAATCGCATTACGCCCCGCATACGCCGGTCGCGATGCAGGGCAGCGCGGAGCTGCACGCCACCTTGGCCCGGCTGCACGGGGCGGGGCGCAAGGTGGCCCTGGTCCACTACAGCGATTTCCCCGCCGTCCATGCCGGCCTGCGCCTGCCGGCCACGCCGGACGGCTTCGCGCACGCGCTGTACGCGGCGCTGCGCACGCTCGACGCCAGCGGCGCCGATGTCATCCTGGTCGAAGCGCCGCCGCAAGGCGGCCAATGGCTGGGCGTGAACGACCGTTTGCGGCGCGCCGCGCACGGCTCGACCGGCATCGTGCACGGCTTGCTCAATCACCAGGCCTGAAACTGGCGCGTCAGCACCATCGACAGGAAGGCGCTGTCTTGCTGCACCACCTGCAGGGCCGGCGCTTCCGGTCATGTTGCAAAAATAACATTGATCAAGCTGATGAGTCATGCGATGTCTGTCGATGCGCAGGCGCCGACGGGGATTTTTCGAACGCGGGACACTTGCTTTGAATTCGTGTTGTGGCGATCAAACAGCTTCGAAAAGTTTTTCTCTATACAAGCCTTTGGAACACTGGCATATTAGCTAGGTTGCGAATAGCACGGGCGTTCGTTTCGGCTTATAAAAAATCTTATCAGGAGACACAATGCGTTCTACCAATCTCGCGCTGGCCATGCTGGCCGGCGCCGTCCTCGCCGCTTGCGGGGGCAGCAGCAGCGACCCGGGGCCGGTCATCGACAATTCGCTGACCCGCGGCTCGCTGGTGGCCAATCCGCCGAACCAGGTGCCGATCCCGCAGGCCGACGGCAGCACGCTCAAGACGCTCGACCCGGTCACCTTCGCCAAGTCGCTCGAAGCTTCGCGTCCCGGCACGACCCTGGTCACCGGCACCCCGAAATGCACGATCTCGATCTACCACATGCAGTACGGCACCGTCGGCGGCAAGGGCGAGGCGACCGACGCCACCGGCGCCATCATGGTGCCGTCCGGCACGGATGCGGCATGCACGGGCCCGCGTCCGGTGCTGCTGTACGCGCACGGCACCACCGTCGAAAAGAAATTCAACATGGCCAACATCCGCGAGAACGGCGAAGCCTCGCTGGTCGCCGCGATGTACGCGGCGCAGGGCTTCATCGTGGTCGCGCCGAACTATGCCGGCTACGACGTGTCGGCGCTCAAGTACCATCCCTACCTGAACGCGGAACAGCAGGCGAACGACATGATCGACGCGCTGCGCGCCGCCCGCAAGGCCTTCCCGAACATCGGCGCGACCGCGCTGGACAAGCTGGTCATCACCGGCTATTCGCAGGGCGGCCACGTGGCGCTGGCGACCCAGCGCGCGATGCAGCTGTCCTACCCGTCCGAGTTCAAGGTCAGCGCCGTGGCCGGCCTGTCGGGCCCGTACGCGATGTCGCGGTTCAGCGATGCCTTGCTTTTTGCCCCTAATCTGGGCGGCACCGCCTTCTTCCCGCTGCTGACCGCGAGCTGGCAGAATTCCTACGGCAACATCTACACGACGCCTGGCGACGTGTATGAAACCAAATACCTGGCAGGCATCGAAACGCTGCTGCCTGGCGACATGTCGACCAGCGAGCTGTTTAGCAGCGGCAAGCTGCCGCAGGCCGCGCTGTTCGCCAAGGACTCGTATCCCGGCCCGAGCTCGCCGGCCTTCGCCGCCTTCTTCGGTGATGGCAACCTGATCAAGACCAGCTACCGCCACGCCATCATAGCCGACCTGACGGCGCATCCGTGCAACGTCACGGCCGACTCGCCCACTTGCGTGCCGGCCCACGGCTTCCGCATCGCAGCGAAGAAGAACGACCTGCGCACCTATGTGCCGAACGTGCCGGTGATGTTCTGCGGAGGTAACGCCGACCCGACCGTGTACTGGGACAATGCGCTAGCAACCGCCGGCTACTTCCAGCTCAAGGGCTTGCCGGATGCGGCGATGACGGTCCTTGACGTCGATTCGGCGCCGACCGGCGCGACCGATCCGTTCGCCGCCGCCAAGGTGGGCTTCGGCCAGGCCAAGACCGCGGCCATCAACGCCGCCATCGCCGCCAAGGTCGACCCGACCGTCGCCGTCGCCACCGCCTACCACGGCTCGCTGGTGCCGCCATTCTGCCAGGCTGCCGCGCGCGGCTTCTTCCAGGGCGCGCTGGCCCGCTAACACAGGATAAGAACAATGAAAATCAAGCACCTCGCAAGCCTCATCGCCCTCGGCCTGGCCTCGTTCAGCGCCGCCGGCCAGACCTTCACCGTGAATGTCGGCGGCGCCTACGTCAAGCTGGACGACAAGTCGGCCAATCTGAGCAGCAACGGCCCGGCCTTCCTGACCCCGCAGCCGGCCGGCCTCGACGTCGACGACGCCAAGACCGTGGTCGTCTCCATCATCGCGAAGATCAACGACCACTGGGAAGCGCAGGCGGCCCTGGGCATCCCGCCGAGCCACAAGGTGATGGGCACCGGCACGCTGGCGCCGTTTGGCGTCGTGTCGAAGGTCAAGCAGTTCGCCCCGACCGCCTTCCTGAACTACAAGTTCGGCGCGCCGGCGGACACGCTGCGTCCCTTCGTGGGCCTGGGCGTGAACTTCACCCGCTTCTACGATGCCGAGTCGACCGGCAGCGGCAGCCTGGCCAGCGGCGGCCCGACCAAGATCACGCTGAAGAACTCGGCCGGCATGGCGGCCCAGGTCGGCGTCAACTACAAGTTCGACCGCGTCTGGTCGGCCTGCGTGTCGCTGGCGACGGCGAAGGTCGAATCGGAGATGACGGCCACCACCGGCAGCATCTCGCGCCAGACCACGATCGACTTCCGGCCGGCCGTGCTGTCGATGAGCGTGGGTTACAGCTTCTGAGCGACGCTCGATCGTTCAGCGCAGGGCCGGGCCGGTGTACTTCATCAGCAGGCCCTTCGGACCCACCGCCCAGCCGGTCGTCGGCGAGGCGAAACCGAGCGTGTTGAGCGGGGTTTTGCCGAGCGCGGTCCAGCTGGCGCCGCCATCGCGCGACACGCCCGAGCCGGTGAGGCCGCCCGCCACCAGGCTGCGCGGCGCCCCCGGCACCGGCACCACCACCGAGATGAAGCCGGCCGGCTCGATGGCGGCCGGACGCCAGTTGATGCCGCCGTCGTCGGTCAGCGCGCCGTTCAGGCTCGGCAGCGCGGCCTGCTGGTAGTCGCCGCCGGCCGCGATGCCGTTCCTGTTGTCGAGGAAGGCGAGCGAGAAGATGCCCTTGGCGGCGGCGCCGGCCGGAATCGGCGTCGACGACGCCTGCCAGGTGGCGCCGCTGTCCTTGCTGTGGAACACGCGCGCGCGCGCCGCGCCGCCGCTGGCGATCCAGGCCTGGCCGTTGGGGCCGACCACCAGGCAGGTGCCGCTGGCCGCGAACGCGCCTTCGGACGGCATCGCTTCGAGCCCCTTGGCCTTGACCTCGGTCCAGGTCTTGCCGCCGTCGCTGGTGCGGTACAGCTGGAAGCTGCCGCCAACCGCGTCGCCGAACATCAGGCCATTGTTCGCGTCCCAGAACGCGAGCGCGTCCCAGAAGCCGTCCTTGTAGCTATTGCTCGCTTGCAGCTGCCAGCTGGCGCCGCCGTCGTCGGTGCGGTAGACGCGCGAGGCGTCGCCGGGGCCGGCGCTCATCGCGACCGCCCGCCTGGCGTCGAGGGCGTGGATGTCGCGGAAATCGAGCTTGTCCGCGCCCGGCACCTGCATCACCTGCCAGCTGCTGCCATCGGTGGTGCGCAGCACCGTGCCCTGGGTGCCGCTGGCCCAGGCCACCGTGTCGCTGACGACCGACAGGCCGCGCATCGAGGCGGTGGTGGCGACCGTTTCGGTGCGCCAGTTCGGCTGCTGGGCGAGGGCGCTGGCGGACAGGAGGGCGAGGGCGGGCAGGGACAGTTTCATCGAGTGGGAGCATTCATAGGAGAGTGTGCAGAAAAACGTAGGGCGGAATGCAAGACGACAATGTATTACTGGAAGGCCTGGATGCCCGTCATCGCGCGGCCGAGGATCAGCGCGTGAATGTCGTGCGTGCCTTCGTAGGTGTTGACCACCTCGAGGTTGACCATGTGCCGGATCACGCCGAATTCGTCGGAGATGCCGTTACCGCCCAGCATGTCGCGCGCGACCCTGGCAATGTCCAGCGACTTGCCGCAGGAATTGCGCTTCATCATCGACGTGATTTCCACGGCGGCGGTGCCGGCATCCTTCATGCGGCCCAGCTGCAGGCAGCCTTGCAGGCCGAGCGTGATTTCGGTCTGCATGTCGGCCAGCTTCTTTTGCACCAGCTGGTTGGCGGCCAGCGGCCGGCCGAACTGCTGGCGGTCCAGCGTGTACTGGCGCGCGGTGTGCCAGCACGCTTCGGCCGCGCCCAGCGCGCCCCAGGCGATGCCGTAGCGCGCCGAATTGAGGCAGGTGAACGGGCCCTTCAGGCCGCGCACGTCCGGGAAGGCGTTCTCTTCCGGGCAAAACACATTGTCCATGACGATCTCGCCGGTCACCGACGCGCGCAAGCCGAACTTGCCGTGGATCGCGGGCGCGGACAGGCCGGCCATGCCTTTTTCCAGCACGAAGCCGCGGATCGCCCCTTCGTCGTCCTTGGCCCACACGACGAACACGTCGGCCACCGGCGAATTGGTGATCCACATCTTGGCGCCGGTGAGCGCGTAGCCGCCCGCCACTTTCCTGGCGCGCGTGATCATCGAGCCGGGATCGGAACCGTGGTTCGGCTCGGTCAGGCCGAAGCAGCCGATCCATTCGCCGCTCGCCAGCTTCGGCAGGTATTTCCGGCGCTGCTCTTCGGTGCCGAACTCGTAGATCGGCACCATCACCAGCGAGGATTGCACGCTCATCATCGAGCGGTAGCCGGAGTCGATACGTTCGACCTCGCGCGCGATCAGGCCGTAGGCGACGTAGTTCAGGCCGGGGCCGCCGTACTGCTCCGGAATGGTCGGGCCCAGCAAGCCCAGTGCGCCCATTTCGCCGAAGATCGAGGTGTCCATCTTCTCGTGCCGGAAGGCCTCGAGGATGCGCGGCGCCAGCTTGTCCTGGCAGTAGGCCGCCGCCGCGTCGCGCACCATGCGCTCGTCGTCGCCCAGCTGGTTGTTTAAAAGCAACGGATCGTCCCAGTGGAACTGGGCTTTGCGGGCGTCGGAGCGGATCATGGCGGTTCCTGTCTCGTTAACGTTGTATCTTGTAGTTGTATATACTTCTTAACTTAGGCGATTCTACCCCGTTTATGAGCTCTGGAATTGTCCGCGGTGGAAAATCAGCGAGGGCTGGGGGTGGACTGCGCAGTCCTCGACTTCGCCGACGAAAATGACATGGTCGCCTTCCGGGTAGCGGCTGCGGTTGTGGCATTCGAACCACGCCGCGACGCCGCTGAGGATGGGCTGGCCGGTGCGCGACAATTCGTACTCGACGCCGTCGAAGGGCTTGTCGCTGCGGCGCGAGAAGCGCTTGGCCAGCTCGGCCTGGCCGGCGCTGAGCACATTGATGACGTAGTGCGAATTGCCGCTGAAGATGGGCAGGCTGTTGGCGGACACGCCCAGGCTCCACAGCACCAGCGGCGGGCTGAGCGAGACGGAATTGAAGGAGCTGGCGGTCAGGCCGCGGAAGCTGCCGTCGGCCAGGCGTGTCGTGATGACGGTGACGCCGGTGGCAAACTGCGACAGCGCCGAGCGGAACTGGGCCGCGTCGAATGCGTGCGCCTTGGCGCGGGGTGAGCTTGTGTTCATTGGTGCCCTGATTATTTATGACATTATGCCAAAATTCCGCCGTGACTAATACCTCGGGCGCGCCTGGCCCCGATTCAGGGTGCGCGGCGCCGCGCTTTGCGTTACAGTTATCCACAACAAGGACAGTACAGGGCCATGCGCCAAGGGTGTGACATGACGATGCAAACAAAGACGGATACGGCAATCCTCGGCGGCGGGTGCTTCTGGTGCCTCGAGGCCGTGTACCTCGAGGTGCGCGGCGTCACCCGGGTCGAGTCGGGCTACATGGGCGGGCAGGTGGACAATCCCAGCTACGAGCAGGTGTGCGCCGGCACCACCGGCCACGCCGAAGTGGTGCGCATCGAGTTCGACCCCGGCCAGGTGGCCTACCGCGACCTCCTCGAGGTGTTCTTCACGATCCACGATCCGACCACGCTGAACCGCCAGGGCAACGACGTCGGCACCCAGTACCGCTCGGCGATCTTCACGCTGTCGCCGGAGCAGGAGGCGACCGCGCGCCAGGTCATCGCCGAGATGGCCAATGTGTGGGATGCGCCGATCGTCACCGAGCTCACGCCCGCCGTCACCTGGTACAAGGCCGAGGATTATCACCAGGACTACTTTCGCCAGCATCCGCTGCAAGGCTATTGCGCGTTCGTGGTCGCGCCCAAGCTTGCAAAGTTCAAGAAGACGTTTTCCAGCAGGTTAAAATAGATTGATAACAAAGACAGGAAGCGCCCGATGAAGGTTGTGATCGTCGACGACACCCACATCAACCTTGTGTTGATGTCGCGCTTGATGGAAAAGCTCGATGATGTAAGCACAGTGGCGTTCCAGTCCGCCCACGAGGCGCTCGCCTGGTGCCGCGCGAACCCCTACGACCTGCTGGTGCTCGACTACATGATGCCCGAGCTCGACGGCCTGGCCTTCATCGGCCAGCTGGGCGGGGATGCGCGCGACCGGCCGCCGGTGCTGATGGTCACCGCCAGCCAGGACGTCGAGATCCGCCACCGCGCGCTCGAGAACGGCGCCAACGACTTCCTGATCAAGCCGATCGACAAGGTCGAGTTCCTGGCGCGCACCCGCAACATGCTCGAGCTGCGGCGCGCCACGGTGGCGCTGCAGAACCGCGCCAGCTGGCTCTCGTCCGAAGTGAGCAAGGCCACCGCCGAATTGCGCGCGCGCGAGCAGGAAACCATCCTGCTGCTGTGCCGCGCCTCCGAATACCGCGATCCCGAGACCGGCGCCCACATCCAGCGCATGGCGCACTACTCCTGTCTGATCGCCGCCGAACTGGGCATGTCGGCCGAGGAGCAGGCCTTCATCCTGAACGCGGCGCCGATGCACGATATCGGCAAGGTCGGCACGCCCGACCACATCCTGCTCAAGCCGGGCCGCCTCAATCCCGAGGAACTGGTCATCATGCGCCAGCACGCCGTGATCGGCTACAACATCCTCAAGAGCAGCGAGGCCGCGATGCTGCAGCTGGCCGCCGAAATCGCCTACGCCCACCACGAGCGCTGGGACGGCGCCGGCTACCCGAACGGCCTGGCCGGCGAGGCGATCCCGCTGGTCGGGCGCATCGTCGCCGTGGCCGACGTGTTCGACGCGCTGACCTCGGTGCGCCCCTACAAGCAGGCCTGGAGCCTGGACGAGGCGCGCGCCTACCTGGTCGACAACAGCGGCAGCCATTTCGATCCCCAGTGCGTCGATGCGCTGCTGCGGCGCTGGCCGGCGGTGCTCGAGATCCGCGCGCGCTTCCGCGACGAAGCCCCGCTCGACGCCGCATAGCGCTTCGCGGCCCCCGATGCGCCACAAACTCCTCGCGCGCCAGCTGCGCGCTTCGCTCGGCGTGGCCAGCGAGAAGGCCCTGCAGGACTTGCTGGGCGCGCTGCGCGTCCGGGGCGATCCCGAACTGGCGGACGGCGTGGCGAGCCTGCTGTCGATGGTCGAGCACTGCTACGAATCGTACGAGCGCGACCTGCAGGTGCGCACCCGGATGCTGGAGATCAGTTCCGACGAGCTGATGGACGCGAACGCACTGCTGCGCGCCGAGGCGGCGCGCCAGCGCGAAGTGCTGCTGTCGCTGCAGAACAGCGTGCAGCGCCTGACCTTCGACGCCGCCGACCCGGGCCGCGCCGGGCCCGCGCCAGGCGCCGCCGCGCCCAGCGCCGACGACCTGCTCGGCCTGACCCATGCGCTCGAATCCCTGGTGCAGCAGCGCGAGACCGCGCGCGAACTGACCGAGCAGATCCTCGACCAGCTGCCGATCCCGGTATTCCTGAAGGACCGCGAAGGGCGCTTCGTGCGCTTCAACCGCCATTTCGAGGAATTCTCGCACCGCAGCCGCGATCAGATGCTGGGCTACAAGATCGAGGACTTCGCCTCGCCGTCCTGGGCCAGCATCACCCAGCAGGAAGACGCGCTGGCCTGGAGCACCGGCCGCATGGTCACCAGCGAGCGGCGGCTGGCCAATGTCGACCCGCCGATCGACTTCCTGGTCAACCGCATCGTCATCACCAGCGGCGGCGAATCCTACCTGCTCGGTTTTTCGATCGACGTCAGCGACCAGCGCGCCGCGCGCGACGCGATGCAGCGCGCGGTCGAATCGGCGGAAGCGGCCAGCCGCGCGAAGAGCGAATTCCTGGCCAATATGAGCCACGAGATCCGCACCCCGATGAACGGCATCCTCGGCATGACCGAGCTGGTGCTCGAATCGAAGCTCGACCCCGAGCAGCGCGAAGACATCGCGCTGGTCAAGGGCTCGGCCGATGCGCTGCTGATCATCATCAACGACATCCTCGACTTCTCGAAGATCGAAGCGGGCAAGCTCGATATCGAGGACGTGCCGTTCGACCTGCGCAAGCTGGCGCACGAAACGGTGCGCTCGATGGCGCTGCGCGCGCAGCAGAAGGGACTGGTGCTGCGCTGCGAGGTGCCGGCGTCGATGCCGCGCGCGATGAAGGGCGACCCCGGACGCCTGCGCCAGGTGCTGGTCAACCTGCTGGGCAACGCGATCAAGTTCACCGAACGCGGCGAGGTGGTGCTGGCGCTGGCGGCCGGGCACGAAAGCGAAGGGCGCTGCGACATCACCTTCGCCGTCCGCGACACCGGCATCGGCATCCCGCCGGACAAGCAGACGCTGATCTTCGACGCCTTTTCGCAGGTCGACGGTTCGACCACGCGCCAGTACGGCGGCACCGGCCTGGGGCTGGCGATCTGCCGCCGCCTCGTGATCCTGATGCAGGGCGACATGAAGCTCGACAGCGAGCCGGGCGTCGGCAGCACCTTCCGCTTCACCGTGCCGCTGCGGCCGACCGGCATGCAGCTGCAGGTGCCGCTGCCGCTGTCCTGGCTGGCCGGACGCCGCGTGCTGGTGGCGGCCGACGACGGCGGCGCGCTGGCCACGCTGCTGGCCCAGGCCGGGATGGAAGTGGCCAGCTGCAGCACTGTCGACATGGTGTACGGCTTCAGCGCCAGCGAAGCGCACGAGCTGCTGGTGCTGTCGGCGCGCCTGGCCGATGCCGCCGCGCTGGTGCAGGCGCGCCTGCGCAGGGACAGCGCCGCGCCGCTGCTGCTGGTCGGGCAGGCCGAAGGCGAAACGCTGCAGGCGGACGGCTATGTCGCCGAGCCGGTCGAACGGGTGGCGCTGCTGCAGGCGGTGCTCGACCTGCTGGGGGCGCAGACCGGCGAAGCGCCCTTGGCGGCGCCGGCGATGGCCGGCGTGGCGCGCCTGGCGCCGGCCAGGGATGGCGCGCCTGCGGGCGAGGGCGGCGCCGGCGGCTTGAAGATCCTGCTGGCCGAGGACAACCCGGTCAACCAGCGCCTGGCGCTGCGCCTGCTCGAGAAGATGGGGCACCGCGTGGGGGTGGCCGACAACGGCATCGATGCGCTCGAACGCGCCATGCACGGCGGCTTCGACCTGGTGCTGATGGATGTGCAGATGCCGGGCATGGATGGCCTGACCGCGACCCGCCACCTCCGGCAGTGGGAGGCGGCGCACGGCGGGCACCTGCCGATCATCGCGATGACGGCGCGCGCGATGCAGGGCGACCGCGAGCGCTGCCTCGAGGCCGGCATGGACGACTACCTGTCCAAGCCGATCGACAGCGAACGGCTGCGCCACCTGGTCGGGCAGTTCAATGCCGAAGCGGACGGCCCGGCGCTGGCGTGGCGCGGCGCGCTGCTGCGGCTCGACGGCGACGCCGCCCTGCTGCTCGAACTGGGCGCGATCTTCCTCGACGACGGGCCGCACCTGCTGCAAACGCTGTTCGATGCGCTCGATGCGCGCGACCTGCAGGCGTCGCAGCGGGCGGTGCACAGCCTGAAGGGCGTGCTGGTCAATTTTGGCGCGCTGCGCGCGGTGGCCGCGGCCGACCGCATGACGGCCAGCCTGCACGACCCGGCGCAGGCGGCCGACTGGCGCCAGCAGGCCGAGGCGCTGGCGCCGGCGCTCGATGAGGTGTATGCCGCGCTGCGCGAGCTGATCGCCGGCGGGCCGGAAGCGATGTCGGCTTGATCGGAGGGGCCCTATGGTCCCATATCGAATTTGTGTTCCCGCGCGGAATCATTATCCAGGCATGAATACATGTACCTGCGCGACCACGGATGATCTCCCGCATCCGCGCCCGCCTTGCCGCACACCACCTGGTACAGGCTGATCCAGTCATGCTCGAACGCATAGGTGCAGCCGGCCAGGTACACCTGCCAGATGCGGAAGCGGCGCGCATCGGTCAGCTGCCGGATGCGCCCGGCATTGCGCTCGAAGTTGTCGCTCCAGGCGGCGCAGGTGCGCGCGTAGTGGCGCCGCAGGTTCTCGACGTCGCGCACTTCCAGCCCGCCTTCCTGCATCGCCAGGATCACCTTGCCAAGGTGCGCCAGCTCGCCGTGCGGGAACACGTAGCGCTCGATGAACTCGCCGCCGCCGTAGGGCGCCGCCCGGCTCTTGCTGTCGGTGCTGGTCAGGCCGTGGTTGAGCGCGATGCCGCCCGGCGCCAGCAGCGCGCCGATGCGCGCGAAATAGGCCGGCAGGTGGCGCGTGCCGACGTGCTCGAACATGCCGACGCTGGCGATGCGGTCGAACTGGCCTTCGATGTCGCGGTAATCCTGCAGGCGGATCTCGACCAGGTGCTCGAGCCCGGCGCGCCGGACCCGCTCGCGCGCCAGCCGCAGCTGGTTCTCGGACAGGGTGACGCCGACGCAGCGCGCGCCGTGGCGCTGGGCCGCGCGGATCACCAGCGCGCCCCAGCCGCAGCCGATGTCGAGCAGGGTGTGGCCGGGCCGCAGGTCGAGCTTGCGCAGGATATGGTCGATCTTCTTGGTCTGGGCCGTGGCCAGGTCTTCGTCGCCGTTCTCGAAGTAGGCGCAGGAATAGACCATGGCCGGATCGAGCCAGCACTGGTAGAACTCGTTCGATACGTCGTAGTGGTAGCGGATCGCCTCGGCATCGCGGCCGCGCGTGTGGACGGCGCGCCGCCATGCGCCCGCCAGCGCGCCGCGCGGCTTGAGCGTGCTGCCGGCCAGCGCATTGACGACGGCGATCATGTCGCTGGCGCGCCCGCTCACTTCGATCGCGCCCTCGACATAGGCGCGGCCCAGGTTCAGCAGCGACGGCGACAACAGGTAGCGCAGCGCGCCCGGCCGCGGCACCCGCACCGTCACGCGCGGCGGCTCGGCGGAAAAATCGAGGTGCCGGCCGTTCCACAGCTCGATCCGCAGCGGCAACGGCAGCTGGCTGCGCACGCCGGCACTCCAGGCATTGAGCCGAAGCTGTTTGAACACGAAAACCTCCTGTGCGGGCGGGAGGCCGAAGCCTCACCGCCGGTTAAGGTTGCAAACGCTGCCGCGCCCAGCTGCCATCCGCCTGCAGCGTGTACACGATGCGGTCATGAAAACGCGAACGCCTGCCTTGCCAGAATTCAATACGATCCGGCACCAGGCGGAAACCACCCCAGTGTTCGGGGCGCGGCGGCTGCTCGCCGAATTGCTGTGCAACAGCGTCGTAGTGCTGCTCAAGCGCGGAGCGGCTGGCGATCGGCTCGCTTTGCGCCGAGGCAATGGCGGCGAGCCGGCTCTTGAGCGGGCGGCTATGGAAATACGTATCGCTCTCGTGCGCCGAAGTGCGCTCCACTCTACCTTCGACTCGGATCTGGCGTTCCAGTTCGCTCCAGAAGAACAGCAGCGCCGCCTGCGGGTTGGCCTGCAGCTCGCGCCCCTTCTGGCTGTCGTAGTTGGTGTACCAGGTGAAGCCGCGGCTGTCGTACTGCTTGATCAGCACGATGCGCGAGCTGGGCTTGCCGTCGGCGTCGACGGTGGACAGGCCCATCGCGTTCGGTTCGTTGACCTCGGCCTTGAGCGCCTGGTCGAACCATTGCTTGAACTGGGTGAAGGGGTCGTCGGCAAGGTCCGCTTCGGACAGCGTGGCCTGGCCGTAGTCCTTGCGCAGGCTGGCCAGCGCCGCGCCATGCGGCGCCGCGCCAGCGCCGGCGGCGGCCGGAATGCCGCGCCGCTGCTGCATGGCCGCGCCCAGCAGCGCCATCTGCGCATCGCTGAACAGGCGCTTGGCCATCGGCGCGATGTGGCTTTCCTCGCGCTCCATGTGGCTGGCGTAGCGTTCGCTGAAGCGGCGCACCTCGGCCGCCGACAGCGCCGTGCCGCTGCCGTTGGCGATCGCCACCAGCTGCTCGTGCAGGTGCTGCCAGGCGGCGTCCATCAGCCGGTGGTCGTCGAGGATGCCGGGGATCAGCCTGGCCAGCAAGGCCGCGTCATTGTCTTCGGCTATGCTGCGCAGCATCGGAATCAGGTCCTGTTCCTCGTCTTCGTGGTGCAGCGGCGCGGCCTGGTCGAAATATTTCAGCAAGGCGGCGGCGGCCTGGCGCGCCTGTTCGTCGGCGCCATGTTCGGGCAGGTGGGCCAGCAGCTTGTCGAGCGTGGCGAGCTGCTTGCGGATGCGGTCGTGGCAGTGCTTGAGCACGGCGATCGGCTGGTCGAAGCCGGGGGCGGTGTCGGGGAGTGCGGTGGTCATGGTCGTCTTTCCGAAGAGGCGGGGCGGTGCGTGGCGCAGCGCCAGCGCTCATTTTAGAACAGTTGCCGCGGCCGGGTCCGCTAAAATGGCGGGATGAATACCATCACCCCCCCTATTTTCCCGGTCGACGGCGGCGAGGCCGACATCGAGCGCCGCTTCGGCGGCGTCGGCCGCCTGTACGGCGCGGCGGCGCTGCGCCGCTTCCAGGGCGCGCACGTGTGCGTGGTCGGGGTCGGCGGCGTCGGCTCCTGGATCGTCGAATCGCTGGCGCGCAGCGCCATCGGGCAGCTGACCCTGATCGACCTGGACAATGTGGCCGAATCGAACGTCAACCGCCAGATCCAGGCCTTGTCCGGCACCATCGGCCAGGCCAAGATCGGCGCGCTGGCCGAACGCATCGCCCAGATCAACCCGCTGTGCCGGGTGACCCTGGTCGAGGACTTCATCGCGCCCGACAACCTCGAGCAGATGATCGGCGGCCGCGGCTACGACTATGTGATCGACGCGATCGACAATGTGCGCGCCAAGGCGGCGCTGATCGCCTGGTGCCGCGCGCATGCGCTGCCGATCGTCACCATCGGCAGCGCCGGCGGCAAGACCGATCCCACCCGGATCGCGCTGCGCGACCTGAGCAAGACCGAACAGGAACCGCTGCTGAAGATGGTGCGCAAGCGCCTGCGCAACGAGTACGGCTTCCCGCGCAGTTTGAAAACCAAATTCCATGTCGACGCCGTGTTCTCGATGGAGCCGGTGGCCATGCCGGCGTCGGAAGCGAGCTGCGCGCTCGACGAGCACGAAGCGGCGCCCGGCGCCGGCGTGAGCGGCCTGAACTGCGCCGGCTACGGCTCGAGCATCGTCGTCACCGCCACCTTCGGCATGGTCGCGGCCGGGCATGTGCTGCGCGTGCTGGCCGGCCAGGCCGGCGCGGCGCAGGACGCTGGGCAGGCGGCCGGGGCCTTGCTATCATAGGCGCACGCATTACCGAATCACCCACTGAGATTACTTACCAGGAAGAACCAACACAATGATCCGTCGTTCCCTCAGCTTCGCCCTGTTGTGCGCCGCCGGCGCCGCCTTCGCCCAGACGCCGGCCCCGGCCCCGGCGCCTGCCGCCGCGCCTGCCCAGGCGCCGGCCGCCGCCCCTGCTCCCGCCGCCGCGCCGGCCCCGGCCGCCGCCGCGCCGCTCGAGCCGGTGCACGTGATCGACCCCCTGCAAATCACCGACCACAAGCTGGGCACCGGCGCCGAAGCAGCGCCCGGCAAGAACGTGCTGGTGCATTACACCGGCTGGTTCTACAAGCAGCTGGCGCTGGGCGGCAAGGGCCGCAAATTCGACTCCTCGCGCGACGCCGGCCGCGAGCCGCTCAGCTTCACCCTGGGCGCGGGCCGCGTCATCAAGGGCTGGGACCAGGGCCTGGTCGGCATGAAGGTGGGCGGCAAGCGCACCCTGATCATCCCGAGCCACCTGGCCTACGGCAAGGCGGGCGCGGGCGGCGGCTCGATCCCGCCCGATTCGGCACTGATCTTCGATGTGGAACTGCTCGACGTAAAGTAAGTCCAATCTCAACCAGCGGCGGAGGACAATGATGAGAATCGCAAACGATGTCACTGAGTTAATCGGCAACACACCGCTGGTGCGGCTGCGCAAGCTGTCGCGCGGCGCGGGCGCCGACATCCTCTGCAAGCTGGAGTTCTACAATCCCGCGCACAGCGTCAAGGACCGCATCGGCCTGTCGATGATCGAGGCGGCCGAAAAGGCGGGCCGCATCCGGGCCGACACCGTCATCGTCGAACCGACCAGCGGCAACACCGGCATCGCGCTGGCGATGGTGTGCGCGGCGCGCGGCTACCGCTGCGTGCTGGTCATGCCCGACACCATGAGCATCGAGCGGCGCACCCTGCTGCGCGCCTATGGGGCCGAACTGGTGCTCACCCCCGGCAGCGAAGGCATGCTGGGCGCGATCCGCAAGGCCGAGGAAATGACGGCCGACCCGCGCTACCTGATGCTCCAGCAATTCAACAACCCGGCCAATCCCGATGTGCACCGCCGCACGACGGCCGAGGAAATCTGGCGCGATACCGACGGCAAGGTCGACATCCTGGTGGCCGGCGTCGGCACCGGCGGCACCATCACCGGCGTCGGCGAAGTGCTCAAGGCGCGCAAGCCCGGCTTCGTCGCCATCGCGGTCGAGCCCGAGGCTTCGCCGATGCTGTCCAAGGGCAGCAAGGGGCCGCACCCGATCCAGGGCATCGGCGCCGGTTTCGTGCCGGAGGTGCTCAATACCCGCATCTACGACGAAGTCATTTGCGTCAGGAACGAAGATGCCTTCAGTACCGCGCGCGCGGCGGCGCGCGAGGAAGGCCTGCTGGTCGGCATCTCGTCCGGCGCCGCGCTGTGGGCCGCGATCGAAGTGGCGCGCCGGCCTGAGAACGCGGGCAAGATGATCGTCACCGTGATTCCCTCGTTCGGCGAGCGCTACCTCAGCACCGCCCTGTTCGCCAACCTCGCCAGCTGAGCGTCAGTGGTCGTGGCCGCAGCCATGATCGTGGCCGGGCTGGTGTTCCTTGTGGCCGTGCTGCGCGCCCTGCGCTGCGGCGTGCGGGTGCAGCACGCAGGCATGGCTGGTGGTGCCCATTTCGACCTGCAAGGTGCAGTGGTGGATCGCAAAATCCTCCTTCAGCCTGGCCGAGATCGCGTCGACCTGCTCGTCGCCGGGGTAGCCGGCGGGCATCACCAGGTGGGCGGTCAGCGCCGTTTCGGTGGTGCTCATGGCCCAGATGTGCAGGTCGTGCATGGCGGCCACGCCGGGGCGCGACAGCAGGAAGGCTTCGACCCTGGCCACATCGACATTGGCCGGCACCGCCGCCAGCACCAGGCGCAGCGATTCGCGCAGCAGGGCCCAGGTGCTGGCCAGGATCAGCAGCACGATCAGGATGCTGACGACCGGGTCGAGCCAGGCCCAGCCTGTGAACATGATCGCCAGGCCGGACACCACCACGCCCAGCGAGATGGCGGCGTCGGCGGCCAGGTGCTGGTAGGCGGCGCGCACGTTCAAGTCATCCTTGCTGCCGGCCATGAACAGCCAGGCCGAGACCCCGTTGACGGCCACGCCGATCGCGGCCACCACCGACACCGTCAGTCCCGCCACCGGCGCCGGGCTGGCCAGGCGGTGCGCGGCTTCCCAGCCGATCGCGCCGCAGGCCATCATCAGCAGCAGGGCGTTGAGCAGGGCCGCCAGGATCGACGAGCTGCGCAGGCCATAGGTAAAGCGGCCGCTGGGCGTGGTGCGGGTCAGCACGGCGGCGCCCCAGGCCAGCACCAGGCCCAGCACGTCGGACAGGTTGTGGCCGGCGTCTGCCATCAGCGCGGTCGAATTGGCGACGAAGCCGTAGCCGAACTCGATCGCGACGAAGACGGCGTTCAGGCCGATCGCGAGGGCGAAGGCGCGCGTGTTGCCGCCGGCGGCGGGGTGGTGATGGTGGTGATGGCCGTGGCCATGGTCGTGGTTCATGCGTCGTTTCCTGGTGCGGGTTCGGCGATATGCTCGAGCAGTTCGGCCAGCACGCCGTTGATGTGGGCGTCGGCGGTCGAGTAGAACACCTGCTTGCCCTGGCGTTCGGACTTGACGATGCGGGCTGCGCGCAGCAGGCGCAGGTGGTGGCTGACGAGCGAGCTGGAGAGGTCGAGCGCCCCGGCGATCGCACCGACGGCGATCGGCGCCTCGCGGCAGGCGAGCACGATGCGCAGCCGGGTCGGGTCCCCCAGCAGGTGGAACAGGTCGGCCAGCTGGGCGATGGCGCTGTCGTTGACGGTCATAATTTAAACTATATGTGAATACATGTTCACATATTAATATAAACCGAGGGGCAATTCAAATCGGGGTCAGACCTCAATTAAATCCATATCGGGGTCAGACCTCAATTGCTGCGGCCCCCTGTCCAAGCCCGTGGGCGTGGGGAATTGCGTGCTTGATGTTGGTAAATTGAGGTCTGACCCCAATTGGCCCGCAATTGAGGTCTGACCCCGATTGGAGGGCAGTGCTAGTCATTTCCCTGTTTTCCGGCGGTCAAGGTTTTTGCATTTCGGCCTGCACGGCGTTGCGGGCCTTGGTGTCGAGTTTCAGGATGGCCTTGTTCAGCTTCTCGGCCTGGGCCAGGGCGGCGCTCTGTTCCGGCGTCAGTTCTTTCGCCTGGATCAACGGGGCCGGCGCCGGCCCCGGCTTGAACAGCAAGGCCTGGCCGAACAGCACCAGCAGCGCGCCCAGCACCGCAGCGCCGGCCGCCACCGCCATCGCGCGTTTTTCCGCAGCGCCGAAGGGCATGCCAGCGGCGCCCGGCGGGCCTGACTTCAGCACCGCGGCCACTGGGCGCCCGGCCGCCAGCGCCGGCCGCGGCAGGCTGCCGCCTTCCTGCAGCGCGTCGACCTGCGCCGCCAGTTCTTCCGTGGCGGCGTCGAGCAGGGCCACGTGGCGTTCGACCGCCTCGGCCAGCACCGCTTCGTTCAGCGCCACCAGCGCGAAAATCGGGTCGTCGACGTCGATCTTGACGCCGGTCTTTTCAAATACGAGGCTGCGCAGTTTTTGCTGGTCCATGGCGGCTTACCACTGGACCTTGTCGAGCTGCTCGAACAGGTCGCGGAACACGACCTTGATGCGCTGCTTTTCCATCACGTTGAACTTGTCGCTCGCGCGCACTTCCTGCGCCGTCAGGCGCGCGATGTTCATTTTCTTGATGTCGGCGCCGAAGGTGTCGGCGTTGCGCTGCGCAAGCACGACCCGCCCGACCACGCGCGCCCCATGCTCGGCATAGGTCTGCGATTCGGTGAACACTTTGCCGCTCGCCGATTGCAGCAGGCCGAAGTGCTCGTTCTCCCACAGCACCAGCGGCACGCTGGTCGATTTGGCGGTCGAGACGAAGCCCGTCGCGGTGTCGTGCAGGGTGTCGCCGCCGCCGACGATGGTGTGGATGTACACCTTGCGCCCGGATTCCTCGAGCAGCGCGAAGCAGTCGTTCTCGAGCAGGTAGCCCATCAGCGGCGAGAAGGTGTTGGCGCCGTTGTCGATGACGCAGTTGCCGTCTTCCTCGAGCAGGTCGATCATCAGGGCGTCGAAGCGCTTGGGGTCGATGTTGCGGGTGTCGGTCATCACCGGCACGTGCTTCACATCCATCGCCTTGTAGCGCGAGAAGGTGGCGTTCTCCTGGTCGGTGTCGTAGCAGCGCAGCGGTTTGTCGTCCCTGGGCGCGAGCCATTGCGCGAGGATGGTCGAGACCAGCGTCTTGCCGATGCCGCCTTTGCCCTGCAGGATGAAGTGAACCGTGTTGTGCATCGAATAGCTCCTGTCAATATCGTGTCTTGCCGCCGCCAGTTTAATGGCATTCCCCGCTGCCGCGGTCTGGCCGCGCCCCCGGGCTGTCTTCGTCGCCGTCGTAGCGCGCGGCGGCCAGGAACTCCCAGCGGTAGCGCCCCTCGTCGAGCTCCAGCCTGAGCACCCCGATACGGTTGCCGTCGCGCGCCTCGCTGTGCGCCAGTGGCCACAGCAGGGGCGTGGCGAAGGCGCCGCCGGTGCCCACGACGAACTGGCGCATGCCGCGCGCGCGGTCCAGCCTTCCGGCGCCGTCCTGCGCGGCGAAGCGCTCGTAGTGGTGGTCGTGCCCGGACAGCACGATCTCCGCGCCGGCCTGGTACAGGACTTCCCACAGCGCGCGCATCGCGCCAATACTGCCATGTCCGCCAGAACTATACAGCGGGTGGTGCCAGTAAGCGAGGGTGCAGGCGGCCGGGTGGCTGGCCAGTTCGCCTTTCAGCCACGCCAGCTGGGCGTCCCAGGCCGCGCCGGCCAGGTTGCTGTCGAGGGAATACAGCTGCCAGCTGCCGAGCTGCAGGCGGTAGTAGCCGCGCCCGGCGGCCGCGCCGAAATACTGGAAATAGCCGGCCGCGCCGCGGGTGCCGTATTCGCGGTTGCCGGGGGCGGGGTAGGTGCGCGCCTTGAAGCGGCCCCAGGTCGGCTCGTAGCAGCGCTCGAAGTCCGCCAGCGCGCCGCGCGGGTAGACATTGTCGCCCAATAGCAGGACCGCGGCGCCCGGTTCGCGCGCCAGCCGCGCCGCCAGCAGGTCGGCGCTGATGGCCGCCTTCGACCAGCGCGCGTCGCTGCCGGCGCAATAGGCGATGTCGCCGGCGGCGTAGACGATGGCCGGCGCCGCGGCGCGGGCACAGGCGGGCCCGGCCAGCGCGCAGGCCGCGGCCACGCAGGCGGCCTGAACCGACGCCCTGGCCTGAATCTTATTCAATGAAACGCAGCAGTCCCTGCAGCGCATGCACGACGGTCTGTTCGCGCACGGCCTGGCGGTCGCCGGCGAACACCAGGCGCTCGGTGTGCACCTGGTCGCCGCGGGCCCAGCCGAAGCACACGGTGCCGACCGGCTTGCCCGGCACCGCGCCGGTCGGGCCGGCGATGCCGGTGGTCGACAGCGCCACGTGGGCGTTGCTGTTGGCCAGCGCGCCCTGGGCCATGGCCGCCGCCACTTCCTCGCTGACGGTGCCCAGCTGCGCGATCAGCGCGGCCGACACGTCCAGCATTTCGGTCTTCGATGCGTTCGAGTAGGCGACAAAGCCGCAATCGAACCAGCCGGTCGAGCCGGCCACTTCGGTGATGGCCTGGGCCACGCCGCCGCCGGTGCACGATTCGGCGGTTGTCAGCAGCAAGCCTTTCGCTTGCAGCGCACGGCCGGCCTGGGTGGCGAGGTCGATGATTTCGGTGGTCGCTTCGGTCATCACGTTGGGCTCCTTGGTTCGGTGTTCTGATGGTGCTTCCCAGGCCCCTGCTGGCGCCCGGCGCGCCGCTCCTACTTTACCACCCATTCTAGCGCGCCTGCCGTCGCTTCGGTGATGCAAAGTTTCAAAAAAAATTGGCCAAAAGTTATGAACTGGCGTAGAGTCATTTGAGCCGTATCAAGCCCTGCGACGATCCTTGCGTGCGCCACCGAAACCGGGCGTGCTGCTATCCTGCAAGTGTTGCCGGGGAATGCAAAACTTGATGCCCGACGTCACACCTTCCAGGGGTAGGATGCGAGTTGCCACCAGATCATGCAGGCTTGCCGTGGCGGTGCTGAATTGGCGCGGCTTGCTGCGCCATGGTGCCGCGCTGCTGGCGCTGCTGCTGTTCGTCCCGGGCGCCGCCGTGCACGCCCAGCCCACCCTGGAACGCCAGGTCAAGGCGGCCTACCTGTACAAGTTCGCCGGTTTCGTCGAATGGCCCGAGGGCAGCTTCGCCGCGCCCGACAGCCCGCTGCTGATCGGCGTGGCCGGCAACGACGCGCTGGCCGACCAGGTCGAGCAGATGGTCGCCGGGCGCAGCGTCAACGGCCATGCGCTGACCGTGCGCCGGCTGCGCCGCGGCGCCTCGCTGGCCGGCGTGCATATCCTGTTCATCGGCGCCATGGAGCACGGCGCGCTGGCCGAGCTGCTCAATGCGGCGCGCGGCCAGTCGCTGCTGACGGTGTCCGATTCGAGCGATGCCGCCTCGCTCGGCTGCATGGTCAACTTCGTCGTCGCCGAAGACAAGCTGCGCTTCGAGGTCGCGCTGCGGCCGGTGACCGGCAGCGGCCTGCGCATCAGCGCGCGCATGCTGGCCGCGGCCCACAAAGTGGTGGGGGCTTCATGATCGCGCTGCGTTCGATCCGCCAGAAGCTGATCGTGGTGGTCATGGCCACCACCTTCGCCGCGCTGCTGGTGTCGATCGCCACCGTGGTGGTGATCGACCTGCGCCAGTACCACCACACGCTGCTGCGCGACATGTCGACCCAGGCCGAGCTGCTCGGTCGCATGACCTCGGTCGCGCTGACCTTCGACGACACCAAGCTGGCGTCCGGCAACCTGGGCCTGCTGCGGATCCGGCCGCAGGTGCGGGCGGCGGCGCTGTACAAGGCCGACGGCGCCCTGTTCGCCTCCTACCTGGCCCAGGGCGAGCCGCGCGACTTCCCGGTGCGCCCGGAGCCGGACGACGCGCGCGTGCTGGGGCGCGACCTGATCCTGTTCAAGCGCATCGTCGAGAACGGCGAGGTGATCGGCACCGTCTACCTGCGCGCCGAGTACGCGCTGGTGGCGCGCGCCCTCGACTACCTGTGGGTCGGCCTCGGCGTGGCGCTGGTGGCGATGCTGCTGGCCTTCCTGCTGATGCGCCGCCTGGGCCGCATCGTGACCGCGCCGATCTTCGCGATCACCAATGTGGCGCGCGAAGTGGTGGCCACGCGCGACTATTCGCGCCGCGCGCTGCGCACCAGCGACGACGAGGCGGCCGAGCTGGTCGAGTCGTTCAACGCGATGCTGACCGAGATCGAGGCGCGCACCGGCGCGCTGGAACAGTCCAAGCGCGAAGTGATGCGCCTGAACGAGCAACTGGAAGTGCGGGTGCAGGAGCGCACCATGCAGCTCGAGCTGACCAACGCCGAGCTGGAGATGGCGATGGAGCAGGCGAAGAAGGCGAACCAGGCCAAGTCGGCCTTCCTGTCGTCGATGAGCCACGAGCTGCGCACCCCGCTCAACGCGATCCTCGGCTTCGCCCAGATCCTGACCTCGGAATCGCTGCCGTCGACCCTGGCGCAGAAGAAGGAATTCGCCACCCACATCCTGAAGTCCGGGCGCCACCTGCTGACCCTGATCAACGAGATCCTCGACCTGGCCAAGGTCGAGTCGGGAACGGTGACCCTGTCGATGGAGCCGGTGGCGCTGCAGGACACGCTGGCCGAGTGCAAGACCATGATCGAACCGCTGGCCAGCCAGCGCAAGGTGCGGGTGCTGTTCCCCGAGCGCTGCGAGGCGGTGGTGCTGGCCGACCGCACCCGCCTCAAGCAGGTGATGCTCAACCTGCTGGCCAATGCCGTCAAGTACAACCGCGAGATGGGCGCGGTGGTGATCGACTGCTCGACGCCGGCCCCGGGCCGGGTGCGGCTGGCGGTGCAGGACACCGGCATGGGCTTGCGCCCCGACCAGCTCGACGCGCTGTTCCAGCCGTTCAACCGCCTGGGCCAGGAGGGCGGCGGCGAGGAGGGCACCGGCATCGGCCTGGTGGTCACGCGCCGCCTGGTCGAGCTGATGGGCGGCGAAATCGGGGTCTCGTCCACGGTCGGCGTGGGCAGCGTGTTCTCGGTCGAACTGCAGGCCACCGAACCGGCGGCCGCGGTGGCCGGCAGCGGCGTGGTGCACCAGCTGGCGCGGCGCCCGGCGCCCGAGGACGCGCAGATGCACACGGTGCTGTATGTCGAGGACAATCCGGCCAACCTGAAGCTGGTGCAGGAGATCGTGCGCTTCCGTTCCGACCTGCGGCTGCTGACCGCGCCGGACGGCCACCTCGGCATCGAGCTGGCCAAGGCGCACCTGCCGGACCTGATCCTGATGGACCTGAACCTGCCATGCGTGAGCGGCGCCGACGCGCTGCGCGAATTGCGCAGCGACCCGCGCACCAGCCATATCCCGATCATCGCGCTGACGGCGAATGCGATGCCGGGCGATATCCAGCGCGGCATCGAGAGCGGCTTCTTCCGCTACCTGACCAAGCCGATCAACATCGATGAATTCACCGAGGCCCTCAACAGCACGCTGGCGCTGATCGACAGCCGGCGCCAGGAACGAAAGGGGTAGGGCCATGATTACGCCAGACGACATCCTGCGCGCCAAGATCCTGATCGTCGACGACCAGCCGGTCAACGTCCAGCTGCTCGAATACCTGCTGGTCAATACCGGCTACACCGACGTCACCAGCACCACCGATTCGCGGCGGGTGGCCGACATGCACGCCGACCGCCGCTACGACCTGATCCTGCTCGACCTGCACATGCCGCACATGGACGGCTTCGCGGTGATGGAGGCGCTGCGCCCGCTCGAGAGCGCGGCGTGGCTGCCGGTGCTGGTCGTGACCGCGGAACCGGAAAAGAAGGTGGCCGCGCTCGACGCCGGCGCGCGCGACTTCGTCGGCAAGCCGTTCGACCCGGTTGAAGTGCTGACCCGCATCCGCAACATGCTCGAAGTGCGCCTGCTGCACCAGGAATCGACCAGCTACGGCGTGCTGCTCGAGAACACCGTGCGCGAACGCACCGCCGAACTGCAGCGCTTCCGCAGCGCGATGGACGCCACCGCCGACGCCATCTTCCTGATCGACGCGGCCGGCATGGCGCTCACCGACGTCAACGACGGCGCCTGCCGCATGCTCGGCTACCGGCGCGCCGAGCTGCTGCAGCTGGACCCGGCCACGATCGGCCTGGGCACGCGCGGCCAGCTGGGGCGCCAGGCCGACCTGCGGCGCGACGATGCGCAGGAGCCGGAACTGGCCGAGGCCGAACTGCTGCGCGCCGACCGGCTGGTGGTGCCGGTCGAGATCACGTGGCAGCTGCAGCACCTGGGCCAGGCGGACGAAGCGCCGATGCTGATCGGCGTCGCGCGCGACATCAGCGAGCGGCTGCTGGCGCAGCAGCGCCTCAAGCACCTGGCCAGCTACGACAGCCTGACCGGGCTGCCGAACCGCAGCCTGTTCTACCAGATCCTGGAAGAGACGATCGAACTGGCGTGCGACAAGCAGTGGCGCATCGTGATGCTGTTCATCGCGCTCGACCGCTTCAAGGTCGTCAACGATTCGCTCGGCACCACCCTCGGCGACGAGCTGCTGCGCCAGTTCAGCGGCCGGCTGGTGCAGTGCGCGCGGATCCGCGACACCGTCGGCCGCCTGGGCGGCGACGAGTTCGCGCTGATCATGACGATGACGCGCGACAAGCAGGATGCGGTGCAGGTGGCCAACGAAGTGCGCGAGACGCTGCGCGCGCCGTTCGAGCTGGACGGCCACGAAGCGTCGCTGACGGCCAGCATCGGCATCGCCATCTACCCGGACGACGCGACCGACGCCGACACCCTGGTCAAGTACGCCGACACCGCGATGGATCGCGCCAAGGAAGCGGGGCGCGACGGCTACCGCTTCTTCACCGCCGGCATGAACGTGCAGGTGCTGGCGCGGCTGGACCTCGAGACCGCGCTGCGGCGCGCGCTCGACAACGACGAATTCGTGCTGTACTACCAGCCCAAGATCAACCTCGGCACCGGCCGCGTGAGCGGGGTCGAGGCCCTGATCCGCTGGCACCGGCCCGGCTACGGCCTGGTGTACCCGTCCGAATTCGTGTCGGTGATGGAGGACACCGGGCTGATCGTGCGGGTCGGCGAATGGATCATCGAGCGCGCCTGCCGCCAGATCGGCGAGTGGCTGGACGACGGCACCGGCGAAGTCAAGGTGGCGGTCAACGTATCGAGCCGCCAGTTCGTCGAAGGCGACCTGGAAGGCTCGATCCGGCGCGCGCTGCTGCGGCACCGGGTCGACCCGCGCCTGCTGGAGCTGGAACTGACCGAGAGCGCGCTGATGTCGAACGCCGAGCACACGATCAAGATCCTGAGCAGCCTGAAGGCGCTCGGCATCCGCATCGCGATCGACGATTTCGGCACCGGGTACTCGAGCCTGGCCTACCTGAAGCGCTTCCCGATCGACAAGCTCAAGATCGACATCGCCTTCGTGCGCGACATCACCACCAACCCGGACGACGCCGCGATCGCGCTGGCCATCATCAGCATGGCGCACAGCCTGCACATGCAGGTGATCGCCGAAGGGGTCGAAACGCGCGCCCAGATCGCCTTCCTGCGGCGCCAGCGCTGCGACGAGATCCAGGGCTTCTATTTCAGCCGCGCGCTGCCGGCCGAAGAACTGGGCCAGCTGGTGCAGCAGAACCGCATCGAGCCGGCCGAACCGGTAGCGGACGACGCCACCAGCCAGACCCTGTTGATCGTCGACGACGACGTCAACACCCTGGCGGCGCTATACCGCCTGTTCAAGCGCGACAACTACCGGATCCTGACCGCGTCCTCGGTGGCCGAGGGCTTCGAGCTGCTGGCGCTGCATGCGGTGCAGGTGATCGTGTGCGACCAGCGCATGCCGATCATGAGCGGCACCGAGTTCCTCAGCAAGGTCAAGGAGATGTATCCGGACACGATACGGATCATCCTGTCCGGCTATACGGGGCTCGACGCGGTGCTCGATTCGATCAACCGCGGCGCGATCTACCGCTTCTACACCAAGCCCTGGGACGATACCCAGCTGCGCGACAACGTGCGGCTCGCGTTCCACCACTACTGGCTGGTCAACGGGCCGAAGAACGACCCGCACAACGCCCACTTCGCGGCCGCCAGCGAGGATGCAGCGCTCGGGCCCTAGTTGCTTCAGTCGCCGCTGAAGTGGTCGAAGCCGGCCAGCGCCAGGTTCAGCGGGCGGCCGCCGGCATCGACCAGGCGCAGGCCGGGGGCAGCGTCGATGGTGCCGACGCGGGTGACGGCGGTGGCGCTGCGCGCGCCGGCCGCGGCGATGCCTTCGCGCGCGGCGGGCGGGGCCGAGAAGCACAGCTCATAATCGTCGCCGCCGGCCGCGCAGAAGCGGCGGCGCAGCTCTTGCGTCTGGCGCGCCAGCACCGGGCCGGCGGGCAGGGCGTCGACATCGAGCGTGGCGCCGGCGCCTGATGCGGCCAGGATGTGGGCCAGGTCGCCCACCAGGCCATCCGAAATATCGATCGCCGCATGCGCCAGCGCGTGCGCCGCCAGTTCGCCTGCCAGCGCCACGCGCGGCGTCGGCGCGTGCATGCGCAGGCTGGCCTGCAGCAGGCATGCGGCGTCGAGCGGCAGCTCCTTGCGGTAGCCGGCCAGCGCCAGGCGGGCGTCGCCGAGGGAGCCGGAGATCCACAAGTCGTCGCCGGGGCGCGCCGCGCTGCGGCGCAGCGCGCGGCCGGGGGCGGCCTCGCCGAAGATCGTGATGCAGATATTGAGCGGGCCCTTGGTCGTGTCGCCGCCGACCAGTTCGCAGCCGAATTCGTCGGCCAGGTCGAACAGGCCGGCGCAGAAGGCGGCCAGCCAGTCGGCGTCGGCGGCAGGCAGGGCGAGCGCGAGGGTGAAGGCGGTCGGCGTGGCGCCCATCGCGGCCAGGTCGGACAGGTTCACCGCCAGGCATTTGTGGCCGAGCATGCGCGGATCGGCGCCGGGGAAAAAGTGGCGGCCCTCGACCAGCATGTCGGACGAAATGGCGAGCTGCATGCCGGGCGAGGGCTGGAGCAGCGCGCAGTCATCGCCGATACCGAGCGCCGCGCGGCCCGGACGGCCGCGCACGAAGAATTTCTTGATGAGATCAAATTCGGAGAGCATCCCGCAATTGTAGAAGGAAATCGGGGTCAGACCTCAATTAACCCGAAATTGGGGTCAGACCTCAAAAGAACGCATATCGGGGACAGACCTCAATTAAGAAACGCAATTAACTCCTGACGCCAAATCTCGTGCTTGCGATCTGTCACAGAGGCGCACGGAAATAGCGGTCTGGAAATAGAGGTCTGACCCCGAATTTTCGTTAATTGAGGTCTGACCCCGATTTGAGGTCTTGGAGGAGCCTGCCCATGCAAGGGCAGGCCGCTGCGCAGGCGCCAAGCTGCGCTTGACGAATTCCCCGCTACGCCCACGATTTGCTAGTTTGAAGCGAGCTCGGCGAGCAGGCTTTGGCGCAGCGCCGGGGTCGGGGCCGAGATGCCGAAGCCGCGCACCTTGCCCTCGCTGTCGATGAAACGCGCCACCGTCTGCGGGCCCGCGTGCTGGTCGACCCAGTTGCCTGCCGTGCCCGGCGGCGGCGGCGCCAGCGCCAGCCGGTAGCTCGGGGTCTTGACGATCACGGCCTCGGTCTTGTGCCCGATGACGGTCGGGGTGCCGGCCAGGGTCGCGCCGATCGCGCGCGCCGCCGCCAGCAGCGGCGCCACGTAGGGCAGCACGGCGCTGCCGCCGTCGAACTCATATTCGGCGCAGTCGCCCAGCGCATAGATGCCGTCCGCGCTGGTCTGCCCGTAGCGGTCGACGATGATGCCGCGCCCGGTCGCCAGCCCCGCTTCCCGTGCCAGCGCGGTCGCCGGGCGCAGTCCCACCGCCGACAGCACGAGGTCCGCTTCGAGCCTGTCGCCGCCGGCCAGGCGCACCGCCAGCGCGCCGCCGTCGCGCTCGACGCCGGTGGCGGTCGTGCCCAGCCTGAGCGTGATGGCCTGCGCCTTCCATGCCTGCGCCAGCCCGTGCGACAGGCTGGGCGCGGCCAGCGCCGACAGCGCCCGGGCGCCGGGATCGACCAGGGTCACGATATGCCCGCCGGCGGCCAGGTCGTCGGCGAATTCGCAGCCGATCAGGCCCGCGCCGAGGATGACCACGCGCGCCGCCCGCCCCACCTGCGCCAGCCGCTCGCGCATCAGCGCGTAGTCGTCGATGTGGTTCACCGACAGCACGTCGGCCGCGCCGTCGCCCGCCAGCGCCAGCCGGATCGGCTGCGCGCCCAGTGCCAGCACCAGCCGGCTGTAGCCGATGCCGCCGCCGCTGGTGGCGATGGTGCGCGCCGCGCTGTCGATCCCGGTCACCGTCGTGTGCGCGAGGATCTGCGCATTCAGCGTGGCGGCCATCTGTTCGGCGCTGTGCGACACCAGCTGCGGCGCCTGCTTGCCCAGCGCGATGGCGTTCGACAGCATCGGCTTGGCGTAGGCGCCGCCGGCGTCGCCCGCCACCAGCAGCAGCGGCACGTCGCGGTCGAGCTTGCGCAGCTCGCGCGCCACGCTGTAGGCGGCCATGCCGGCGCCGATGATGACGACCGGTTTCATCTCAGACCTCGACCATCTCGAAGTCGGCCTTGGCCACGCCGCAGTCGGGGCAGGCCCAGTCGTCGGGAATGTCGGTCCAGCGGGTGCCGGCGGCGATGCCGTCTTCCGGCATGCCCGCGCTTTCGTCGTAGATGAAGCCGCAAACGATGCATTGGTAGGTTTTCATGGTGGTCCTTGTATCTTGTGTGGTGGTTTGTCGGTTGCCGTGCGCGGCGCCTTACGCGGCGGCCTGCAGTTTTTCCAGCGCCGCCTTGTAATGGTTGGCGTGGCGCTCTTCGACCTTGGCCAGCGCGGCGAAGCGCTTGGCGGCGATCTCGAGCGTGCGCTTGAACTGCGCGGCGTGCACTTTCGATTCCTCGATCTGCTCGTCGTACTCGGCGACCGCCGCCAGGTTGCCTTCCTCGATCGCCAGGTGGCGGAATTTCGGGTACATCTCGGTGTACTCGTAGGTCTCGCCTTCGATCGCGATCTCCAGCGCCCGCGCCGGGCTCATCTTGTCCTTCGGGTACAGCAGGTCGAGGTGGCCGAAGGCGTGCGCCACTTCCTGGTCGGCGGTCGCTTCGAACGCTTCGGCCACCTCGATGGCGCCGGCCGCGCGCGCCAGCTTGGCGAAATAGCGGTACTTGATATGGGCCATCGATTCGCCGGCGAAGGCCGCTTCGAGGTTGTCGAGGGTGACGGATTTGGACTGCTTGGCCATGCTGTTCTCCTATTTAGGGTAATGTTCTGCTGGAATGGAAGTCATGATAGATAAAATAGATCAATATGTGAAATTGATAGTTTTCATTGATGCGATAGCTTTTTCATGATCGCTGTTGGTGAAAATACGTAGTTGCCAAAACTGTCGGTCTGCTAGAATCGTCAGTCCCCTCCGTAAAAATTAAAAGGCTGTCACAGCATGGATTCGTCATCGGACAAGAAGGAAGAGTTGCGCCAGCAACTGAGACAAGCAGCGCTCGAGTACCACGAAATCCCCCGCCCCGGCAAAATCAGCGTCACCCCCACCAAGCAGCTCCTGAATCAGCGCGACCTGGCCCTGGCGTATTCGCCGGGCGTCGCCGCTCCCTGCGAGGAGATCGTCAAGGACCCAGGCAACGCGTATAAATACACGGCGCGCGGCAACCTGGTTGCGGTCATTACCAATGGCACCGCCGTCCTCGGTTTAGGCAATATCGGGGCGCTGGCCTCCAAGCCCGTCATGGAAGGCAAGGGCGTCCTGTTCAAGAAATTCGCCGGTATCGACGTGTTCGATATCGAGATCAACGAGTCCGACCCGGACAAGCTGGTCGACATCATCGCTTCGCTGGAGCCGACCTTCGGCGGCATCAACCTGGAAGACATCAAGGCGCCCGAGTGCTTCTACATCGAGCGCCAGCTGCGCAGCCGCATGAAGATCCCGGTCTTCCATGACGACCAGCACGGCACCGCGATCATCGTCGGCGCGGCGATCCTGAACGGCGTCCAGCTGGTCGGCAAGGACATCAAGCGGTGCAAGCTGGTGGTGTCGGGCGCCGGCGCCGCGGCGCTGGCCTGCCTGGACCTGATCGTCGACCTCGGCTTCCCGATCGAGAACATCACCGTCACCGACCTGGCCGGCGTGGTCTACAAGGGCCGCGCCGAGCTGATGGACCCGGACAAGGAGCGCTTCGCCCAGGAGACCTCGGCCCGCACCCTGGCCGAAGTGATGCCTGGCGCGGACATCTTCCTCGGCCTGTCGGCCGGCGGCGTGCTGAAACCGGACATGGTGCGCGCGATGGCGCCCAACCCGCTGATCCTGGCGCTGGCCAACCCGACGCCGGAGATCCTGCCGGAAGAGGTGCAGGCGGTGCGCAGCGACGCGGTGATCGCGACCGGCCGGTCGGACTATCCGAACCAGGTCAACAACGTGCTGTGCTTCCCCTACATCTTCCGCGGCGCCCTCGACTGCGGCGCGACGACCATCACGCGCGAGATGGAAATCGCGGTGGTGCATGCGATCGCCGACCTGGCCCACGCCGAGCAGTCGGACGTGGTGGCCACCACCTACGGCATCAGCAACCTGTCGTTCGGCCCCGAGTACCTGATCCCGATGCCGTTCGACCCGCGCCTGCTGATGCACATCGCGCCGGCGGTGGCCAGGGCGGCCTTCGAATCGGGCGTGGCGACGCGTCCGATCGCCGACCTGCAAGCGTATGCCGACAGCCTGCAGCAGTTCGTCTACCGCAGCGGCACCTTCATGAAGCCGCTGTTCGCGGTGGCCAAGGCGGCCCCGCCCGAGCTCAAGCGCATCGTCTACGCCGAAGGCGAAGAGGAGCGCGTGCTGCGCGCGGTGCAGGTGGTGGTCGACGAGAAGCTGGCGCGCCCGATCCTGGTCGGCCGCCCCAACGTGCTGGAAAAGCGCATCGAGAAGTTCGGCCTGCGCCTGAAGATGGGCGTGCATTTCGACGTCATCAACCCGGACCACGAGGACCGCTACCGCGACTACTGGCAGACCTATTACGCGATGACGGCGCGGCGCGGCGTCACCCAGGAATACGCCAAGCTGGAAATGCGCCGCCGCCACAGCCTGATCGGCGCGATGATGATCCACAAGGGCGATGCCGACGGCATGATCTGCGGCACCTTCGGCACCACCAAGCTGCACCTGCATTACATCGACCAGGTGCTGGGACGGCGTGCCGGGGCCTGTGTTTACGCGGCCATGAACTTCCTGATCCTGCCGGAGCGCCAGCTGGCGATCGTCGACACCCACGTCAACGAGAATCCGACGGCCGAGGAACTGGCGGCGATCACGATCCTGGCGGCCGAGGAGATGAGCCGCTTCGGCCTGATCCCGCGCGCGGCGCTGCTGTCGCACTCGAACTTCGGTTCGGCCAACAGCGATTCGGCCGCCAAGATGCGGGCCGCGCTGGCGCTGATCCAGCAGCGCGCGCCGGACCTGGAAGTGGACGGCGAGATGCACGGCGACGTGGCCCTCGATGCGAAGCTGCGCAAGTCGATGATGCCGCTGTCGACCCTGCAGGGGGATGCCAACCTGCTGGTGATGCCGAACATCGACGCCGCCAACATCACCTACAACGTGCTCAAGACCGCTGCCGGCAACGGCATCGCGATCGGGCCGGTGCTGCTCGGCTGCGCCAAACCGGTGCATATCCTGACCCCGTCGGCCACCGTTCGCCGCATCGTCAACATGACCGCCCTGTGCGTGGTCGATGCCGTAGCGGAACGCTAAGTTCCGTCCGGCTTCCACCTTGCCGCCTGTTTGATCTTGCTCAAACAGGCGGCAAACTACAATTGAATACACTTCAAGACACACGTAACAATGCGTAAGCTCGCGCCGCGCATACTTGAGTTCAGGGCATAATGTTCCGGGCAAGATGTTGTTTGTTTTGCACGAATTCCTTCGGTGTAACGGGCCCCCCACCTGCTCTGTTACAATGCTGGGTTGTAAGAAGCTCCATTGTCCATGCGACATTGCGACCGAGGGACGCCCCGGGTCTTGAATACGATTACCACAAACATGCAAACAACAAAAAAAGCCCTCATCACCGGCATTACCGGTCAGGACGGTGCCTACCTCGCGCAGTTGCTGCTCGAAAAAGGCTACCAGGTCACCGGTACCTACCGCCGCTCCAGTTCGGTGAATTTCTGGCGCATTGATGAACTTGGCATTACGGCGCATGCAAACCTGACCCTGGTCGAGTACGACCTGACCGACCTGTCGTCGGCGATCCGCCTGATCCAGACCGCGCAGCCGCACGAGGTGTACAACCTGGCCGCGCAAAGCTTCGTCGGCGTGTCCTTCGAACAGCCGGTCGCCACCGCCAGCATCACCGGCCTGGGCGCGGTCAACCTGCTCGAGGCGATCCGCATCGTCGACCCCACGATCCGCTTCTACCAGGCGTCCACCTCCGAGATGTTCGGCAAGGTGCAAGCCATCCCCCAGGTCGAGGACACCCCGTTCTACCCGCGCAGCCCCTACGGCGTCGCCAAGCTGTACGCGCACTGGATGACGGTCAATTACCGCGAGTCGTACGGCATCTTCGGTTCCTCGGGCATCCTGTTCAACCACGAGTCGCCGCTGCGCGGCCGTGAATTCGTCACCCGCAAGATCACCGACTCGGTCGCCAAGATCGTGCTCAACAAGCTCGAGGTGCTCGAACTGGGCAACCTGGACGCCAAGCGCGACTGGGGCTTCGCCAAGGAATACGTGGAAGGCATGTGGCGCATCCTGCAGGCCGACCAGCCCGACACCTTCATCCTCGCGACCAACCGCACCGAGACCGTGCGCGACTTCGTCACGATGGCGTTCAAGGCGGCCGGCATCGGCATCGAATGGAAGGGCGCGGCCGAGAACGAAACCGGCCATTGCGCCCGCAGCGGCAAGCTGCTGGTGTGCGTGAGTGCCAAGTACTACCGGCCGGCCGAAGTCGAACTGCTGATCGGCGACCCGAGCAAGGCGCGCGAGCAGCTCGGCTGGAAGCCGGAGACCACGCTCGAGCAGCTGTGCCAGATGATGGTCGACGCCGACATGCGCCGCAACGAACACGGTTTCTCGTTCTGATATGAACCGCCTGGCCACGGAGCACTTTCCTCCCCTCGTCCTGAACGGCGAAGGGGTGGGCAAGCGCGCCCTGATCACCGGGCTGCGCGGCTTCACCGGCCACTACGTGGCGCAGGAACTGACTGCCGCCGGCTACCGCGTGTACGGTACCGTGCTGCCGGGCGAGCTGGCCGGGCCCGACGTGTTCGGCGTCGACCTGACCGACCGCGCCGCCGTCGCCGCGATGGTCGAACAGGTGCAGCCGGACGTGGTGGCGCACCTGGCCGGCATCGCCTTCGTCGCCCATTCGGACGCCGAACTGATTTACAGGGTCAACGTCATCGGCACCCGCCACCTGCTCGAGGCGCTGGCCCGCCAGCGCCACCAGCCGTCGGCGGTGCTGCTGGCATCGTCGGCCAACATCTACGGCCACGCGAACGCCGCCGTCATCGACGAGAGCGTGCCGCCGGCGCCGTTCAACGACTACGGCGTGTCCAAGCTGGCCATGGAACACATGTCGCGGCTGTGGAGCGATCGGCTGCCGATCATCATCGCGCGCCCGTTCAACTACACCGGCGTCGGCCAGGACGAAGCGTTCCTGCTGCCGAAGATCGTGTCGCACTTCCGCCGCGGCGAGGCCGGCATCGAACTGGGCAACCTGGACATCGCGCGCGACTTTTCCGACGTGCGCATGGTCGCCGCCGCCTACCGCCGCCTGCTGTCGGTCAGCCCGGCCGGCCAGGCCTTCAATGTGTGTTCCGGCCAGGCCTATTCGCTGGGCGACGTGATCGAGGCGATGTCGCGCATCGCCGGCTACCAGATCAAGGTCAGCGTCAATCCGGCCTTCGTGCGCCCCAAGGACGTGCCCCTGCTGGTCGGCAGCAACGACAAGCTGGTCAGCGTCATCGGCAGCATGGCGCCGACCCCGCTGCCGGACACTTTGCGCTGGATGTACCAGGCGTGACTCGAATGCGCGTCGGCCTGGGAACGACCATGATCGAACCGGGCCTGACCGGTGGGCGGCTGGACGGCATCGGCGTCTACACCCGCGCCCTGCTCGAGCACCTGCCGCAGGCCGGCTGCGAGGTGCGCCCGTTCTCCTATCCCCGCCTGCGCGGCGACGCCGCCGCCATCAGCGTCGGCCAGGCCATGCCGCAATCGTTCGAAGCGGCTTCGCTGGTCGACCTGCTCACGCCCAGGGTGCACAAGGTGCACATGCCGGCCGACGTGTTCCATGTGACCGACTACCGCGTCGTGCGCATGGATTGCCCGGTGGTCGCCACCCTGCATGACGCGCTGCCGATCAAGTATCCGGAATGGTGCAGCCCAGGCATGCGGGTCGGGAAGAACTGGCTGCAGAAAAAAGCCGCCGCCAAGGTCGACCACGTGATCGCCGTGTCGCAGTTCGCGGTCGGCGAGCTGGTCGAATGCTTCGGCGTCGACGAGCGCCGCATCAGCGTGGTGCCGAACGGCGTGGCCGCCGACTGGCTGCAGCCGGTCGATCCGGAGCAGGTGGCCGCGACGCTGGCCGCCCATGGCCTGCGGCCGGGCTACTTCCTGACCGTCGGCACCCTGCAGCCGCGCAAGAATTTCGAGCGCGTGCTGGCCGCCTACCTGCGCCTGCCGCCGCCAGTGCGCGCCGAGCGCCAGCTGGTCATCGTCGGCGGCGCCGGCTGGCGCTGCGAGGACCTGCTGCGCCAGATCGCGGCGGCGGTCGAAAACGGCGAGAACGTGGTCTGGCTCAACGGCCTGCATGGCGCCGCCGCGCTGCGCCGGGTGTATGCTGGCGCTGGCGTGTTCGTGTTCCCTTCGCTGTACGAAGGATTCGGCATTCCGGTCGTGGAGGCGTTCGCGTCGGGCGTGCCGGTGGTGGCGGCGAATACCAGTTCGCTGCCCGAAGTGACCCAGGGTGCGGCGCTCGACGTCGATCCGCTCGACACCGGCGCCATCGGCGCGGCCATGCTGGCGCTGCTGGAGGAGGCGCCGCTGCGCGCGCGCTGCATCGCCGCCGGCCGCGCGCGCGCCGCCCAACTGACCTGGCAGGAGACGGCGCGCAGGACTGCAGCCGTGTACCAGGCCGTACTTACCCATTAAAAGCCATGCGCGTCCTACATTTCTACAAAACCTATTTCCCCGAATCGATGGGGGGCGTCGAGCAGGTGATCCGCCAGATGTGCGTGGGCACCGGCCGCCTCGGCGTCACCAACGAAGTGCTCACGCTCACGCGCGACAAGGAGCAACTCGACTTCGAGTTCGAGGGCCACCGGGTGCGCCGCGTCGCGCTCGATTTCGAGATCTCGTCGACCGGCTTCTCGTTCGCCGCGCTGCGCGAACTGGCGCGCATGGCGCGCGAGGCCGACGTCGTGCACTACCACTTCCCGTGGCCGTTCATGGACCTGGCGCACTTCATCGCGCGCGTGCGCAAGCCGACGGTGGTGACCTACCACTCCGACATCGTGCGCCAGAAGCAGCTGCTGCGCCTGTACCAGCCGCTCAAGCACCGCTTCCTGCAAAGCGTGGACGCCATCGTCGCCACTTCGCCCAACTACCTGGCCTCGTCGGCCGTGCTGGACCGCTACCGCGACAAGACCCGCACCATCACCTACGGCCTGGACAAGTCGATCTATCCCGAGCCGGACCAGGCGCGGCTGGACAAGTGGCGCGCGCAGGTGGGCGACAAGTTTTTCCTGTTCGTCGGCGTGCTGCGCTACTACAAGGGCCTGCACATCCTGCTCGACGCGGTGGCCAACACCGATTACCCGGTGGTGATCGTCGGCGCCGGCCCGATCGAGATGGAGCTGAAGGCGCATGCCGAGCGCCTGGGCCTGCACCATGTGCTGTTCGTCGGCGCGCTCGACGACCACGACAAGGTCGCGCTGCTGACGCTGTGCTACGCCGTGGCCTTCCCCTCGCACCTGCGTTCGGAAGCGTTCGGCATTTCGCTGCTGGAAGGGGCGATGTACGGCAAGCCGATGATCTCGAGCGAGATCGGCACCGGCACCACCTACATCAACGTCGACGGCGACACCGGGCTGGTGGTGCCGCCGAGCGACCCGCAGGCATTCGGCGAGGCGATGCGCACGCTGTGGGACAACCCGGAACTGGCGCAGGCCATGGGCAAGCGCGCCGAAGCGCGCTACTGGGAACTGTTCACCGCCGAGCAGATGGCGCGCAGCTACAGCGCGCTGTACCACGAGCTGGTCGCGCGCCACGCGAGCCTGCCGCTGAAGCACGCGCAGGTGTAGAAGCCGGTTTTCAAAACGCTCATATTGAGCATCCGCCATCATTTATTGAACGGCAATCCGAGGCGCTCCTCGGTTGCCCTGCGCTCTTCATTGCTGCTATCCTTCATGAAGCGCCGCCCGCCACGACTGGCGGCGTGCGTTCTTGAAGGTGTCGGATGCTGTCGATCGAACGTCTCCTGCTTGCGCTGTTTTCGGCGGCGATGTGCGCGCTCCCGCAGGGGGTGCTGGCGGCGCCGCGCCTGTACATCGCGACCGAACATTCGCCGCCCGCCAGCATGAGCGACGGCGGCCGCGTGATCGGCACCGGCACCGACAAGGTGCGCGAAATCATGGCCCGCACCGGCACCAGCTACACCATCGAACTGCTGCCCTGGAAGCGCGCGTATACGGCGGCCCTGACCCGTCCCGATGCCTGCGTGTTCTCGACCACGCGCACCGGCGAACGCGAGAACCTGTTCAAATGGGTCGGCCCCACCGATGAAGCGGACTGGGTGCTGCTCGGGCGCGCCGACCGCGCGCTGCAGATCCGGTCGCTGGAAGATGCGCGCGGGCTGCGCATCGGCACCTACAACGGCGACGCGCGCGACGAATACCTGCGCGCGCGCGGCTTCCAGGTCGACCCGGCGCCGAACGACATGATCAACCCGCGCAAGCTGCTGATGAACCGGATCGACCTGTGGGCCGCCAGCCTGCGGCGCGGCAGCGCGGTGCTCGAACAGAACGGCTGGGCCGGCCGCATCGTGCCCGTGTTCACCTTCGCCAGGGTGCGCGTCTACCTGGCCTGCAATCCCGGCGTGCCCGACGCGCTGATCGCGCGCATGAACGAGTCGCTCGACGCGATGGGCAAGGACGGCACCCTGCGCCGCATCGAGCGGCACTACGAATCCTGGACCGGCCGCAATGGCGCGTCCCGCTAGGCGCCAGCCCGCCAGCGTGGTTCTGTTGCATATTTACATCAATGGAATCGGGAATGCAAAAACTTGTCGCTTTAATACGCTAAACTTTCCCCGTTGCAGTTCCTTTCCCGGCTGGCGGACTCCCCTTGATTGGAAAACCAATGAGCAGTGTCGTCCTGTACTTCAGCTTTGGCCTGATGTTCCTGGTGGGCGGCTACCTGACTGGCCTCCTCGTCAGCTACGGCTTCGGGATCATGTTCCTCGGTTTCGGCGTCGCTTCACTGGTGATCGCCCTCCATGCCCGCCAGCGCGACGCCAAGGCCGCCCTGCGCGCGACCAAAGCCGGGCAGGAGTAGCGCCGCCACAGCCGGTCGCTGCCGCCCGGCCTGCTCCCGTTCCCGCATAGCGCCACCGCGCCTGGCCGCCAATCCCGGGCCCCCCCCCTGTCCGGCTTCCGAATATTGGTACGTACCAAATATTTCATATTTGAGAATTCATGCAACACTTTCATTCATCTTGCCATCCCCAGCGCGTACTGCTGAAACCGCAGTCGTTCTCCGGATTCTCAAATTTTGGCTTGCATTATGGTACGTACCAATGTACTCTTCAATCATGGGCTTGCGGAGCAGGCGGCGCGGACGGCGGTGAACATGCCCCTGCGCCATGCTAAATTTCTAATGTACGAGGGGAAACCATGAAGAAGAAGGCGGGAGCACTGGCGGTGGGATCGGTCGTAATGCTTCACTGGGCCGGCGCGGCCATGGGGCAGGAAGCGGTGCCTGCCAGGACGGAAGGCTTGACCGTGGTCGAGGTGACCGGAAACATCCTGGGCAAGGGCGAAGCCCGCGCCAATAGCGTGATCGACAAGGAGACCATCCTGCTGCAGCCGGCGGGACTCGATCCCCTCAAGCTGCTGACCCGTGTGCCCGGCCTGCAGGTCAGTTCCAGCGACGCCCTGACCGGCAGCTTCTCGATGCGGCTGTCGATGCGCGGACTGAACAAGGAACAGATCGGCATCTCGATCGACGGCATCCCGAACGGTTCGACCCTGTCGAACGGCGGCACGATGCCGAACCGCCTGCTCGATCCGGCCAACGTGGTGCGGGTCGATGCATCCCAGACCGCCGGCGACCTTGGCACGCCATCCAACCAGGCCCTCGGCGGCTATATCAACTTCCGCACCCGCGACCCGGCCAAGAAGCGCGGCGGCGACGTCGAACTGTCGGCCGGCAGCTTCGGCTACCATCGCGAATTCCTGCGCTACGATACCGGCCGCAGCGGGGGCGGCCTGTCCGCCTTCGTCGACCTGTCGCACGAGTATGTGAAGACCTGGCCGGGCGAGCAGTCGGGCCGCAACAAGCGCAACCACATCGACGCCAAGCTGCTGCAGGAACTGCCCAGCGGCAGCCTGCGCGCCACGGTCAGCTACAACCAGGTGGCCGACAACGACTACGACGCCGTCGCCCTGCGCGCGGTCGCGGCGCGTTTCTACAAGGCGGTGTTCGAGGTCAATCCGGACACCGACGGCCTGACCGACCGCTGGACCGGCAATCCGAATATCGACCAGAACAACCGCAGCACGCGCGGCATCAACAGCGACGAGCTGTTCGCCCACGCGGAATGGCAGCACAGGTTCAGCGCGCACACCAAGCTGACGTTCAAACCCTACTATCACCACCAGAGCGGCAACGGCTGGTTCTATGTGCCGTACAAGCAGATGCCGGCCGATGGCGTGGTGTTCAGGGCGCTCGGCGCAGGCGAGAAGCCGGCGGCCAGCATCCGCGAGTGCTACGACAACCAGTACCAGCGCAGCGTTTCCGGCGCGCTGGTCAAGACGCCGTCGGTCGTGTATCCGGCCGGGGCCTCGGCCGCCACCCTGTCGGCGGCCGGCTGTCCGGCGGCCGCGGCCTACGCGATGAATCCGGCCAGCCAGTGGGGCGCGCGCGAGGCGACCACCCGCCGCAGCGACAACGAGATCAAGCGCACCGGCATGCTTGCGGAAGGATCGACCTATCTCGGCGAATTCCACAAGGTGCGCGCCGGCGCCTGGTTCGAAAACACCAAGCGCAAGAAGATCCGCAACTGGTTCGAGGCGAGCAATCCCGCCGTCGGCTACGCCTACCGGGAGGCCGACCTGTACTCGGTGACGCAGGACCGCTACTACAATTCCGATACCGCCATGGGCTACCTGCAGGACAAGATGACCCCGTTCGGCGACAAGGTGGAACTGGACCTCGGCGTCACCTATCAGTCGTTCCGCGAAGACTACCGCTCGGTCGTCGAATTCAAGGGCACGCGCGAACTGAAGGTCAATTCCGGCTTCCTGCCCAAGGTCGCCGCGCTGTACCGCATCGACGACGACTGGGAGGTGTTCGCCAGCGGCTCGAAGAACTTCAGCGCCATTCCCGACAGCGTGTTCGAGGGGACCGCCGCGGTCGACGCCAAGCAAGGCATCAAGCCCGAAACCTCGGTCAACAAGGATCTCGGCATCCGTTTCGGACGTGGGCCCTACGGGCTTGCGCTGACGGTCTACGACATCGACTACCGCGACCGCATCTCGATCCAGAACGGCACGCCGAACGGCGACATCTTCTCGCGCGACGCGACCACCACCTTCCGCAACCAGGGCGGCATCAGCTCGCGCGGCGCCGAGTTGACGGCGCGCGCCGCCGGCGCCGGCTATGAGCTGTACGCCAACTACGCCTTCAACAAGGCGCGCTATGTCGGCGATACGCCGGCCGAGGGCATCAAGGCCGGCGACCCGGTGCTCGGGGCGGCGCGCCACACGGGCTTTGCCGAAGCGGCGTGGATCGCCTCGCCCGCTTTGCGGGTGACGGCCAACGCCAAGTACGTGGGCGAAGCGGCAGGCACCTACGGGACGGTGGCCAACACCGTCGTCGCCGGCGGCCCGGCGTTCTACCCGCGCGAGTACATGCCCGCCTATACGGTGGTCGGCCTGTCGCTGCGCTACCGGCCCGCGTTCGAGGCACTCGGCCTGAAGAACCCCGAGCTGTCGTTCAATGTGGACAATCTGTTCAACAAGCGCTACCTGGGCGGCCTGGGCGCGGAACTGACCACCTCGAGCCCGCTGGTCACGGGACGCTACTTCCTCGGCAGCCCGCGCACGCTGTTCTTCACGCTGCGCGCCGGCTTCTAGGAACGGACCAGGACCGGACGGAGGCGCCTTGAAACAACTGGCCAAGATCGTGGCGACGCAACTGGCATGGACGCTGGCGATCCTGTCGGTGCTGTACGCCGTCGCCGCGCTTGGCCGCCAGGCCGAGCGCGGGCCGGCCGGGGAACAGCGGCTGCGCATCGCGCTCTTCGTCAACGGCACGCTGGGCGACAAGTCGTTCTTCGATTCCGCGGCGCGCGGCATGCGCGAACTGCAGCGCTCCTTGCCGGTTACGGCCAGGGTGATCGAAGGTGGCATCGACCCGACCCGCTGGGAAGGCGCGCTCACCGATCTTGCCGACAGCGGCGACTACGACCTGATCGTGGTGGGAACCTTCACCATGGTGCCCTACGTGCAGAAGCTGGCCCAGGCTTTCCCAGCGGCCCGCTTCGTCCTGTTCGATGCGACCGTCGACTACCGCGCCTGCCGCTGCGCCAATGTGCACTCGCTGCTGTTCCGCCAGAACGAAGGCGCCTACCTGGCCGGCTACCTGGCCGCGGCGTTGATGGAGCAGGGCTTGCCGGGCGTGGCGCCGCACAGCCCCCTGGGCGTCATCGGCGGCATGCAGATCCCTGCGATCGACGACTTCACGATCGGCTTCAAGGCGGGCGCAAGGGCCGCCGCGCCGGACATCGGCGTCGCCAGCCAGTATGCGAATGCCTTCTCCGATCCGGCCGCCGGCAAGGAGATTGCGAAGGCGCAGTACGCGCAAGGGGCCGGGCTGATCTTTCATGCCGCCGGCGCCACCGGCCAGGGGGTCAACGAAGCGGCGGCCGAAGCGCAGCGCTATGTCATCGGGGTCGACATGGACCAGTATGCCTATTACCTGGCCGCCCATCCGGAGCGCGCCGCCAGGATCGTCACCTCGGTCATGAAGAATGTCGACGCCGCGATCGTCAGCGCGGTCCGGCGCCATCGCGCCGGCAGCCTGGCGTACGGCAGCGCCGAGTCGCTCGGCCTCGCCGAAGGCGGGGTCGGCCTGGCCATGCGGTCGGCCGTGATCGATGCCGCGCCGCGGCCCCTGCTGGCGCGGCTGGAGGCGGCCCGGGCGGACATCGTCAGCGGCCGCGTCAAGGTGCCGAGCGCTTTCGGAGCGGCCCGCCCATGAACATCAGCCACACGCCCAGCGCGGCCGCCGCGCCGCTGCTCGAACTGCAGGGCGTCTCCAAGCTCTACCCGAACGGCACGCTGGCCAACGACAATGTCAGCCTGTCGATCCGGCGCGCCGAGATCCACGCGATCCTCGGCGAGAACGGCGCCGGCAAGTCGACCGTCATGAAAATGCTGTACGGCCTGGAGCAGCCCAGCGCCGGCCGCATCGTATTCAAAGGCGCCGCCACGGCATTCAACCATCCGCGCGACGCGATCGCGGCCGGGATCGGCCTGGTGCCCCAGCATTTCAAGCTGGTCCCCTCGTTCACGGTCGCCCAGAACGTGGTGCTGGGCTGCGAGCCGACCCGCTTCGGCGTGATCGACCGCGCGGCGATGGCGGCCGCGGTACGCGCTGTGGCGCGCCGCTTCGGCCTGGAGGTCGACCCCGGCGCCATCGTCGCCGGGCTGTCCGCCGGCGAGCAGCAGCGCGTCGAGATCCTCAAGGCCCTGTACCGCGGCGCGCAAGTGCTGCTGCTCGACGAACCGACGGCGGTGCTGACCGCGCAGGAGACGCAGCAGCTGTTCGCCGTGCTGCGCCAGCTGGTGGGCAGCGGGCTGACGGTCATCCTGATCACCCACAAGCTGGCCGAGGTGCGCGAAGTGTCGGACCGTTTCACCGTCATGCGAGCGGGCCGCGTGACCGGGCATGCCGAATCGCGTTCGGCCTCGGAAGCTGCGATCACCGAAATGATCGTCGGCCGCGCGCTGTCGCCGCACCAGTTCGCGCGGCCCGGCCGCGGCAGCGAGGTGCCGCTGGTCAGCGTTTCCAACCTGGGCGCATCGCGGCCGGATGGCAGGGTGGAGCTGGACGGCGTGTCGTTCGAGATCGGCGCCGGCGAAATACTCGGCATCGCCGGAGTCGAAGGCAATGGCCAGCAGGCGCTGGCCGAGATCCTGTCCGGACTGCGCGCCCCCGCGGCCGGCGCGGCGAGCGTGAACGGCGTTTCCTTCATCGGCGCAGGCGTGCGCCACGCGCGCGCCTGCCGGGTCGCCGCGATTCCCGAAGACCGCCTGCGCGACGGCGTCGCCGTCGGATTGAGCATCACCGACAACGTCATCGCCGTCGATTACCACAAGGCGCCGCTGTCGCGCCGCGGCTGGCTCGACGGCGAGGCGGCGCACGCCGCGGCCGCCCGCGTCATCGCCGAATTCGGCGTGGCGGCGCGCTCGCCGGACACGCCGATCGGCGCCCTGTCCGGCGGGAACATGCAAAAGGTGGTGCTGGCGCGCGAAGTGATGGCGCAGCCGATGCTGCTCATCGCCAGCCAGCCGACGCGCGGTGTGGATATCGGCGCCGCCGAAGCCTTGCGCCTGCGGCTGGCGGCGCTGCGCGACTGCGGCGCGGCGATCCTGCTGATCTCCGCCGACCTCGACGAACTGCTCGCCATGTCCGACCGTATCGCGGTGCTGTCGCAGGGGCGCATCGCCGGCCATTTCCGCGGCGCGGCCGCCAGCGCGCTCGAACTCGGGCCCTACATGGCAGGCGCCAGGCGCGCACCGGGGGCGGCCGCCAATTTCGATTCGCCCTTCGCCGATGAAGGGGGGCCGGCATGAGCGGCCACAGTTCCACCGTCCTCGACGCGGCCGCGCTCGACGCCGACCGCCGTCTGCTGGAACGCCTGCGCCTGCCGCTGGCGGCCGGCCTCGCGCTGCTGGCCGGCTTGCTGATCACCTTCGCCGTCAGCGACGCCCCGTGGCGCGCGTTCCTGGCGCTGACCACCGGCGCCTTGCCGGAGTTCGGCTGGAGCGAGGGCGCGCTGCAGGTCAGGCGCATGGTGCGCTTCGGATCGGTGATCGAAGACGCGGTCACGCTGACCCTGCTCGGTCTGGCCATTGCCTTGCCGTTCAGCGCGCGCCAATTCTCGCTCGGCGCCGACGGCCAGCTGTTCCTGTCGGCGCTGGCCGCGGCAGCGGTCAGCCTCGCCGTCGGCGGCCCCTGGTTCGTCGTGTTGCCGCTCGCGCTGTGCGCGGCCGTGGCCACCGGTTTCGGCTGGGGCCTGCTGCCTGGCCTGCTCAAGGCGCGCTGGCAGGCCAGCGAGATCGTGACCACGCTGATGCTCAACGTGATCGCGATCCAGTTCTACCAGCTGATGATCCTGTACTACCTGCGCGATCCGGCGGCCGGTTTCCCCGTCACCCCGTTCCTGCCCGCGGCGGCCATCCTGCCCGGCATCCTGGACAAGACCAACGTCAATGTGATGCTGCTGCTGGCGCCGCTGCTGGCCGGCGCCGCATGGCTGCTGCTGATGCGCACCACGGTCGGCTTCGAGATCCGGATGGTGGGGCAGGCGCCGGCCTTCGCGCGCCAGGCGGGCATGCCGCTGAACCGCGCGATGGTGCTGTCGATGGCCCTTGGCGGCGCGTTCGCGGGCCTGGCCGGCCTCCACCTGAGCAACGGCCTGCTCAAGCGCATGCCGGTCGACCTGCCCGCCGGACTCGGCTTCGAAGGGCTGGTGGTGGCGCTGCTGGCCCGCAACGACCCGCGCCATATCCCGGTCGCCGCCTTTTTCTATGCCTACCTGCGCACCGGCGCCCAGGTGATGGAGCGCACCACCGATGTGTCGCGCGACGTGGTGCTGGTCATCCAGGCGCTGATCATCCTGTTCGTGGTGGCCGGACAGCTGCTGCCGCCGGCCTTGCCCGGCAAGCTGCGCCGCTGCGCCGCGCGCTTCGGGAGGACCGCATGAGCGCCGACCTGCTGCCGCTGCTGGCCCTGCTGCCGGCGCTGGCCGTGGCCGTGCTGCGCGCGGCGACGCCGATCCTGTTCGCCGCGCTGGGCGGCCTGGTGTCGGAACTGGCCGGCAGCATCAACGTCGCTCTCGAAGGCCTGATGCTGATCGCCGCGTTCACCGGCGTCATGGTCTCGCTGCACGTGGCGCAATGGCTGCCCGGGCTCGACCCGGCCTGGCACCCGTGGGCGGGCGCGCTGGCCGGCCTGGCCGCGGCGCTGCTGCTGACCGCCGTGCTGGCCTTGTTCCATCTCGAGCTGGGCGCCGACCTGATCGTCGCCGGGATCGCCATCAACCTGCTGGCGGCCGGCCTGACGGTGTTCCTGCTGATGTCGATCGTCGGCGACAAGGGCTCCTCGGCAGGGCTGAACAGCCCCGCGCTGCCATCGCTGCGCATCCCCGGCGCCGCGGGCATGCCGGTGCTCGACGTGCTGCTCAATGGCGAAGACGGCAAGGGCCACCATGTGCTGGTCTACGTGGCGCTGCTGGGCGTGGCCGGCGTCGCCCTGTGCCTGTCGCACACCCGCTGGGGCGTGTGGATCCGGGCCGTCGGCGAGAACCGCGACGCCGCGCTGGCGGCCGGGATTCCGGTCAAGCGCATGCAGTACACCGCGCTGCTGGCCAGCGGCCTGCTGGCCGGCCTGGGCGGACTTTACCTGAGCATGGGCTATTTGCAGCTGTTCCAGGCCGACATGACCGGCGGGCGCGGCTTCCTGGCCCTGGCGGCAGTCTTCCTGGGCGCGCGCCGCCCGCTCGGTACCCTGCTGGCGGCGCTGCTGTTCGGCGCATCCGGCGTGCTGGCGATGCGGCTGGGCGCGTTCGACGTGCCGACCCAGCTGGCCTACATGCTGCCGCCGCTCATTACCATCCTGGCGCTCGTCCTCGCGGGCAGGCGCCGCCAACAGCGCGCCCGGCCAGTGGCGCGCACGCAAGAATCAGGAACCCCACGTGCATACTTCGACAAACAATGAGCTGCAAGACCGCATCCTGGCATCGCTGGCGCTGGCCGGCATGGGCGACGCCCTCGGCGCGCCCACCGAACAATGGTCGATCGACGAGATCGCCGCGCGCTACGGCGGCCTGGTGCTGCACTTCGGCGAGCCGCCCAGCGATACCTTCGCCGGCGCGAATGCCGGCAAGCGCGCCGAGGTCACCGACGATGCGAGCCAGATGTACTACCTGGCGCGCGCCATCATCGGCGCCGGCGGCGATCTCGCCTACGACGGCTGGGTGCGCTGCCTGCTCGACTGGGCCAGCACCAGTCCGAAAGCCGGCTTCATGGGCCCCAGCACCGCGGGCATCGTCAAGGCGCTGCAGGACGGCACCGACACCGCCGACGTCGGCGTGATCGGGAGCTCGCGCCGCAAGATGACGACGGTCGGCACCACCAATGGCGCGGCGATGCGCGTCGCGCCGGCCGGCCTGATCCATCCCGGCAGGATCGACCTGGCCTGCGCGCAGGCGCTGGTGACCTGCCTGCCCTCGCACGACACCGAAGTCGCCATCTCGGCCGCCTGCTCGGTGGCGGCGGCCGTGTCGCGCGCGCTGGTCACCGACCAGCTGTCGTCGGTGCTGGCGGCGGCGGCCGAGGGCGCGCTGGCCGGCGAGCGGCTGGCCGCCGTCAGCGGCCGCCGCGTCGCCGGGCCGAGCTACCTGGCGCGGCTCGAACTGGCGTATTCGATCGCCGGCCAGGCCGGCAGCGACCTCGATTTCCTGCGCAGCATGGAGCGCGTGGTCGGCAACTCGGTCCTCGCGGCCGAGTCGGTGCCGGCGGCGCTGGGCGTGGTCGCCTATGCCAAGGGCGACCCGCTGCGCACCATCGCGCTGTGCGCGTCGATCGGCAACGACACCGATTCGATCGCCACCATGGCCGGCGCCATTGTCGGCGCCCTGTGCGGCACCGCCGCGCTGCCGCAGCAGCTGCTGGCCGAGTTCCGCGCCGCCAATGCCGGCGAGTTCGACCTCGATGCGATCGCGGCCGGCCTGGCGGCCATCGCAAGGAACAACAGCGGGGTGCCGGCATGAGCGCCGCGGCCTGGGCGCTGCAGCAGCGCGAGCGCCGTTTCGCGGTCCTGTGCTACGGCGACCCGGTGGCAGATATCGTGATCAGGGTCAGCAACCCGCCTGCGCCCGGCGCCAAGGTGCTGGGCCGGGCGCGCGGCGTGTGGGCGGGCGGCACCACCGCCAACGCCGCCTGCGCGCTGGCGCAGCTGGGCGAGCGCGCCGCCGCCTTCGGGCGCGTGGGCGACGACCACCACGGGGCGCTGCTGCTGGACTCGTTCGAGGCGTTCGGCGTGGCGCGCGCCTTCGTGCTTGCCGAACCCGGATGCCCGTCGGCGTCGACGGTGACGATGATCGCCGACGGCGGCGACAAGGCCCTGATCTACGTCCCGATGCCGCCGGCGGCGCCCTCGCGCGACAAGCTGATGGACGCGCTGCTGCAGTCGCAGCTGCTGTATGCCATGCCGTACGACCTGGATGAATTCCGGATGCTGAGCGAGCTTGCGCGCGAGTGCGGCACGCTGGTCGCGATCGACCTGGAAGCGGCCGTCGCGCCCGATCCGGCGGCGATGCAGGCGCGCGCCAGCCGCGCCGATATCGTGTTTTTCAACGAAGGCGGCTTTGTCGCCGGGACCGGCGAACGGCCCACGCCGCAGGCGCTGGCGAAGGTGCTGGCGCTTGGTCCGCGCCTCGTTGCCGTCAGCCTCGGCGCGGCCGGCGCGATCGCCGCCAGCGCCGACGGCTGCTGGACGCAGGCGGCCTGGCCCGCCGCGGTGGTCGACACCACCGGCGCCGGCGACTGTTTCAATGGCGCCTTGCTGGCCGCCATCCTGCAAGGACAGCCGGTGCCTGCGGCACTGGCGTTCGCCTGCTGCGCCGCCAGCTTCGCGGTGGAAGTACTCGGGGCGCGCAGCGGCTTGCCCGATGCCGCCAAAGTCGCCGCACGCATGGGAGAACAAGCATGCTGATCGTTTTCGGCTCGGTCAACCTGGACATCGCCATTCCCGTCAGGCGCATGCCTGCTTCGGGCGAAACGCTGGTGGGCGGCGCTGCGCTGATGTCGCCCGGCGGCAAAGGCGCGAACCAGGCGCATGCCGCGCGGCGCTACGGCACCCCGACCCGGCTGTACGCCACGGTCGGCACCGATGCCTTCGGAGAGCTGTCGCTGAGCTGCCTGCGGCGCGCCGGGGTCGACCTGGGCGGGGTCGCGCTGTGCGGCGCCCATCCGACCGGCATGGCCGTCATCTCGGTGACGCCGGACGGCGACAATGCCATCGTGGTGGCGCCGGGCGCCAACGCCGCCACCTGCGCCCAGCAGGTGGCCGACGTCGCGCTGCGCGCCGCCAGGGTGCTGCTGCTGCAGCTCGAGACCGGGCACGCCGAAAGCGCCGCGCTGGCGCGCCGGGCCAGCCAGGCCGGCTGCAAGGTGATCCTGAACGCCTCGCCGATGCCGGAGCACGGCGACGTCGACCTCGAAGGGGTCGATGTGCTGATCGTCAACCAGCTCGAGCTGCAGCAGCTGGCCGCGCGGCTGGGGATCGGCGAAGGCTTGCCGGCGGCGCTGGCGCTGGCAATCGCCAGGCGCCATGCGGCCGATGTCGTGGTGACGCTGGGCGCGGCCGGCAGCCTGCTGGCGTCGCCGGATGGCTCCCTGACAGTGCAAGCCGCGCTGCCGGTGCAGGCGCTCGATACCACCGGCGCCGGCGACACCTTCGCCGGCGTGCTGGCCGCGGCGGTCGCGGAAGGCGTGGCGCTGGCCGATGCCATGCACGCGGCGTCGGTGGCGGCCGCCCTGGCCTGCACGGCGGCCGGCGCCCAGCTGTCCCAGCCTGGCCGCGAGCAGATCAGCGCCTGCCTGGCGCGAACCAGCCCCCTGACTGAAGGTAAATAGCAATGAAACGAATTATCATCGATTGCGACCCTGGCATCGACGATGCGCTTGCCTTGTGGCTGGCGGCCGGGAATGCGCTGCTCGACATCGTGGCGGTGACGACGGTGGCCGGCAACCGGCCTGCCGATATCACCAGCGCCAATGCGCGCAAGCTGATGGACCTGGCCGGCTGCGGCGCGGTGCCGGTGTATGCGGGCGCGCAGCGGCCGCTCGGCCACGCCAGCGCGCGCTGCAACCTGGTGCACGGTCCGGACGGGCTGGGCGGCGTCAACGTCGGCGCCGCACGTCCGCACCAGGACGGCCACGCGGCGAGCCGGCTGGTCGAGCTGTTGGGCGAGGCCGAGGAGGGCAGCCTGACCCTGGTGGCGACCGGGCCGCTGACCAACCTGGCGCTGGCCGAATCGCTGTCGCCCGGGATCCTGGCGCGCGCGGCCCAGGTCGTGGTGATGGGGGGCGCCTTGCGCTGCCCGGGCAATATCACGCCGGCGGCGGAATTCAATTTCTATGCCGATCCGATTGCCGCTTCCATGGTGCTGCAGTCGGGAGCGGAGCTGGTGCTGTTCCCCCTCGACGTGACCGGCGCCGCCGTGATGGACGGGCAATGGATCGCCTCCTTCGGCGCCATGGACTCGCTGTGCGGCCGCGCCGCGGGCGCCATGCTGGCCGCCTATGCCGCCTTCGATCCCTTGCTGCACGATGCCTGCCCGGTCGCCTGGCTGATCGAACCCGGCATGTTCACCGGCGCGTCCTGCCTGGTCGAAGTCGACTGGCGCCAGGGCCCGACCGAGGGGCACTGCATCGCCAGTTTCGACAGCGCGGCCGCCAACGTGCTGGCCTTCGACAAAGTCAACCTCGGTCCGCTGCTGGCCCTGGTGAGGGACAGCATCGGGAGACTGCCATGAACGCCATCACTGCCGCCGCCGGCGCGCCGGCAAACGCACTCGAGATGCTCAAGCAGCATTCGATCGTCGTCGCCGACACCGGCGACGTGCGCTCGATCGCGCAGTTCGCGCCGCGCGACGCCACCACCAACCCCTCCCTGATCCTGGCCGCCGCCAGCTCGCCGGCTTACAGCGACCTGCTGCGCGCGGCCGTCGCCGATAACCCGGGCGCGCCGCTGGCGGTCGTCGCCGATGCCCTGCTGGTGCGTTTCGGATGCGAGATACTGGCCCATGTGCCGGGACGGGTATCGACCGAGATCGACGCACGCCTCAGCTTCGATATGCGCGCCAGCGTCCTGCGCGCGCGCCGCATCGTCCGCCTGTATGCCGACGCAGGGGTGCCGCGTTCGCGCATCCTGGTCAAGCTGGCGGCCACCTGGGAAGGGATCCAGGCCGCGGCCCAGCTTGAACAGGAGGGCATCGCCTGCAACCTGACGCTGGTGTTCGGCATGCCGCAGGCGGTCGCCAGCGCGCAGGCGAGGGTGAGCCTGATTTCGCCCTTTGTCGGCCGCATCTACGACTGGCACAAGGAGCGCGCCGGCGAGCGCTGGGTGGAGCGCGACAATGCCGGCCTGTTCGATCCGGGCGTGATCTCGGTGTCGGCGATCTACCGCTACTACAAGCGCTTCGGCATCGCCACCGAGATCATGGCGGCCAGCTTCCGCAACGTCGGCCAGGTGCGGGCGCTGGCCGGCTGCGACCTGCTGACGATCAGTCCCGCGCTGCTGGCCCAGCTGCAGCAGGAGACCGCGCCGCTGCAGCCGGCCCTGTCGCCCAACGAAGCGGCGAATCGCCAGATGGCCAGCATGCATTTTGACGAAGGCGCTTTCCGGTACGCCATGAACGATGACGAAATGGCCAACGACAGGCTGGCGCAGGGCATACGCAGCTTCGTTCGCGATGCGCAGTTGCTCGACTACCTGATCAGCGAGGCACAACGATGACCGGCGCCATGCGGACGATCGCGTGCGCCTGCATGGCGGCGGCCAGTGCGCTGGCGTTCGCGGCGGGCGCTTGCGAACCCGGCGCCGGGGGTGTGCAGGGAGCGCTGCGCCTGCGCCTGATCGGGGAACAGCGGCTGGCGCCCGGGCTCCGGTTCGACGGCGGCATCGCCGGCGGCCTGTCCGGGCTCGATTACGATGGGCGGCGGGGCGACTGGATCGCCGCCAGCGACGACCGCGCCGGGCCGGCGCGCATGTACACGTTCAAGCTTGACTACACGTCGACCAGTTTCGCGCCACCGCGGCTGACGGCGGTCGCCGCGTTCGAGGCGCCGCCCGGCCGCAGCTATCGCGCTGCGCAGCCCGGCCTGCCGGCAAGCGCCGATGTGCCCGACATCGAGGCGCTGCGGGTCGACCCGCGGGACGGCAGCGTCTGGTTCGCGAGCGAGGGCAGCCGGGAACTGGGTATGCAGCCCTTCGTCCGCCACGCCAGGCGCAGCGGCGCGCATCTGGGCGAACTGGCGCTGGGCGAAGGCTTTCGCGTGTTCCCCGATCGCCAGCATGGCGTACGCAATAACCGGAGCATCGAAGGCCTGGCATTCGCGCCCGGCGGACAGTCGCTGTGGGTCGCGCTGGAGGCGCCCCTGTACCAGGATGGCGAGCCGGCGTCGCGCGGGCAGGGCGCGGCCGTGCGCCTGACGCGCATGGACCGGACGGGCAAGATCGAGGCCCAGTATGCCTACCAGCTCGAGCCGATCAGCGCCGAACCCGCGCCCGGCATGGCCGCCGACAACGGCGTGGCCGAGCTGCTGGCGATCGGCGAGAAGCGCCTGCTGGTGCTGGAGCGCTCCGGCATCCAGTCGGCCGACCGCGGTTTCCGCTTTGTCGTGCGGCTGTTCGAAGTGGACCTGGGCGGGGCGAGCGACATCGCCGGTATCGGCGCGCTCGCCGGCGCCCGCTACCAGGCCGTGCGCAAGCGCCTGGTGCTCGACATGGCCACGCTCGGCATCACCGTCGGCAACCTGGAAGCGATGGCCTGGGGGCCGCCCCTGGCCGGCGGCAAGCGTTCGCTGGTCCTGCTCAGCGACGACAATTTCGATCCGGCCTCCGGCAGCCAGTTTCTCGTATTCGAAGCCGATCCGGGCTGCGGCCCGCACTGAAGGAATCCGATGGACCAATCATTATCACAGCTGCTCGCGGCAATGCCGAAGGCGGAGCTGCATATCCATATCGAAGGCTCGCTCGAACCCGAGATGATGTTCGAGCTCGCGCAGCGCAACGGCGTCGCCTTGCTCTTCCCCTCGGTCGATGCCCTGCGCGAAGCCTATGCATTCTCGAACCTGCAGCAGTTCCTGGACATCTACTATGCGGGCGCGAGCGTGCTGGTGACGCAGGACGATTTCTACGACATGACGATGGCCTACCTGCGGCGCGCGCGCGCCGACAATGTCGTCCACGCCGAGATCTTCTTCGATCCCCAGACGCACACGGCGCGCGGCGTCGAATTCGCCACCGTCGTCAACGGCATCCACCAGGCCTTGTGCGACGCCAGGGCGGAATGGGGCATGAGCGCGGGGCTGATCATGTGCTTCCTGCGCCACCTGAGTGAAGAGGAGGCCTTCGTAACCCTGGCCCAGGCCGCGCCGTTCCGGCATATGCTGCTGGGCGTGGGCCTGGACTCGTCCGAGCTGGGCCATCCGCCGGAGAAGTTCGCGCGCGTGTTCGCCAGCTGCCGCGCGCTGGGCCTGCGCCTGGTGGCCCATGCGGGCGAGGAGGGGCCGCCCGAATACATCGCCAGCGCGCTCGATGTGCTCAAGGTCGAGCGGGTCGATCACGGCGTGCGCTGCATGGAAGACGCGGCGCTGACGGCGCGCCTGGTGGCGGCGCAGATGCCGCTGACGGTGTGTCCGCTGTCGAATATCAAGCTGCGCGTCTACGAGCGCATGCAGGACCATAATCTGTGCGCCTTGCTCGACGCCGGTATCTGCGCCACCGTCAATTCAGACGACCCCGCCTATTTTGGCGGCTACCTCAACGACAATCTGCACGCGCTGGCCGCCGCGCTGCCGCTGACGGCGCGCCATGCGCAGCAACTGGCGCACAACGGTTTCATTGCGTCGTTCCTGGACGATGGGGAAAAAGCCGCACGCCTGGCGCAGGTCGGGCAGTTCTTCAGCAGCGCGCCTTATTTCCTGACGCGCGATTTATAGCGGTAGGACGGCACGTACTTCATTTCGCAATATTCGATCGGTTCGCGCCGGTCGGACAGCATCACGCGCTCGCAGACCAGCAGCGGCGTGCCCTTGGTGACGTCGAGCAGGGCGGCCTCGTCGTCGCCGGCGGCGATCGCGCCGACGCTTTCCAGGCTCTCCGACGGTTCAATCCTGAATTTGTCGACCAGCAGCCGGTACAGGGATCCGCTCGCTTCCAGTTCGCGCCGCCCGATGCTGCCGCCTGACGGCAGGCACAGGTAGGCATCCTGGATGCCGATCGGCGCGTTGTCCATCAGGCGCAGGCGCCGGATGCGCAGCAGCAGCCGGTCCGGCTCGGTCGCCAGCAGGCTGGACAATGCGAGCCCGGCGGGGACGTTTTCCATGACGAGGATGCGCTGGCCCGGCGTGCCACCGCGGCGCAAAGTGTCCTCCGTGAAACTGTCCAGCGAGCGCGACATTTGCCTGACTGCCTCCGGGGCCACGAAGGTGCCGCGTCCCTGGTCGCTGTACAGCAAGCCTTGTTCCTCCAGCAGCTTGATGGCCTTGCGCACCGTGTCGCGGCTCATGTCGTGGGACACCGCGAGTTCGCGTTCGGTCGGCAGCATTTCGTTCGGGCGCATCTTGCCCGATTCAATATTGGCGCGCAGGGTATCGGCCAGTTGGCGATACAGGGGCTGGGCGGATGGAGCCGCATCGGACTCCGTGGCCTTTGATTTCATGTGCTCGATTCAGTTGATGTGGTTCGTACCAATTATGGGCTATTTGCACAGGCTGCGCAAACTGCCAGGCTTTAGTGGAGATGACTAAAATCGGCTTGAAATCGGGAAGTTTGTTGAATCAGGGTTGTCTCCTTGGTATAAATTTGTTGTCGCCACCTGCAAGGAGTCCCTGATGAAGGCAGCCGCAATTGCGCTTGGAACCGTCATGTGCGCCGCGCTTCCCGCCGCGGCCGACATGCCCGGGCCGCTCTCCTACGAGTGCCTGCGGGCGTCGGCGCCGATTCGCATCGACGGCAAGCTGAACGACGCGGCGTGGCGCAAGGCGCCCTGGAGCGCCGACTTCGTCGACATCGAAGGCCAGGGCAAGCCGCGGCCGAAGTACCGCACCCGCGTGAAGATGCTGTGGGACGAACACTATCTCTACATCGCCGCCGAGCTCGAAGAGCCGGAGGTGAAGGCGACGCTGACCGAGCACGATTCCGTGATCTTCAAGGACAACGACTTCGAGGTGTTCCTCAAGCCCCTGCCGGAGACGGACAGCTATTACGAGTACGAGATCAACGCCCTCAACACCGGCTGGGACCTGTTCCTGCCGAAGCCCTACAACGCAGGCGGCAAGGCGGACAACAGCTGGCACATCGACGGCCTGAAGACCGCGATCGATGTGCAGGGAACCTTGAACCGGGCAGGACGCAAGGATCGCGGGTGGACCGTGGAGATCGCCTTTCCGCTGACGGCCTTCGCCTCGAGGCAGGCGGTGCCGCCGCCTGCGGCAGGCACGACATGGCGCATCAACTTCAGCCGGGTGCAATGGACGGCCGGCAAACCTGCCGAGGACAACTGGGTATGGTCGCCGCAAGGCCTCATCAATATGCATGTGCCGGAGCGCTGGGGTTATCTGCATTTCTCGGGCAGCACGCGATCGTCATCCGCGTTTACTAAACCTTACTAAATTACGTACGAATTCCGGATGTTTGTTGAACCGCCGTTTGTTCTTCTATAAATTTTCCTGCGTGGAATGCGAATCCCTTCGATATGCAAGCGGCATACCGGCCGTTTAGTAAATCGACAGACTTCCCCCAAGTCATGGGAACCCTGCTACCGCCATAGAAAAAGCCCGACCTTGGGCACAACCAGGAGACATACATGACGTTCAACACCCATCTCGTTTCACGGCAGCCCCGCTGCCGCGTCACACCCATCGCCATGGCGGTCGGCGCCGCCTTGCTGGCGCTCGGCTCGGCCCATGCGCAAACCGCGCCGGTCCGGGAGCCGGCCGGCAAGCCTGGCGAACAGAAGGCCGACGCGAACCAGCCGGCGACGGTCGTCGTGACCGGTTACCGTTATTCGATCGAGAAGAGCCTCGACCAGAAGCGCGCCGCCAACGCGATCGTCGAAGTGGTCACCGCCGAAGATGTCGGCAAGTTCCCCGACAAGAACGTCGCCGATGCGCTGCAGCGCGTGCCGGGCGTGATCGTCAACCGCAGCGGCGGCGAGGGCAAGAACGTCAGCGTCCGCGGCCTGTCGTCGGAACTGACGCTGACTCAGCTCAATGGCAACTACATCGCCACCGCCGAATCGAACGGCGATCCGACCCGTTCGTTCAACTACACGCTGATGCCGTCGAACATGCTGTCGAGCGCCGAGCTGTACAAGACCCCGGAAGCGCGCATCGACGAAGGCGGCATCGGCGGCACGGTGATCCTGCGCACGCGCCGTCCGCTGGACGTGGCCTCCAACACCGGCTTCGTCAATGCCGAAGGCACCTGGGCCGATACGACCAAAAAGACCGATGGCCAGTTTTCCGGCCAGTATGCCTGGCACGATGCGGACAACCGTTTCGGCATCCTGGTGGGCTACACCCAGCAGAAACGCACGACGCGCACGATGGGCGCGAGCACCGAGAACTGGCAGTGGTACGGCGACAATTACAGGGCGCATCCGGCCACCGACGTCAACGGCAAGCCATCCGACATGAACAGCTACTGGTGGGGCCAGTCCGGCTTCTACGACCAGGGCGGCAAGTACTACACCAACTTCATGATGCCGACCTCGGTCAACTTCAACGTCAAGGAAGAGGAACGCGAGCGCCGGGGCGGGCAGGCGACCCTGCAGTTCAAGCCGGTGCGCAACCTGACCCTGACCGCCAACTATTTCCGTTTCGACCTGTCGCAGGATTCCCAGACCAACACGCTGAAGATCCCGGAATGGAATATCGCGCGCTATGACGGCGACGGCAACTGGCCGGGCGGGCGCATGCTCGACGGCCTCGTCTTCGACCCCAGCGGCACCGTCGTCACCGGCGCGCAGTACAGCGCGCGCGCCGGCAAGACCTATTACTGCAGCGGCGCCGCGGCAGCCGCGGGCGGCTTGAGCAATACCGGCGGTTTCGGCCCGGATGACTGCACCATTCCGACACCGCAGATCACCGGCAGCTACAACCGGGAAAAGGCGCTGTCGCAAACCGCCGACGTCGAGGCCGAATGGCGCGGCGCTTCGCTGGACGCCAGCTTCAAGATCGGCCGTACCTGGGCCACCGGCGGTCCGGAAATGCAGTTCGGCATGCCAATCAAGCCGCGCGTGCAAAACGCGGACGGCAGCTGGACCCTTGGCAACTACGCCAGCGCCTGGAGCACCGAGGGGACGCCGGCGATGACGTTCTCGCCGGAGCTGATGGCGAACCTGCAGAAGGGCATCGGCGAGATCGACCTCGGCTCGACCTCGTCGTCGTGGACCAGGAACAGCACCGAGCAGAAGTACGCCCAGGCCGATCTCACCTGGCGCAGCGACAGCAACTGGCTGGACTCGCTGCAGTTCGGGATGAAATACCGTGACGGCGGCACCAATCGCCGCACCGGCAACAACTACTGGGTGTGCCAGGGCGCCGATCCCGCCAACTACGACAAGCGCTACCAGGCTGGCTGCGATGCCACCGCCAACCGCTTCCGGCCGGAGTTCCTGTACCCGCAATCGCTGGGCGACCTCGCGGGCGGCATCCGCGCCAGCGCCTACCCGGCGCTCAACTACCCGGCCTACATCGCGCACCTGAACAAGACCTACGGGGCGATGCAGACCCGCAACGAGAACAACTTTATCTACAACGTCGACGAGAAGATCGCCGCGACCTACCTGCAGGCCAACGTCAAGACCGAACGCCTGCGCGGCAATCTCGGCTTGCGGCTGGTGCGCACCAGGCAGCATGCCGACTCGACCGACCAGGTCGAAAGCTACAACGACTACTTCTTCGACGGCGCCGACGGCGCCCCGGCGCCCTGCCGGGCGGGCGGCTTGCCGGCCCTCGGCGCGCCCGCCGGCTCCGGCTGCACCAGCGGCTTCACCAGGCTGCCGGACAGCACCGCGCGCAACTCCTCGTTCGCGGTCAGTTCGCTCGATCGCAGCTACACCGATGTCCTGCCCAGCTTCAACCTCGCGTACGACCTCAGCGCGGACCTGCTGCTGCGCGCGGCCGGATCCAAGGTGGTGTCGCGTCCGAGCTACGGCGACATCGCCGCACCCGGCGGCCTGCAGTACTACAGCCAGGAATACGTCAACGACCGCCGCCTGATCGGTGGCGGCGACAAGCAGGGCTGGTTCGGCGAGGGCAGCAACAAGGAACTGGAGCCGTACAAGGCGACCCAGTTCGACCTGGGGCTGGAGTGGTACTTCCATCGCGGCTCGGTGCTGGGCGCCGGCGTGTTCCGCAAGAACGTCAGCAACTTCACGGTGCCGGTGGTGCGCGACGTGACCATGGATGTCGGCGGCAGCAGCGTGACGGTGCAAAGCTACTCGACCAGCGCCGGCGGGCGCAACGGGGTGTCGCAGGGCGTCGAACTGTACGCGCAGCATACGCTCGATTCCGGCCTCGGTTTCCAGTTCAACTACACGTACAACAAGACCAACCAGGCGGCGATCAGCCTTGCGGACGGCACCGAGATCGGCAAGTCGCCGCTGGTCGGCAGCGCCAGGAACCAGGTCAACCTGACCGTGTTCTATGAAACCGAGCGCTTCCTGGCACGGGCTTCGTACAACCGGCGCGGCGTGGTGGTGGGCGGCCTGGTCAACGGCTTGAACACGTATGCCGAGCCGTACAGCCAGGTCGACCTGAACGTGGCGTACAACTTCAGCAAGCAGCTGAGCCTGACCGCTTCGGTGCTGAACCTGACCCAGGAAGAGGCGCGCTCGCACCTGGGCAACGACACCAGGAAGCGCTTCTACTCCAATGGCTACGCCGGCCGTATCGCGTACGCGGGCCTGAACTACAAGTTCTAAGTCCCTCTTCTCTGTCCCCGTCCGCATGGGCCGGGGAGCGGAGTTCGACGGCCTTGCCCGCAGGGCAGGGCCGTTTTTTTTCTGGATGCAGCAATGAACACAAACACCCGGATCAACAGCATCACCATCGTCGGCGGCGGCAGCGCGGGCTGGATGGCTGCGGCGGCCCTGGCCACCTACCTGGGCAAGGGCGCCACGGTCCGCCTGGTCGAGTCGGACGAGATCGGCATCGTCGGCGTGGGCGAGGCCAGCGTCCCGCACATCAGGCTGTTCAACGGCCAGTTCCTCGGCATCGACGAAGGGGAGTTCGTCAAGCGCACCCAGGGCACGATCAAGCTCGGGATTCAATTCAATGATTGGGGCCGGGTCGGCGACAGCTACTTCCACGGCTTCGGCGCCATCGGCCGTTCGCTGGGACCGCTGCCGTTCCACCAGTTCTGGCTGAAGCTGTTCCTGTCAGGGCGCGCGGCGCCGATCGGCGCCTATTCGCCGCAAACCGTGATGGCGCCCAGGGGCAGGTTCGCGCCCGGCGACAGGAATGCGCCCGCCAGTTCGCCGCTGGCCGACATCGCCTATGCCTACCATTTCGACGCCGGCCTGTACGCGCGCTACTTGCGCGAGCTGGCCGAAGCGCGCGGCGTGCAGCGTATCGAAGGCAAGATCGGCGGCGTCAAGCAGCGCGCGGAGGACGGCTTCGTCGAATCGCTGGTGCTGGAAAGCGGCCAGGTCGTCGAAGGTGAACTGTTCATCGATTGCTCGGGTTTTCGCGCCCTGCTGATCGAGCAGACGCTCAAGACCGGCTACGTGGACTGGACGCACTGGCTGCCGTGCGACCGCGCGATGGCGGTGCCGAGCGAAAGCGCCGGTCCGCTCACGCCGTACACGCGCGCCACCGCGCGGGCCGCGGGCTGGCAGTGGCGTATTCCGCTGCAGCACCGCGTCGGCAATGGCTACGTGTATTCGAGCCGGCACATCAGCGACGACGAAGCCGCGGCGACGCTGCTGGCGAGCCTGGACGGCAAGGCACTGGCCGATCCGCGTCCGCTGCGCTTCACCACCGGCATGCGCGGCAAGTTCTGGAACAAGAATGTCGTGGCATTGGGACTGGCCAGCGGCTTCCTCGAGCCGCTCGAGTCGACCAGCATCTACCTGGCCCAGTCGGGCATCACGCGCTTGCTGGCCCTGTTCCCCAGGCGCGATTTCAATCCGCTGCTGGCCGACCGCTACAACCGCGAATCCGTGTTCGAATACGAGCGGGTCCGCGATTTCCTGATCCTGCACTACCACGCGACCGAACGCAGGGACACGCCGTTCTGGGACCGCTGCCGCACGATGCCGATCCCGGACAGCTTGCGCGAAGCGATCGAGCTGTTCCGCTGCGATGGGCGCTACTTCCGCAACGGCGAGGATTTCTTCGCGCTGCCGAGCTGGGTCCAGGTGATGCTGGGCCAGCGCATCGTACCGCAAAGCTATCACCCGATCGTGGACGACATGCCCGAGGACAGGCTGGTCGAGTACGTCGAGGGCATGCGCACGACGCTGGCCCATGCCGTCGGCGCGATGCCGGCGCATCAGGAATGGATCGACAGGTACTGGAAGGCGCCCGCGCCTTCGCATCGCGCTGCCCGATGAAAACGCCAGGCAGCTTGTTTACTAAAACCTGCTAAAGAGCGCACCGATTCGGCTGTTGTTGTTGACGCTCCCGAAAGGCGGCTGATATAAAGTTCTCTATAACAAAACGCCAGGCAAGACACCGGAAACGGGGCCAGGAAACGCAGCCAGGAGCGTTTAATAAACGAACGACAGGAGACCCTCATGCACTCGATTTTGCCGCAGTTCCTTCCGAAGGTGCAGTCTTGAGCCACGTGACCCTGCGTGGCATCGCGGAGGTCACCGGGCTGTCCATCGGCACCGTGTCGCGCGCGCTGAAGAACCAGGTGGGCATGACCGAAGAGACCCGCAACAAGGTGCGCGAGGCCGCCCAGCGCCTTGGCTACGACCTGGCGCACCTGAAGAAAGGGCGGATCCGCCGCATCACCTTCCTGCTGCACAGCCAGCACAACACGCTGGCATCGAGCCCGTTCTTCTCGCCGGTGCTGCAGGGCGCGGAAGCGGCGTGCCGGCGCGAGGGCGTTGCCTTGTCCTTCATCGCGGTCGATCCGGCGGAACCGGTGCTGGGGCAAATCCGGCTGCACCAGCCCGACGCCATCGTGTGCGCCGGCTTCTTCGAGCCGGAGGTGCTGGCCGCGCTCCAGCAGGTCGGCAAGCCGATCGTGCTGATCGACATGCACCGGCCAGGGTTTACCTCGGTCAACCCGGACAATATGCGCGGCGGCTACCTCGTCACGCAACACCTGCTGCGCTGCGGCCGCAAACGCATCGCCATGCTGTGCGGCTCGCTTGCCCACTACAGCATCCAGCAACGCAACCGCGGTTTCCGCCAAGCACTGTTCGACCACAAGGTGTATGCCGACCCGGACCTGGAAGTCATCCTGCCGACGCTGGGCGATGGCGACGCGAGCGTGGCGGAAGCCATGCGCGGCCTGCTCAGCCTGGCAAAGCCGGCAGATGCAGTCTTTTGCTACAACGACAGCACGGCGCTCGCTGCCATGGACTATTGCCTGAATGCGGGGCTCAAGGTGCCGCATGACATCGCCATTGTCGGTTTCGACGACATCGCCGCCGCCGCCGCCGCGATTCCTCCACTCACGACGGTGCGCGTGGACAAGGAAGCGCTGGGGAGCGCCGGCATCGAATTATTGCTTCACAAGCCAGACGAAGACCCGTCCCACCTAACCGTGCCTGCCTTTTTGATCGTGCGTGAGAGCAGCTACGACGATATCTAGCGCACACCTAACCCTTAACTGAATATGTCCAATCTACCGAACTTTCGCAGTCCGTCCGTCCTGCTCGACCATGCGCTGCACACGATGCGCTTCTACCATCCGCGCGCGATCGACCCCGCCGGCGGCCTCTATCACTATTTCAAGGACGACGGCACGGTCTACGACACCCGCCACCGGCACCTGGTCAGCAGCACCCGCTTCGTGTTCACGTATGCGATGGCGTACCGGCATTTCCATGATCCGGCCTACCTCGAGGGCGCCGAACATGCGCTGCGCTTCCTGCGCGAGGCGCACCGCGATCCTGTCGGCGGCGGCTATGCCTGGATGCTGGACGGGCGCGAGGTGGTCGACGGCGCCCAGCATGCCTATGGCCAGGCCTTCGTATTGCTGGCCTATGCGCATGCCACGATGGCGGGGCTGGAGCAGGCGAGCGACTGGATCGGCGAAACATTCGACCTGATGGAGGCGCGCTTCTGGGACCCGCAGGCCGGCCTGTATGCCGACGAAGCGAGCCAGGACTGGAGCGTGCTGTCGAGCTACCGCGGACAGAACGCCAATATGCACGCCTGCGAAGCGCTGCAGGCGGCCTTCGAGGCGACCGGCGAGCGGCGCTACCTGGAGCGCGCCTACACGGTTGCCTTCAACATCACCCAGCGCCAGGCGGACCGTTGTGGTGGCCTGATCTGGGAGCATTACAACGAGGCGTGGCAGCCCGACTGGCGCTTCAATTTCGACGACCCGGAGAACCTGTTCCGTCCCTGGGGCTACCAGCCCGGCCACTTCACCGAGTGGGCCAAGCTGCTGCTGCAGCTGGAGGCGCGCGGCGGCAACGGCGTGCTGGCGCACGACCTGGGCTGGCTGGCGCCGACCGCCGGGCGCCTGTTCCGGGTCGCGGTGGAGAAGGGCTGGGATGCCGATAACGGCGGGCTGTGCTATTCGCTGGCGCCGGACCTGGCGGTGTGCGACGGGCACAAGTATTTCTGGGTGCAGGCCGAGAGCGCGGCGGCGGCGGCCATGCTGGCGCAGCGCACCGGCAACGCCGAGTACTGGGACTGGTACCAGCGCCTGTGGGCCTACAGCTGGACCCATTTCGTCGATCACGAGCGTGGCGCCTGGTTCCGCATCCTCGACCGCGAGAACCGCAAGCTCAGCGACGAGAAGAGCCCGGCCGGCAAGGTCGACTACCACACCATGGGCGCCTGCTACGACATCGTGGCCGTGCTGGCGAAGGCCGGCCATGAATGATGCCCCGGTGATGCTGTGCGCCGGCGAGGCGTTGACCGACATGATCAACCAGGGCGGCGAGCAGTGGGTCAGCCGCGTCGGCGGCTCGGTGTGGAACGTGGCACGCGCGCTGGCGGCGCTGGGCGAACGCACCGCCTTCGCCGGCGCCATCAGCTGCGACCGCTTTGGCGATGCCCTGTGGACGGCCAGCGAAGCGGTGGGCCTGGACCTGCGGCTGATGCAGCGGGTGCGGCGTTCGCCCTTGCTGGCGGTGGTGGAGCACGGCGAGCCGCCGCGCTACTTCTTTATCGGCGACGACAGCGCCGACCTGCATTTCGATCCTGCGGCGCTGCCCGCCGGCTGGGGCGAGGCGCTGCGCTGGGCGCACTTCGGCGGCATCAGCCTGGCGCGCGAGCCGCTGGCGTCGACCCTGGTCGCGCTGGCCGAGGCCTTGAAGGCTCAGGGCGTGGCGATCAGCTACGACCCCAATTACCGCAAGCTGATGGACGAGCGCTACGCGCCGACCCTGCAGCGCATGGCGGCGCTGGCCGACCTGATCAAGGTATCGGACGACGACTTGCGCGGCCTGTTCCCCGGCCTGGCACTGGACGAGGCCTTGCAGCGGCTGCGCGCATTCAACCCCGCCGCATATTGCCTGCTGACGCGCGGCGGCCAAAGCGCCAGCCTGTTCCATGGCGCGCAGCGCTGCGAAGCGCGCGCACCCAGGGTGGAGGTGGCGGACACGGTCGGCGCCGGCGACGCCAGCGTGGCCGGCCTGCTGCACAGCCTCGCGCGCCATCCCGACCGCCCGCTGCAAGCGCACCTGCATGCGGCGCTGGCTGCCGGTTCCGCCGCCTGCCAGCAGGCCGGCGCCACCCCGCCGCATCCCGCGGCCATGCACCAATTGTTTGAATTACTGGAAGGAGAACGACCATGATGAGCCGTCCCCGATTTGACCTGCGCCAGGCTGTCTTGCGCGGCTTGCGCATCGCGCTGCTGGCCCTGCTGCCGGTGGTGGCGCAAGCCGCCGCGCCCGCGCTGAAGCCCGTCACCGATGCCGAGTCGGCCGTGCTGGCCCAGCGCGTCAAGGACGAGATGCGCCACGCCTGGCAGGGTTACAAGAAGCATGCATGGGGCCACGACGCCCTGAAGCCCCTGAGCAAGACGCCGCACGACTGGTATGCCCATTCGCTGATGATGACGCCGGTGGATGGGCTGGACACGCTGATGCTGATGGGCCTGAAAGAGGAGGCCGACGAAGCGCGCGAGCTGATTGCGACCCGCCTGGGCTTCGACCACGACATGTACGTGCAGAACTTCGAGATCACCATCCGTCTGCTGGGCGGCCTGCTGTCGGCCTATCAGCTCAGCGGCGACACGCGCCTGCTGGACAAGGCCCAGGACCTCGGCCAGCGCCTGCTGCCCGTGTTCGAATCGCCGACCGGCTTGCCCTACACCCACGTCAACCTGCGTACCGGCAAAGTGCGCGGCACCGTCAGCAATCCGGCCGAAACCGGCACGCTGCTGCTCGAATTCGGCATGCTGAGCCGCCTGACCGGACAGCCCGTCTATTTCGACAAGGCCAAGCGCGCGCTGGTGGAAACCTACCGCCGCGCATCGACGCTGGGCCTGGTGGGTTCGGCGATCAACGTCGAAACCGGCAAGTGGGAGCGCACCGATGCCCACATCGGCGGCGGCATCGATTCGTACTACGAGTACCTGTACAAGTGCTGGCGCCTGTTCGGCGACATCGAGTGCAAGACCATGTGGGAACACAGCATCGCCGGCGTGAACAAGGCGCTGACGGACACCTACGGCGGCACGCTGTGGTACGGGCACGCGGACATGCAGACCGGCCGCCGGCTCAAGACGCAGTACGGGGCGCTGGACGCCTTCATGCCGGCGCTGCTGGCCCTCGGCGGCGACCTGCCGCGCGCGCGCTCGCTGCAGGAGTCCGGGCTGCGCATGTGGCGGCTGCACGGCGTCGAGCCGGAAGCGCTGGACTACAAGCGCATGAAGGTGCTGTCGCCCGGTTACGCGCTGCGGCCCGAGATCGTCGAATCGGCCTACTACCTGCACCACTACACCGCCGATCCGCGCTACCGCGCCATGGGCCGCGAATTCTTCGACGCCTTCGTGCGCTACTGCCGCAACGAGGCCGGCTATGCGGCGCTGAAGGATGTGCGCAGCAAGGCCAAGGAGGACTCGATGGAGAGCTTCCTGTTCGCCGAAACCTTCAAGTATTTCTACCTGCTGTTCGCGCCGAAGGACGTGCTGGACTTCGACGCGGTCACCTTCAACACCGAAGCCCATCCGCTGCGCCTGCCAGCCACCGGGAAGAAGTGATGGCCATGATCCTGTTCCCGACCCCGCGCCGCCTGGCCGGCCTGGGCGCGCTGCTGGCGGCGTTCGCGCTGCCGGTGGCCGCGCGCGGCGCCACGCCGCCTGCTCCCATCGTGGCGGGCGCCATGCCGGTCAATACCTTCATCGGCACCCAGGATGAAGGCAATACCTTCCCCGGCGCCTCGGCCCCGTTCGGCATGATCCAGGTCAGCCCGACCGGCGAGCATTACGCCGGCTGGCGCTACAGCGACACGCGCATCCGCGGCTTCGGCCACTCCTACCTGTCGGGCGCCGGCTGCTGGGAGCAGGGCGGGCAGCTGTCGGTGCTGCCGGTCACCGGCCGCATCGGCCCCGGCGGCGATTTCGACACCGCCAAGGCGGACAGCTTCGATCACAAGCGCTATGCCGCCGCCTACAGCCACGAAGGCGAGGCAGGCCAGGCGGGCTACTACAAGGTCCGGCTGACCAGCTATGGCGGCATCACCGCCGAAGCGACGGCCCTGACCCGCGCCGCGGCCGAGCGCTACACCTTTGCCGCCGGCGCCGCGGGCGGCCACGTACTGCTCAACCTGGGCCAGGCCAACGAACGCCACGTTGTCGTCGGCAGCGAGCTGCGGGTGCTGGACCAGCACAGCGTCGAAGGCAAGATCGTCACCAAGAGCTTCTGCGGCGGCGCCCAGTACACCACCTGGTTCCGCATTGTGTTCGACCAGCCCTTCGTCGCGCACGGCATCTGGGACGACCGCGGCGGCACGCCGGGTGCGAATGGGCCGAGCCAGCAGGGCGAAAGCCGGCCGCACGGTGCCTGGCTCAGTTTCGACCTCAAGCACGGGCGGGCGGTGACGGCGGTCAGCGCGATCTCCCATGTCGACGCCGAAGGCGCGCGCGCCAACCTGCGCGCCGAAGGCATGGCCGGCGGGCGCCCGCTGGCCTTCGACGCGATGCGCGACAAGGCGCAGGCGGCCTGGCAGCACGAACTGGGCAGCGTGCGCATCGAGGGCGGCAGCCTTGACGAGCGCACCGTGTTCTACACCGCGCTGTACCACGCGCTGCTGCAGCCGCTGACCGGCAGCGATGCGGACGGCCGCTACCGCGGCTACGACGGCGCGATCCACGGCGCCCGCGGCTGGACCTATTACGAGTTCTTCTCGCTGTGGGACACCTACCGCGCGCAGAACCAGCTGCTGGCCCTGCTGCGTCCGCAGCGTGCGCGCGACATCGCCAATTCGGTGCTGAAGATCCGCGAGCAGGGCGGCTGGCTGCCGCGCTGGGGCTACGCCAATTTCGAGACTAATATCATGACCGGCGACCCGGTCACGCCCTTCCTGGTCGACCTGTGGCGCTACGGCGCGCTGAAGGGGCGCGAACGCGAAGCCTATGCCGCGCTGCGCGAGAACGCGTTCGGCGTGCCGCCGCAGCAAATCCGCGCCCAGGGCCGCGCGGGCAACCCGAGCTACCTGGACCAGGGCTTCGTGCAGTACGACCGCGCGTTTGCCGCCAAGGGCATGGACATCGACCCGCACCATGGCGCCTCGGCGACGCTGGAGTACGCGCTGGCCGACGGCGCGCTGGCGGCGATGGCCAGGTCGCTGGGCCACGCTGCGGACGCGAAATTGCTGGCGCAGCGCGCGCTGAACTGGCGCCGGGTGTGGGACGCGAACGTGCAGGACAGCCCGACCGGCCTGCGCGGCTTTCCGCGCCCGCGTTTGCAGAACGGCAGCTGGTACGCCGACGCCGGCGGCGGCTACGACCCGCGCGGCGAGCGCGGTTTCCATGAGGGCACGGCCTGGCAATACCAATGGCTGGTGCCGCAGGACATACCGGGCCTGGCCGCCGCCATGGGCGGGCCCGCTGCTGCCCTGAGCCGGCTGGACCTGTTCTTCGACTATGACGCCGTGCTGGCCAATCCGGCGGCCGCGCGCAAGTCCTGGGTGGTCGGGCCGTACAGCTATTACAGCCAGTTCCGCTACAACCCGAACAACGAGCCCGACCTGCACGCGCCGTGGATCTACACGCTGATGGGCCAGCCCTGGAAGACCACCACCGTGCTGCGCGCGGCCGAGACGCTGTTCGACAACAGCCCGGGCGGTGTCACCGGCAACGACGATCTCGGCACCATGTCGGCCTGGTACCTGTTCAGCGCGCTGGGTCTGTATCCGGATGCGCCGGGCAGCGGCCGTTTCCTGCTGCACGCTCCGCGGTTCGCGCGCGCCGAGATCGACCTGCCGCAGGGCCGCGTGCTGCGCATCGAGGCGCCCGAGGCCCGGCCCGGCGAACGCCGCTTCGTGCAGTCGGTGAGCTGGGGCGGACGCCCGCTGTCGCGGGTGTGGCTGGACTGGGAACAGTTGCAATCTGCGGGCACCCTCCAGTTCCGCCTCGCGCCGCAAGCGGACCTTGCGGGTTGGGGAACGCATGGCCGCGACCTGCCGCATCCGCCCGCCGGGCTTGCACCCTAGCGACCGCCCGATTCTAACAATACAACAACAGGAGACCTCTCCATGGAACACATATCGCAGCACGCGCCGCTGCCGCAGTCACGGGCGCAAGCCGGCAATGCCGCGCCGCTGATCATCGTCACCACCCTGTTCTTCATGTGGGGCCTGCTCACCGCGTTGAACGACGTGCTGATTCCGCACCTGAAGGCGCTGTACACGCTGACCTACGTGCAGGCGATGATGGTGCAGTTCTGCTTCTTCGGCGCCTACTTCCTCGTCTCGCTGCCGGCGGGCGCGCTGATCAGGAAGATCGGCTACCAGAACGGCGCCGTGACGGGGCTGGTCGTGGCAGCTGCCGGCTGCGCGCTTTTCTATCCCGCGTCGACCAGCGGGTACGCGCTGTTCCTGCTCGGCTTTTTCGTGCTGGCCTCCGGCATCACGATCTTGCAGGTGGCAGCCAATCCGTATGTGACGGTGCTGGGCGACCCGCTGCGGGCATCGAGCCGGCTGACGCTGACCCAGGCCTTCAATTCGCTCGGTACGACGATTGCGCCTGCCTTGGGCGGTTTCCTGATCCTGTCGGGGAGCACTCTGGGCGTGGCGGACCTGGCGCAGCTGCCGGCGGCAGAGCAAATCGCTTACCGCGCAAACCAGGCGGCCAGCGTCCAGATGCCTTATCTCGCGCTGGCTGGCGCGCTGCTGCTGCTGGCGGCGATGTTCGCGTTCGCCCGGCTGCCGAGGATCGACCATGTCGACGACAGCACGCTGCAGCACGAACGGGTCACAAAGGAGTCGCTACTGTCCCAGCCGCGCCTGCTGTTGGGGGCGCTTGGCATCTTCCTGTATGTCGGCGCCGAAGTAAGCATTGGCAGCTTCCTCATCAACTTCCTCGAAGAGCCGCATATCGCCGCGCTGACGCCGGCGACCGCCGCGCATTACGTCAGCTACTACTGGGGCGGTGCGATGATCGGGCGCTTCATCGGCTTCGCCGTCATGCGTTACGTTAGCCCGGGAAAGGCGCTTGCGTTCAATGCTGCCGTGTCGATCGCGCTGGTGATGGTTGCGGTACTTGGAAGTGGTTATACAGCGATGTGGGCGATCCTCGCCGTCGGGCTGTGCAATTCGATCATGTTCCCGACGATCTTCAGCATGGCGCTGTTCCGCCTGGGACGACTGACTGGCCAGGCGTCCGGGATCCTGTGCATGGCGATCGTCGGCGGCGCGCTGGTGCCGTTCGGCCAGGGCCTGGTCGCCGATTCGATCGGCTTGCAAACGTCCTTCCTGGTGCCGGCGGCGTGCTATGCCTTCATCCTGTATTTCGGCGTGAAGTTTGCGCGCCTGTACAAAGGGGACGCGAGCGCCTGAAGCCAGGACGATATAACCGGGGCTCCCCTGCGTCACCGCAACACGAACATCTAGCGTTCTGGCAATGTTCTTCGGGTAGCGGCTACACAGCCAATTGCGTCGTGTAGATGGGAGGCTGATATGTATTGGACAGTTTATGCGCAAGCTTGGTCGTTAGAGGGAAAACCGCCTGTTGGAAACGGCGATTGCGTGCCCCTTGTTCAGCATTACACGAACGTCGGGCACACCAATAGTTGGCGACCTGGCTTGCGGGTAATGGATAGCGTGCATCTTCCGCTTGGGACCGTCATTGCGACGTTTGATAAAGGCCGGTACGCCAACAAGAAAAAGGGAAATCATGCTTGCTTCTTTCTTGAGTATGGCCCGATCAGTCAAGTAACCGGAAAACCGATGTACATCAAAGTGATGGACCAATGGATCGGGAGGAAAGAGCAGATTATTCACTGGCGCGATATTCACCCGAGAGGCAGGTTACACTCGGAGGGAAATCCGTACGTCGACTCTGACAATGCCGATACTTTCTTTGTGGTCTGGTGACATCATGATGCGATACTTGGTGATTGGTCTTTTGTTCGCGTCCGCTGCAGCGCACGGTGCCGAGTTTCAAATTCAATGCCCAGTGCGATATCCCTCGGAGGATCTGAGTTTGTCGGAGGTGCCCAAAGGTTGGGACGGTAAGGCCACATTACGCAAGGGCGCGGTTCTGGTCGGCGCTGGCTTTTACGATGGTCCGGAAGAAATGCCTGCCGAATTGATCGGTACCGGTCAGATAAAGACCAAGGATGGTTTCGAAACCAGGTACGCCGTCGACACGGGCCCTAAACGCTTCGCCTGCGCATATGGTGGGGGCGTCGAGCTATTTCACCGGCTCCCCACCACCGCCACTCGATGTGTCATTAAATATAAGAAGCAGAAATTTCGACACGATGAGCCGGACATCCGCATTTTCTGCGAATAGGATTCGGCTGAAGTCACGAAGAGTGGGAAGTGCGCGAATCTTTGCGGCGCGGTTTGCGATGCGATGTGCGCTGGTGCGAGCACAAGCATTGGCGCCGGGAGCCGGAATCCGACAGGATTCAGAATCAAAATACTTGTGACGGTTCTTCGTAACGAATTCGTACTGCTGAACGACTCGCAGGAGAAAAGCAATGTACAAAAGTTGGACATTGCCAGTCTTGGATGTGCCCAAGAATCCCATTATTTCATGCCAACGGCCAAAACAATCAAGCCGGCTGCGGCAGTGCCACTTTGCGCCCAAGTTAAGAGGATTGTGATGCAAAGTATCTTCATCATCCGCTTCTCCCCAGTAAGCGGATCGGCAGCACCTTTTTTGAAGCTGCTCTTTGTAAGGTAAGTTAGGGGGAACAGGTAGCCTGAAGCAATCTCATCTTGTAAATTGTCCGGTGGTGCCTCAAGGTTATGTTCGTAGGGCTCAGACTGCAACGCAGCATACATCTCATCGCTTACCGCTATCCCTTGGACAAATGCCTCGGCACACTGCTTTGCAAAACAACCGGCTAGCATTGAGATTACTAGCCAGATGATTCCCCACTTTAGACTCCTGGCATCAACTGTCGCAGCGACAGGCGCAAGATTCACGATGATTGCTCCAATAATTGCGGCTGTGCCCGTAATCATTCACGTAGCGGACTCTGCCATTACTTTGGCAAGCGGCACGTTTGAGCGATATACGAGACGGGTAAGGTTTTGGCCCAACGTGAGTAACTTAATGTACTGAGTCATCGGAATCCTTTTTGGATTCGGGCCATTCGGGTGTGTCGTAGATTCTTCGTAAAAAGTTCGAAAAGCTGACTAGAACGCAGTGCTTTTGAGTGTCGTTCAGTGTTTTTGGTCAGGCATGAAAAAAGGCCGTAAGCCCCTGTTTAACAAGAGCAATACAGCCTTTAAGGTGTTCGGTGTTCATGTGTTGTGGTGCCGGGAGCCGGAATCGAACCGGCACGCTGTTTCCAGCGCGGGATTTTGAGTCCCGTGCGTCTACCTATTCCGCCATCCCGGCAACGCGACCCGCATTATGGCCGATTTGGCGGGTTCCGGCAACTGTTTCACCCGTCGTCCGGCTGGCGTATGCTGGAGGCTGCCCAGCCCCCACGAAAGGTATGCCCATGCATACAGCCATTGTCGCCAGCGCCACTGCCGTGGCCGCCCTCGCGGGGCAGGTGCCGGCGCCCGCCCCGCCGCCCGCGCCCTGCCAGGGGCCGGAACATCGCCAGTTCGACTTCTGGATCGGGCACTGGGATGTTTATGGCCCGGCCGGCAAGAAGGTTGGGGAAAACCTGATCGAGGCCTTCGCCAACGGCTGCGGGCTGGCCGAGCACTGGACCGGCAGCGGTGGCGTCACCTGCCAGCGTGCGGCAGTTGTGGCAGGCGTCCGGCGATGGGGGAAAGACCTGGACAGCGGCGTTCGATGGGAAGTACCTTAAGCGCAAGTAGCTTTGCGTTAGTCGTTGGCGACGCTTGGCGGATGTCGCTGCGCTCTTCCGCCCTACGCCAGTTGACGTGTTCCAGGCCGATTTATGTGGTCCGGGCCGATTTCGGTGTCGCGGACCGATGGCCGTTTTATTGCAGGCGCTGGTAGAGGCGGAAGCGTTCGTCGCGGTCGGAGGCGCGGCGGCCTTCCCACAGCAGCTTCCATTCGCGCCCGCGCGGCGGCTGCAGCGCTTCGCGGTCGTCGCGCAGCTTGACGCTGTCCTGCAACAGGAACAGGTCGCAGTCGCCCATGTTGGTGCCAGAGAACGGCAACTTGCCGAAGTAGGCCAGCGAAGCGCGCTGCGCCAGGCCGACATTGGTGTCGATGCAGGCTTTGCCTTCCGGCATGGCGGCCTGCACCTGGCGCGCCACCGTCGCGTAGCTCTTGCTGTAGTTCAGGTCCGGCAGGAACAGGGTCATCAGCAGTACCCACAGCAGGATCAGCCCGCCGGACGACAGCACCACGGCGCGCCACAGCACCGACGGCTGGCGCGACAGGCGCCAGTACACCAGTACGATCCAGCCAACGCTGCAGGCGGCCGCCAGCGCAAACGTGAGCAGCGAGAATTCAGGCACGAAACCGGGCACCTGCTTCAGTGCATTCTTGGCCAGCTGGGCCGGCGTGCCGGTCAGCTTGGCGAACCAGAACAGCCACAGGATCGCGCCCATCATCGTCAGCACCATCACCGAGAACCAGTCGATGGCGTTGATGGCGCCGCGCTTCATCGTCGGCAGGCCGAAGGCGGCCATGATGGCCAGCGGCGGCAGCAGTTTGAGCAGGTCGCCATTCTCCTGCTGCGGGTCGAACAGGATCAACAGGGTCAGCGCACCGACGAAGTACAGCGGCATGACGATGTGCAGCAGCCGGCTTTGGCGGCGCCAGGCGTAGATCGCCCACAGCGCGAACGGCCAGGCCGGCCAGAAGAACCAGATCCCGACCCGGAAGAAGGCCTTGATGCCGGTCAAGCCGGGCAAGCCGATCTGGCTTGCGTTCCAGGCGACCCAGGCGGCCACCGGCGCCGCGCCGACCGGGCGCAGCAGCGCCGCCGGGACCACCCAGGCCGCCACCATCAGCAGCGCCACGGCGGCGGCCACCAGCAAGTTGCGCACGGTGGCGCCCAGCGGCATGGCCAGGAAGCGGGTGCACAGGTACAAGGCCAGCACCAGCATCAGCGGCGCGACCCAGCCGCGCGTCAGGGTCAGCGCGCCCAGCGACAGGCCGACCAGCACGGCATTGCGCAGGCCCGGGGTTTCGACATAGCGCACCGCACGGTACAGGAAGTAGGCCAGCAGCGCGCCCTGCAGGGTCACGGCCAGCGTTTCGTGGCTGAACAGCAGCAGGCCGAGGCTGCCGAGGTAGATCAGGACCGCGGTGTCGGCCAGGGTGCGGCCGTAGTCGTCCGGCTCGGGCTGGCCGCCGAAGGCCAGGCGCAGCGGCTGGGCGTCGGCGCGCCGGCCGAGGTGGAAGGCGGTGTACCAGACCGAGGCCGTGCCCAGCACGAAGCAGCCGATGGTCGACACGCGCGCGGCCATCACGTCGCCCAGCAGCCAGCCGAACAGCTTGATGCACAGGGCGCCGAGCCAGAACGCGAGCGGGCCTTCGTCGCCGATGTGCAGGCCGGCGATGTTCGGCGCCAGCCAGTCGTGCAGGCCGCCCTGGGCCATGGTCCACATGATGCCGAAGCTGGCCGCGTCGTCCTTCCACGGATCGCGCCCGATCAGGCCTGGCAGGATGTACAGCAGGCCCAGTGCGAACAGGGCCCAGCGTGGCAGGGCGAGGGTGGCGGCGGCGGAAAGTCGGACTGGTTTCATCGATAAGGCGGCGTTTTTATTTCACAGGGCGTAGTATCAACGAAAAAAAAGCAGCCGGGGCTGCTTTTTTTCTTGCTGCCGGGCGCGCCGGCAAATTGCGCGGCAATTAAGCGTTGGCAACGGAAGTCTTCGAGCCGACGGCGCCGAACTTCTGGCGGAACTTCTCGACGCGACCTGCGGTGTCGACGATCTTGTGCTTGCCGGTGTAGAACGGGTGCGATTCAGCCGACACCTCGATCTTGACCAGAGGGTAGTCTTTACCGTCGTGGTTGATCGTTTCGCGGGTCTGGATGGTCGAACGGGTGACGAACTTGAAGTCGCACGACAGGTCGTGGAACACAACTTCGCGGTAATCTGGATGGATATCGGTTTTCATGGTTTGCTCTCGCTAAGTTTGGTAGCCAAACAGCACTTCGGCGGTCGTCTTGCTTCGTGACCCGATTGCCATCCACTTGCCAGGGTTAAATACTGAACCGGCGATTATACAGGTGTTTACGAGAGGAAGGCAAATAGGGCGCTCAGGGGGCCTTGACGGGCGGCGCCTGGGGGGCGGGGAGGTAATAGATGACCGGGGGCGGAGTGGGCCGGGCATTGCCAGAATCAAAATGATTGCTAATCGATAATATCAAGCTGCCCAAGCCGAAGAAGAGGGCGATCACAGTGGCAAGCATCCATTTTTGCATATCGCCGCGCAAGGCCTGGACGTCGGCCTTGGTCGCCAGGTGCGGAATGGTCGCATCCCAGCGTGCTTCCGTGCGTGCTTCGAAAGCCGTGAGACGCAGTTCGATGCTTGAGATGCGCTGGTCGACACTTTCCAGTGTTATATGCTCGCTCATACTGATTCGACAAATAAAAACGGACGGGGTTCCCGTCCGTTTCGCGATGCTTTTTGGGGGGCTTTAGCCGCCTCGGCGGTGCAGCAGGGGTTTCATGGGGCACTGCCCCATGCCTGCGGAACGGCTTGGCCATGCTTGGCCAAGTTCCCTGCGCCTCACTTTTGCGGGGCTTTATCCGCCTCGGCGCATCATGTCGAAGAACTCGTTGTTGTTCTTCGTCGCCTTCATCTTGTCGAGGATGAACTCCATCGCCTCGATCTCGTCCATCGAGTACAGCAGCTTGCGCAGGATCCAGATTTTCTGCAGCTGGTCGGCCTTGATCAGCAGTTCTTCGCGGCGGGTGCCCGATTTGTTCAGGTTGATCGCCGGGTAGACGCGCTTCTCGGCCAGGCGGCGCTCGAGGTGGACTTCCATGTTGCCGGTGCCCTTGAACTCTTCGTAAATCACGTCGTCCATGCGCGAGCCGGTCTCGATCAGCGCGGTCGCGATGATGGTCAGCGAACCGCCTTCCTCGATGTTGCGGGCGGCGCCGAAGAAGCGCTTCGGACGCTGCAGCGCGTTGGCGTCGACACCGCCGGTCAGCACCTTGCCGGAGGCGGGGATCACGGTGTTGTAGGCGCGCGCCAGGCGGGTGATCGAGTCCAGCAGGATGATCACGTCCTTCTTCATTTCGACCAGGCGCTTGGCTTTTTCGAGCACCATCTCGGCGACCTGCACGTGGCGGGTGGCCGGTTCGTCGAAGGTCGAGGCGACCACTTCGCCGCGCACCGAGCGCTGCATTTCGGTCACTTCTTCAGGGCGTTCGTCGATCAGCAGCACGATCAGCGTGCAGTCGGGGTGATTGGCGGTGATCGCATGCGCGATGTGCTGCAGGATCACCGACTTGCCGGACTTCGGCGACGCCACCAGCAGGCCGCGCTGGCCCTTGCCGATCGGGGCGATCAGGTCGATGATGCGGCCGGTGATGTTTTCCTGGCCCATCATCTCGCGCTCGAGGCGCAGCGGTTCGTTCGGGTGCAGCGGGGTCAGGTTCTCGAACAGGATGCGGTGCTTGGACGCTTCCGGCGATTCGCCATTGACCTTGTCGACCTTGACCAGCGCGAAATAGCGCTCGCCGTCCTTCGGTGTACGTACTTCGCCCTCGATCGAATCGCCGGTGTGCAGGTTGAAGCGGCGGATCTGGGAGGGCGAGATGTAAATATCGTCGGTGGACGCCATGTAGCTGGCGTCGGGCGAGCGCAGGAAGCCGAAGCCGTCTGGCAGCACTTCGAGGGCGCCGTCGCCGAAAATTTGTTCGCCTGATTTCGCGCGCTTTTTCAGGATCGCGAACATCAGTTCCTGTTTGCGCAGGCGGGCTGCGTTGTCGATATCGAGGCCGATCGCCATCTCCAGCAGAGCGGAGACGTGCATGGCCTTCAGTTCAGATAAATGCATGGTTGAGTCCCGTGACGGGAAAGTAAAGGTAGGGGAGGGAACTGCGTGGGTTAATCTTGTGGGTAGGAACCAGACGAAGCTGGTTCGCTTCCCGGCCGGGCCGGACGGCTGCGCGGGCGCGCAGCCGCCACCTTGCGTTAGATATTGCTGTCGATGAAGGACGTCAACTGGCCCTTGGCCATCGCGCCGACCTTCTGCGCGGCGGCGACGCCGTTCTTGAACAGGATCAGCGTCGGGATGCCGCGGATGCCGAACTTGGCCGGCACGGCCTGGTTCGCGTCCACATCCATCTTGGCGATCAGGATCTTGCCGTCGTATTCCTTGGCGACTTCTTCGAGGATCGGGCCGATGGCCTTGCACGGACCGCACCATTCGGCCCAGAAATCGACCAGGACCGGACGCTCGGACTTGAGTACGTCGGCTTCGAAGGATGCATCGCTAATGTGTTTAATATTTTCGCTCATGTTTTTCCTCAAATGAGGGTGGGTGTCAATAACGCCTCGGGCCACCCTGCTCGGCCAGCTCGGCTCCTTACCTGGTCTTACCTGTTTACGCTCAATGCAACACTATGGTGGCGGCTGTGTGCGCAAATTCAATAGGTGGAAGGGCGGCAAGAGGGATGCAGGCGGGGTTTAGTCGAAATAATAACCTATTTTGCCGGACGTGTCGTGAGATTGTACAAAATCCCGTGCGGCGGCTAAACCGGGTCGTCCGAGCGGCAGGCCGAGGCCTGGCCGGCCAGCAGCGGCGCCAGCGCCCCGCGCAGCGCTTCGCGCGTGATCGGCTTGGGGAAGGCGCCCAGCACCCGCAGCCCATGGGCGCGCGCCAGCCGTTCGGCCGCCTTGCGCACCCCGCTGTCCATGCCCGACAACAGCATCACGCAGCCGGCGAAGCCGGAGCGGGCCGCCGCCTGCAGGAATTCGATGCCATCCATGTCCGGCAGCGACAGGTCGCACACCAGCAGGTCGGGGTGTTGGGCGGCCAGCGTCGCCAGCGCGCGGCGCGCGTCCGACTCGGCGAACACGGTGAAGTCGCCCATGTCGTCGAGCATGTCGTGCAGCAGTTCCAGCAAAAAGCTGTCGTCGTCGAGCAGCAGCACGCGCATCGGCGCGGCCGCCGGCCGGGTGTCGGTTTGGTCCATACGGCTGTCGTTCCCCATCTGTCTGTTCTTCCTATTTGTCGGCCATTATCGCGGAAGACGGCTTCATCCGCGCGCTGCGTCCCAATAAATTGTCGGCCCCCGCCTCAGTGGTCGCTGGCGAAGGTCGTGTTTTTCATGATGTGTTCGGTAATCCGCTCCAGCAGCGGCCATAGCTGCACCACGATGGCGGCCGCCGCCGCGTGTTCCTCGTTCCTGGCGGCCGGCGGCAGTTTCTCCAGCCGCTCGCACAGGGTCGCCAGGCCGAGCGCGCCGACGGTGCGCGCGGCCGACTTGATCCGGTGGCCCAGCTCGCGGATGCGGTCGATGTCGCCGGCCGCCAGCGCGCGGTCGATCTCGGTGAAGCCGTCCTGCGTCGACTGCAGGAACTTGAAGGCGAACTTGCGCACCTTGTCCTGGTCCCAGCCGAGCAGCTTGGCCAGGATGGTCAGGTCGATCACGGCCGGGTCGCCGCCCATCGCGATGAAGCCGGGCGGCAGCGCGCCCTCGGCCGGCGCGGCCGGCACCGGCGGCGTCTCCGCGCGCGGCGCGCGCGTGGCCAGCCAGCGCGCCACCGTGTGGCACAGCAGCGCCGGCTGGACCGGCTTGGTGATGAAGTCGTCCATGCCGGCCTCGATGCAGCGGTCGCGGTCCTCGCTGGTGGCGGTGGCCGTCATCGCCAGCACCAGCTGGCCGTGCAGCATGACGTCGGCGCGGATCCGGCGCGTCGCTTCCAGCCCGTCCATCAGCGGCATCTGCACATCCATCAGCACGCAGTCGAACTGGGCGTTGCGCAGCAGGTCGAGCGCCTCGATGCCGTTGTTGGCCAGGATCACGGTGCAGCCGGCATGCTCGAGGATCTCGAGCGCGATCTGCTGGTTGAAGGTATTGTCCTCGGCCAGCAGGATGCGCGCGCCCTGCAAGCGCGTGCCGTACTGCTCGGACAGGGCGCGCGCCGCCTCGCGCCGGGCCGGATCGAAGCCGGACAGCGGCAGCGCATCGAGCTTGCCGACGCGCGCGGTGAACCAGAAGCAGCTGCCGCTGCCGGGCAGGCTGTCGACGCCGACGTCGCCGCCCATCAGCTGGGCCAGCTGCTTGCAGATCGCCAGCCCCAGGCCGGTGCCGCCGTGCTCGCGCGTGATCGAGGTATCGGCCTGCTGGAACGACTGGAACAGGCGCGCGGCCACGTCCGGCGTCAGGCCGATGCCCTTGTCGGCCACTTCGAAGCGCAGCAGGCAGCTGTCGTGATCCTCGTCGACCTTCTTGATGCGCACCGTGATCTGGCCCTTGTCGCTGAACTTGATGGCGTTGTTGGTGTAGTTGATCAGCACCTGGCCGATGCGCAGCGGATCGCCCTGCAGCGCGGTGGGCAGGTCCGGGTCGAGTTCGAACACCAGGCCCAGTTCGCGCGTGGCCGCCTTCGGCGCCACCACCGTGGTCAGGGTCTCGATCACGTGGTCGAGCGTGAAGGCCACGTTCTCGACTTCCAGCTTGCCGGCCTCGATCTTCGAGAAATCGAGGATGTCGTCGATGATGCCCAGCAGGTGCTCGCCGGCGAAGCGGATCTTCTCGATGTAGTCGCGCTGGCGCGGATCGAGGTCGGTCTTCAGCGCCAGGTAGGCCATGCCGATCACGCCGTTCATCGGGGTGCGGATCTCGTGGCTCATGTTGGCCAGGAACTGGCCCTTGGCCTGGCTGGCTTCCTCGGCCACCTTCTTGGCGTGGTCCAGCTGCACCGTGCGCTGGGCGACGCGCTCCTCGAGGTGCTCGTTCAGTTCGCGCAGCTCGCGTTCCTTGCGCATGCTGTCGGTGATGTCGACCGCCATGCAGACCAGGTAGCTGGGACGGTTGTCCTCGTCGTAGACCGGCTTCTTGATGGTGCGCAGCCAGACGTCGCGCCCGAGGCGCGTGTTGTGCAGCACCTCGACATAGTCGATCATCATGCGTGCCTCGAAGGCTTCGCGGTCGCGCCGCACGAACTCGGCCTGCTCGGCCGGCGAGAACGCCGCCACGTGGGCCTCGTCGCAGAGCTCCTCGAAGGAATGGCCGAACAGGGCCTCGCAGGCCGGGTTCATCAGCAGCATGCGCCCGCTGGTGTCCTTGATGAACAGGCCGATCGGCATCATCAGGATGATCTCGCGCAGGCGCGCGGCGGTGTCCTTGAGCGCCGCCTCGGCGCGCTGGCGCTCGCTGATGTCGCGCATCGACACGATGGTCAAGGGCTGGCCCTGCGACCACATCGGCGTCAGGTTGACTTCGGCCGGGAACAGGCTGCCGTCGCGGCGGCGCGCATCGAGCACCCGGTTGTTGCCGCCGCCGTCGAGCACCGACGGCACCAGCGCGTCCGCCTGCATCGACGCCAGCTGGTACAGGCCGTAGCCGAAGCTGCTGGCGCACAGCTGGTTCGCATACAGGATGCGCCCGCCGCTGTCGGCCACCAGCATCGCCTCCGGCGAGGCCTCGAGCACCGAGCGCACGCGCGCCTCCTCGGCCTCCTTGCGGCCGCTGATGTCGGCCACGGTGCCGCTCATGCGGGTGGGACGGCCAACGGCGTCGCGCGCCACCGCGATGCCGCGCCCGAGCATCCATTTCCAGCTGCCATCCTTGCAGCGCAGCCGGAACTCGGTTTCGAGCGCCTGCGGGCCGGATTCGTGGGTCTGCGCCAGGAAGCGGCGGATGTCTTCCTGCACCCGCGCCAGGTCGTCCGGGTGCAGCTCCTGCATCCAGCTGGTGTAGTCGACGTTGAATTCGTCGGGGCTGTAGCCGAGCAGGGCGCGGTAGCGGGTCGACAAAATCAGTTCGCCGCTGTCGCGCGCCCACTGCCACACGCCTTCGCCCGAGCCTTCGAGCGCGAAGCCCCACAGGTTCTCGACATGGGCCAGCTGCTCGCGGGTGGACTGCAGCGCGGCGCGTTCGGCGCGCAGCGCCCGCGCCAGGCGCACGCCGCGCCACAGCGCCAGCGCCGCCAGCAGCAAGCCCAGGCCGGCCGCGCCGATCGCCCAGCCGGGCTGCCCG
>JAKFDH010000026.1:0-1548 GCA_036676245.1 Massilia sp. | reverse complement strand
CCTCCCTCACGTCCTGGCTTGTTCCTGCTGCCGCAGTAGAACTATAGACGTGAGTACCGAGTTCGGTAGGCGCCTCGCCTCGAAGACTCCAGTTGTCAGCGGTTGTGAAATATCGAGCGCCGTCGCGCGACCGGCTCCAGGCGTTCGCGGCAAGGCGAGCGCTACTTCACCGCCTCCCAGCCCTGGCGCAGCGGAATTGAGCGCCTCAACGACAAGGCCCGCCTGATCGGCGGGCCCTGTCGTGGCATCGTCAACGCCTCAGTGGCCGCTGCGGCGCATCTACTTCGACATGTATTTGCCGATCTCGAACTTGCCGATCGCCGCGCGGTGCACTTCGTCCGGGCCGTCGGCCAGGCGCAGGGTGCGCTGCATGGCGTACCAGTAGGCCAGCGGGAAGTCGTTGGAGACCCCGGCGCCGCCGTGGATCTGGATAGCGCGGTCGATCACCCGGAGCGCGACGTTGGGCGCCACCACCTTGATCTGGGCGATTTCGCTGGCGGCGATCTTGTTGCCGACGGTGTCCATCATGTACGCCGCGTTGAGGGTCAACAGGCGCGCCATGTTGATCTCCATCCGCGAATCGGCGATGTGGTCGATATTGCCGCCCAGGCGTGCCAGCGGCTTGCCGAAGGCGGTGCGCTCGATCGAGCGCTCGCACATCAGCTTGAGGGCGCGCTCGGCCATGCCGATCGAGCGCATGCAGTGGTGGATGCGGCCCGGGCCGAGGCGGCCCTGGGCGATCTCGAAGCCGCGACCTTCGCCGAGCAGGACGTTCTCGTAGGGTACCCGCACGTTCTCGAACAGCACTTCGGCGTGGCCGTGCGGCGCATCGTCGTAGCCGAATACCGGCAGCGGGCGCAGCACCTTGACGCCCGGGGCATCCATCGGCACCAGGATCATCGAATGCTGCTGGTGGCGCGGCGCATCCGGGTTGGTCAGGCCCATGAAGATCATCACCTTGCAGCGCGGGTCGCAGGCACCGGAGGTCCACCACTTGCGGCCGTTGATCAGCCACTCGTCGCCTACGCGCTCGGCACGCGCCTGCATGTTGGTGGCATCCGAGGATGCCACGCCCGGTTCGGTCATGGCGAAGGCCGAACGGATCTCGCCGCTGAGCAGGGGTTTGAGCCACTGCTCCTTCTGCGCCTGGTTGGCGTAGCGCACCAGCACTTCCATATTGCCGGTGTCCGGCGCAGCGCAGTTGAACGGCTCGGCGCCGATCAGCGAACTGCCCATGATCTCGGCCAGCGGCGCGTACTCGGTGTTGCTCAGGCCGGCGCCCAGCTCCGACTCCGGTAGGAACAGGTTCCACAGGCCCTCGGCCTTGGCCTTGGCCTTCAGCTCTTCCATGATCGCGGTAGGCTGCCAGCGGTCACCCTGGTTGACCTGCTGCTCGAACACGGCCTCGGCCGGATAGACGTGGGCCTCCATGAACGCGGTGACACGTTCGCGCAGATCCTGAACCTTGGGGGAGTAGGCGAAATCCATGGGAGCTACCTTCTGACGGGTGTGAGGTGGGGTGTTTTCGATGTGGAAATGATGCTAGAA
>JAKFDH010000025.1:0-31656 GCA_036676245.1 Massilia sp. | reverse complement strand
GGATGCGACGGCGGCCATGCCCGCCAGGGCGGCCTTCAAGTACAAGCGTCTCGTCATGCTACTTTGTCCTTTGGTTTAATTGACTGGCAGGGACCGCGCGCGCGGCGTCCACTGCAGCACCCGCACCATGCTGGGCGCCACGTCGGCCGTGCCTTCGCCATCGACCTGCCGCACGTCCTGCATGAACAGATTCAGTTCGCCCTTGCTGCGCCACAGTTCCGTGTCGAAGCTCGGCTCCCATGCGCCCACCGGGACGTCGGCCAGGTCGCGCACCGTCCAGCGCCCGGCCTTGAAGTCGTCGATACCCACGACCGACACCTTGCCGCCCCGTTCCTGGTCGCGGAACACCAGCAGGCCGCTCGGCTTGTCGTCCTGCACATTGACCATGATCTGCGGCCGCGCGATCGGGATCGCCTTGGTGCCCTGCCCGCTCAGCGAGAACGCCGTGCGGCGGAAATCGAGCTTCAGCCGCTGCCATGCGCCTTCGCCGCGATACAGCACCTGGTACTGCGGCACGCTGGACCCCGGATCGCGCCAGTAGCTGGCGATGTAGGGATTGCCGTCCTTGTCGGCCGACATCGAGGTCTGGTTAATCAGCTCGCTGTTCTGCGGGATCCGCCACGCCACCTCGGCATTCGCCTCGGTGATCGGCAGCGCATAGCGTTCGCCGTTCGACTTTTCCCAGGTGCGGCCGCCGTCGCGCGAGCGTGCGTAGGCCATGTCGTGGTTGCTGGCCACGTCCGGCGATTCGCGCCACACCCAGGACACATGCATCGTCCCATGGTGGTCGAGGAAGGCCTGCCAGTAGGCGTTGCGCTTGCCCTCGCCGCTGATCAACTTTGCGTGCAGCCGGCTCCAGCTGCGGCTGGCCAGCTGGAAGCGGTTGATCACCAGGTCGCCCTGGCCCGAAGCCCCGTTCCGGTAGCAGAACAGCAGGTCGCCGTTCGGCATGCGGTAGAACTCCGGGTAGGTCACCGAGGATTCGTCCGTCCCGACCATCGCCAGCTTGTCCGTCAGCTCGAGCGAACCCGGGCTGGTCGAGCGCACGTAGCGCAGGCTGTGGTTGTGGTGGTCCCATGCCATGTGCAGGTAGCCTTCGCCGTCCACCATGATGCTGATGCTGTTGTGGGCGTCGCGCGCATTGCCCTGCCAGGCGGTGCGCTTGAGCTCCCACGCCGTGCTGCCAAGCTTGCGCTTGCCCAGCACCACATGGCGGTCCTTGTCGTAGAAGGCGATGAACTGGGTGTCGCCATGCGTGACCAGCGAGTTCTTGCGGAACACCACGGCATTCACCGAATTGCCGGCCCAGCCCTCGGCCACGTCGACGATGGCGGCGCCGCGCCCCGCCGCGCCTTGCGGCGTGACGGAACAGGAGCTGGCGGCAGCCACCGCCAGCGCCAGCACGGCGCCGCGGGGAATGCGGGTCAGGGACAGCTTCATGCCTTACAGCTTGCCGCGGATGCCGAACTTGATCGTGCGGCCGTCGTACTTGGCGTAGTCCATGCGGGTCTTCTTGCCGTCGCCGTACTTGCCGGTCGCGTCTTCGAAGTAGTCGTGGCCCAGCGTGTTCGACAGGTTCAGCGCATCGAGGCGCAGTTCCAGGTTCTCGCTGATCTTGTAGCTGATGTTCGCATCCATGTAGCCACGGCCTGCGCGCCAGCGGATCAGGTCATCGCCCAGGTTGCGCGGATTATCCCCGTGCAGCGACTTGCCCTTGTAGTTATAGGACAGGCGCAGGGCCAGCGGCCCCCGCTCGTAGTAGGCGGTGGTGCTGTAGGCGTACTTCGGCACCGAGTTGACCTTGATTTCCTGGCCCGCGGTGGTGATCCACTTCTGGCTGTTGAACGGATCGATATGCGTGTAGCTGGCCAGCGCGCCGAAGCCCTTGAACGGGTCAGGCAGGAAGGTGAAGGCCTGCTGGTAGGCGATCTCGTAGCCCTTGAGCGTCTGCTTGCCGGCATTCGAGTAGCTGCGCAGCGTCATGTTCATGTTCGGATCGACCCGGCCCTGCGCGTCATGGAAGATAGGTCCGAGCGCGGTGTCCGGCAGGCCGAGCGAGCCGAAGGTCACGTTGGTGGTGCTGGCCACCGTGGCGTCGGTCAGCTCCTTGTTGAAGAACGCGGCCGAGACCATGCTGCCGGGCTGGAAGTACCATTCCAGGCTGGTGTCGATATTGGTCGACTTTTGCGGCTTCAGGCCCGGATTGCCCGAGGTCGCGGTGTTGTCGAAGATGTTCGGGATGACGGTCTGCGCGGCGATGATCGACAGCGAAGCGCGGCTGATCGTCTTGCCCCACGAGGCACGCCACATCAGGTTCTCGGTCACGTCGAACGCGGCGCTGAAAGCAGGCAGCACGTTGCTGTAGCTGCCCTTCTCCTGGTTCGGCAGGTAGGCCAGGCTGGCGCCCTGCTGCTTGAAGTTGTCGATGTCGGTGTCGGTCTTCGAGTAGCGCACGCCGGCGTTGAGGCGCAGCTCATGATCGAACACCTGGCCCTTGAAGTCGGACTGCACGAAGCCGGTCGTGACCTTCTCGGTCGCGGTGAAGCTCTGATTTGGCACGAAGGTCGCTTCCGAGTTGTAGACCATCGGATCGAGGTTCGCATACACATACGAGCGCGAGAAGGTCGACCACTGCTGCGGCCAGCCGGCGCCCATGTCGAGGTCGCTGATCGGCAGGTTCGGCGACATCGCTGCTTGCAGGGCCGCGGTGCCGATGCCATTCAGTTTGGCGGTGGCGGCGCCGGTGCCGTTGCGCTTGTTGATGCCCTTGGTCGTCTCGACCAGCACTACGCCGGTCCTGAGCTTGCCGGCCCAGCTGCCGATGGTGTAGTCGTAGTCGGCGACCAGGCGCGCCTGCTTGCCCTTGTCGGTTTCGCGGGTCAGGCCGGTGCCGATCGAGAAGCCGCTGTAGTTCTTCGAATCGGTATAGCTCAGCGGGGCCGACAGCGACGGATAGACATGGTCCGAACCGTAGTCGATGGTCGAATCGACGCCGTAGATCTGGCCGGTGATGGTGTCCTGGTAGCCCAGCGCCTTGCTGCTGTTGACGCTGACCTGGCCGCGCAGCACCAGGCCGCCGCCGGCTTTCCATTCGCCGTTGACGGCGTTGTACATGAACTTGGTCTCGTCGGCGCTGTAGGTCTGGCCGTTGCTGTAGACGTTGTTGCCGAAGGTGCCGGTCAGCAGGTTGGTGGCCGGGTCGATCTTCACATTGATCGGCACCAGGCCGGTGTGGCCCGCCGTGCCCGGTGGCGCGGCGCGGTTGGTGGTCTTGCTGTTGCGGATCAGGAGGCCGAACACGACTTCGTCGCGGGTGTTTTCCAGCTTCGAGTACATGGTGTCGAAGCTCAGGTTCAGGTCCGCCGTCTTGTACTGCAGCGAGGAGACCAGGCCGTCCCGGGTGCGGTCGTTGCGGGCGCCGTAAAAGCGGTAGATGCGCGGCAGCAGGGCATTGTCGATCTGCTCGCGGGTGTAGCCGGACAGGTTGGCGCGCGGATCGTCGTAGTCCAGCGCCAGGGCGAAGTTGCCCTTGACCGGGCTCGCGTTGCCGCGCGCGGAGCTGTTGTAGCCGCCGGTCGCCTCGAAGCCGGAGCGGTTGTTCACGGCGCTCGAATGCGAGCCGCCGACCAGCAGGCCGAAATTGCCCCAGGTGTTCGAGTACAGCGCGAAGCCGGTCGGGTCATGGTGCTTCGACATCGTGTTGTACGAGTTCGTGACCGCGTAGCGGAACGCGCGCTTCGGATTGTCGAACGGGCGCGGGGACTGCAGGTCGACCACGCCGCCCAGGCCGCCCTCGGACAGTTCGGCCAGCGGGGACTTGTAGAAATCGACGCGGCCGAACAGCTCGGACGCGAACACATCGTAGTTGAAGCCGCGCGCCGCGCTGCCGATGGTGCCGGTCGAGGTAGTGTTGACCGGTGCGCCGTTGAGCGTGGTGACCGAGTATTCGGTCGGGAGGCCGCGGATCGAGATGCGCTGGCCTTCGCCGGAGGTTTCGTCGCGGTTCAGGATAATGCCGGGCACGCGCTGCAGCGATTCGGCGATGTTCGCCTCGGGGAATTTGCCGATGTCCTCGGCCACGATCGAATCGCGCACGCCGATGGCCTGCATCTTCAGGTTCATCGCCTTCTGCAGGCTGGAGCGGAAGCCGGTGACGACCACGACATCGACCGGCGCCGCCACGTCGTTCTGGGACTCGGCGGCAGGCGCGGCCGCTTCTTGCGCCGCGGCATTGGAACCATAGAAGGCTGCCAGGGCGATCGGCAGCAAGGTTGCTAGCATCTTCTTTTTCACTTTTGTCTCCATTAATTTCAGCAGTCTGTAGCTGCATGTGGCCGATGGCCCGGACCGCTGTCGACAGTTTGCAGCGGAATGTGGTCACGTTACCATGCGTCTTTTGCTTTCACAATGACAATTTCGGACGTGTAAATAAAAATCAGGTAAGTGATTGATTAAAATGGATTAAAAAATTCTTGTCGGATGTGGTATCGTGACCACACATAGCCTTGCCGCGGCGATAAGTTAAGATTGCGAAAGAATCCTTACCACTGGAGAAACATGCGTAAAACGAGCAAATTGAGCGAAGTGGCCAAGCTGGCCGGCGTGTCGCCGATCACCGCCTCGCGCGCGATCCGCGGCGTCGGCTATGTTTCCGAAGCGGCGCGCGCCAGGATCATGGCGGCGGCCGAGCAGCTCAACTACACGCCCGACCCCTTCGCCCGCCGCATGCGCGGCGACAAGAGCAACCTGATCGGCGTGTTCGTCAACAACTACGGCTCGCTCGTGCTGCACGAACTGATCAAGGCGATCAGCCATGAGGCGCGCCAGCGCGGCTACGACCTGATCGTGTTCAACGCCGAGCGCTACGACAAGCCGGGGCGCATGGAAACGAGCGACATGCTCAGCAAGCTGTGCGACGGCCTGCTGCTGCTGCTGCCGAACAGCAGCGACGGTTTTCTCGATGTGGTCGAAAAGCTGCACTTCCCCTGCGTGCTGGTGAACTTCGACGCGCGCCCGGCCAAGGTGCCGATCGTCGTCGCCGAGAACCGCATCGGCGCGCGCACCGCGGTCGAACACCTGCTGTCGCTGGGGCACCGCCGCATCGGCTTCGTGGCCGGCACCGCCGGCACCGGCCAGAGCGCCGAGCGCCAGAAGGGCTATGTCGAGGCCTTGACGAATGCGGGCATCGAGATCGATCCCGCGCTGTTGGTCGAAGGGCTGTTCATCCAGGGCGGCGGCTACAGCGCCACCGAGCAGCTGCTGGCGCTCGAACAACGGCCGACGGCGATCTTCTGCGCCAACGACGAGATGGCCTTCGGCGCGATCGATGCGATCAACAGCAAGGGGCTGAAGGTGCCGGACGATATTTCGGTGATCGGCTTCGACGATATCTCGACCTCGCGCTCGGTGTTCCCTGCCTTGACCACGATCCGCCAGCCCTTCGTGGAAATGGCGGCGCGCGCGGTCAGCGAAGTGGTGGCGCTGATCCAGGGGAAGGAAGTCGCCGCGGACAAGATTTCGTTTGCGACCGAGCTGGTAACCCGCAATTCGACCGGGCAGGTGCGCTAGCGCGCTAGATTGCGGCCTGCGGCTGCGGGCGCAGCTCTGCCGTCAAGAAATCGACAAAGGTCCGCACCCGCAGCGACAGATGCCGCGCATGCGGATACAGCAGGATGAACGGCCGCGTCGTCCCGCCGTGCTGCGGCAGCACTTCCGCCAGCCGCCCTACGCGCAAATCCTCCTCGACGATGAAGCGGTAAACCTGCGCAAGCCCCGCGCCGCTGCGCGCCAGAGTCGCCATCGCCAGGAAATCCTCCGAACAGGTGTAGGCGCCGCCGGTGATCACGTCGGTGCGCTTGCCGTTCACATGGAAGGTCCAAGGGATCTTGCGGCCCGTACGCGGCAGGTCGAACTGGATGCATTCGTGCGCCTCCAGCGCGGCGATCGACGCGGGCACACCGGCCAGCTTCAGGTAGGACGGCGCGGCCACCAGCACCAGCTCCGCGTCTTCCAGCTTGCGCGCGACCAGCGTCGAATCGGCCGGATCGCGCCCGCGCACCGCCAGGTCGAAGTTATCGCCGGCGAAGTCGATATTGCGGTTGCTGACATGGACCTCCACCGTCACATCGGGATACAGCACGCGGAACTTTGGCAGCAGCGGCAGCACGCGGTAGTGCGCGTACGGTGTCGGCAGGCTGATACGCAATGCCCCCGCCGGCGCCACCTGCGCCCCGCTCACTTCGCGCTCGGCCTCCACCAGCTGCGACAGGGCCTGGCGGCACTGCTCATAGTAGCGGCGCCCGCCGTCGGTCAGGCGGATCTGGCGCGTGGTGCGCACGAACAGGCGCACGCCCAGCCGCTCCTCGAGCCGTCCGATCGAACGGCTCACCGCGGCCGGCGTCACACCGGCGGCATTCGCCGCGCCGGTGAAACTGGCCTGCTCCACGGCCAGGCAGAACAGCTCGATGCTGCCCAGCTGCATATCGTCGAAATTGCGCTGCATGGCCGCCCCAATTCATTACACAACGTAACAAGTAATATGCCAGACATGGGATTTATCTACCTGTTCGACATAAGTATAGTGAGTTTCATGGCCCACGGGGAATAAAACCGGAACGGCGCCACAACCCCAAACTGCATGGAGCACCACTTGAATACGAACAAGACTGTCATCGTCACCGGCGCCTCGAGCGGCATCGGCTTCGCCCTGGCCGAAGCCTACCTGGCGCGCGGCTTCAACGTGGTCGGCAACGCCCGCACCATGGACCGGCTGGAGCAGGCCGCCGCCAGACTGGGCCACCCGGAGAACTTCCTGGCGGTGGCCGGCGATATCGCCCGTCCCGAAACCGCGGCCGCCCTGTTCGAGCGCGCCATCGCCAGATTCGGCAAGGTCGACATCCTGATCAACAACGCCGGCATTTTCGTCGCCAAGCCGGTCGGCGAATACACCGAGGCCGACGTCGATGCGATGGTCAGTACCAACCTGAAGGGCTTCTTCTACCCGTCGCAGCAGGCAGCGATCCACATGGCGCAGAACAAGGACGGCCACATCGTCACCATCACCGCCAACATTGCGATGCAGCCGACCGCCAAGGTGCCGGCGCTGCTGCCGGTGCTGATCAAGGGTGGGTTGAATCATGCGACGCGCGGCCTCGCGATCGAGCTTGCGGGGTCGAACGTGCGCGTCAACGCCGTCGCCCCCGGCATCATCGCCACGCCGCTGCACGGCAGCGACGACGCCACCTGGGCGTTCTACCGCACGCTGTCCCCGAGCGGCAAGACCGGCGAAACGAGCGACATCGTCGATGCCGTCCTGTACCTGACCGATTCGACTTTCACCAGCGGCACCGTGATGCCGGTCGATGGCGGCGCCACTGCCGGCCACTGGTAATCCCTCCGCCAATAACAAGGAAATCATCATGCCATACGTGAATATCAAGGTCACCGACGAAGGCGTCACCGCCGCCCACAAGCTGGAACTGATCCAGGGCGTGACGGACCTGCTGGTCCGCGTGCTGAACAAGGACCCGGCCACCACCTTCGTCGTCATCGACGAAATCAACACCGACAACTGGGGCGTCGGCGGCGAGGCGACGACCACCTTGCGCAAGCGCCAGGCCGCGCGGAAGGCGGCGGCCGCAAAATAAGCATGGTCGAAAAACCGGAAACCGGGGTCAGTGCCGACAAAAGCACACGGGCTCAACCATAAGTCCTTATGGTTGAGCCCGTGTGCTTTTGTCGGCACTGACCCCGGTTTCCCGTATAGTACGAACTAAAGCTAGCCCAAGAAAGACCACGACCGGCAGCAAATCGCAGATCCACTTCGGAAGCGCCATCATGCACCTCGACCTGGACGGCAGCGGCCCCCTGTACCTGCAGCTCACGCGAGCGCTCAAGGCCGCCATCCACGACGGGCGCGCCAAGGCCGGCACGCGCATGCCGTCCACGCGCGCCATTTCGGAAACGCTGGGACTGTCGCGCAACACCGTGAAAACCGCCTACGAGCAGCTGGTCGCCGAGGGCTACCTGCGCGGCGTGGCCGGATCGGGCAGCTATGTCATGCCCCTGGCCGTGCGCCGGCAGGCGCCCGGCCGCGCGCGCGCGAAGGTCGAGCCGCAGTCGGCCTATGCCCGGCGCCTGCGCGCCGAGGTGCGCGCGATCAAGCTGCACGCCGATGTGCGCTATAACCTCCAGTACGGCAATCCGATCCACGACACCAAGGCCATCGACGCCTGGCGCAACGAGCTGGCCTACGCGGCCAGCCGCGTGCCGACCTCGTATCCGCCGGCCCAGGGCCTGCCCGCGCTGCGCGCTGCAATCGCCGACTACCTGGGGCGCCGGCGCGGCGTCGACTGCGAGGCGGACGACGTGCTGATCGTCGCAGGCACCCAGCAAGCGCTGGCGCTGGCGGCGCGCGTGCTGGTCGATCCGGACGATGCGGTGATCCTCGAGGAGCCGCCCTACTTCGGCGCGCGCCATATCTTCGCCACCCACGGCTGCCGGCTGGCCACGGTGCGCACCGACGCGGACGGCCTGGTCACCGAGGAACTGCCGGACGAGGCGCCGAAGCTGGTGCTGGTCACGCCCTCGCACCAGTTCCCGAGCGGCAGCCTGATGCCGGCCCGGCGCCGCGCCGCGCTGCTCGAGTATGCGCAGCGCCAGGATTGCTGGATCATGGAAGACGACTACGACAGCGAATTTCGCTACGATACGCGGCCGGTCCCGGCGCTCAAGTCGAAGGACGGCGACGAGCGGGTGATCTACGTAGGCTCGTTCTCCAAGGTGGTCTCGCCGGCCCTGCGCATGGGCTACATGGTGCTGCCGAAGGCGCTGCGGCGCGACTTCGTCACCGCGCGCTACCTGATGGACCTGGGCGGCCCGACGATCGAACAGGCGGCCATGGCGCGCTTCATTGCGAGCGGCGCTTTCGAGCGCCACTTGCGGCGCGCGGTGCAGGCCACCAGGCGGCGGCGCACGGCGCTGCTGGCCGGGGTCGCGGCCCACGGCCAGGGCGTGTTCGAGGTGGCCGATTCCGGCGCGGGCATGCATGTGGTGGCGTGGATGCCGGGCTGCACGCATCGCCAGTGCGCCGACTTCATCGAGTTCGCCGGCGAACTGGGACTGGGCCTGCATCCGATCGCCGAGCATTACACGTCGCGCCCGCCGGTGCCGGGGCTGCTGCTCGGTTTCGCATCGCTGTCGCCGCTCGAGATCGATGCAGCGATGAAGCTGTTCGGTCGCTGCGTGGCGGCGGCCCTCAAGCGGGCGATGCTGCGGCCTGCTCCCGGGGCCACAGCATGCGCTGCATGACGAGCGCCATCGGCCAGCCGACGAAGGCGACGTGGATCGCCAGGTCGCGCAGCACCGACACCGCGCTGTACGAGGTCTTGAACGCGATCGCCGACAGCGGCAGCACGATCAGGTTCATCGCAGCGAACACCCCGATGCCGAACGCCGTGCCGAACACGATGGGCTGGCGTTTCGCAAGCGCCATGTTCGAGGCCAGCAGCCAGCAGGCGCAGGCGATGAACAGCATGATCAGGTAGTGCAGGCCGAGGCCGAGTATCGCGATGCCGACGCCGCCCTTGAAGGCCTGCGCGCCCAGGATGCCGCTGGCGATCGCCTTCGGCATCTGCTGCCACGGCGCCAGCCGCGCGGCGCTCAGGATAAAGGCGGAAGCGATATCGAGCGTGCCGGCCAGCAGCCAGCTGGCCGCGATGGCGGCGGCGATGCGCGCCTTGGTAGTGGTTGAATTGAGCATGGCGCCCATCTTACGAATTGTGGACGGCCTGCCAAGGCCCACTTTTTCACCGCGCGGCAGGCCCACCTGCGCCGTCGCAGGCGGCAACGGCCTTGCCCAGCGCCGCAAAGGCGGCTTCCGACTTGTCGTTCCATGGATGGCCGTAATTGAGCCGCAGGCAGTTGGTGAATTCATGGCGCGCGGAGAAGATCGGTCCCGGCGCCACGCTGATCCCCAGCGACAGCGCGGCCTGGTGCACCGCGAGCGCGTCCACGCCCTTCGGCAGCTCGACCCACAGGAAGTAGCCGCCCTCGGGCCGGGTCGCCCTGGTCCCCTTGGGGAAGTGGCGCACCACGGCCTCGATCATCGCGCTTTGCTGGATCGACAGCGCGTGCCGCAGCTGGCGCAGGTGCTTGTCGTAGCCGCCCTTGGCCAGGTAGTCGGCGATGGCCGCCTGCGCCGGCGCCGAAGCCGACAGCGTCGTCGTCAGCTGCAGCCGCGCCACCTGCTGCGTGAAGCGCCCCGCCGCCACCCAGCCGATGCGGTAGCCCGGCGCCAGGCATTTCGAGAACGACGAGCAGTGCATCACCATGCCCTTGGTATCGAAGCGCTTGGTGTGCACCGGCCGCTTGCTGGCGAAATAGAGTTCGCCATAGACGTCGTCCTCGATCAGCGGCACCTCGTGCGCGGCCAGCAGCTCCACCAGGGCCTGCTTTTTCGCTTCCGGCATCAGGCTGCCCAGCGGGTTCTGGAAATTGGTCATCAGCCAGCAGGCCTTCGGCTGGTGGCGCTCCAGCGCCAGGGCCAGTGCCGCCAGGTCGATGCCCTCGCGCGGGTGGGTCGGCACTTCGATCGCCTTCAGGCCGATCCGCTCCAGTGCCTGCAGCGCGGCGTAGAAGGTGGGCGACTCGATGACGACGCTGTCCCCGGGCCGCGCCACCGCCTGCAGCGACAGGTTCAGCGCTTCCAGCGCGCCGTTGGTGATCACGATCTCGTCGCTGTGCACGTGGACGCCGTCGGCCAGGTAGCGCAGCGCGATCTGGCGCCGCAGCGCGGCATTGCCGGGCGCGAGATCGGTCACCGTGCTCCAGGCATCCATCTCCTGGACGCTGGCCGCCATCGAACGGGCCAGGCGCGGCAAGGGGAACAGCAAGGGGCTGGGGAAGGCGGAGCCAAACGGCACCACGTCGCGCGTGCGCGCCGATTCGAGCACGCTGAACACCAGCTTGCTGACATCGACCGGGGCCGACTCGCCGGCCGGGCTGGACGCCGCCTCCGGCTCGGGCGGCGCCACCTTGGCGCCCGCCATCACGTAGTAGCCGGAGCGTTCGCGCGCGCGAACCAGGCCGCGCGCCTCGAGCAGGTAATAGGCGGCGAACACCGTGGCCGGGCTGACCGCGCGGCTGATGCTGGCCTGGCGCACCGACGGCAGGCGGTCGCCCAGCTTGAGCACGCCGCTGCGGATCGACAGGGCGATTTCCTCCGCCAGTGCTTCGTAACGCTTCATCGCATTGCCTTCCCCTTGCGGCATGCCATCTGCTCCGCTTTTGTGGAAAGGTAACACACTGCGCCGCACGGGCCCTATTTGACGGCCAGCCGTACCACGGCCAGCAAGGCCGCGACCAGCAGCGCCGTGCCGGCCAGGCCGGCCACGATGACGTACACCGGGTTGAGGGCGACGACGTCGCGGTCGAAATCGCTCTTGCGGCGCAGGCCGATGAAGGACCAGGCGACGGCCAGCATGGTGCTGGCGAACGAGCGCCGGGCGGGTTTGCTTGGCTTGGTGGCGGACATGGCAGGCTCCTGATGGTGGTGATCGAGACCTCATTGTCTGCTCAAACTGAACCGGGAAACAGATGCAGTTCAAGGTGGTTTCTACATAGCAGATGGCGTTCGCCGATTCGTCTGATATGGTTTTTTAGCGTTCGACTGCTGCTGTTATACCTGGGCGTTTGGCATCACAATCGACCTCACCGAATTCTTGATAAGCCCATCCGATCATGCACAAAACCATTGCAACGCTGCTCCTCTGCGCCTCCACGCTGGCGCAGGGGGCGCCCGCGCCCGAGCTGCGGGACGACATCGCCACCCGCGTACTCGCTTGCGCCGCCTGCCACGGCAAGGAAGGCCGCGCCAGCAACGACGGCTTCTTTCCCCGCATCGCAGGCAAGCCGGCCGGCTACCTCTACCAGCAATTGATCAACTTCCGCGAAGGCCGGCGCCGCTACCCGGCGATGAACTACATGCTCGCCCACCTCTCGGACGATTACCTGCGCGAGATGGCGAATCACTTCGCCGCGCTGCATCCGCCCTACCCGGCGGCGCGCGCCCCCGAGGCATCGCCGCCGTCGCTGGAAGCGGGCCGCCAGCTGGTGCTGCACGGCGACCCGCGGCGCAAGATCCCGGCCTGCATCGGCTGCCATGGCGTGCGACTGACCGGATTGCAGCCCGCCATCCCCGGCCTGCTCGGCCTGCCGCGCGATTACATCAGCGCCCAGTTCGGCGCGTGGACGACCGGCACCCGCCGCGCCGCCGAACCGGACTGCATGCAGCACGTGAGCCGCCAGCTCACGCCGCAGGACGTGCGTGCCGTGTCGGCGTGGCTGGCCGCCCAGCCGATCCCGGCCGACATGGCGCCCGCCGCCGCGCCGCCCGGCAAATTGCCGATGGCTTGCGGAGGAGTCGCCCAATGAGCCGCAGCTACCCAATAAAGCGCGCCGCGCTGGCCGCACTGGCCCTGCTGGTGCTGGCGCCGCTGGCGGTGATCGCCCTGCAAACCTGGCATGAACCCGGCCGCGGCCAGGCCAGCCTCCCTGTCACCGGCAACGCCGATCAACTGGCGCGCGGCGCCTACCTTGCCCGCGCCGGCAATTGCATGGCCTGCCATACGGCCCAGGGCGGCAAGGCGTACGCGGGCGGACGCGCCATCGCCACGCCCTTCGGCAGCATCCACACATCGAACATCACGCCGGACAAGGAAAGCGGCATCGGCGCCTGGAGCGCGGACGATTTCTGGCGCGCGCTCCACAACGGCAAGTCGAAGGATGGCTCTTTCCTGTATCCGGCCTTCCCCTACACCAGCTACACCAAGGTGACGCGGGCCGACGCCGATGCCCTCTATGCTTTCCTCATGAGCCGCCCCGCGGTGCGCCAGCAAACGCCGGCCAACACGCTCGCCTTCCCGTACAACCAGCGGGTGCTGCTGGCCTTCTGGCGCAGCCTGTACTTCACGCCCGGCGAGTACGAGCCGGTTCAGGAACGCGGCGCGCAGTGGAACCGCGGCGCCTATCTGGTGCAGGGCCTGGGCCATTGCGCCGCCTGCCACACCGGCCGCAACGCGCTGGGCGGCAGCCTGTCCAGGGACCTGGGCGGCGGCGCCATCCCGGCGCTGAACTGGCAGGCGGCATCCCTGACCTCGCACCCGGACACCGGGCTGGGCGAATGGGAAGTGACGCAGATCGCGGACCTGCTCAAGACCGGCGTGTCCACGCGCGGCGCGGTGTTCGGGCCGATGGCGGAAGTCGTCAGCGGCAGCCTGCAGCACCTGGACGAGCGCGATACGGTGGCGATCGCGTCCTACCTCAAATCGGCGCCGCCGGCGGAAGCGCCCGCAGCCGCCGGCCCCGCCTACACGCCATCGAACCGGCAAGCGGTGCTGCAGCAAGGGGCGAAGCTGTATGAACAGCAGTGCGCGGCCTGCCACATGGCCGGGGGCGAAGGCCAGGGGCTGGCTTATCCGCCGCTGGCCGGCAACCGCTCGCTGGCGGTGGGTTCGCCGGTCAACCCGATCCGGATCGTGCTCAATGGCGGCTACCCGCCCAGCACCGGCGGCAATCCGCGGCCGCACGGCATGCCGCCGTTCGGGCATGCGTTCAGCGACGAGGAAGTGGCCGCCGTCGTGTCCTACGTGCGCACCAGCTGGGGCAACGGCGGCACGATGGTGTCGCCGGTGGCGGTGGCCCGGCTGCGCGGCGTGCCGGCAGACTAGGGCCGCGCAGCTGGCGCTAGCGCGAGCACCGCTACGCCTACGTCAAGGCGATCGTCTCATGCACGAGGGACGCCGCCCCTTGGCATCCGGCTAGTCGCCTATTTATATATGCCGCAGCCGATCATCGTACCGTCGTCGAGCTTCTCGACATAGGTCGACTTCTGTTCGATCGCCTTGGTGGCGGGATGCGGCCACTTGTAGTCGACCCAGCCCCGGCCCTTCTTGCTGACGACTTCGACGAACTCCTTCATGAACAGCTTGCCGTCGGCGTCTTTCAGTTCGATCAGGTTCTTGTCGAGCAGCTTCTTGTTGGCGCCATGGGCCAGCATCTTGCCGGACAGGTCGGCCACGAACAGGTACAGGTCGCGGTCGACGAAGGCGCCCTGCGGTTCATTGAAGGCCGCATACGACTTCTCGGGGCCGTTGGCTTTCAGGTAGGCAGTACCCTTTTTGACAAGGGCGATGCACTCGTCCGCCGTGCCGCGGTCGGCGGCGGCCAGGGCCAGAGTTGGAGCGAAGGCGGCGCTGCACGCCAGGGCCACGGAAAAGAGAAAGTTCTTCATCATGTCTCCAATAAAGTTGTGGATTCATGCTAGCACGGCCTTTGCTGGCGGCAACTGCCGCCCATCCCATGGCGAGACATAAGTGTTGCGTTTCGGTACGATGCGCGCAAGTGTACAATTGGCAACCTTGGCAGTATTTGCACAAGAAAAGAAAAGGGGTAAGGCGCTTGGCGAACATGTGGAAGATTGCGGCGGGGCTGGGGATGGTGCTGCTGCCGCTGGCCGATGCCATCGCTTGCACCAAGTCGGTCCGCTGGTACGACGACGCGCCGTATTCCTTCATCGGCCCGGACGGCGAAGTCAGCGGCTTCCAGGCCGACCTGGTGCGCGAAGTGCTGCGCCGCATCGGCTGCCAGCCGCGCTTCGTCCACATGCCATGGGCGCGCGCGCTGGTGGAACTCGAGACAGGCCGGCTCGACATCCTGCCTGGCAGTTACCGAAATGCGCAGCGCGAACGCTTCGCCCATTTCTCGGTGCCCGCGCTGCAGTCGCCGAACGTCCTGTACCTGGCCCCGGGCATCAGCGCCAATTACCATATCACCTCGCTGGACGACCTGGTCGGCACCGACTTCCGGCTCGGCGTGCAGATCGGCGTCTCCTATGGCCCGAAGTTCGATGCCCTGAAGGACGATCCCAGGTTCAAGGGCAACCTGGTGCAGGTGACCCTGCGCCGCAACGCCTGGCAAATGATGTACATCGGCCGCCTCGACGGCCTGATCGCCGACCCGGCCAGCGCCGCGCTGGAACTGCAGCAGCTCGGCCTGGCCGATGCCCTGCCGCCGAGCAAGGTCGTGGTATCGAACAAGATGGCGATGTTCGCGATGAGCAAAAAGACCACCTCGCCCGCCTTCGTCGCCCGCTTCAACGCGGCCTTGACGGCGATGATCGGCGACGGCCAGTACCAGAAGATCCGGGCACGCTACATGAGCTGCCAGGCGGACTTGAAGATACTCGGCTGCAAATAATTCCCTGGTTTAGTGCGCCGCCTGGGCGCTCTTCGACAAGGTCGACTTGAGCAGCGCCGCCAGTTCATCCGGCACGAACTTCGCGATGTAGGCGTCGGCGCCGACGCCGTCGACATGGGCCTCGTTGGTCGCGCCCGACAGCGAGGAATGGATGATCACGGGAATGCCGGCGTAGCGCGGGTCCTGCTTGATCTTGCGGGTCAGCGTGAAGCCGTCCATTTCCGGCATTTCCAGGTCGGACAGCACCAGCGCCACCTTGCTGCGCGCCGTCACGCCGGCCTTGCTCGCCTCGCTGCCGAGCTCCTCGAGCTTATCCCAGGCCTGCTTGCCGGAGTTGGTCATGATGTAGTCCAGCCCCAGCGTCTTGAGCGTCGCCTCGATCAGCGCGCGGGCGATGACCGAGTCGTCCGCCGCCAGGATGAGCTGGCCTTCGGGCAGCGACAGCGGCGCGCCGACCGTGTCCTCATTGATATTGTCCTTGTCGCCGCCAAGCTGGCGCAGGATCGATTCGACGTCGAGGATCTGCGCCAGGCGGCCGTCGGGCGCGCTGCCGTCGACCTTGGCGATCGAGGTGACGAAGGCGGCCGAGGCGGTATCGTCGCCGGGCACCACGTCGGTCCAGTTCAGGCGCACGATCTCTTCCACGGCTTCGACGGCGAAGGCCTGGGTGGTGCGCGCGAACTCGGTCACCAGGATCAGGTTCAGGCCGGTGCGCGGCGTGCAGCCCACCACGGCCGGCAGGTCGATCACGGGAATGATCTGTTCGCGGATCTTGACCACGCCCAGCATGTGCGGGTGCGATTCGGCGACCGGGGTAATCTTGGGCATCGCGACAATCTCGCGAATCTTGAATACATTGATGCCGTACAGCTCGAAATGCTCGCCCGCGGCGTCGCCGCCGAGGCGGAACAGCAGCAGTTCGAACTGGTTCGAGCTGGTCAGGCGGCTGCGCTCATCGATTTCCATCATCGCATTGTTCACGGTGTACTCCGGCTAGGGTTGCTATTGTTTCATCGAAATGGGACTGCGCGGCACGGAATATTGACGGCGTGGCGCGCGTTGCCCCGGGGGCTGGGAGGGCGATGGAAGGCGGGAGCCTGCAGGCGTCCGGGGACGGTTGCAGCAGAGCGATTATCGATCATAAACGTCACGGCTTCAATGACTTTCCCTGTCGCTGTTGCCCAGCCGCCGCAATTCCATCTTGACAATCTCGATGCGCACCGGGCTGCCGCCGCGCGAAAAATAGCCGCTGCCGGCGACGGCGAAGCCATGTTTTTGGTAAAAAGGGACGGCATTCAGCGTAGCCTCAAGGTAGGCCGCCGCGGCGCCGCCGTCGAAGATCGCGCCCAGCGCGACAGCCAGCAAGGTGCCGCCGGCGCCCTGCCCGGCGCGGTCACCGGCGACGAACAGCTTGCTCAATTCATGGCCCTCGACTTCGACAAAGCCGGCGATGCCGCCATCGTCGGCCACCCACAAGGCGCCCTGGTCGATCGCGCCGTGGTACATCGCCGGCGTGCGGCCGTCCATCCACATGGCCAGTTGCACCGGGCTGTAGTGGGTGGCGCACAGGCGTTCGACCGCATCGCGGTGGGTGCGGAATATCGCGTCGCAGTCGCCGCGGCTTGCTGGTCGTATCTTCATCGTGGTTCGATGATACGTGAATTCACGGTCCCGCACTTCGGGGTAGAATCGGCGCATGAGCGCCACCATCCTTTCGCACAGCCCGTCGCTGACCGTGATCGACTACCGGTGCGGCGCCGGCCCCGGCGACCCGTCCTTTACCGAGCTGCACGGCCAGCACTCGATTTCCTACGTGCGGCGCGGCGCCTTCGGCCTGCAGTACCGCGGCGCCCGGCACGACCTGGTCGCCGGCGCCGTGATGATCGGGCATGCGGGCGACGAATACCGCTGCGTGCACGACCACCATGTGTGCGGCGACGAGTGCCTGTCGTTCCAGCTGTCCCCGGCGCTGGTCGAGAGCGTCGGCGCGAACGAATCGCTGTGGCGGGTCGGCGCCCTGCCCCCGCTGGCCGGACTGATGGCGCTGGGCGAACTGGGGCAGGCCGTGGCCGACGGCAGGAGCGATGCCGGCTTCGACGAAATCGGCGTGATGCTCGCTGCCCGCTTCGTCGCGCTCACTTCCGGCAAGCAGCCGGCGCCGCAGCGCGCCAGCGCGCAGGACCGCCGCCGCGCGGTCGAGGCGGCGATGTGGATCAGCGCCCATGCCGCGCAGGAGATCGACCTGGACCAGATCGCCGCCGCAGCAGGACTGAGTCCCTTCCATTTCCTGCGCCTGTTCAGCCGTGCGCTCGGTGTCACGCCGCACCAGTACCTGCTGCGTTCGCGGCTGCGCCACGCGGCGCGGCTGCTGGTCGACGGCCGCTCGGTCACCGATACGGCCTACGACGTCGGCTTCCAGGACCTGTCCAACTTCGTGCGCACCTTCCACCGCGCGGCCGGCGTGTCGCCCAAGTCCTTCCAGCGGGCGGCGCGGAAAAAGCGCAAGATTTTCCAAGAAAAGCTCGGCGCCCCCGCCCTATGATGGTTCCCATGGCGCATCCGCTTCCCTGTGATGCGCCCAACAGGAGACCTGAAAGGAGAATCCATGGCCAACCTGACGAGGGAAGTACGGATCGACGCCGCGCCGGCGGTGGTATGGGATGCGGTGCGCGATGTCGGCGCCATTCACCGGCGCCTGGCGCCCGGCATGGTGACGGACACGCGGATGGACGGCGACGCCCGCATCGTCACCTTCGCCAACGGCCTGACGGTGCGCGAGCTGATCGTCGATATCGACGAACAGTCGCGCCGGCTGGTATGGGCCATCGTCGGCGCGCCCGTGACGCATCACCAGGGCTCGATGCAGGTATTCGCGGACGGCGACCGGGGCAGCCGCGTGGTGTGGATGACGGACATCCTGCCTGCGGGGCTGGTGGAGATGGCGCGGCCGAACATGGAGAACGGCCTGGCGATCATGAAGAAGACGCTGGAGCAGCCTGCCGACGACAGGCTGTAACGCTTACGCGGGTGCGACCGGCTCCTCGAGCGCATGCACCCGCACCGACCACGCCACCCCGGCCGACAGCAGCACGATGGCCGCGATCTCCAGGACCCGCGGCATGCGCTGCGCGTAGATGAAGCCGTACAGCAGCGCGAACAGGGTCTCGAACAGGATCAGCTGGCCCGACAGCGTGACCGGCACCTTGCGGCTGGCGATATTCCACAGGTGGTTGCCGATCACCGACGCGCCCAGCGCCAGCAGGCTGTTGGTGATCCAGAACGCGGTCCAGTCGTGGTCCTTGTGCCCCATCCGCGTCACCGCGATCGGCAGCACGCCGATGATCAGCGAGGTCGGCGCCACGCCGGCCAGCTTGACGCCCAGCGCCAGCAGCACGTAGTAGACGATGTTGCCGGCCAGCGCATGGCGCAGCAGGTAGCCGTAGTCGCTGCGTTCGAGCCGGTGCAGCAGCTCCGGCAGGCGCGGCGCCATCAGGCCGAAGGCGATGGCGCCATAGGCAACGTAGCGGCCTACCATGATCTCGACCGGCGAGAACGCATGCAGCAGTTCCGGTACGATGAACACCATGCCCCACATCGCACCCGCGACCAGACCGCACAACACACCCTGCCACATGTAACCGTCCCGCCAATTTTTCGAAGGCGCCAGTGTCGCACGAATCGTCGAGAATATCGCGCTGGCCGAAAGGCTCGGCCACGGCGATGCGGCCGAGGGAGTGCGGCGCGCGATGAGGAACCTGGCCGGCGCGCCCGCTCCCATCGCCGGCCCTATCGCCCCCCCGTTCAAACTGCTAGAACGTCACGACGAAGCGCGCACCCCGGCCGACCGACCTGGCATAGCGCAGCGCGCCGCCATTGCGGTGCACCAGCTGGCGCACCATCGCCAGGCCGATGCCGCTGCCCGTGCTCCTGGTCGAAAAGAAGGGCGTGAAGATATTGGCGATCAGGTCTTCCGGCACGCCCGGCCCGTTGTCGCACACTTCGATGCGCAGGCGCCCGCCGCGCGCCAGCCTGGCGCTGACCGTCACCTCGGGCGCGGCTTCCTCCGCGGTCGCCTCTGCCGCATTCTTCAGCAAATTCATCAGCGCCTGCTCCAGCTGGCCGGGGTCGGCCAGCAGTTCGAGCGATCCGGGGTCGGCGCTGAAGACGGCGCGCCCGCCGCGCGCCTGCCACGCCGGCTCCACCAGCGCCGCCAGCCGCGCGAACATCGCGGCCACCGCCACGGCCTGCGGCCTGGCCTCCGGCACGCTGGCCAGCGCCCGGTAGCCGTTGACGAAATGGGTGAGGCTGTCGGCGCGGCGGCTGATGGCGTCGAGCGAGGTATCGGCGTCCCTGGCCAGCGCGGGCGGCAGGCTGGCGCGGCCGAGCAGCCCGCGCAAGGTGCGCGACAGCGAGGCCACCGGCGTGAGCGAATTCATGATCTCGTGCGTCAGCACGTGCACCAGCCTTTGCCAGGCCTGGATCGCCTCTGCCTCGAGCTCGTTCTCCATCGGCATCAGCGCGGCGATCTGGATCGGCTTGCCCTCGACAACAATGGCGCTGACGGTGGCCAGGGCGCGCTCGCTGCCTTGTTCGGTCTCGAAATCGATGACGCTGCGCTCGCCGTTGACCAGCCCCGCCAGCGCAAGCCGCACCTGCCGGCCGTCGGCGGCGCGGCCGGGCGCGAGCAGGCGGCGCGCATTCGCGTTGACCGGTTCGACCAGGTGCGGCGACAGCGACAGGTCAATCCGGAACAGCGCAATCGGCGCATGCTCCAGCTGCAGGTCCAGCGCCAGCACGCGCGCCGCCATGGCTGCCTGCTCCTGCGGCACGCCGGCCGGCACTTCCAGCCGCGCGGCGCCCCTTGCCGCCAGCGCGAGCGCGCGCCGCATCAGCGCCGCGGCCAGCGCCGCCGTCCAGCAGCAGGCGATGAAGCTGAACGTGACGATGGTGCCGTCGGCCTGCCACAACGCGCCGCCAGTCCCGGCGGCGGCAGCCAGCAGCAGCGCGCCGACGGCCAGCAGGCGCTGGGAATGGGCGTCAGAGACCATGCTTTTCCAGCTTGCGGTACAGGGCGGCGCGGCTCACGCCCAGCAGTTTGGCGGCACGTGTGATATTTCCCTCCACCCGGGCCAAGGCGGCGACGATGGCGTCGCGTTCGAGGCCGCCGAGCCTGAGCGAGTCGGTGATGGCGGCGGCCGGCAAGGCGCCCGGCGCGGCGCCGGCCTCGCCGCCATGCAGGCCGAAATCGGCCAGCCGGTAGGACTCGGCCTCGCACAGGATCACGGCGCGCTCGCAGGCATGGCGCAGCGCGCGCACATTGCCGGGCCAGTGATGGCCGCACAGCGTATCGAAGGCCGACGGCGCGACCGTCAGCACCGGCCGCTCGTAGCGGGCCTGGTAATGGGCCAGGAAATGCGCGAGCAACGCGGGAATGTCCTGCTGGCGCTCGCGCAACGGCGGCACGCGGACGACGATGGTGTTCAGCCGGAACAGCAGGTCGGGCCGGAATACGAGCGGGTCGTACAGGCGCGCTTCGTCGAGGTTGGTGGCGCTGACGATGCGCACGTCGATGGTCTGCGGGCGGTCGGCGCCGAGCGGCGTCACTTCGCGCCGTTCGAGGGCCGTCAGCAGCTTCGATTGCGCGGCCAGCGGCAGGTTGCCGATCTCGTCGAGGAACAGTGTCCCGCCGGACGCCGCCTGGAAGCGCCCGGCGCGGTCGTTGCGCGCGTCCGTGAACGAGCCCTTGCGGTGGCCGAACAGCTCGCTTTCCATCGTCGCTTCGGGCAGGCTGCCCATGTCGACCGCCAAAAAGTGGTTCGCGGCCCGGCGCGAAGCCAGGTGCACCGCGCGCGCGACCAGTTCCTTGCCGACGCCGTTTTCGCCGAGGACCATGACGTTCGCCTCGGTCGGGCCGACATTGGCGATGAAGGCGCGCAGCTCGCGCATCGCCATCGAACTGCCCATCAGCGCGTCGGCGGCGCCGAGCGTACCTTGCAAGGATACCGCGCGCCGGGCCAGCGCGCCGTCGACGGCGGCCAGCACCCGCTCGTTGTCCCAGGGCTTGGTGATGAAGTCGCAGGCGCCGCGTTTCATCGCCTCGACCGCGAGCGCGACGGCCGCGTAGGCCGTCATCGCGATCACGGCGGGCGGCTTGGGCAGGCTGCGCAGCTGGTCCAGCACCTTCAGCCCCTCGGCGCCGTCGGTGCGGCCCGGCGTGAAGTTAAAGTCGAGCAGGACCACATCGGGGATGCCCTGCTCCAGGCGCCGCGCCAGCTGGCGCGGGTCGGCCAGGGTGTCGACCTGCCTGTCCCCGCGGCGCAGCAGCAGTTGCGCGGCAAAGGCGACGTCGGTGTCGTCGTCGAGAATCAGGATGCGGGCGGGGCTGGCGGGCATGGCGACGGTAGTGGATGAAGAGCGCCGATTCTAGCAGCCGTCCGGGGAGCGGCCAAACAAAAAGGGCCGGGCGGACTGAAAACGTCCGATAGCGGACGGTGGCAACGTCCGCTATTGGACAGAACCGGGGTCAGTGCCGACAAAAGCACACGGGCTCAACCATAGGGCCCTATGGTTGAGCCCGTGTGCTTTTGTCGGCACTGACCCCGGTTCTGCCCGGTTCGGGCCTGGCACGGATGTTGCGATCGAGGTTATCGTGATTCCACGCAGATTTTCAGTTCCTCCCCTTTTGAAAATGACACAATGACGAACCTGAATTCAATTCCGCACAATAAGAACGGCATGCTCAACCTGATCAACGCCAGCAAAACCTACCAGGCCGGCGAAGTGCGCACGACGGCGCTCGACCGCATCAACGTCCAGATCGACGCCGGTGAATATGTCGCCATCACCGGCCCATCCGGCTGCGGCAAGTCGACCCTGCTGTCGATGCTTGGCCTGCTCGACGTGCCGGACAGCGGCGAGATCTGGTTCAACGGCCGCAACGTGGCCGGGTACAGCGAAGCGCAGCTGAACCAGGTGCGGCGCGGCCGCATCGGTTTCATCTTCCAGAGCTTTAACCTGATCGAGGAACTGACGGTCGCCGAGAACGTGGACCTGGCGCTGGCCTACATGGACGTGGCGGCCGGCGCGCGGCGCGCGCGCGTGGCGGCGATGCTGGAAAAGCTGGGCATCGGCCACCGCGCCGCGCACCGGCCCTCGCAGCTGTCCGGCGGCCAGCAGCAGCGGGTCGCGATCGCGCGCGCGCTGATCGCCAACCCGGCGATGCTGCTGGCCGATGAACCGACCGGCAACCTCGATACCGCGCACGGCGACGAGGTGATGCGGCTGCTGCGCCAGATCAACGCCGAAGGCACGACCATCGTCATGGTCACCCATTCGCCCGCGCATGCGGCGCAGGCATCGCGCACCTTGCGCCTGCTCGACGGCCGCATCCAGGTCGATGCGCTGCAAGCGGCTTAAGGAAGATCCGCATGAAATCAAGGGACTTCCTGATCGGCTGGCGCACCCTGGTGCAGGAGCCGGCCTATTCGCTGGTGGTGGTGCTGGGACTTGGCGTGGGCCTCGCCGCGGCGCTGCTGCTGCTCGGCTTCGTGCGCTATTCGTGGCAATACAACGCGCAGGTGCCGGACCTGGACCAGGTCTACGTCATCAAGCAGCGCTTCAATGTCGACCCCAAGGCGCCGTGGTTCGACCAGGCCCCGTTGAACCTGCGCGCCGTCGCGGAAAAAATACCGGGCGTGGTCGCCACCACCGGCTACATTCCGTCGCGTCCACAGGACCGCGGCCTGTCGGCACGTATCGACGGCCACCTGCGCCTGGTAAACAGCCTGACCGTACTGCCATCGTTTGCCGGCATGCTCGGCCTGAAGGCGATTCACGGCGATCTGAACACGGCCCTGGATCATCCGGACAGCTTCGTCATCAGCGAGGAAGCCGCCGTGCGCCTGTTCGGCACCAGCAATCCCCTGGGGCGCACGATGCTGGTCGAAGGCAAACTGCTGCGGGTAGGAGCGGTCGTGCCGACGCCGCCGTCGAATACCACGATACCATTCGAGACACTGCTCGGCGTGAACTCCTTGCTGGCCACCGACGTGCGGGCGGAAATGATCAGCGGGAAGGACGGCTGGTGGGTCAAGCAGCTGATCCGCGTGCACCCGGAGGCATCACTGCCGGCGATCACGGCCACCCTTCAGCAGGCGATCGACAACTTCCCCAACGTCCAGAACCAGCCGCCCGCCGTCAAGGCGCGGCTGGGCAAGCGCAAGCCGATGGATATCGCCCTGTCGCCGCTGCGCGATGCCTATTTCGACCGCCAGCTCGCGGAAACCTTCGTCAGCGGGCCGGGCGAGCGCGCTAATCCGGTCGTGGTGGCGGGACTGGGCGTGGTCGCGTTGCTGATCCTGGCGCTGGCCGCCATCAATTACGTGAACCTGGCGGCGGTGCGCGTGCTGCGGCGCCAGCGCGAAGTGGCCATGCGCAAGGTGCTGGGAGCGGGGGTGCGCGACATCGTGCTGCAGATGCTGGCCGAATCGATGCTGGTAGCCCTGCTGGCCACCAGCCTTGGGCTGCTGCTGGCCAGCGCCGCGCTGCCGCTGTTCTCCGAACTGGTCGGCCGCAAGCTCGACGGCATGCTCTCGGCCGGCAATATCGCCGCGGCGGTCGCACTCGGCCTGCTGCTTGGCGCACTGACAGCCGCCTACCCGGCCTGGATCGCGATCCGTGTACGTCCCAACCAGGTATTGGCGGGCCGGCCCGACGCGGAATCCGTCGGCGGCATGCGCATGCGGCGCATCATGACCGTGCTACAGGTATCGACGGCGATGGGCCTGGCCAGCATGGCGCTGGCCGTTACCTGGCAGACCGGCTATGCCATGCGCGCTTCGCCGGGCTTCGACCCGGCCCCGCTGCTGATCGTCGACCTGCCCGGACCGGAACGGGACGACGCCAAATTCAGGGGCTTCGTGGCCGCCCTGGCGGCGCAGCCCGGGGTTGCGGGTGTGGCGGTGTCGGAAGACGCGATCGGACGCAGGGCCTTCCATTGGATACGGGATCTCACGCGTCCGGGCGGGCAGAAGGCATCGATGGACATGAAGTCGGTCAGCGCCAATTTCTTCGAACTGTACGGCATCAAGCCCGTGATGGGCCGCCTGTTCGACTCCAGGCTGGACAAGGACGACGACCCCATACCGGTGATTGTCAACGCCATCGCGGCACGCGAACTTGGCTTTGCCACGCCCGAAGCGGCGCTCGGGCAAACCCTGTTGTTTACAGGCTTCGACAACAAGACGATCCACAAGAAAGTGGTGGGCATCGCGCCCGAGCTCAGGTTCCTGTCGCTGCGCGAGGCGCCGCGCGCCACTGCCTACGAACTTTGGACCAAGGGTTCCACCCTGAGCGTACGGGCAGTCGGCGGCGTGGCCAAGGCTGAGAACGCGGTGCAGGCGCTGTGGCAGAAGTTCTACCCGGACGCAATGATGCGCACCCACCGGGCCAGCGCCATCCTGGCGGCCAACTACGCCGACGATGCCCGCATGGGAAAAATCCTGGCCATCGCCACCGGGCTGGCGCTGGCGATTGCCGCCTTCGGCACCTATGTACTGTCGGCCAGCACGGTGCAGCGGCGCGCGAAGGAGATCGTCCTGCGCAAGCTGCATGGGGCCGGCCGCGGCGACATCGCCCTGCTGGTGCTGCGCGAGATCGGCACCTTGATGCTGGTGTCGGCGGCAGTCGGCCTGCCGCTGGCGGCGGTCGCCATCGCGCGCTACCTGGCCACCTACGTCGAGCATGCGCCGGTCGGCTACTGGACCTTGCTGGCGGCGCTGGCGGCGACGCTGGCGATCTCGCTGGCCGCGGTTGCGCGCCAGGCCTGGATCGCGATGCGCCTGATGCCCGCCGAAGCGCTGCGCGCCTAGGCTAAACCGGGGTCTTATATTCCCGCCAGTTATGTCCAATTCGCCAAAATTCATTGGCTGCAGAAAATCTCTCCACGTACTCTTGCTGAGCAAAATTGCAAGATTCCCAAACGCCAAGGAGACTAAAAATGAAAAGAATCCTGTTCGCCCTATCCCTGTGCGCGGCCATGCTGGCGCACGCCGAAGCGCCGAAGCGCGAAATGCGCGGCGTCTGGATCAGCACCCACCTGAGCCTGGACTGGCCGAACCGCACCCAGACCCCGGCCCAGCAACGCGCCGCGCTGCAAACCATCCTCGACCACAACAAGGCCACCGGCATGAATGCGGTCTTCCTCCAGGTGCGCAGCCAGTCCGACGCGATGTATCCCAGCCAGCTCGAGCCCTGGTCCTACTACCTGAGCAACCAGCAGGGCCAGGCGCCCTCGCCGGCCTGGGACCCGCTGCAGTTCGCCATTGATGAGGCGCGCAAGCGCGGCCTCGAATTCCATGCCTGGATCAACCCTTACCGCGCGCTGGCCACCGTCGCCAATGCGGGCAACCCGGCCCTGTATGCGGACACCCACGTCTCGCGCACCCACCCCGAATGGATGCTCACCGTCGGCGCCGTCCGCATCCTCAACCCCGGCATGCCGCAGGTGCGCGACCACGTGACCGGGGTCGTGCTCGACATCGTGCAGCGCTACGACGTCGACGGCATCCACTTCGACGACTACTTCTACCCGAGCGGCACCACCGGCGACGACGCCGCCTACAACGCCGACCCGCGCGGCTTCCCCGCCACGCCGGAAGGCCGCGCCGACTGGCGCCGCGACAACGTCAACCTGCTGATCGCCCGCATCAACGACGGCATCCGCGCCATCAAGCCATGGGTCAAGTTCGGGGTGTCGCCGTCGGGCATCTACCGCAGCAGCGCCGACCCGGCCATCGGCTCGCCGACCTCGGCCGGCGCGTCGCAGCACTACCTGTCGATGTTCGCCGATTCGCGCAAGTGGATCCAGTCGGGCTGGGTCGATTACCTGACTCCGCAGGTGTACTGGTACATCGGCCAGGCCGGCTCCGACTACAAGTTGCTGGTGCCATGGTGGAACATGAACGCCTACGACCGCCACGTCTACATCGGCCTGGCCGACTACAAGATGGGCACGGCCGGCTGGACCAGCCCGGTCCAGATCGCCGACCAGATCGCGCTGAACCTCAGCCAGTCGGATGTATCCGGGCAAATCCATTTCCGCCACGCGTTCCTGGCCGCCAATCCCCTGAACTACCGTAGCGACCTGAAGGACAACATCTACAACAAGCCCGCGCTGCGCCCGGCCATGCCGTGGAAGGACGCCACCCTGCCCGCCGCCCCCGTGGCGGCCGCGCCCACGCTGAACGCGGACGGTTCCGTGACCCTGGCCTGGACCGCCCCGGCGCAAGGCGCAAGCGAGTTCGACAAGGCCAGGCAGTACGCCGTCTACCGTTCCGAACAGGGCGACATCGATCTCGAACAGCCGTCCAACCTGCTCGGCCTGACCCTGGCCGGCGAGACCAGCTACACCGACCGCAGCACGGTGCCCGGCAAGTTCTACTACTACCAGGTGACCACGCTGAACCGCCTGCACCACGAAAGCCCCGCCGGCAACCAGCTCAGCAACGACGTGGCGCCGCCGACGGTCATGACCCGCAACATCGAACGCACGCTGCATGACGGCACGGTCGAGATCGCGAGCGCCGACATCGACAACGGCAGCCACGACAACTGGGGCATCAAGTCGCTCAGCCTGGACAAGACCAGCTTCTCCTGCGACAGGATCGGCGACAACGCGGTGACGCTGACGGCAAGCGCCCGCAACCAGTACGCCTGCACGGCGGACAGCAGCGTGACGGTGAATGTGGTCGACGCCCGCTGCCAGGGCGACAAGGTGGCCATTTGCAAGAACGATAATGGCCCGGACCAGGCCGCCAAGCAGATCTGCGTGGCGGGCAGCGCCGTGGCCGCCCACTTGCGCAGCGGCGCGCTGCTGGGGGCATGCGCGCGCTGAGCGCGGACGCGAGGCGGCGCAGGCCGGTGCGGCGCCGCCCTTGCCTATTTGCCTGTCCTTTTTGACCTGGATCAACTTTTCAGGCTGACCCCAGGCCCATTCGCCGTTACAGTCCCACATCGAAACCGACACCGGCGCGCCTGGAGCCACCATGAGCCTTGATGCATTGATACCGTCACGCCAAAAGTTATCGACCAAGATCGTCGGCCTGCTGGTGGGCTTCCTGCTGCTGGCCTTGTCGGTCATCCTGGCCACGCTCTACCTGTCATGGCAGCTCGAAGGCAGCGCCGCCGCCATCAATGACACCGGTAGTGTGCGCGCGAGCAGCTACCGCCTCGCCCTCCTGCTCGATCGCGCGCCCGGCGCCGACCCGGAAGCCGCCGCCGCCGCCGTGCGCCAGCTGAACCAGGTCGCCGGCACCCTGGCCCAGCTGCGCCAGGGCGACCCGCAGCGCCCGCTGCTGCTGCCCCCGACCCGCACCATTCGCACCCAGTTCGACGCGGTCGCCACCGAGTGGCAGGCCGAGCTGCGTCCCGCCGCCGAGGCGCTGCTCAGGCTGGAAGGCCAGGCCCGGCCCGGCGCGCTGGCCAGCTTCCACCAGCGCACCGAACATTTCGTGCAGCGCGTCGACGCCCTCGTCAAGCTCATCGAGCGCGACAGCGAAACCCGCACATTCTGGCTGCGCGCATCCCAGCTTGCCCTGCTCGGCCTGGCGATGGTCGGCACGGTCAGCCTGATTTACCTGATGTTCAGCCTCATCATCGAACCGGTGACCCGCCTGCACGAGGGCCTGCACCGCATGAAGGAGCGCGACTTCGCGGTACGCCTGGCGATCGAGTCGGGCGACGAATTCGGCCAGCTGGCACAGGGCTTCAACCAGATGGCGGACCGCCTGCAGGCGCTGTACGACGACCTCGAACGGCGGGTCCGCGCCAAGACCGCCACGCTCGAGAACCAGAACCGCGAACTGGCGCTGCTGTACGAGGCGGCGGCCTTCCTGCAGCGCCCGCAGCAGCTCGAAGCGCTGTGCCAGGGCTTCCTGCAGCGCATCTGCGACTACTTCGAGGCCGACGGCGGCTCGGTGCGTGTGCTCGATGCGCGCCGCGACAACCTGCACATGGTGGTGCACCAGGGGATCTCGCCGGAGCTGGTCGAGCGCGAGCATTGCATCAAGGTCGGCGACTGCCTGTGCGGCGATGCAGTCCAGCGCAAGGTCAGCGTCGTCCACGACCTGCGCAAGATGGACAAGAAGCACGAGCTGGAATGCCACCGCGAGGGCTTTGCCACCGTGTCCGTCTTCCATATCTACGCGCACCAGCAGCACCTGGGCTTCTTCAACCTGCACTTCCGCCAGCCGAAAACCTTCGAGGCGCGCGAACATGCGCTGCTCGAAACCCTGGGCCAGCTGCTCGGCACCGCCATCGAGAACCTGCGCCTCGGTGAGCGCGAGCGCGAAATGGCGGTGTCCGAAGAGCGCAACCTGGTGGCCCAGGGCCTGCATGACAGCATCGCCCAGGGCCTGAACTTCCTCAACCTGCAGGTGCAGATGCTCGACCAGTCGGTCAAGAACGGCAAGATCGGCGACGTGACCGAGATCGTGCCGATGCTGCGCGCCGGCGTCCAGGAGAGCTACGAGGACGTGCGCGAGCTGCTGCACAACTTCCGCAGCCGCCTGGTCGAGGGCAACCTGGTCGGCGCGCTGGAGGCGACGATCGACAAGTTCCGCCGCCAGACCGGCATCGCCGCCGAACTGGAGGCCGACGTCGACGGCGCGCCCTTCCCGCGCGAACAGCAGCTGCAACTGCTGTTCATCGTGCAGGAGGCCCTGTCGAACGTGCGCAAGCATGCAGGCGCCAGCCGGGTCCGGGTGGGCCTCGAGGACCGGCACGACTTTACGCTGACGATCACCGACAACGGCACCGGCTTCGACCCCGCCCATCTGGCGACGATGGGCGAGAGCCATGTCGGCATCGACATCATGCGCGAGCGCGCGCAGCGCATCGATGCGGCGCTGGCGCTCCATTCGGTGCCCGGCAGCGGCACCACCATCACCCTCACCCTGCCGCAGGCGCAACGCCGCGCGGCCTGATCGACCGACAAGGACATGACCATGCAAGCTTCCGACCGACCGATTCGCGTCCTGCTGGTGGACGACCATTCGCTGTTCCGCAGCGGCATCCGTTCGCTGCTGCAGCGCCACGCCGAATTCCAGGTGGTGGCCGAGGCGGCCGACGGCGTCGAAGGCATCAAGCAGGCGCGCCAGCTCAAGCCCGATGTCGTGCTGCTGGACCTGAACATGCCGGGCATATCGGGGGTGGAGACCTTGCAGCTGATGCAGCAGGATAACCCGGACATGGCGATCCTGATGCTCACGGTGTCGGAAGAGTCGAGCGACCTGGGGCTGGCCATGCGGGCCGGGGCGCGCGGCTACCTGATCAAGAATATCGAGACGGATTACCTGCTGCGCGCGATCCGGCGCGCGGCCGCTGGCGAGACGGTGGTGGCGGAGGCGCTGACCGGAAAACTGGTGGCGCAGCTGCACGGCGGGGCGCAGGCCGCGCCGCCGCCATCGGAGCTGGACAAGCTGACGCCGCGCGAAAAGGATATCCTCGCATGCCTGGCGCGGGGCGAGAGCAACAAGCTCATCGCGCGCAAACTGGAGCTGGCCGAGAGCACGGTCAAGATCCATGTCCAGAACGTCCTGAAGAAGCTGAAGCTGTCGAGCCGGGTGCAGGCGGCGGTGTTCGCGGTGGAACAGCGGATGACAAATGCGGCGGCGGAGCGCGCGAACTAGGCGCAGGCTGCCTGAATCACAGTGGCATCAGGATGGATTGATGTGCATCAAATCCGCCCCAACTTTCCTTCGCACGCCTCAGCTTCCGCTGGACGAAGGAAATCCCTGGGCCTAATCTGAATCAAGTCAAACCACTTTGGGACGAACGCCATGTCATACAAAACCATCCTGGTCCACGTCGACCATTCCCGCCACGCCCCCCAGCGCATCGGAGTCGCAGCCAGGCTCGCCGTTGCCGAGAATGCGCACCTGGTCGGCGCCGCGATGATCGGCATTTCCCGCTACGTCTACACTGAAAGCGGTCTCGACCTTGTAGCGCCCCTCATCGCGGCCCAGGTCGGCGTACTCACCGAGCGCGCCGAGGCGGCGCTGGCCGTGTTCGACGACATCGCCGCCGCCACCGGCGTGCTGTCGTACGAAAGGCGCCTCGTCAACGATGATCCGGCCGGCGGCCTGGCGCAGCAGGGGCGCTACGCCGACCTGGTGGTCGTCAGCCAGACCGACCGCGACGATCCGGCAGCGCGCGTCATCGCCGACGTGCCCGAATACGTGATGCTCAACGCCGGGCGTCCGGTGCTGATCGTTCCGTACGCGGGAACCTTCGATGAAATGGGTGGTCATGCATTGGTCGCCTGGGACGAAAGCATCGAGGCCACGCACGCGATCGGCAATTCCTTGCCCATGCTCAAGCGCATGCGCAAGACCACGCTGGCCGTGTTCAACCCGGCCGAGCCTGACGGGCGCGATCCGGGCGCCGATATCGCGCTCTACCTGGCCCGCCACGGCGTGGCATGCGAAGTCGCCTGCCAGCAAACGCCGATCAGCGTCGGCGACAGCCTGCTGTCAATGGCGGCCGACCTCGGCAGCGAACTGATCGTCATGGGCGGCTATGGGCATACCCGGTTCCGCGAGCTCTTGCTCGGCGGCGTCACGGCCACCGTGCTGCGCACGATGACGGTGCCGGTGCTGATGTCCCATTGAATGACCCAGCGCCGCCCGGCAAAGGCGGCGCACCTGGCTTGCCTAACACGGAGAAGAACATGGAAATCAGCGACTCGCATGGCGATGCGTTCAGCTGCGGCGTCCCATCGATGGACGCCGCCCACAGGAAACTCAAGGCCGCGCTGGCGCGCCTGGCCGCCTTGCCAGACGATCAGTTCGGGGCCGCGTTCCCGGACCTGGTCGCCGCGATCGAGCACGATTTCCGGCATGAGGAGGACTTGATGGAGGCGATCAACTATGCCGGCCTGCATAGCCACCGCGAAGAACACGCCAGGGTATTGGCCACCCTGCATCAAACGGAGCTGCATGTGACGGCTGGCGAAATCGCGACCGGCCGCGAAGCCCTGCACTTGCTGGAGCAATGGTTTACCGTGCATGAAACGCGCATCGACGCCGCGCTCGGCGCCGCGATCGAGCGCGCCGGCTGCGATCGCAAGCGCGGCTGACGGCGCCCGCAGGGGCCCCGGGGCCCGCCGCCTGGCTATTCGGCTCCGCGCTCGCGCACCGGCGGATGCATCGCCAGCTCGCCGTGCACGACCCGCACGGCAATCGTATCCCTTGGCCCGTACTCGCCTGCCAGGATCAGGCGCGACAGCGGATTCTCGATCTGCTGCTGGATCGCGCGCTTGAGCGGGCGCGCGCCGTACACCGGATCGTAGCCGGCCTCGGCGATCTTCTGCAGGGCCTCGTCCGACACCTCGAGCGTCATCTC
>JAKFDH010000024.1:0-2611 GCA_036676245.1 Massilia sp. | reverse complement strand
GCCCTGACGTTGTCGCCATCAATCCGCGTCTTCTGCGTCCCCGTCACCGTATCCACCTTGCGGTCCGTGCCCGTCACCGGCTTGGCGTCGACGGCGGTCTCGCGCTCGAAGGCGTGGGATTTGTCAGTGTTGCGGTAGTACCGGTAAATGGCCCAGTACAGCGCCGCGCCGCCGGTCGGGCCGAGGGCGAGCAGCCAGAGTCCACCGTCGTCGCTCATTACTGCATTCCTATGAACATGAGTACGGCCGCCTCGATGAAGGTGCCGGTGGTGAGCGCGGCCAGCAGCAGCTTCCACTGCTGGATCGGGATGCTGCCCATGGTTTCGCCGGTGCGGCCGTTCACGGCGATGTAGTGCAGCATGCCGCCGTTGGCGCCGGGCTGGTGGTAGGAGTACAGCCACACCGGCAGGTACATCGCCACCCAGCGGGTGCCGTGCACGTCCAGGCTTTCCTCTTCCCAGCGCACGCCGCGGTCGTAGCGGCCCACCGAAGATTCCACCTGGTGGCGGGCGATCGACAGCAGCTGGTCTTCAAGCCGCGGGCGCAGCATCTCCACGTCGACGTCGCGCCGTTCCGAGGTGTAGCCCGCCAGGTAGGACGCGTTCCATTTCACCGCGTTCTTGGTGTCGAAGGGCAGTACGGTGTTGATGATGTTGTGGGTGTTGGCCTTGGCGTCGAGCTTGGCGCGCTTGCTGGACGATTCCAGCGGCAGGTCGTCCACGGTGAAGTCCACGTGCCGGTCCACCTGGTAAACGTCGGCGTCGTAGTAGGTCTTTTCGTTCTTGCCCGACCCGCGGGTGTACTTGCGGGTCTGGATCTCGCCCTTGCCGGCCACGTCGGCGCTCGCCTTGCCGTCCACGATCATGTACGGCAGATAGACGCCCACCACGTTCTCCGGCGAGAACTGCGCCTTGAATTCCTTCAGCGCGAACATCTTGCGCTTGCCGACGAACTGGCGGATGCGCTCGATCGCATCTTCCTTCTTGATGCGGAAGGGCAGCACCGCATCGGGCACCGCGCCGTTCGATATCTGCTCGTTCACGCCGAACACATGCCGGCACCAGTGGCAGCGCGCCGTCATCGTGCTTTCCGTGTTGACGGTGACCTCGGCGCCGCAGCCGGTGCACTTGTAGCTCATCAGCGTGGCCGTGTCGGCCGCGATGTCGCGCGCGCCGGACGCGATGATCGTGCCCGTCAGGTCGTCGAGGCCCTCGCCGAAGCCGAAGGCTTCCTCGACCCGTTCGCCATGCCATTCATTGCGGCAGAACAGGCAGATCAGCATGTCGGTGCCGGGCCGCTGCTTGATATCGGTGGCGCCGCATTTCGGGCAGTGGTTCTGGCCGTCCTTCAGCTCCTCCGACGCCGTGTCGATGGCGACCGGGTCGGGCGCCAGCACTTCATCGCGGATGGGCTTGGGCAGGGTGGCCGGATCCACCGGGAACGTGCCCGGCAACGGCGGCACGTCCTGCGGCGATCCCGGACCGATACCGGGCGGGAGGGGCGGGGGAATCGGCGGTGGGGTGGCCATGAGGGTGATCCGGCTCCAGGCTTACAGGCCCAGCGCCTTGGCCTTGAGCGCGTCGTAGTCGGCCTGCGTGATCAGTCCGAGGTCGAGCATCTCCTTGGCCTTCTTGAGCTTGGCGACCGGGTCGTCGGCCGCCGGCGCCACCGGCTGCTGCATGCCGGCGATGCCGCCGACCATGCCGGTCGCCATGCCGATGCCCACCAGGCCCGCCGCGCCGCCGTTTTCGCCGGCCGCCTGCACACCCGCCGCCACGCTGGCCTGCAGGTTGGAGTTGCCGCGGGCACCGGCCAGCGCGTCGGCGCGCTGCACGGTCTTGAGCAGTTCCTTGGTGTTGGCGTCGTACTCGATCGAGATGATGGCGGTCTTGACGATGGCCAGGCCACGATCCGAGCGCCACTGGTAGGCGTTCTCCACCGCGTCCGACAGGCTCTTGGCGAAGCCCACCGAATCCTGCTGCAGCTTGGTGATTCGGTTGCCCTTGGACGGATCGTTCGAGTACAGGCTGAAGGCCGGCGCCAGCGAACCCACCACTTCGTTGAACAGCTGGCTGGCGGCCGCGTTGTCGATGTCGGTGAAATCGAACACCTGGCCGGGCGCCAGGTACTTGGCCGGCACGAAGTTCTTCACGAACAGGATCGGGTCGGTGATCTTGAGCGTGTACGAGCCGCGCGTCACCGCGCCGACCTGGGTGTTGAGGAAACCGTCGTCCCAGTAGATTTCCGACTGGGTGCCGAAGCGGTTGTCCGGCAGTTCCTTCAGCGAGACGAAGAAGGCCAGCTGCTGGCCGCCCGGCTGGCCGCCGAACTTGAACCGCTCCCAGCTCTGCTTGATCAGCGGGCTGACGATGCCGTCGCCGGCGAAGATGGACTTCGAGTTGATGTCGTCCGAGCGCCACTCGTAACCGCCGGCCTCGGCGGCGAAGCCGGTGATCTTGCCGTCCTGCATCAGCAGCAGGCCGTAACCTTCGGGCACGACGATCTTCGAGCCGTTGCTGATGATGTTCGAGGAGCCCTTGGTGTTCGAGCCGCGGCCGGCGTTCGTGCCCTGCGGCACCGCGGCGAACAGCGCGGCCGTGGCCGGCAGCCC
>JAKFDH010000023.1:0-183746 GCA_036676245.1 Massilia sp. | reverse complement strand
TGTTGGGGTAAAATGAGCACCGACTTTACCACCGCACCGCACGCTCGTGCCCTGCGCAATGGGCAGCGAGCGGCGCCATGGAAAAGTCTCCGAGGCCCCGCACACAAAAATCCTGACACTCCCTCCTTTATGTACCTTGGAATTTGCCCATTCCCTCCGCATTGAAAACAATCATCATACTCACCACTCCCGCTGCCTTTACATACGGGACAGTCGACCAATGCGTAATCGCGCTTGTCTCGCAACTCATGTAGACGTTGTTCTAGCTCGCCTTGCCCATCACATTTACGACAAGTGCTGTAGTAGTTAGTGTGCCCCTTACCATTGCAAACATCGCACTTAACCTGTCCGAAGTCTCTTGGGTCAAAGGTATCATCCCTAGCACCGGCAACCTCGCCGTCTCCGCCACAAAACGGACACTCGTCATATTCCCCATATCGACCGCTCCCTTTGCACAGACGGCACATGACCTTACGATATGCATCGAAGTCTGTTCGTTCGGCCAGACGGCGCTCTAACTTAGCGTTTCCGCCACATACCGGACAAAAATCGTAGTCACCATATTCGCCTGACCCTTCGCAAAGTTCGCATTCAACCTCTTCAAAATCACTTGGGTCAAAGTAATCGGCAGCACGGCTCGTGACAACTCCATCTCCGGCACAAACCGGACAGTCATCGTACTCCGCATAGTGTCCAACCCCTTTACATAACGGACATTCCACCATACCTGCTGCGACGCGAAAATCATCGCGCACGCCACTCAACGCATCGAGACGTTTCTTAACGCTTGTCGTTGAAAAATGAGAATCAGTTGTAATTTTCCCCAGTTTGAGGAAAGCTGCAAAACCAGTATCGGTCTCTTTCTTGGGTTTCTTCTTCGCGACTTCTGTTATTTGTTGCAAAACTTCTGTTCCCACTGTCTTTGCAAGCTCGATCTGTTCCGGTGTTTTTGGATCTAACTCAGCAGCACGACGACAATTTTCTAGAAGTTGGAGAGCTTCCCGAATAGCCCCAGCCTGGATAGCATAAAGGTATTTGACCCGGCCTAGCAGAACCGCTTTATAGTGCTTTACAAAGTTGATATCGTCAGGAAGTGGACCTATAACACCTTTATCGTATTCGGTATGGTGATTTGCGCAAAGCCAGATTAAATTATGCGGATGATTGTTTTTACTTTGTGCTACCGGATCGATGTGAGCCGCTTCACATGCCTTACTATGTTCGTGACAGATCGCGCATAGATTTCCGACCTCGTTAGTAATTTCTTCTCTAATTTTGGTTGGTATGTGAGGCCGCTTCCCTACTGGCGCCGGCCAAGGTTTTGAAAGCCACATGTTGAAATTCATTAGCTCAGACTTCTTGAAGATCGGCACGTTTTCAATTCGTCTGGCAACAAGCAATTTTCGAGCATCATTCCACTTTGGAGCATGACTTATGAACCAGGATAGAAGTTCTGGCGACATGCCGACAAGCACTGCGGCCTCAGTTACACTCAGTTCATCATCCGGCTCTTTTTTAGTAGTTTTCATTTCGTCCAATTGTCTTTGGCTTTTTCTGTTGAGTAAAGAGTACGGAAATGTTACTATCATCGCCGTATAGCGTCGGTAGCGACAGGCCTCCCGTAGAAGTTGCTGCCGCAAGGCAATCCCATATACTACGATTTTTTCACGCTCCCGAACAGGAGTGTGGACCTCAACTTGGCAGTTTTGACTAGGGACTCTGCACCGGTCATTTGCTAATTTCACGACCAGGTCAGCATGGCACATTGCTGGCCTTTAGGACACGGCGCACCGATGTAGCTTTTGCGGTAGGAGCCGTCGCTTAATTAGGATAGAAGCTGGAGGTCAAAACCCAATTTCTCTCCCGTTAAATGGCGTCAAGTCCTTCACATTGTCACGCGCTATCTTCGGGACTTGCAGGGGTTGACTCATTGGCTACTTCGGCCGTATCAATATTTTTCATTTCTACCTTGGCTCTAATCTCCGAAAATATTTTCGCAAAACTAGATAGCAGAAGGTCAAATTCGGCTTTATAGTTGTCAGTATCAATGTCGAGTTTGACGATGATTTTCTCATATTGAGTGCCTTTACGATGAGCTACCCCTGACGAGCGAACGCTTTGAACGCCGCGCAAGAATGTCGTTTTTCCCTCAGCATTATTTAGCTTGAGCAGTGTGAACAACTCCCCCAACAGAACGATAGATTTCCCTTCTGCGTCCGTGTTTTCGAGTAGTGCCGCTAAAGATTTCACATTTGCCGAATCAATCGTTACTTTTGCCAGGGATAACACTTGCGCGTCGTACTCGGCTTGCTCGTTCGTCAGCATCGACCGGATTGACGTGAAAAAATGCTCATCCCTTGCAACCATCGGCAAGAATAAATCCCAGCCGTAGCGTGCCTTCCAGGCGCTTTGAAGCTGACTGAACTCTGATTTAAATTGAAGGTCAGGGGAATCGGAATCGCACCAGGCACCGAGGAAGCTCCGCTTGAAGTTCGTATCGCTAATTTCGTGGCCATCAGGAACAACGTTAAAGCTCTTCCAGTACAGCTGTTCTTTGTAAGGTAAATCCGTGCCCAAATCGCCTAAAAACACGGCAATATGCGAGGTGTGATGATTGTCAAACCGCAGGTTCCAAGCTCCGCGACGTGACAGTAAGCCGTCGTCAATTTGGTAGTCGGAGGAGCCGTAATATTTCTGCATCACATCCTTCGTGAAGAATACAGGAGTCAGATGATGTGGAGCCATCGGATTCGCTCCGAAATAATTTGCCAAGTGCGCTGGATTGCACGAGAACTCGACAGGGGCGTCAACATCGCCTGCTATAACAAAGGACTCAAATTTTTTTGGCCTCTCAAATGGGGGAACCCCACACTCTTCCATCGCTTCGCACTTGACTAGCTTCTTGCCTTGCAAACGGACGAACGACGTAAAGCCATCGACGTAGGAAGATCCCGAGAATATTTGATAGTTCAGATCCGGGGAAACGTGATCGTCTTCAAATCCTTCAGGCTTCGCCCAGTGACGAGTAATCGCAAAATAGAGAAGCAGGTTCATTTGAGTCGCCGCCATGAACGACTTCAGAAATAATTTTCGAACCAAAATTTCGTCTTCAGAAAACTTAATTACTTCAATTTCGTCACCGGACTCATCAAATGATGTGAATGTGGACTTCTTGTTGTCGAAATAAAGATTGTGAAAAAGCCTGAATTCTTCAGAGATTTCAAAATAATTATCTTTCCGCCCGTGGAAGTCGCGGCCAATTACAATCCGTCGAAATTCATCATCGGACCTCTCATGATAGGTCGAAAGTGCCCCCCCTTCCCCATACGTAGTTATGAAGGTCGGGCCACCGCCGCGCAACATCAAGTCCCATGTCGACTGCTCCATCGCCTTCTCTGTAGCGCCTTTGCTTACGAGCGCGCAGTAGTAGGAACCATCTTCGCTCCTGTCGCTCTTTGTGATCTTCTTATAGAGCGGGATCCACATTTCGTGACCGTGCTTTCCTGTGATGTGCTCAACAATGTCTTGCATTACGTTTCCAGTCATAAGTCTGTCGCCATGATGTGTGGTTATACGAAAGCAAGATCATTAACTGATCTGACAATCGCCGTTAAATCAAGTGTGAGTTACTGCAGAAAATGAGTTCTTGGAGATGAATTTTAAGCAGGCTCGTATGTCCCCTGCTCTTCATGCGGTGTGTGCAGATCAGCTAAATACTCTTGGAGTAGCGTGTCCAAGCCGACCATTCGCGTGTCTGAACGAGGAAGGCTTTCCACGGCAAGCCTGGCAGCGACCGGGTCACCGACAAGGATGACTTGCTTCTGCGCTCGCGTCATCGCCGTGTATACAAGCGTCCTGTCGAGCATCCGACCTCCGGTCAGCACGACAATCACGCGTGGCCATTGCGATCCCTGTGCTTTGTGCACAGTGATGGCGTTGCCTAGTTCTAAATCATCGAGCATTGACTCAAGGATGGGGCGTCTTTCACCATCGTCCCACAACACCCAACCAATGGCGTGGCCAATCTCCACCCCATCTGCATCGAAGAGCAGTCGAGGAGTGTCTTCAATTTCTTCCAATCGTCCCAAGGAGCCGTTTTGCAACCCCCAGTCCCAAAGGTTCCTTGTGCATAGTATTTTATCGCCGAGATAGAAGCCAGTACCGGCCATCGATTGAAACTCCTCGACATAGACCAGTAGAGGGCGGGCTTCTCGAGTAAACTTCTTTTGAACTAACGAATTAATCGCTTCGGTACCGTCCGCGCTCGCACGCCGAGGCGACAAGATCTGGGTGTTTTCGACATCGGTCGCATATAGCTCGACCACCAATTCGGCAATTGCTTTCGCTGCGCACGGAATAAAGGAGATTGATGCGTGGCGGTCTTCGGTAAGGGCTGGCCAATCTCCTTCTCGAACAGCCTGCGCGGCCAGCGCGATCGCTCCTCCGTATCTCTTCACGACTTTGAGCTCAACCTTAGGGATTTGAGAAATTCTGGCCATGGCGTGCAAAACTAGTCCTGGCCCCACCGGCATGAGTTGCGCAGTGTCGCCGGCCAGCACAACTCGAACGTGATCCGGAAGTTTCTCGCAGAGCCGATTCATGGTGATAATGTCGACCATGGAGGCTTCGTCGATGACAATCACGCAGCGGCCGGCAAGATCGTCTTCCTTGACCGTTTTCAGTAAGCTTGCAATGGTCGATGCAGGGCGTCCAGCGGCCTCAAGCATTCGCTTAGCGGCTCGTCCGGCCAGTGCGACCTGGAAAATCCGAGTGCGGCTCTCATCGAACACCTTGTACAACGCCTTTAGCACTGTAGTCTTACCCACGCCTGCACCACCAACGATAAGCGACACGGGGTTGGCTGCGGATGCATGGACCGCCTGTCGCTGCTCGGGGTTCAGCGTTATGCCCTCCTCGATCTCATAGGCAGCGAGGATACTGTCGATTTGCGCCGGATGCAGCCGAGGGAAAGTGTTTAGATTGGATATACGGGTGTGCACGGCACGTGCGACCGATGCCTCCATAATCCTGGCACCGATTGGATGAACATTTCCGTCCTTCGCGATGACGAAACTGCCGTTCGAGAGCCCTTTTGCTAACGCATCGCATGCCATATCCTGGCAAGGGCCGTCTAGAACTTTCCGTACGCGCGAAACGACAAGGGGCATAGGGATTCGTGTATGGCCATGTCCAAAAAAGCCGTACAGAGCCTCCTCGACCGCTCCTTGAAGGCGCCTCGGATCATCGATGGCGACATTAAAGTGGCATTGAGCGAGCGTATCTACCTGTTTCCAAGACGCAGAAAAAGACAAAAGGCGATAAGGATCCTCTTCGAGCTTTTCTTGCGCCTCGGCCCCGAAATAGGCGATGAGCTTGCGTCCCACTCGAACATCGATTTTGCTGCCCTGTAGCCACTGGAGGGTACGCGCCTTACCTTGAAGTGCCCACGCACCCACTACTTGCTTCGCGCTGTCCTCTGTCAAAACGCTGCTAAGCGTAGCGATGTCGCCATTGTCAAGAATTCGGTATAGGTCTTCGCCAAAGGTGGACCACAGTTTTCTAGCCTTGACCATTCCTATACCTTGAAAATCGTCGCTTTCGGCCAGAAACGTGACGACGTGTTCGCCCGACAGCCTCTCCAGTGCAACCTGGGTCGCCTTGATTTGCCTTTCACGGATGTGGTACCCGTTCACCGTTCGATTGTAGGTTTCCTCTTCCCCGCCCACTCGCCACCACTGACCAGGTTGAACGCGGCAATCGCCGAGCTGCAATCCCGTAGCCTTGATCACGAAATAGCTTTTGGCATCTAAGACATCGCCCGTCTCACCAATCTGAGTGCCGACGAAGATACATCCGCCCCGGCCATTGGGATTTTGACTGCGAATAGTCTGGACTCGAACAAGAACTGAGCGTGTCATCGGGGAAGCCGCCCTGTTTCAGCGAGGACTTCGCGGATAATCGAAAAACGCTCCAATTCTCGCTTCAGTTGTCCATTCTCAGCCTTGAGGCTCGCATTTTCCTGCTCGAGCCGGCGAAGGCGTTCAACTTCAAACGAGCGGCCAGCAGCACCAGCCTCGCGCATCATCGGCAGGTCGCGCTCGTCATCAGCCTTCTCACTTACTGCGATCGCGGGCAAAACGCCGCGCGCCCGAAGGAGTGCCTCGGCACCTGAAAGTGCCTCCTTGATACGTGGATTCTGGTTAAGAGCACTGAGGGCAAAACCACATTGCGTCGCGATCTCTTTGCGAGAAAGGTTTCCCCGATATACGATCTGTTTAAAGTCCTCGTCGGCGCGACTATTCAGCCAAGCCGTGAAGACGAGGAAATTCTGTTCAGCTAGTTGCTGTCCGTTTGCCATTTCCTCATATCCTTTCTCTTTTGCTCAAGGCCGAGCATCTCGAACGCATAGGATACATTTGCGCAAAAGCGCCAACGTCTATGCACCACCCTTTGTTTGTCGCCACTTGAGGAAAGGCGCCACAAGCCGTGGCTCTACAATAAACTTGTTCACTCGCTTCGCTCTGTCGACAATTCCACCCTCCGAGCCATATTCGACATAATCACTGAGCGATGCCATCACCCTCTCGAGTGCCTGGCACGTCTGGATAAAGTCATGTTCGAACGGCTGCATTTCCACACTAGGCGAAACAGGCGAATTCGGCCCGTCCACTCGAGGAGAAGCCAACTCGGAAAGCCTTGCTTTCAAACGCGTGATCTCATGCTTCAAGTTCGAATTCTCAATCTGCAACTGTCTAATACCAAAGGCGTCAGGGATCTCGCTCGATTTTGGCGCTTCTTTTTTTAAACCCGCCATGAGATGAAAATCGTACGAATGTTGCAATAGCACCTTGTATCGCGGGTTGCGAAGTAACGTTGAGGATTTCAACGGGTTTCCCTCGACTTTGGAAATATGATCTGCCACGAATCTCGCCAAATGTGTGGGGTAATCGAACCGCAGGTGGCTGTTCTTGAGAACTTGCAACGTATCCCCTATCAACCGCTCTCGTTGCGCTTGCTTGGCTTCCTGAGAGGGGCCGAAAGGATTGGCTGGCTTCTTGGGCCTACTCATGGGCAATTCTCAACACATTGCGGCGCGGGACCGTAAGAAGATGAGTCTCCGACGACAGGATCGAAACGACATCATCGGTACTCAATTTACGGGATGCGACGAGGCTTCGAATGACTCCCATGCATTCAGCCGCCGGGTCTGATGGCACATCTAAACTCAACACTTCATCAAGTGACGTAGATGCATTAGCCAAGATTCGACGCCTCAGAGCATCGAATTTCAGCGCGATGAGAGGGCTTTGGAAACCTGGGTACGAGTTGCATTCCAAAAGACGTGCCAACAGATAGTGCGGCTCCGTCCCGTCCAGCTCAACACGTTCAAAACGCTGAAGCAGGATTTCGGGTTTCTCGACAACCCAACGACGGGTATCACTGCCGTTTTCAATTCGCTGACGTGCCTGCTCCAAAACTTCCTCACACAGTTCCCAACCTGCAATTTCCTCGGCAAGACGCATGCGTTCGTCTTCCAAGACGTCCATTGCATCAGCTGACAAAGAACCATTCTTCTCCCCTGCCTCCATCCGCCTATCTAAAGCCACAAGATCCTCGGCCTTACATTTTTTCTTCGCGCAAATTGCAGGCAGATGATCAATGGATCGCACCGCGTATGGGCAGATCGAACAGCGTCTGAAGCCTTTCAACAGCTTTATTAACTCGGGCGGGCAGTTGTTCCCGAACGGACAAATTTCAGTATCATTAAATGCAGCTTGATCGATGCCACGCTCAGTCAGGTAGTCAATACCGCTTTCACCGTCAGAATTGACCAAACTGATACACCCGTAGCGCGCTATCGTTTCCTGTACATCTCGGCGCATACTCTTGGCAAGGCTTGAATTTACTGCATCTGCCTTGATGTTCATGCTCGAGACTCTCGCCCCACCGTTGACGCTTCCTTCGAATTCGCCAAGCAATGCGCGGCGACGCAAATCCATCCCCTGATAAAGAGCCTGGTCAGCGATCTCCTCAGCGTCCGCATGCACATAATAACGAACAACGCGCTCAGTCTGACCGGTAACTTTTGAACCAATCATGTCGGCCGGTAAGTAATGGATAAGGTCGCTTACGACGCCAACACGCGCACTGTGCGGAGTTATTTCAGAGACGATTCTTAACGGGACCAATGCTTCAGTAGAAGTGGCATAGGTATTGAATTTCCACTTCGGGTCAATGTCGTAAAAATCGACCCCAGCAGGCCGTAATTTAATCAGTACCGGCATTTTCTCCGTCGCAGGATCGACAACGTTCAGCAGGAACCCTTGGAAGCCCGTCAACAATTTTATCCAGGTACTAGCGTAAGCCGAGTCTGGGTGTGGCAACCCAGAATTGCTGGACGCGAATAGCGGAAGAAATTTCGGATATGAAGTGTCCTTATTGTCATTATAGAAATGTCTTTCCGCAAACCTCGGCTCATCGATCATCTTGCGCCAAGCCAGTTGATCTCTCAAGACCGAAATAACTTCCGCGTTGACACGAGGACGCCACGGCTTCTTCATCTTCTTATCTGTGTTCACAAACAATTCTGGGAACACATCATCCGTCACAAATCGATCAAATTTCTCCGCGTCCAGCCACTGAATATGATTGTGTCGAATGCCGGAGTACAACGCGACGATAATCTGGTTAACGGTGTGCGGATGAGGAATCAACAAATATCGACCATCGATATGTCGTTTCCAGTCAAAACGCAAAACCGACGGAATGTAATCAAGAGCAATAAGTTTGCCATTAATAGATGCCATCGGTAGGCGAGCAACATCCTGATTTGCGGAACAGTCTATGACGATATCGCCTCTGGTGGAATGTCGAAATTCCTGTATCCGCTCAATAGAAACGTGACCATCAACGATGTTCATTGTGATCGAGTCAATGTAGTCCTTCACCGCGTGAGCATACGCAATGAAAAATCCAAGATGTCGCCGTTTAACAGGAATTTTATTGGACCTGCCTTTAGACGCACTAGGAGGAAAATCTTCCGAAGTTAACGGCTGCACAAATTTTGTGCAATTTTCCAATTTATGCGCATTCCTTTCAATATATGAAAAGAAAAGCTCCAGTTGCTTCAAGGTACCATAAAAAGAATTACCATCCCATTCTGCCTGAATTGAACGAGTATTCATGTAATCCATGAACGTTCGTGGTAAGGCATTAGACTCGACTAGGCGCGAAATAAAAGCGGTTCCCACAAGCAGGTCAGGATTAACAGGAAACTTAAGACCGCTGGATGGATTCTCTTTAAACCAAGCAACTACGTACACGTACAAATACAGATTGAAATGTCCGAACGCACTCTCCATGGTCTTGTAGCTTTCGCGCTTCACATTTTTCATATAAATCCGCTGCAAATCCAACCACTTCTCCAGACTGCGGGATAAAAGGTTCGGCTCGCTTAAGGAGAGAACGTATTCCCTCAATTTCACGGTATTGCCCGAGCCTGCATGAGAGCTCAGAAGTTTGTTGAACGCTTCTTCGCTGGAGAGATTCGCCCCCACGTGTTCGCCGTCGACTGGATTCCCTGAATGAAGGCTGAGCACCCCGACTGAATTCTTCTCAAAAACTTGTTGGGCACGGTGAGCATCGAGCAGTCCATCCCATGCCCCAGGTACACCAAATCCTTCGGGTACGCGGCCACGAAACTTCCTTCCAATAATTTCAGCAAACTCTTTATAAACAGACACGTTGGAAATCTCGCCACGACTTTCGTCTTGCGCCTTAAAAACTTCAAACAAGTCGAAATAGTTAACTTCTTCTGGCTTATTCCAACCAGTAGCAAGCAGCGCCTTCGTTCCATAAGTCAGAAACCATTCTGCTCGTTTTGCATTTCTCAATGCAGAAAATTCCTGATTCTGCGAGTTTGATCGAACTGTTTCCACACTGCGGACAAACGATAACAACTCTGAATGTACACAAATAGCGTTTCCAGCAATACCCGACTCACTGGACGTTCGCGATGTTGGCCATCTAAAAGTCGATGGCAAAGTTATAGTACCTTCAGTGTGAAGCGAGACCAAAAACAGCCCGATTCCTCGCTTTACCTTCTGAGCATAGGTCTTGGTGTACCCAAGCCCTTCAGAACCTGACGCAGGAAAAAACCTTTGGAACATATCCGGTGGAATTGTATCGTCGTGCTGAGAACAAGCAAAAGCGTTTTCAAGATATGCGTGATCGAAAACCGTTTTCTCGACAAGCAGGTTCAGCTCAACAAATTTACAAAAAGCAAAACCCAGATGCGTTTTTGAGGTGACTAGCGTTAAATCCAGCCCATCCATACCGTAGCTACGCAAAAGCGTACGGGAAGCATGCAATAACGCCCTCTTCACCGATTTCCGGAGTTTGTCACCACTCGCGTTAACTAATAAGCTTGTTGTCGTGTTTAGCATTTGACGCCATCAAAGTGACTTTCAACGATTCGAGTTTTCGTATCTCAGCGTTGATAGCTGCGATCTTCAGTTCAGTTTGTTTCATATAGTGCGATCCATTATACGTTGCCGTATTCGCAAATAGCAAGTTGAAACTCAACAGATCAGAATCGCGTACAGCATACTTCTTCGTTGCCTTAATATCGGTGTGACCCAGCATGAATTGAACTGTCGTCAAAGGGACGCCAAATGATCCATCCGCCATTGGACAATAGTTCAAAACATAAGTCCCGTACGCATGCCTGAATGAATGGGGACCAGTTATAAATTCAGAAAGGCCTATAAGGTCTCGCGCACGCTTAAAAACTTGCTCGCGAGTTTTTGGTCCAGTTGTAAAATACGGAGCGCCCTTCCTTGCTCCTTTTAAAATCTGGAATACAAACCCATGGCGGGCATGTGGAATATACTCATTTCTATGATATTCTTCCAGATAATCGAAAAAATGAGATATAAAGGGCTCGATTAAAAACGTATCCTCCGTCGCCCGCCCCTTCCATGATAATTTCTCACGATCGGCCAAAGAGAGGCTCAAGTAGCTGGGGTGATTTGGCCGTGTGGATGGATCAACCAACTTAATAGTGCGCTTTTCAAAATTCACGTCTTCCCAGAGAATCTGCAATCCCTCACTTGATCGACAGCCGCACGCCGCATCAAGCGAGTAAATCGCCTTATCTCGGGCCGAGCGCAAAGCGCCGCAAAATTCATTGAAAGAATCGTGCGGAAAGATATTTCGCCTGTCGAAAACGTATTTACCCACCGTGTCGAACAGTGACTCGTCAATAGAAGCAGGGCCACCCGCCACCACGCCAGCAAGCACCGACGATTTCAAAATTGCGGAGCGCTCGTAATGACCGATAGCGACATGTCGACCAAAATCGGTAAGCAGCGGCAAGGGGTCCGCCACACCCTCGTTAATCCCAAGGTTAGCAAGTGCTACCGAATCTTTCCGCCACTTCTCTGACAGCTTCAAAAAGCGACTCAACGCCGCATACTTCGTGTCTGCAGTGCCATGCTGAACACGTGGCGAGGGCAAAGAAGAATCAACATCACACGCCAATTCGTGCCCCGAATCCGATCCCATCACTAAATATTCTCGCCAGGAATCGACGACATCCATAAGCTCACCTCTCGACAATACGGCACTCTTCCCGACCTGCGCGAAACAATGGCACGCCTCGAAGTAATAGTCGTAGAAGTCTGCGAGCGAAGAACAATAGCTCTTCCGAGTGCTCGGCATGTCACGCAACAAGTCATCAGCGAAAACCGCAAACGCCCGGACTTGACGGCCGTCGGGACCAAGTAGCTCAAAGGTTCGCTTGCCGTGCTTGGTCAAACTGATCAGCGAAACATGCCTTCTGGCAACGCTTTGACGGCGCTTTTTCTTGCTGTCCAATATGCACCTGCTTATTCAGTGCCTGGTAGCGTCTAACCGCCATCTGGCAATTAAGGGAAAGGAAGGGAATTGAAGAAATCGACGGCAAGCAAAACAGTCGTATCTCATTGATTTTAAAGGATTTTGTGAGTGTGCCCGGAGGGAATCGAACCCCCGACCCACAGCTTAGAAGGCTGTTGCTCTATCCGACTGAGCTACGGGCACATTGTATAAACTATAACCTAGAACATGCATCTAGGCAAACCCCAAATAAGAACCTGTGACCCTCAGCTTAGAAGGCTGATGCTCTATCCAACTGAGCTATGGGCAGTCATGGTGCAGTGAAGAATATCACCGCGGAAACGAAAAACGGGCCGTCAAATGAATGACAGCCCGTCCTTTTGTACTTGGTCGGAGTACAAGGATTCGAACCTTGGACCCCCTGGTCCCAAACCAGGTGCGCTACCGGACTGCGCCACACTCCGAAGACGTTATTATACTGCGCCGGGGCGCGAAGGTCAATGATGCGTGCGTGGGGTGCGGAAACAGGGGTTGTGGGTTAGTTAAGGGGCCCTCACTCGGCCAAGCCGTAGCACCAAGCAACCGTGCTATGGGTACCTGCCTTCGCAGGTACGACGTTGGTTAGTGTGTTTTCCAGGTTAGCTTTACGACTTCGGCAGGGCTACGCGGCCACTTTGTCTGCGATCCGGCGAGCCATTGACTCGGCCATTGCCGGGTTTTTCGCTTCCACCATCACGCGGATCAGGGGCTCCGTACCGCTTGCGCGGATCAGGACGCGGCCGGCGTCGCCGAGCTCGCTTTCGACTTGCTCTTTTTCGGCAACCATGGCGGCGTTCTTGGTCCAGTCGAAACCGGCCGCCACTTTCAGGTTGATCAGCGTTTGCGGGTACAGCTCGAGCTCGCCGCAGCAGGTTTCCAGCGACTTGCCGCTGCGCTTCAAGGCCGACAGCACTTGCAGCGCGGAGACGATGCCGTCGCCGGTGGTGTGCTTGTCCAGGGCCAGCAGGTGGCCGGAGCCCTCGCCGCCGAACAGCCAGCCACGCTCCTGCATCACTTCCAGTACGTAGCGGTCCCCTACTTTCGCGCGCGCAAAGCCGATGCCCAGCTGCTTGAACGCCACTTCCAGCGCCATGTTGGTCATCAAGGTGCCGACGGCGCCTGCCACCGGGCCGGTCGACATGCGGTCGCGCACCATCACGTACAGCAGCTCGTCGCCGTTGTACAGACGGCCCTTGGCGTCGCACATGATCAGGCGGTCGGCGTCGCCGTCCAGCGCGATGCCGAGGTCGGCCTTGTGTTCGACGACGGCGGCGGCCATCGCTTTCGGCGCGGTCGCGCCGAAGCCGGCATTGATGTTGAAGCCGTCCGGCGAAGCGCCGATGGCGATCACTTCCGCACCCAGTTCATGGAACACGTGCGGGGCGATGTGGTAGGCGGCGCCGTGGGCGCAGTCGACCACGATCTTCAGGCCGCGCAGGTCCAGCTCGTTCGGGAAGGTGCCTTTGCAGAATTCGATGTAGCGGCCTTGCGCGTGGTCCAGGCGCTTGGCGCGGCCCAGCTTTTCGGCGGTCACGCATTCCATCGGCAGGTCGATCGCGGCTTCGATTTCGTGTTCGACGGCGTCCGGCAGCTTGGTGCCGTGTTCGGAGAAGAACTTGATGCCGTTGTCCTGGAACGGGTTGTGCGAGGCGGAGATGACGACGCCGGCCGACAGGCGCAGCGCGCGCGTCAGGTAGGCGATGGCCGGGGTCGGCATCGGGCCGGCCAGCATGACGTCCACGCCTGCCGCGGCAAAGCCGGCTTCGAGCGCGGCTTCCAGCATGTAGCCGGAGATGCGGGTGTCTTTACCGATCAGTACGGTTGGGCGGCCGGAGGCGGCGTTGGTCTTGGCCAGCACCTTGCCTGCGGCGTAGCCGAGGCGCATCACGAAGTCCGGTGTGATCGGCGCTTCGCCAACCAGGCCACGAATACCATCGGTGCCGAAATATTTACGTCCCATGTCTTCTCTTTTTCAGTGAATTAATGAATGGTGGCTTCGTGCCAAACTTTTAACGCATCTACGGTTTCGGCTACATCATGCACGCGCACAATTCTAGCGCCATGCGCTACCGCAGCCAATGCCCCCGCCAAACTTCCGGCAAGTCTTTGTTCCACCGCCCTGCCCGTCACCGCGCCGATCATCGATTTGCGCGACAATCCCGCCAGCACGGGCAGCCCGATTTCCTGCTCGATCTGGCCAATGCCGCGCAGTAGCGCGTAATTATGCTCGACCGTCTTGCCGAAGCCAAATCCGGGATCGATGCAGATCCGTTCGCGGTCGATGCCGGCCGCGACCATTGTATTGACGCGCGCTTGCAGGAAGGCGATGACTTCGCGCACCACGTCCACATAGGCCGGCTTGTCCTGCATCGTTTCCGGCGTGGCTTGCATGTGCATGATACACAGGCCGCAGTCGCTGTCCCTTACCGCCTCGATCGCGCCCGGAGCGCGGAAGGCGTTGATGTCGTTGATCATGTCGGCGCCGGCGATGATGGCTTCGCGCATCACCTGCGGCTTGTAGCTGTCCACCGACAGGGGCTTGCCCATGTCGCGCAGGGCGTACAGCACCGGCATGACGCGTTTCAGTTCTTCGTCGAGCGGCAGGCTGGGCGCGCCTGGCCGGCTCGATTCGCCGCCGATGTCGATCAGGTCGACGCCGTCGGCGATCATTTCTTCGGCGCGCGAGACGGCGAATTCCAGCGAGGCGAAACGGCCGCCGTCCGAGAACGAATCCGGCGTGACGTTCAGCACGCCCATGACGAGGGCTTTATTGCCAAGGTTGAAGCCGAAGCGGCCACATTGTAGATATTTTCGCATCGGGGCATTATAAGAGCGACGTCACACTCAAGTTAAACATAATCGACGTCGCTCCTGCGCAGGCAGGAGCCCATACTGAGCAAATTCAGCATGGGCTCCTGCCTGCGCAGGAGCGACGTTGGAAGCGGCGGGTCTTTTCGGACTTTGCGAATTCGGTGCCGTCATATAAAAAATGCCGTTCAGCTTGCGGCTGAACGGCATTGTCATTTTATTACAGAACGGGTCAGGCAGGGGCGGTCGCGTTCGGGTTCACGTCGCCGGAACCGCTGTCGCCTGGCGGCGTGCGCTTGACCGGCACGCCTGCTTTCGGCTCGCGCGGATCCTTGCCAGCCATGATGTCGTTGATCTGGTCGGCATCGATGGTTTCCCAGTCGAGCAGCGCCTTGGTCATTTTTTCGACCTTGTCGCGGTTCTCTTCCAGCAGGCGGCGCGCCAGGGCGTATTGCGTGTCGAGGATCTGGCGGATTTCCGAATCGACCTTTTGCTGGGTCGCTTCCGAAATGGTCTTGGTGGCGCCGCCGAAGAAGCCTTCGTTCTCGCTGTCCTCGTAGACCATCACGCCCATGCTGTCGCTCATGCCGAAGCGGGTCACCATCGAACGGGCCAGCTTGGTGGCGCGCGAGAAGTCGTTCGAGGCGCCGGTCGACATCTGGCCGACGAAGATCTCTTCGGCAATGCGGCCGCCGAACAGGATCGAGATTTCTTCGAGCATCTTGTCCTTGTACCCGGACAGCACATCATGCTCGGGCAGCTGCCAGGTCAGGCCGAGGGCATAGCCACGCGGCATGATCGTGACCTTGTGGACCGGATCGGCCTTCGGCAGCAGCTTGGCGACAACGGCGTGGCCGGACTCGTGGTACGCCGTGTTGCGGCGCTCTTCCTCGCGCATGACCATCGACTTGCGCTCCGGACCCATGAAAATCTTGTCCTTGGCGTCCTCGAAATCGCTCATTTCGACCAGGCGCTTGCTGCGGCGCGCGGCGAACAGGGCTGCTTCGTTGACCAGGTTGGCCAGGTCCGCGCCCGAGAAACCCGGGGTGCCGCGGGCCAGGATGTCGGCCTTGACGTCGGTGGCGATAGGCACTTTGCGCATGTGGACGTTGAGGATCTGCTCGCGGCCGCGGATGTCCGGCAAGCCGACCATGACCTGGCGGTCGAAACGGCCAGGACGCAGCAGCGCCTTGTCCAGCACGTCGGCGCGGTTGGTCGCGGCCACGACGATCACGCCGGAGCTCGCTTCAAAGCCGTCCATCTCGACCAGCAGCTGGTTCAAGGTCTGTTCGCGCTCGTCGTTGCCGCCGCCCATGCCGGCGCCGCGGTGGCGGCCGACAGCGTCGATCTCGTCGATGAAGATGATGCAAGGCGAATGCTTCTTGGCGTTCTCGAACATGTCGCGCACGCGGCTGGCGCCGACGCCGACGAACATTTCAACGAAGTCCGAGCCGGAAATCGAGAAGAACGGCACCTTGGCTTCGCCGGCGATGGCGCGCGCCAGCAGGGTCTTGCCCGTGCCCGGCGGGCCGACCATCAGCACGCCGCGCGGAATACGGCCGCCCAGCTTCTGGAATTTGGTGGGGTCCTTGAGGAAGTCGACGATCTCGTTGACTTCTTCCTTCGCTTCGTCGCAGCCGGCGACGTCGGCGAAAGTGACGGTGTTGTTGGTCTCGTCCATCATGCGCGCCTTCGACTTGCCGAAGGAGAACGCGCCGCCCTTGCCGCCGCCCTGCATCTGGCGCATGAAGAAGATCCAGACACCGATCAGCAGCAGCATCGGGAACCAGGAAATGAACAATTGCTGCAGGAACGATGGTTCTTCAGGCGGTTTAATGTCGAAACGGACACCATTGTCGCGCAGGTCGCCGATCAGGCCGCGGTCGAGCATGGTGGCGGTCGAGCGCACCTTGGTGTCGTCGACCCGGGTCGCGGTGATGTTGCCGCCTTCGATGACGACATCCTTGATGCGACGTGCTTTTACCTCATCGAGCAGTTCGGAATAAGCAATGGTCTTGCTGCCGCCGACCGCGGTATGGGTGTCGAACTGCTTGAACAGCATGAACAACAGCAGTGCGACGACCACCCAGATGGCGGATTTGGAAAACATATTATTCACGAAAACTCCTTCGATGCGCGCGCATCTATACCGATTCTAGTACGGCGATTTTACCCGCAATAAGCATGCCGTGCTATGAACGCCCGGCTGTCTCGCCAAAAAACCACTGAAAAGGGCCGCGGTTTGGCGCCTTTCCCTGGTGGATGTGCGGCTTACCTCGTCAAATATCAAGGGCAGGATCGTCTTCGGCAGACAGATTCTTGTCGGTCGGGTTCTTCAAGCCCTTGCCAACCAGAAAGATCTCGGAGGATTTGTCGCGGCTGGCCTTCGGTTTTACTTGCTTCACGACCTTGAACTCGGCCCGGAACTTCTCCACGATCTGGCTGAAACCCATGTCCTTGAAGCATTTGACCAACAATGCCCCACTTGGCTTCATGTGGAATTGCGAAAACTCAATTGCCAAATCGATAAGATGCTCCATGCGGGCGGCGTCCGCCGTGGGGATGCCGGACAGGTTCGGCGCCATGTCCGACAGCACCAGGTCGCATTTGCGGCCGGCCAGGATGGTGTCGAGCTGGCGCAGGATGCGCGCTTCGCGAAAGTCGCCGAGGATGAAATGCATGTCGGCGATCGGCTCCATCGGCAGCATGTCGAGGCCGATCAGGGTGCCGTTGATGCCCCCGCCCTCCTTGCCGGACAGCTTGCGGCGTACATATTGCCCCCAGGAACCGGGGGTGCAGCCGAGGTCGACGATGACCTGGCCGGACTTGATCAGCTTCTCGCTCTCGTCGATTTCCTTGAGCTTGTAGGCGGCGCGGGCACGGTATCCCTCTTTCTGGGCCAACTTCACATACGGATCGTTGATGTGGTCGTGCAACCAGTTTTTATTTAATTTGTTCTTTGCCATTCGCGTAGAATACTGCCTTTAAAGGATTAACCAAAAATATTATGCAAAAACTTACCCCCGTCGAGCGCAGCGCACTGCGCGCTGAAGCCCACGGCCTGAAGCCGGTCGTCATCATTGGCGAAGCCGGCCTGACCCCGTCCGTGATCAAGGAAATCTCCGCCAGCCTCGATTCGCACGGCCTGATCAAGGTCCGCGTGTTCGGCGACGACCGCGAGATGCGCAGCGAGATCTACGAGCAGATCTGCCTGGAGCTCGACGCGGCGCCGGTCCAGCACATCGGCAAGCTGCTGGTGATCTACCGCCCGAAGAAGGAAGTGGAAAAAGCGAAAAGCACCAAGTCCGGCAAGGGCATGCGCGAAGTGACCATCGTCAAGGCCAGCGCCAGCGGCACCAAGCGCCCGACCGTCACCAAGGTGATGATCAAGGGTAATGAGCGGGTGACTGCGGGTGGGGCCATCAAGCGCGCCAAGCCGCGCCAGGCGAGTTCCAAGAAGCTGGGGGCGGGGAAGTAATTCCTTAATTTGCTTCGCTTACATCAAGGCTCGGATTATCCGGGCCTTTTTTACGACCCTGCTGCCAGCGTTATCGTTTCTTCGGCGGCAGCGACTTGATCAGCAGAACGATGCCCAGCACCGCCTGCACGCCATACACCCCGAACGTCAGCGCGTGCAGCATGCCGAACTGCCTGCGCACGTCCGACGCCATCACCCCGCCCGGCCCCGCCGCTTCGCGCAGCGCCGCCATCATCGGCTGCAGGTAGAAATACACGGCCACGCAGGCCAGCATGCTCACCGCCAGGATCCGGATCGTGCGCCGCCGCTTTGCATCGAGCGCCGCGTCGCGGCCGGCCAGCGCCAGGGTCACCAGGCCGCAGGCCAGCGCCACCAGCGCCACCTTGAAAAACAGGCCGCTGACGATCTGGCCGAACGCGGCACGGTCGGCAATCACCGCCGACAAGGTGGCGGCGGCGATCGCCACCGTCCACAGGCTGCCCGCCCACAGCGCCGCCGCCAACAGGCGCACGCGGGCCAGCCCTCCCTGCGGCATCATCAGATGTATTTCACTTCCAGGATTTCGTACTCGCGCGGGCCGGACGGCGCCTGCACTTCGACCACGTCGCCGGCGTACTTGCCGATCAGCGCGCGTGCGATCGGGGACGTGACCGACACTTTATTCATCTTCAGGTCCGCTTCGTCCAGGCCGACGATCTGGTAGGTGACCTTCTGGCCGTTTTCCAGGTCTTCCAGGTTGACGGTCGACGCGAACACGACGCGGCCTTCGGCGTCGAGCGTGGCGGGATCGATGATCTGCGCGGCGCTCAGTTTGCCTTCCAGTTCCGCGATGCGGCCTTCGACGAAGGCCTGGCGCTCCTTGGCGGCGTCGTATTCGGCGTTTTCGGACAGGTCGCCGTGCGAACGCGCCTCGGCGATCGCGTCGATCACGATACGGCGTTCCTTGGTTTTGAGCTTGTGCAGTTCTTCCTTGAGCAGCTCGGCGCCGTATTTGGTAAGTGGCACAGTTGTTGTGTTCATGTTTATTCGCGTTTCTACTGAAAAGTGAAAACCACAGAGGCGCGCAACCGAAGCTGCGCGAACTCTGTGGTTAAAGGTACTACAGGGGCTTAGTTTAAAGACTTATGCAAGCCTTGTAAATCGTACACCCGCAACTCGTCGAGGTGGCGCATGCCTTCGACTGCCGCCTCCGCACCCGCTATTGTAGTGTATGTCGTCACCCGCGCGGCCAAAGCCGAAATCCGGATCTGGCGCGAGTCGGTAATCGCACTGCGTTTTTCCTCGACCGTGTTGATCACCAGGGCGATTTCGTGGTTCTTGATCATGTCGACCACGTGCGGACGGCCTTCGATCACCTTGTTGACCGGCTGGCAGGGAATGCCGGCCGCGGCGATGACGGCCGCCGTGCCCTTGGTGGCGGCGACGGTGAAGCCCATCTCGTGCAGGTCGCGCGCGACCTTGACGGCGCGCGGCTTGTCCGAGCCCTTCACCGACAGGAACACCTTGCCGGCTTCCGGCAGCTTGACGCCGGCGCCCATCTGCGACTTGACGAAGGCTTCGCCGAAGGTCATGCCGACGCCCATCACTTCGCCGGTCGACTTCATCTCCGGTCCCAGGATGGTGTCCACGCCCGGGAACTTCACGAACGGGAACACGGCTTCCTTGACGCTGAAGAACGGCGGGATCACTTCTTTCGTGATGCCCTGCGAGGCCAGGGTCTGGCCGACCATGCAGCGCGCGGCGATCTTGGCCAGCTGCAGGCCGGTGGCCTTGGACACGAACGGCACCGTGCGCGAGGCGCGCGGGTTCACTTCCAGCACGAACACGGTGTCGACCATCTTGCCGTCGACTTCCTGCTTCTGGATCGCGAACTGCACGTTCATCAGGCCGACCACGTTGAGGCCCTTGGCCATCAGCGAGGTCTGGCGCTTCAGTTCATCGATGGTCTCCTGGGTCAGCGAGTAAGGCGGCAGCGAGCAGGCCGAGTCGCCCGAGTGCACGCCGGCCTGCTCGATGTGTTCCATCACGCCGCCGATGAAGGTGGTTTCGCCGTCGGAGATGCAGTCGACGTCGCACTCGATCGCGTCGTTCAGGAAGCGGTCCAGCAGCACCGGCGAATCGTGCGATACCTTGACCGCTTCGCGCATGTAGCGTTCCAGGTCGCGCTGCTCGTGCACGATTTCCATCGCGCGGCCGCCCAGCACGTAGGAAGGACGCACCACCAGCGGGTAGCCGATTTCCTGCGCCAGTTCCAGTGCTTCAGCTTCGGTGCGCGCGGTACGGTTAGGCGGCTGGCGCAGGCCAAGGGTCTGCAGCAACTTCTGGAAGCGCTCGCGGTCTTCGGCGGCGTCGATCATGTCGGGCGAAGTGCCGATGATCGGCACGCCGTTGCGCTCGAGGTCCAGCGCGAGCTTGAGCGGGGTCTGGCCGCCGTACTGGACGATCACGCCGACCGGCTTTTCCAGCGCCACGATCTCGAGCACGTCTTCCAGCGTCAGCGATTCGAAGTACAGGCGATCCGAGGTATCGTAGTCGGTCGACACGGTCTCCGGATTGCAGTTGACCATGATGGTCTCGTAGCCGTCTTCGCGCATCGCCAGCGCCGCGTGCACGCAGCAGTAGTCGAATTCGATACCCTGGCCGATACGGTTCGGGCCACCGCCCAATACCATGATTTTCTTCTTGTCGGACGGGTTCGACTCGCACTCTTCGTCGTACGTCGAGTACATATAGGCCGTGTCGGTCGCGAATTCGGCGGCGCAGGTGTCCACCCGCTTGTACACCGGGCGGATGCCCATCGAATGGCGGCGCTCGCGCACCGCGGTGTCGCTGGTCTGCAGCAGGAAGGCCAGGCGGCGGTCCGAGAAGCCCTTTTGCTTGAGCTTGTACAGCAGCGGCTTGTCGAGGTTATCGAGCTTCTGGGTGTCGAGCCACAGTTCGATGTCGACGATTTCCTTGATCTGGACCAGGAACCACGGGTCGATCTTGGTCAGCTGGTGCACTTCCTCCAGCGTGAAGCCCTGGGCGAAGGCGTCGCCCACGTACCAGATGCGGTCCGGGCCCGGCTCGCCGAGTTCTTCTTCGATCTTCTCGCGGTCCTTGGTTTTTTCGTTCAGGCCGTCGACGCCCACTTCGAGGCCGCGCAGCGCCTTCTGGAACGACTCCTGGAAGGTGCGGCCGATCGCCATCACCTCGCCCACCGATTTCATCTGCGTGGTCAGGTGGTGGTCGGCGGACGGGAACTTCTCGAACGTGAAGCGCGGGATCTTGGTGACAACGTAATCGATCGACGGCTCGAACGAGGCCGGGGTCTGGCCGCCGGTGATCTCGTTGCGCAGTTCGTCGAGCGTGAAGCCGACCGCCAGCTTGGCGGCGATCTTCGCGATCGGGAAGCCGGTCGCCTTCGAGGCCAGCGCGGACGAGCGCGACACGCGCGGGTTCATCTCGATGACGACCATGCGGCCGTCTTCGGGATTGATCGAGAACTGCACGTTGGAGCCGCCGGTGTCGACGCCGATCTCGCGCAGCACCGCCAGCGAGGCGTTGCGCATGATCTGGTATTCCTTGTCGGTCAGCGTCTGCGCCGGCGCCACGGTGATCGAGTCGCCGGTGTGCACGCCCATCGGGTCGAGGTTTTCGATCGAGCAGATGATGATGCAGTTGTCCGCCTTGTCGCGCACCACTTCCATCTCGTACTCTTTCCACCCCAGCAGCGATTCTTCGATCAGCAGCTCGTTGGTCGGCGAGGCTTCGAGGCCGCGCTTGCAGATCGCTTCGAATTCCTCTTCGTTGTAGGCGATGCCGCCGCCGGAGCCGCCCATCGTGAACGAGGGACGGATGATGGTCGGGAAGCCCATCTCGCGCTGGACCGTGCGCGCTTCGTCCATGCTGTGGGCGATGCCGGAACGGGCCGAACCGAGGCCGATCCTGGTCATCGCATCCTTGAACTTGGAGCGGTCCTCGGCCTTGTCGATCGCTTCCGGCGAGGCGCCGATCAGCTCCACGTTGTACTGTTTGAGCACGCCGTTGTTGTGCAGGTCGAGCGCGCAGTTCAGCGCGGTCTGGCCGCCCATGGTCGGCAGGATCGCGTCCGGGCGCTCCTTGGCGATGATGCGCTCGACGACCCTCCAGGTGATCGGCTCGATGTAGGTCACATCGGCCATCTCCGGGTCGGTCATGATCGTCGCCGGGTTGCTGTTGACGAGGATGACCTTGTAACCCTCTTCGCGCAGGGCCTTGCAGGCCTGGGCGCCGGAATAGTCGAACTCGCAGGCCTGGCCGATGATGATCGGGCCGGCGCCAATGATCAGGATGCTTTTAATGTCACTACGTTTTGGCATTTAATTTTTCTCCGCTGCTTGCATCAGGCTGATGAAGCGGTCAAACAGGTAACTAACGTCGTTCGGGCCTGGCGAGGCTTCCGGGTGGCCCTGGAAGCAGAAGGCCGGCTTGTCGGTACGGGCGAAACCCTGCAGCGAGCCGTCGAACAGCGACACATGGGTCACACGGCAGTTGGCCGGCAAGGTCTGCGCATCGACGGCGAAGCCGTGGTTTTGCGACGTGATCATGACCTTCTTCGAATCGAGGTCCTGCACCGGGTGGTTGGCGCCGTGGTGGCCGAACTTCATCTTCAGCGTCTTCGCGCCCGAGGCCAGTGCCATGATCTGGTGGCCGAGGCAGATGCCGAAGGTCGGAATGCCGCGCTCGATCAGCTCCTTGGTGGCGGCGATCGCGTAATCGCAAGGCTCCGGGTCGCCGGGGCCGTTCGACAGGAACACGCCGTCCGGGTTCAGGGCCAGCGCATCGGCAGCCGATGCCTGGGCTGGCAGCACGGTGACTTTGCAGCCGCGCTCCGTCAGCATGCGCAGGATGTTGCGCTTGACGCCGTAGTCGAAGGCGACCACGTGGTATTTGGCGTTCTCCAGCTTGCCGTAGCCCTGGCCGAGCTGCCACTCGGTTTCGGTGAATTCGTAGGCCGTCGTGGTGCACACCACCTTGGCCAGGTCCATGCCGGACAGGCCGGGGAAGGAGCGGGCCATGTCGAGGGCCTGCACCTGGGACGGCTCGTTGCCCTGGTTACCGACCAGGATCGCCCCGCTCTGTGCGCCTTTTTCGCGCAGCAGGCGCGTCAGCTTGCGCGTGTCGATCCCGGCGATGGCGACGATGCCTTCGGCTTTCAGGTAATCGGACAGGGACTGGGTAGAGCGGAAATTCGAGGCCAGCAGCGGGAGATCGCGAATGATCAGGCCGGCGGCATGGACTTTGGACGCTTCGACGTCTTCAGGATTGACGCCCGTATTGCCGATGTGAGGATAGGTCAGCGTAACGAGTTGGCGGGAATAACTCGGATCGGTCAGGATTTCCTGGTAACCGGTCATCGCGGTATTGAACACCACTTCCCCGGTCGTATGGCCGGCGGCGCCAATGGAAAAGCCTTTGAAAATTGTTCCGTCTGCGAGGGCCAGGATGGCTGGAACAGCTGGGCCAGAAAAAAATGGCGGCAAGGGTAACTCCTGATAAAGTTACCGTAGCTGCGCCACGTCAGACCGACGACCATGGATCCCGAGCCGCTCTTGCACCCAAGGTATGGAAGTCATTTTGAATGAGGGATGGTGGGTAGTCGCTACGGTATGTGTGTGATTGGCTAAACCTCCGAATTATAGCGCAAACCGGGCTGCCCGGCAACGCCTTGCAGTGCACCAAAGAGCGAAATTCGCGCTTTTCGCTGGACAACACAGTTGTCTTTCCTTACATTAATTCCTGAGTACGATTCATCAACCCAGCTCAGGACAACAGAAAATGATCACGTTCGGAAGAGACACCCCGATGGACCGGCCCAATCCGGGCGGGCGGGCGGCGGTATTCGTGCCGCAGCCGGATGCGGATGAAACGGTGGCGGGCATGGTGAAGAACGGTTCGGGGATGGTCGGCTTCGGCAATGCCGACGGCACCGTCACCGTCTACTTCGAGAACAACAAGTTCAACGACTCGTCGCTGCACAAGTGGGAGCACAAGGTATTCAAGGCCTACGACCGGATGGTCAAGCGCTCGCCGACCGTCAACAAGCTGACCTGCGACGCGGCCAACCTGGACCAGGTCGGCTTCATCGAAGGCCCGGAGATCCTGGTGCGCAATATGGACAAGTTGCAGGCGTGGCTACAGCGGAGCAATGCGCCGGACACGATGCCGGAAAGTCCGAACATCCACGCTTGAGCGGCCGGATCCGGAGACACTCGAGAAACCCCGCCCACATTGACGTCGTACCTGCCTTCGCAGGTACGACGTTGGTTACACCGCGGTCAGGGCCGCGATGCCAGCCTTGGCGATCTGCGCATCTTCCGTCGACTTGACGCCGGAGACGCCGACCGCGCCGACCACATGGCCATCGACGACGATGGGCACGCCGCCTTCGAGCATGCCCTGGAACGGGGCCGACAGGAAGGATACGCGGCCGCTGTTGATCACATCCTCATACACCTTCGACTCCTTGCGGAAGATCGCGGCGGTGCGCGCCTTTTCCGGGGCGATCATCGCCGACGAGGCGGCGGCGCCGTCGAGGCGCTGCAGCCACAGCAAGTTGCCGGCATCGTCGGCAATGGCGAAGGTCACCGCCCAGTTGTTGGCCACCGCTTCCGCTTCGGCGGCGGCGGCGATTTTCTTGACGTCGGACAGGGTCATGACTGGCTTGGTTTGCATGCTGGATTCCTTGATGTTGAAGTGACGGCGATTGTACGGGCCGCGCATGGCTTGCTGATAAGCGCGGCCGTATAGGGTTTATGGCTGCTGCTTGGCCTTCAGGCGAGCCTTAATCTGCGGCATCATCGCGGCCGCGGCCTGTTCGCCGGCGAGGATGGCCAGGTTGCGGCCATTGAAGTCGCCGCCGCCCATCTTGGGCAGGCTGGGCTGGATGACCACGTCGGCATCCTTGAGTTCGTAATGGTTCAGGCGCTGGCCCATGATGCTGAAGGTCTGCAGCAGCACCTCGACCGAGCTGGCGGCGGCCTGGGCGTCGGTCTGGGTCGAGATATTGACGGCGATAATGAAATCGGCGCCCATCTCGCGCACGAAGCGGACCGGGACCGGGGCCACCAGGCCGCCGTCGACATAAGAGCGGTCGCCGATCTTGACCGGCTGGAACACCGAAGGCACGGACGAGGACGCGCGCACCGCCTGGCCGGTATTACCGCGCTGGAACAGGATCGGCTGGCCGTTGTTGAGGTCGGTGGCGACGGCGCCGAAGGCGATCTTCAGCTTCTCCATCGGCACGTTCCTGACGGCCCTGTTGACGTAATTCTGCAGCGCCTCGCCTTTGAGCACGCCGGACGACTTGCCGAACAGGGGCAAGGCCCAGTCGGAGATGGTGGCCTCATCCATTTCCATGGCGATGCGCTGGAGGGCGAAGCCATTGTTCCCTGCCGCATAGAGGGCGCCGACGACGCTGCCGGCGCTGGTGCCGACGACGATTTCCGGGTAAATGCCCTGGGCTTCGAGCGCCTTGATGACGCCGATATGCGCGAAACCGCGGGCGGCGCCGCCGCCGAGGGCGAGGCCGATCCGGACCTTCCTCGGCTCGGGCGCAGCAAGGGGAACGGGGAGCGGCGTTGGTTCAATCGGCGTCGGCACAACAGGCTTGCTGCCACAGGCGGCGAGGAAGAAAGCGATGGCGAGCAGGGAACAGCGTTTCGAATACATATATGTGGGCAAATGAGCGAGAGCATGATTGTACCTGCTCTGCAGGCCCGCAGCTCAAGCCCTCCCCCCGGGGTTCAAGAAGAATTAATTGCCGGGAAGCGAGGCGATAAAGCTGCTGCCCTTGCCCGCTTCCGATTTGATGCTGAGGGTGCCGCCGTGCCGCAGCAGTACGTGCTTGACGATCGCCAGCCCCAGCCCCGTCCCCTGCGTTTCGCGCGAACGGCTCTTGTCGACCCGGTAGAAGCGCTCCGTCAGCCGCGCGATGTGGGTCTGGTCGATCCCGATGCCGGTGTCCGCGACGACGAACTGCGGCCCGTCCGGCCCGTTCTGCCAGCAGAGATGAATCGTCCCGCCCGGCGGCGTATAGCGCACGGCATTCGAGGCCAGGTTGGCGAACGCGCTGCGCAATTCCTCGGCGCTGCCGCGAATGTCCGGCCCGTCCACGCTCGCGGTCACGGTGTGCTGCCCGCCGGACAGCGCCCTCGCCTCTTGCAGGATTTCCTCGACCATCGCGGCCACGTTCACCATCTCGGGCCGCAGCGGATAATCCACCGACTCCAGCCGCGACAAGGTCAGCATGTCCTCGATCAGCCGCTGCATCCGGTGCCCCTGCTCCGTCATCAGCTTCAGGTGCGACATGCGCGTCGCTTCGTCGAGCTTCATTTCGCTCGATGCGATCTCGAGGAAGCCGACGATCACCGTCAGCGGCGTGCGCAGCTCGTGCGAGGCATTGGCGATGAAGTCGCGCCGCATCTCTTCGATCCGCTGGGTCTCGGTCGCGTCGTGCGTGACCAGGATCTGGCGCCGGTTCTCGAACGGGATGATCTGGCAAATCAGCTTGCGGTCGCGCAGGCTCAGGGTCAGCGGCTGCTCATACCGCCCCAGGATGATGTAGTCGATGAAGTCCGGATGCCGGATCAGGTTGGTCACGCGCATGCCCTTGTCGCGCTCGAGCGTGAGCCCGAGGTGCCGCTCGGCCGCCGGGTTGCACCACTCGAGGAACAGGACGTCGTCCATGATCGCCACCCCGTCCGGCAGCAGATGCATGGCCTGGCGGAAGCGCGCCAGCCATTCGGTCAGCTCGGCCTGGTTGCGCTCGTCGTCGCGCCGCAGCCGGTACAGCCGCGAGAAGATGCCGGTCCACGAGCCCCAGCCGTCGGGCAGGCGCGCGCTCTGCGGGTCGTCCAGCCAGCGCCCCAGCTGGTCCAGGTAGGACAGCTGGACGAACAGCATCACCATGAACGACAGCAGCGCCAGGCCGAGGCCGTAGACGGCGCCGAACAGCCACCACGCGATGCCCGCGCCAAGCAGGATGAAGGTCATGCGCAGCAGCGCCGGGACCCAGAACAGCAGTTTGGGATTCATTGATATCGGTGTTTGTTTTACTTTTCCGACAGCATATACCCAACGCTGCGCACGGTCTTGATCAGCTTTTCGGCTTCTTTCAAGGCCTTGCGCAGGCGCAGCACATGCACGTCGACGGTGCGCTCTTCGATGACGACATGGTCGCCCCACACCTTGTCCAGCAACTGGCTGCGCGAGAACACCCGCTCCGGATGCGCCAGCAGGAACTTGAGCAGCTTGAATTCGGCATGCCCGATCTCGATCCGCTGGCTGTCGATCGAGACGGTGCAGCTGACCGGGTCGAGCGTGACGGGGCCCGCGCTCATCGTCGTTTGCGCATGTTCCGGGCTCTTGCGGCGCAGCAGCGCCTTGGCGCGCGCCAGCAGTTCGCGCGGCGAAAACGGCTTGGTCACGTAGTCGTCGGCGCCGTTGTTCAGGCCGGCGATCTTGTCTTCTTCCATGCTCTTGGCAGTGAGCATGATGACCGGGATGGCCTGGAAGTTGCGGTCGGCACGGATCCGCGACAGCAAGCGCAGGCCGGTCTGGTCCGGCAGCATCCAGTCCAGCAGGATCAGCTGCGGCGCGCGCCGCGTGATGAACTCCCACGCGTCTGCCACGTTCTGCACGGCGCACACGTCCCAGCCCGATTCGCGCAGCGAAAAGGTCACCAGTTCGACGATGGCCGGTTCGTCCTCGACGATCAGTACGGTTGTCTTTTCCAATGCCATCGCTTACGCCACCGGTTGATCGGGTGGCGCCGCCGGTTTGGTGTGGCGGATGTCCTTGCCCTCCACCACGTAGATGACGTATTCGGCGATGTTCTTCGCATGGTCGCCAATGCGCTCGATCGCCTTCGCCACCCACAATGTGTCCAGCGCCGACGAGATGGTGCGCGGGTCTTCCATCATGAACGTGATCAGGTTGCGCATGATCATGCGGAACTCGTGGTCGATGACGGCGTCCTGGGCGATCAGCTGCAGGGCTTGCTTGCCGTCCAGGCGCGCGAAGGCGTCCAGCGCGTCGTGCAGCATGTCCGAGGTGGCGGTGGCGATGGTGCGCACCATTTCGTAGTGGTTCACGCCCACCGCGCCGCGCGCGTGCAGGTTCTTGGCGGTGCGCGCGATCTTGGTCGCTTCGTCGCCGATGCGCTCGAGGTCGGTGATGACCTTGATCGTCGCCATCACGGTGCGCAGGTCGTTCGCCGTCGGCTGGCGCTTGACGATCAGATGGCTGCAGGCGTCGTCCAGCGATACTTCGAGCTGGTTGACGGTGTCGTCCTCGGCGATCACGCGGTCCGCACGATCCTGGTTGCCGATGCGGAAGCAGGTCATCGCGTCCAGGAACTGGGTCTCGACGATGCCGCCCATCAGCAATACCTTGCTGCGGATGGTTTCGAGTTCGTGGTCGTACTGTTTGGAAGAATGCTCGCCAATCATGCCGCTCTCCGTCTTTGATTTATATCGTTTATATTCTAATGCAATTCGGCGCAGGTCAACCGAAACGGCCGGTAATATAGTCCTGGGTTTCCTTGCGCGCCGGATTCATGAAGATCTGGTCGGTCTCGCCGAACTCGACCAGCTCGCCCAGGTACATATAGGCGGTGTAGTCCGAGCAGCGCGCCGCCTGCTGCATGTTGTGGGTGACGATGGTGATCGTGTAGTCCTCTTTCAGCTCGCTGATCAGCTCTTCGACCTTGGCGGTCGAGATCGGATCGAGCGCCGAGGTCGGCTCGTCGAGCAGCAGCACGTCGGGCTTGACCGCCACGCCGCGCGCGATGCACAGGCGCTGCTGCTGGCCGCCGGACAGCGACAGCCCGCTCTTGCTCAGCTTGTCCTTGACTTCGCCCCACAGCGCCGCCTTCTTCAGCGCCCATTCGACGCGCTCGTCCATCTCGCCCTTGGACAGGTCTTCGTACAGGCGCACGCCGAAGGCGATGTTGTCGTAGACCGACATCGGGAACGGGGTCGGCTTCTGGAACACCATGCCGACCTTGGCGCGCAGCATGTTGACGTCCTGGCCAGGCTCGAGGATGTTCTTGCCGCGGTACATGATCGAACCTTCGGCGCGCTGGCCCGGGTACAGGTCGTACATCCGGTTCAGGGTGCGCAGCAGGGTCGACTTGCCGCAGCCGGAAGGGCCGATGAAGGCCGTCACCTGCTTTTCGTGGATGTCCAGGCTGACGTTGGTCAGGCTCTGGGTCTTGCCGTAGAAAAAGTTCAGGCCGGAGATTTCAATCGTCTTCGCTTTTGGCGTCGCTGCATTGGATACGCTCTGGTTCGGTGTATTCATAGGGCTGGTCATGGCAGTCATGGTATTAATGGTTTGGGGTTTTCTGGCTGAACACGGTGCGCGACAGGATGTTCAGTGCCAGCACGCTGAAGGTCACGAGCAGCGCGCCGCCCCATGCCAGCTCGCGCCAGTTGTCGTAAGGGCTCATCGCGAAGGCATAGATGTACACCGGCATATTGCCCATCGGCGCGTTCATGTCGTGGCTCAGGAATGGGTTGTTCAGGGCCGTGAACAGCAGCGGCGCGGTCTCGCCCGAGATGCGGGCCAGCGCCAGCAGCACGCCGGTGATCACGCCGGCCTTGACGGCGCGCAGGCGCACCATCATCGCCACTTTCCAGCGCGGGGCGCCGAGCGCGAACGCCGCTTCGAGCAGGCTGTTCGGCACCAGGCGCAGCATGTTGTCGGTGGTGCGCACCACCACCGGCACCGCGATCAGCGACAGCGCGATCGAGCCGGCATAGCCGGAATAGTGCCCGGCAACGCTGACATACGCGGTCCAGATGAAGATGCCCAGCACGATCGATGGCGCCGACAGCATGATGTCGGTCACGAAGCGCGTCACCTGCGCAAACTTGTTTTCTTCGCCGTATTCGGCCAGGTAGATGCCGGCCAGGATGCCGATCGGGGTGCTGATCAGCGTCGACAGGCCGACGATCATCAGGCTGCCGACGATGGCATTGCGCAAGCCGCCGCCTTCGCTGCCAGGGGCCGGGGTGTCATGTATGAACAGGTCGATCGAGAGCCCGCCGAAGCCCTTGATCACCAGGGTCGCCAGGATCCACAGCAGGAACAGCAGGCCGATCGACATCGCGAGCACGGACAGCGCGATGCCGATGCGGTGCACCAGCAGGCGCTTGCGGTAGACGGGATTGAGTGGGGTCTGGCTCATTTGACGCCTTCTTTACGGGACATACTTGCAAGCATGAATTTTGCTGCGGACAGGACGATGAAGGTGATGGCGAACAGGATCAGCGCCAGCGCGAACAGGGAAGACACATGCAGCTTCGATTCGGCTTCGGCGAACTCGTTGGCCAGGGTCGAGGCGATACTGTTACCGGCGGCGAACAACGACCACGACAGGTGATGGGCGTTGCCGATGACGAAGGTGACCGCCATCGTTTCGCCCAGGGCGCGCCCCAGGCCCAGCATGACGCCGCCGACCACACCGGTCTTGGTGTAAGGCAGCACGATCTTGCGCACGACTTCCCACTTGGTGCAGCCGAGGCCGTAAGCCGATTCCTTCAGCACCGCGGGGACGATCTCGAACACGTCGCGCATGACGGAGGAAATGAAGGGGATGATCATCACGGCCAGGATCAGGCCGGCGGCAAGGATGCCGATGCCCATCATCGGACCGCTGAACAGGGGTCCGATCAGGGGCAGCTGGCCCAGCGAGTTCTTGAGCAGCGGCTGTACGTGGTCGGCGAACAAGGGGGCGAACACGAACAGGCCCCACATGCCGTAAATGATCGACGGCACGCCGGCCAGCAGTTCGACCGCGGTGCCCATCGGGCGGCGCAGCCATACCGGGCAGATCTCGGTCAGGAACAGGGCGATGCCGAAGCTGACCGGGAATGCGATCACCAGGGCGATGGTGGCGGTCGCCAGCGTGCCGACGATGGCGATCAGGGCGCCGTACTTGTCGTTGACCGGGTCCCATTCGACCGTGGTGATGAACGAGGGGCCGAACTCGGCGAACGCGGGTATGGCGCCGTACACGAGCGAGCCGATGATGCCGATCAGCACCAGCAGCACCGAGGCGGCGAACATCAGTGTCACTTTATGGAAGATGAAGTCCTGGATGCGCTGCGCGCGCATCGTCGACAGCATCGAGCGTTCGCTGGCCTCGGCGGCGGCGCTGGTCACAACATCGGGGGCAAGGTCGCTCATTGTCACTATAGAATTGGCATTCATTTTTTTTACGTCTCAGATGTCAGCTAGCCTGCGGTCCCCGGACGAGGAGCGCAGGCTAACTTCCTCGACAATGCCGCGGCACTGTCGAGGAACCATGCTTTTTACCAGATGGCCTTGCCCGAAGCGTCTTTCAGGTTGGCTTTCCATGCGTCTGCCACTTGCTTGGTGACCGCGTCAGGCATTGGAACATAGTCGAGCTCGGTGGCGGCGGCGTCGCCGTTCTTGAAGGCCCACTCGAAGAACTTCAGCACTTCCTTGCCCTTGTTGGCGTCAGCCTGGGCCTTGTGCATCAGGATGAACGAAGCGCCGGTGATTGGCCATGCATCCTTGCCAGCCTGGTCGGTCAGCACGACGCCGAAGCCCGGGGTCTTGGCCCATTCGGCCGAAGCGGCTGCGGCCTTGAACGCGTCGTCGTCAGGCTGGACGAAATTGCCGGCCTTGTTCTTCAGCTGGGCGTGCGAAATCTTGTTCTTCTTGGCGTAAGCCCACTCGACGTAGCCGATCGCGCCCTTGATACGCTGGACGTTGGCTGCAACGCCTTCGTTGCCCTTGCCGCCGACGCCGACGACCCACTTGACGGCGGTGCCCGAGCCAATCTTGGTCTTGAAGTCGCCATTGACCTTCGACAGGAAGTCGGTCCACAGGAAGGAGGTGCCGGAACCGTCGGCGCGGTACACGACGGTTATTTCGTCGGCTGGCAGCTTGACGCCTGGGTTCAGTGCGGCGATCGCGGCATCGTTCCACTTGGTGATCTTGCCGAGGTAGATGTCGGCGACCAGGGCGCCGGTCATTTTCAGCTGGCCTGGGGTCACGCCTTCCAGGTTCACGACAGGAACCACGCCGCCCATGATGGCCGGGAACTGCATCAGGCCTTCGGCGTCCAGGTCTTCCGCCTTGAGCGGCATGTCGGATGCGCCGAAGTCGACGGTCTTGGCCTTGATCTGCTTGATGCCGGCGCCGGAGCCGATCGACTGGTAATTGAGGCCGTTACCGGTGGCTTTCTTGTAGCCTTCCGCCCATTTGGCGTAGATCGGGTACGGGAAGGTTGCGCCCGCGCCGGTCAGGTCGGCGGCGATGGACGAGGACATGGCGGCGAAAGCCGAGACGCCAACCAAGATAGAAGCCAACAACTGTTTCATTCGCATATCAAATCCTTCTGGGGTTGTAAGGTTGGAATGCTGCGCAGTCTACCGCCCAAATATGACACGTTTATGACATCGCCGCAAAACGTTGAAACGCATTTTTTCCCTGCATGGTACGCTCTCCGCAGAGCTATTTGTCATTAGTTGCGAGAACCTGTTGTCACTTGCTTGTCATATTTCCTAATTACACTGAAAGCCGACTAAAATTAATTATCTGTCAATATAAGCGCTCATGAAAACCACCGTTCGCCAAGCCGAATCGTCGAAACAACACATCTTCCTGGACCGCGAACTGTCGCAGCTCACGTTCAACCGCCGCGTACTGGCCCAGGCCGAGGACAGTTCCCTGCCCCTGCTCGAGCGCCTGCGCTATTTATGTATCGTCAGTAACAACCTTGACGAATTCTTCGAGGTGCGGGTCGCCAGCCTGCTGGCCCAGGGCGACCTGGCCGAGAACCCGGCGCTGGAAGCCACCCTGGCCCGCATCAGCAGCGAATGCCACGAGCTGGTCAAGGACCAATACGCCGTCCTGAACAAGGAAGTGTTGCCGCAATTGCAAGCCAAGGGCGTGCACCTGGTGCGCCACACCGACCGCAACGAGGCCCAGCGGGCCTGGGTCAAGGAATATTTCGAGCGCGAAGTGCGCCCGCTGCTGACGCCGATCGGCCTCGATCCGGCCCATCCCTTCCCGCAAGTGGTCAACAAGTCGCTCAATTTCATCATTTCGCTGTCCGGCAAGGATGCCTTCGGCCGCGGCACGGCGATCGCGATCGTCAAGGCGCCGCGCGTGCTGCCGCGCGTGATCCGCATCCCGGACCACCTGTCGAAGGACGGCGCCTCGTTCTGCCTGCTGTCCTCGATCATCCACTCGCACATCGAGGACCTGTTCACCGGGCGCGAGGTGCTCGCCTATTCCCAGTTCCGCGTCACGCGCGACAGCGACCTGTGGGTCGACGAGGAAGAAGTCAAGAATCTGCGACAAGCGCTCAAGGGCGAGCTCCAGGGCCGCCAGTTCGGCACCTCGGTGCGCCTGGAAGTGGCCAAGAATTGCCCGCCCGAGCTGTCCCAGTTCCTGCTCGACCAGTTCAACCTCGACCCGAGCCGCCTGTACGCGGTCGATGGCCCGGTCAACCTGGTGCGCCTGACCGAGCTGGTCGACCTGGCCAAGCAGCCGAGCATGCGCTTCGATCCCTTCGTGCCGGGCATGCCGGCCAAGGTCGCCAACACCGACATCTTCGAGCAGCTGCAAAAGAGCGACATCCTGCTGCACCACCCTTTCCAGTCGTTCCAGACCGTGATCGACTTCATCAAGGCCGCCGCGCACGATCCGGCGGTGGTGGCGATCAAGCAGACCATCTACCGCACCGGCACCCACTCGGACCTGATGGAGTCGCTGATGGCGGCGGCGCGCATGGGCAAGGAAGTGACCGTGATCCTGGAGCTGATGGCGCGCTTCGACGAGGAAGCCAACATCAACTGGGCCGACAAGCTGGAACAGGCCGGCGCCCAGGTGGTCTACGGCGTGGTCGGCCTGAAGACCCACGCCAAGGTGGCGCTGGTGCTGCGGCGCGAGGAAGCCGGCCTGCAGTTCTATGCCCACCTCGGCACCGGCAACTACCACCTGACGACGACCAAGCTGTACACCGACTTCGGCCTGCTGACCGCGCACCAGGAGATCGGGCGCGAAGTGAACGAAGTGTTCATCCACCTGACCAGCCTGACCAAGCCGCACAAGATGAACCACCTGTGGCTGGCCCCGTTCGCGCTGCAAAGCGAGATCATCAAGGCGATCCGCAACGAGGCGAAGATCGCCAGGAGCGGCCGCCCGGGGCGGATCATCGTCAAGATCAATGCCCTGGTGGACGAGTCGGTGATCCGCGCGCTGTACGCGGCCTCGCACGATGGCGTCAAGATCGACCTGATCGTGCGCGGCGCCTGCACGCTGAAGCCGGGCGTGCCCGGGCTGTCGGAGAACATCAAGGTCAGGTCGATCATCGGGCGCTTCCTCGAGCACAGCCGGATTTACTATTTCCGCAACGACTTGGCGCATGATGTCTACCTGGCCAGCGCCGACTGGATGAGCCGCAACCTGTTCCGCCGCATCGAAGTTGCGTTCCCGGTGCTGGACAAGTCGCTCAAGCGGCGCGTCATCACGGAAGGGCTGAACCCCTACCTGAAAGACAACTCGAACGCGTGGGAGCTGGAGCCGGGCGGCCACTACCAGCGGCGCAAGACGCGCGGCAAGCAAGCCACGTTCTCGGCACAGCGGCATTTGATGCAGTTGCTAGGAACACCCGCGGGAGATCTCGCTGACTAGCGATACCCGTAAGGCGGAAGAGCGCAACGCGCGACATCCGCCACGAGTCGTCGAAACGCAATTGACGGAGGAAGCATGGACCTGATCCTGTGGCGCCACGCCGAAGCGGAAATGACCGAGCCCGATCTTGAACGCGCGCTCACCCCGAAAGGCCACAAGCAAGCGCGCCGCATGGCCGAATGGCTGACCACCCAGCTGCCGGAGAACTGCCGCGTGCTGGTCAGCCCGGCGCGCCGCTGCCTGCAGACGGTCGAGCCGCTCGAACGCAAGTTCAAGGTCATGCGCGAACTGGCGCCCGGCGCCGAGGCCGAAGACGTGCTGCGCGCGGCCAACTGGCCGAACGCCAAGGAAGCGGTGCTGGTCGTCGGCCACCAGCCCTATCTCGGCCAGGTCGCGGCCCTGCTGATGACGGGCGAGCCGCTCGACTGGGAAATCAAGAAGGCCAACGCCTGGTGGTTCGTGCAGCGCGAGGCGCTCGATCCCTACAGCCTGTACCTGCGGGCCGTGATGTCGCCCAGCATGATTGTGAAATAGGCGGCCCCGCTCCCTGCATAGTCCGCCCTTGCATTGTATTTTCCATCTGCTAAAGTTTAGATGTATCAACTCTAGGGAGGGATCGCTCAACGGCGGTTCAATGACCATGTTAAGCATGTTCGTCATCGCCATCCTGGGTGGGATGGTCGGCCTCGTCCTGTACGAACTCATCGAGGAAGTTCGCGGCGGCACCCATCAGTTGCACGACCACTATCACGAATAGTGACCAGTCCTTCTGAGGACTGAACGATAAAGCGGCAAGGCCTCCCTGGGCACTTGCCGCTTTCTCGTTGCGCCCGGCCCTATAGGCGCAGCGGCCCTTCGATCGCGTCGTCCAGCGCCTGGTCCGGTTCGGCGCTTCACACATGCAGCAGCAAGTGTTCCCTTTCCCACGGGCTGATGACGGTCATGAACTCGAGGTGCTCCTGGTCCTTGATGGCGGCGTACACATCGATGAAGCGCTCGCCCAGCACGGCGGCCAGCTTGTCCTCGGCGCGCAGCAGGCGCAGCGCTTCGGGCAGGCCCTGCGGCAGCTCGAAGTCGCGCGCGCTGGCGCTGCCGGTGGTCATCGGCGTCGGCTGCAGCTTTTCGGTCATGCCGAGGTAGCCGCAGGCCAGCGTGACGGCAAAGGCGAGGTAGGGATTGGCGTCGGCGCCGATCAGCCGGTTCTCGATGCGGCGGTCGGCCGGACGCGTTTCGGGCACCCGGAAGCCGACCGTGCGGTTATCCCAGCCCCATTGCACATTGACCGGCGTGGCCGCATGCCGCACCAGGCGGCGGTAGGAATTGACATAGGGCGCGGCCAGCGCCATCGCCGCCGGCATGTAGTGCTGCAGCCCGCCGAGGTAATGGTGGAAGGCGGGCGCGACCGAACCGTCCGGCAGGCTGAACAGGTTGACGCCTTCCTTGTCGACCACGCTCTGGTGCACATGCATCGCTGAACCGGGCTCGTGCGCCATCGGCTTGGCCATGAAGGTCGCGTACATGCCGTGCCGCATCGCGGCCTCGCGCACGGTGCGCTTGAAGTAGAAGATGTTGTCGGCCATCGACAGCGGGTCGCCGTGCAGGAAATCGATGCCCATCTGCCCTGCCCCGATTTCGTGGATCAGGGTGTCGACGTCGAGCGCCATGATGTCGCAGTAGTCGTAGATGTCCTCGAACAGGGGATCGAATTCGTTGACGGCGTCGATGCTGTAGATCTGGCGGCTGGTTTCGGCGCGCCCGCTGCGCCCGATCGGCTGCTTGAGCGGCAGGTCCGGGTCCATGTTCTGCGCCGTCAGGTAGAACTCGAGTTCGGGGCCGATGACGGGCGACCAGCCGCGCTCGGCATACAGCTTGAGCACGCGCCGCAGCACGGTGCGCGGCGCGAAGTCGACCAGGGCGCCGTCGGCGAAATGGCAGTCGTGGATCACTTGCGCGGTCGGGTCGGCCGCCCAGGGCACCACCGTGATCGTGGCCGGGTCGGCCTTGAGCACCATGTCGCGGTCGATCGCGCTGATCGCCCGCGCGTACGGCAGATCGTGCACCGGATAATTGCCGGTCACGGTCATGCCGAGCACGGCTTCGGGCATGCGCATGCCGCGCTCTTCGGTGAACTTGGTACGCGGCAGGATCTTGCCGCGGGCGACGCCGGTCAGGTCCGGCACCAGGCATTCGATCTCGGTGACGCGCCGCTCGTTGAGCCACACGTCCATGTCGCTGTAGCTGAAATTCGGGCGAATCGGCATTCGATGCTCCTGCAATCCGGTCAAGCCAGGAAATCGAACAGCGACGTGGCGCCCCCTCCTGGCAAGCCGGGTAGCGCGGTGTTCGGCTTGGTGTCCTCGCCGATTCGCGCGTACTGGGACACCAGCGCCTGGGCCTGGGCCGTCAGGGCCTTGGTGAGCGTGGCTTTTTGGCTGTTGAGCGCGCTTAAGCCGCGGTCGATGGCCACCTTCTGCTTGCTGATGACGCCGTTTTCGCCGAGCAGGCCGCCGATCGTCGTGCCGAGCTGGTCAGCGATACCCTTGCCGCCATCGGTGAACAGGCGCGCCACCCTGCCCGGATCGGCGACGATCGCCTCATTCAGGACCTTCGAGTCGATTTGCAGCGTACCGTTCCGGTCGAGCGACACGCCGGCGCCGGCCAGCGCGCCGTTGTTGCGGGCCAGCAGCTGGGCGATCTGGTCCTGCACCTGGGCGATCGCGGCGTCGGACTTCAGGTCGCCCTGCTTGAGCGTCTTGAGACGCGCGGCCAGGTTGTTGAAGCCGTCGACGAAATTGCTGATGTTGCGCGCGATTGCGCTGTTGTCCTGCGCCACGGTCACATTGGTCTTGCCAAGGCCGGCCAGCGCCAGCGCGGTGCCGTCGATGACGCCGGTGATCACATTGCTGTCGCTGGTGACGGGCGCGCCGTCGACCGTCAGTTTGGCGTCCTGCGCCGCGCGGACCTGGCTCAGCGCCTGGCCGCCCGCCGGATTGTAGGTCAGCAAGCCTTGCAGCGCGCTGTCGCCGCCCACGCTGATGCGCAAGCTGCTGGCGCTGCCGCTCGCGCCGCCGACCTGCAGGGTATAGCCATTGGTGCCGCGTACCACCTCGGCCTCGAGCCCGGCCGCCTTGAAGGCCTTGGCGATGCCCTGCAAGGTATTGTTGCTGCTGTCGATGGTGATGGTTTTGCTGGTGCCGCCTGGCGCGAAGCTGTTGCCCGAGGTGGTGCCGAATTCGACCTTGATGGTGGTGGCGGCGCCGCTGCCGATGGCCGTGTCCTGGGTGCGCTGGGCGCGTGCGGCCAGCAATTGCGACTGCGCCAATTGCTTGACGTCCACGGCGAAGGTGCCCGGCCTGGCGCTGCCGGTCGTCAGCGCGGCGAGCACATCTTTATTGGAGGCGGTGGCGGCGGTGCTCAGGCCGACCCCGGCGATCGACTGGGTCAGCGCCTGGAAATTGGCCAGCGCGCTTTGCAGCTGGCCCAGGCCGGACAGGCGGGTCTGGTCGCGGGTTAACGAGGCATCGAGCTTGCGCACGCTGGCATTCTGGGCCAGCAGCGACTTGCTGACGCGGCCATACAATTCCGTGGCCGAGATCCCGCCGGGATTCAAGCCGGACAGCGTACTGTTGAGGCTATTGATGGATGTGGCCATAAAACCATCATACACCTTTAGCTCAGCGGAGGTATTTCGACAGCACCGTCATTGCGTGCAGGTCAAGGGTCACGAACTGGAAGCCGACCTTGAACTCGCCATTACTGAAAATACAATAAGAAACCTTGGAGCGCGCATTGATCGGCGTCGCTTTGCCTTCAAAGAACAAATCGAAGGCAATCGAACCGGGCTGCCCCACTTTCAGGGGTTTCGGGAGCGCCAGGGACATGCCGGCGGCGCTGATGTCGACCGTGCGGGTGAGAAATGGCTCATCCCCTTCGATGACCAGCTTCGCCTTTGTTTTCAGTACCTTGCGCTCTGCTTGTCGTTGTTCAAAAAACACGTTACATCCAAATCCAACTGATTGTATACATTATACATACGTTCCGTATGGCAACAAGTTTTGTCAATACGTTAGTTGAGCTCGCGCAACTTGGTGAACGCATCGTCAATCCGCTCGACCGCCACAATCGTCATGCCCTCGATCTTTTGCTTCGGCATATTAGCCTTGGGAATCATGGCAATCGAGAAACCCAGCTTGGCGGCCTCGCGCAGGCGTTCCTGGCCGCGCGGCGCCGGCCGGATTTCGCCGGCCAGGCCCACTTCGCCGAACACCACCAGGCCGCGCGGCAAAGCCTTGCTGCGCATCGAGGAATTGATTGCCAGCAGGACGGCCAGGTCGGCCGCCGGTTCGGTGATCTTGACGCCGCCGACGGCATTGATGAACACGTCCTGGTCGAACGCCGCGATGCCGGCGTGCCGGTGCAGCACGGCCAGCAGCATCGCCAGCCTATTCTGCTCCAGGCCCACCGACAGGCGGCGCGCGTTTGGCAGGTGGCTGGCGTCGACCAGGGCCTGGATTTCGACCAGCAGCGGGCGCGTGCCTTCCTGGGTCACCATCACGCACGAGCCGGGGACCTGGTTGTCGTGCTGGGACAGGAACAGCGCGGACGGGTTCGACACGCCCTTCAAGCCCTTCTCGGTCATCGCGAACACGCCCAGCTCGTTGACGGCGCCGAAGCGGTTCTTGATCGCCCGCACCAGGCGGAAGCTGGACTGGGTGTCGCCTTCGAAGTACAGCACGGTGTCGACGATGTGCTCGAGCACGCGCGGGCCGGCCAGCGCGCCCTCCTTCGTCACGTGGCCGACCAGGATGATCGTGATCCCGGTCTGCTTGGCGACCCGGGTCAGCTGGGCCGCGCACTCGCGCACCTGGGCCACCGAACCGGGGGCCGAGGTCAGCGCGTCCGAATACACGGTCTGGATCGAATCGATGACGGCCACTTCGGGCTTCAGGTCGGCCAGGGTGCCGAGGATCTTTTCGAGCTGGATCTCGGCCTGCAGCTTGAGCTGCCTGCCGTCGACGCCGAGGCGGCGCGCGCGCAGCGCGATCTGGGCGCCGCTTTCCTCGCCGCTGACATACAGCGTGCTCTTGAACTGGGACATGTTGGCCAGCGCCTGCAGCAGCAGGGTCGACTTGCCGATGCCGGGGTCGCCGCCGATCAGCACCACCCCGCCCGCCACCAGGCCGCCGCCCAGCACGCGGTCGAACTCCTCGATGCCGGTGCCGAAGCGCGGCACGTCGACCGCTTCGATGTCGGCCAGCGACAGCACCGGCGCCGTCTGCGCCAGGCTGCGGTGCACGGTTTGCGACATGCGGTTCACGCCCGGCGTGTCAATCACCGTCTCGACCATCGTGTTCCATTGCTGGCAGGCGGCGCACTGGCCGGTCCATTTGCTGCTGATGCCGCCGCAGTCGCTGCAGGTGTACTGCGTTCTTGCCTTAGCCATGGGGTCCCAGGTCTGCTTCCGTCATGCGCACGCGCGGCGCGACCGCGCACATCAATTCATAGCCGATGGTGCCGGCCCGTTCCGCCACTTCGTCGATCGGCAGGCCGGCGCCCCACAGCACGACCTTGCTGCCGACCGCGGCGCCGGCGATGCCGGTCAGGTCGACCGCCAGCATGTCCATCGACACCCGGCCCACCAGGGTGGTGCGCACGCCGTCGACCAGCACCGGGCCGCCGTGCGGCGCGTGGCGCGGGTAGCCGTCGGCATAGCCGCAGGCGACGATGCCGACCTTCATCGCCATGCTGGTGGTGAAGCGGCTGCCGTAGCCGACCGAGTCGCCGGCCACCAGGTCCTGCATGCCGATGATCTCGCTGGCCAGGGTCATGGTCGGGCGCAGGCCGTAGTCGGCGGCGCTCTTGCCGCCCGGCGTGCCGCCGTACAGCATGATGCCGGGGCGCACCCAGTCGTTCGACAAATCCTTTTGCAGCTGCGCCTGCTGCAAGACGCCGCCCGAATTGGACAGGCTGCGCCCGCCATCGATGCCGGCGGCGCCCGCCTCGAAGCGGCGCACTTGCTCGAGCACCGTCAGCTGCGGGTGCTCCAGTTCGTCGGCGTTGGCGAAGTGGGTCATCAGGGTGATCGTGCGCACCGCGGGAATGGCGCGCAAGCGCGCGTGGGCGGCGGCGAATTCGGCCGGACGGAAGCCGAGCCGGTTCATGCCGGTGTTCATCTTCAGATGGACGTCGATCGGGCGCGCGATGCTGGCCTGCTCGAGCAGCGCGATCTGCTCGGCGCAGTGGACCGCGCTGTCGAAGCCGTATTTGGCAAGCAATGCGACGTCGCTGGCATCGAAGATACCTTCGAGCAACAAAATAGGTTTTGTCCAGCCCAGTTCGCGCAGCCGCACCGCGTTCTCGGTTTCGATCAGCGCCAGGCCGTCGGCATCGGCGAAGCCGCGCATGCCGCGCTCCAGGCCATGGCCGTAGGCGTTCGCCTTGACCACGCCCCACACCTTGGCGCCGGGCGTGCAGGCGCGGACGCGGGCCAGGTTGTGCTGCATGGAATCGAGATGGATCGTAGCGCTGAGCGGCCTTGGCATGGGGGGGCTATTCGAGTGGAAAGAGACCGTATTTTACCGGTAAGCAGCGCAGTTTGCCGGGGCTGGTTTGCTTGCCGTTTTCTTTGGCTTGGCAAGCTTTCATGGTATAAAGCAACCCACACCAGCTTTTAGAAGTTCTCGAATGAATCGTGGTTTCTACACCATCATGGCGGCGCAGTTTTTCTCGTCGCTTGCGGATAACGCACTGCTGTTCGTGGCGATCGACCTGCTAACGTCAATGAAAGCGCCGGCTTCGCTGACTCCCCTGCTCAAACTGTCATTCGTATTGTTCTATGTGCTGCTGGCGGCCTTCGTCGGCGCCTTCGCCGATTCGCTGCCAAAAGGGCGCGTGATGTTCATCGCGAACCTGATCAAGATCGTTGGCTGCGCCCTGATTTTCTTTCATGTCCACCCGCTGCTGGCGTATGCCGTGGTCGGTTTCGGCGCGGCCGTGTATTCGCCCGCCAAGTACGGCATCCTCACCGAACTGCTGCCCGCTGAAAAACTCGTCGCCGCCAATGGCTGGATCGAGGGCCTGACCGTGATGTCGATCATCCTCGGCACCGTGATGGGCGGCGCGCTGGTCAGCGCCAAGGCATCCACCTTCCTGCTCGGCATCGACATGCCGCTGATCGACACCGGGATCGACACCACCACCGAAGCCGCGCTGTGCGTGGTGGTAGCCGTGTATGTAATGGCCTCGCTGTTCAACCTGCGCATTCCGGACACGGGCGCCATCTACGACCACCAGGAACGCAATCCGGCCAAGCTGATCGCCGACTTCGCGAACTGCTCGGCGATGCTGTGGAAAGACAAGCTGGGCCAGATTTCGCTGGCCGTGACCACGCTGTTCTGGGGCGCCGGAGCGACCTTGCAGCTGATCGTGCTGAAGTGGGCCGAAAAATCGCTGGGCATGCCCTTCGACAAAGCGACCAGCCTGGTCGGCGTGGTCGCCCTCGGCGTGGCGCTCGGCGCCGCCGCTTCCGCCAAAATCATTCCCTTGAAAAAATCGCTGACCGTGATCCCGCTCGGCATCGCCATGGGCATCATCGTGATCTGCATGACGATGGTCACCTCGGTCACGCTGGCCTACCCGCTGCTGATCCTGATCGGCGTGCTGTCGGGCTTCTTCGTCGTGCCGATGAATGCCCTGCTACAGCACCGCGGCCACGTGCTGATGAGCGCGGGCCACTCGATCGCGGTGCAGAACTTCAACGAGAACCTGTCGATCCTGACCATGCTGGCCGTGTATGCGATCATGATCTCGCTGAACCTGGACCTGAACGTCATCATCGTGCTGTTCGGCGGCTCGGTGGCCGGCATCATGTGGCTGATCATGAAGAGGCATGCGGCCAACCAGAAGGAACACGATTCGCTCGCGCTGATCGGCGAGCACAAGCACTAATCCGCGGCCCAGGCGATGGCGTCTGCGAGCCGCTGCAATTTGATTGCGCGTTGCGCATTCACCATTCGCACATGGGAAATCCTGCCCGCCAGGTAGGCGCGGAAGTTGGGGTGGTTCGCGCGGTTCTGCGAAGCCGGTCCGTGCCGTACGCAGTTCGCCAGCGTGGCTTTTAGCCTGTCATAGTCATCGCGTCCGATGTTCGGATGCGTATTGACGACAACGCCCGTCACTTGCTGGCGCGTGCCCTCGCGCATCACCCGCGTCTTGCGGGTATTCACCCGAAAACCTTCTTCAAGCGCAATGGCGGCGACATGGATGTGAAAGCGTTCCGCGGCCCGCGCGAAATCCCGCTCGCCCGAAAACACCAGGTCATCCGCGTAGCGGCTGTACCCTGCGCCGAGAGATCGCGCCAGCGCTTCCAGGCGGATATCGAGACGGTAGGCACACAGATTGGCCAGCGCGGGCGAACAGGGGGACCCCTGCGGCAGATGGGGCGTCTTCAAGGCCTGGCGCGCGGCCCACGGGACTTCGGCTTGAAGGTCCCGGAACACCCCTCGCGGCGCGCGGTTGACGCAAATGCGCGCAAGCGTGCCAGCGACCGTCGATGAGTAGTCCAGCTTTTCGAAGAGCGCCTGGATCCGCGACATTTGGATACTCGGAAAAAAATCCTTCAAGTCCATGCGGATGACGATGTGCTTGCCCGCGTGCAGCGCCGCATGTGTGACGCAAGAGCGCCTGCGCCGGAAACCATGTGCCGCCGTATGCGGCGGCAAGCGATCGAGGATCTCGCGGAGGATCTTCTGCTGGATGCGGCGCAGCCGCTCCTTGGGAATTTCGATCAGGCGCAAGCCGCCGCTGCGTTTCGGCAGCCAGCGATAGTGGTAATGCTGCAGGCGCGATTGCGCGTCGCCGGCAAGGCGCCATTGGTCGGCGAACCAATCGAGCGCGCCGACCGGTTCATTCAGCCAGGTGGCGAGCGCGCCGACTGTGGGCAAGTCCGGCAGTGCGAGCGCGGCGCGCCATGCAGCCATTGGCGGACGGATTGGCGGGTCGATGCAATAGCGCCGCACCCCAGGCAGTTCGATGAAGGGCGGCGGCGCGTCGCCTACCTCATCGTCATCGTAGTCCCATCCGCGGCCGAGCAGCTGAAGCAGGATGCCGGCGATCTCGTGCCGGCTGAAGTAATGAAAGTTGTCGCCAGTCCGCTCGATGAGCCCTTCGCAGAGACCGGGCACCCATGGCGGCGACGCACCGAAAACACGGTGGCAGGCTGCGATCAGGCTTTCGAGGCTGCGCTCGGAGGCCAGCATCGTGTCCGCCAGCGCCAGCACGATCAGTCGGTCATTTGTCATTCGGTTGGAAAGGGGCGCAGAGCCTTCAACGAGTCTCGTGATGCGTGAGCAGCCTTGCGTGATAGTGCAATGCGGCTCATGCGGCGAAATGCTGAACATTAAAAATCCCACGGGGTAGCCCCGTAGAGGCTGTCATTGCGCGAGGCAAGGACAGGCCGGCTTGAAGGATCCGCCCCGCGCTCACAGTATCGGAACTTTAATTAAAAATCAACGCTTACACGCATCAGCCTTGCTGATATTGGTCTTGGTAAAGGTGATGCAATAGTGCTACTGTTAGCACCTTGCTCGCTAACAGCAGAGGTCGTCATGCCGGTTCCAGCCGTACGCATCGTCCACATCCTCGCCGCCCTGGCATTGGCGGCTGCATCGGCCAGCCAGGCCGCCCCCGTCGTTCTCGGCGCCACCAGCAATAACGTCGTCGCCACCTGGAACGAGATCGCCGCGGCAACCCTCAATGCCGAGGTCCCCACCGCCACCACGCCGGAAGAACGGCGACCGCTGACCTACGGCGACTTGACCGCCGTCGCGCTGGCCATGTATGACGCCATCTGCGCCATCGACGGCCGTTACCAGCCGTATGCGATCGTGCCTCGGGTCACCGCCGAGGGTGCGTCGATCGAAGCGGCCGCCAGCAGCGCCGCGGTCGGCGTGCTGCGCGCGATCTACCCGAATCGCGGCGCGCACTACCAGCCCGCCTACGAGAAATACATCGCCTCCCTGCCCGCCGGCCTGGCGCGCGACCGGGGCGTGGCGCTGGGACTGGAAGTTGCCGCCGGCATCGTGGCCAAGCGCGCCAACGACGGCCGCGGCGCCGTCCTGCCGGACTACGTGCCCGGCACCCTGCCCGGCAAATTCCGGGGAAACAAGCCGATGCTGCGCGACGGCAGCGCGCTGCTGCCGTTCACGCTGACGCGCGCGGACCAGTTCCGCCCACCGCCGCCGCCGGCCACCGACAGCGCCGAGTACACCGCCGCCTTCAATGAAACCAAGAGCATGGGCGGCAAGGCGAGCAGCAAACGCAGCGCGGCGCAGCTGGCGATCGCGCGCTTCCATACGGAGCCGCCCTACACTTTCCTGCCCCGCAATTTCGGCCGATTCGCGCGCAGCACCAGCGACCCGGCCGAGGCCGCGCGCCTGCTGGCGGCCGCTTACGCGGTCCAGGCCGACGCCATCATCGCCTGCTTCGACGCCAAGTACCACTACAACGCGTGGCGCCCGGACAGCGCCATCACGCTGGCCGATACCGACAACAATCCCGCCACCATCGCCGACGCAGGATGGATTCCTGCCGCACCGACCCCGAACCATCCGGAGTACCCGGCGGCCCACTCGTGCACTGCCGGCGCGCTGGCCGCGATGCTGCGCCACATCTACGGCACCGACCAGGTCAGCTTCAGCTGGGACAGCACCGCGACCGGCACCACCCATCAATACAAGGACCTGGCGGCCTTCACCGCCGAAAGCACGGCGGCACGGATCTGGGGCGGCATGCATTTCCGCTTCTCGACCGAGGCCGGCGAAAAGCTGGGTGCACACGTTGGCGCTGCGGCCATGCAGGGCCGCTTCGGATTGAAGAAGTAGGGAAATGTTTGCCGGGTTCATGACAATGACGGCGGGGAGGACGTGGTGCTGCTTCCGGGCAGCGGAACCTCGATATCACACGATACCGTGCGATTCCGTGCGATAGTCGGCCGCAAACGCACGATTTGCCGCCGCATTCACCCGTTCTTCTAGCGAAAACGCGCGACGGAAACACGATTTTTCGCGATTCAAACGATGAATGTCTGCGCGATGCATGCATTCCGGAAAATCGGGCGAAATCGTGTTTCCGTCGCGCGTTTTCGGATGCAATTCGGGCCGTGTCGTGATCGAATCGGGCATTTGCGGCAGGCTATCGGGTGGTATCGCGCCGAATCGAGTGAAAGCGCGATATGGCCAGAAAAAGGCCCACCCACCCCTGCGCCCCTTGCTGTATATTTTCGTCAATGCAAAAACCATCCAGAATCTTTTTCCTGCCGGGAGCACTAGGTCGAACCGAATTCTGGCGCCCCGCCGCGGACCTGCTGACCTATCCCGCCGAAAAAGTGCATATGACGTGGCCAGGCTTCAGCGGCATTCCGCGCGATCCGAGCATCCACGGCATCGACGATCTGGTGTCCAGGGTCCTTGCCCACATCGACCAGCCCAGCGCGCTGATCGCCCAGTCGATGGGCGGCGTCGTCGCCATGCTCGCCGCACTCAGGAAACCGGAGCTCGTCACGCACCTGGTGCTTTCCGTGACCTCGGCGGGCATGGGTCCCGCGACCTTCGGCGCGGAAGACTGGCGCCCGGCGATCCGCAGCGCCCACCCCGATTTGCCGGACTGGTTCACCAGCTATCACGAAGATTTAAGCCCCAGCTTGAGCACGCTGCGTATACCGACGCTTCTGCTGTGGGGAGATGCAGACCCAATCAGTCCAGTAAAGGTCGGCCAGCGCCTCGCATTCCTGCTGCCACAGGCAGAGTTGCATGTTTTTCCGGGCGGCGACCACAGCGTGGCCTGCACGTTTGCCGACCTTGTCGCGCCACTCATTGATCGGCATCTTTCCTAAAGCGCACCGCGCACTGCCGCAATGGCTTCGATTTCGATCATCGCCGCAGGATCGTACAGCGCCTTGATTTCAGCGATCGTGTCGGCCGGATAGGGAGCGGAAAAGAAGGTGCGGCGCAGCTCCACTACCTCGTTGAAGTTGCCCATGTCTGTGACGAAGATTGTCACCTTGATGACATCCTTCAAGGTCGACCCGCCTGCTTCGAGGGCACGACTGAGATTGGCGAACGCCTGTTCACCCTGGGCACGAAAGCCGCCTTCGACGATCTTGCCGTCATCACCGGCACCCGCCTGGCCCGAGATGAACAACAGGTCGCCGAAGCGGATGCCCTGTGAAAGCAGGAAAGGCTCGTAGTTGTCCGGTTGAGTAATAACGCGTTCCAGCATGGTAGTTCCTTTCAATGGGATAAACGCGAATGGGCGCGAACGGAACGATAGGCTTTCGCGGTTCCGTTGACAAACTCGAATTCGTCAGGCATAAGATGAATTCATTTCACCTGTCTATGCGCCGACTCCCCCCACTTTCCGCGTTGCGCGCCTTCGAAGCGGCGGCCCGCCATGGCAGCTTCAAACAGGCGGCCAATGAGCTGGCCGTCACCCCGACGGCAATCAGCCACCAGATCCGTGTCCTGGAAAACTGGTTTGCGGCAGCCGGGCTGCCGTGGGAGGGACGCGAGGGCCAGCTCCGGTTTTCCGATGAGGGCCATGCCATCCAGGCCGCACTGGCGGGACAGGGTGTTGCCTTGCTAAGCCTGACGCTGCTGGCCGACGACCTGCGCGCCGGCCGGCTGGTGCGCCTGCGGGGTCCCGCTATCCCCGGCCATACCTACCATCTCGTGCGCAGTGCTGGCCATGCGCCGTCTCCGCAGGTCGAAGCGGCACAAGCCTGGCTGCGCACGGAAGCCTTTGCTACGCGCGATGCAACGGCCGCATGGCAGCTGCGTTGATGGCAGACGACAGATATTCCGCACACCGTCCCTTATCCCGTGACTTCGATGAAGATATCCTCCAGCGACTGCGGCGCCGCGCCCCGCTGGGCGTCTTCCATCAAGGTGTCGAGCGGGCCTTGCAGCACGATCTTGCCTTCCTTGAGAAACGCGACATCGAGCGCCACGCGCTCCAGGTCCGACAGGATGTGGGTTGAAAACACGACCGTGGTGCCGCGTTCAATCACGCCGTCGATCAATTCGACCAGAAAATCGCGCCGTCCCACAGGATCGAGGGCCGACACCGGCTCGTCCAGGATCAGCAAGTCGGGGTCGTGCGCCAGCGCGCGGATGATCGACAGGCGCTGCTGCTCGCCGCCCGACAGCTTGCCGATCGTCTTGCTGTTCGCCGCGCCGTCCAGCTGCCAGCGCGCCAGCAGTCCTTCAACCTTGGCCTCGTTCCAGCGCGGGTACAGGGCCTTGAAGTAGTCCAGCATCTGGCGCGGCGTGAGCCACTCGAACAGCGCCGACTTTTGCGGCACGTAGCCAATGCGCGCCCGCGCCGCTTCGGACAGGCTGGCCACGTCCTCACCGAACATGGTGACCTGTCCGCCGTCGGCGTCGCGCAGTCCCAGCATGCATTCGAGCAGGGTCGATTTGCCGGCGCCATTGCGCCCCAGCAGGCCAAGCACCTGGCCCCGTTTGATCTGCCAATCAAGCGCATCGAGCACCTCTTGCGAACCGAAACGTTTGGAAATGGCGGCGACGTTGATGATGATATCGTTCATGATGATGTTTTATTCGTTTCAATGAATCGTGTCAGAGACGCCCGGCCGGAAATGCCGGCGGCGCGGCGAGCATGGCCCGCCAGCGCCAGCGCACAATCAGTCCGGCCAGCAGCAACAGTAGCAAGGTCACCAGCAGCAAACCGGCCTGCGCCACCCCGGGCGCCTTCAATGCCGGCCAATCGAACAGGGCAATTCCCACAGGCACCAGCGGCATCGCCGTCATCAGCGCTACCATCAGGATAAACGCCAGGCCATACAGCAGGCCACGTACGATCCGGTCCCGCCCTTTGTTGCCGATGGCGAAATTGCGCAGCACGCCGGCGGCCAGCAGCAGCAACACCGACGTGGCGGCCATTTGCTCGATGAACTGGGATTGCGTTGCTCCGGCCAGTGCAAGGAGCAAGGCCGTAATGAGCATGGCAACAAGCCAGTTCATGAAGAATATGCCAAGCAGGCCGCGTGCCAGCAGCCGGTTCAGTGCACTCGCCACCGGCATGCCCGGCGCCAGGCGAACCAGCGCTTGCTCGGGCTGGCCCGCCGCAAGGCGGGCAACTCCATTCAGTAACATCAGTATCGAGCCAAGCATCAATCCCGCACCCATGCCCAAGGCCTGGCCGGCGTTCAACGCAGGGATCAGAAAGTAGGCGAGGCTCCCCAGCAGCATGGTCAGTTGAAAGCTCAGCGACCCCGTCCAGTGCAGGGAGGGACCGGCCGCATGCAACAGCAAATTCTGCTTGTCCCGCCGCGCGCAATCCCGGCGCAGGCAGCCTGCGTACGCGGCGACAAAGGGCCTGAGCAAGGGGCCAGACTTTTGCTGCGTACCGCGTGCCGTATGGCGCCACAGGTCCAGGAACTTATTGTGCTCATCATCGCCCTCGTGCCTGCCCATGAGCAGGTGCAAGGCGTAGCACATCGACGCGGCCAGCAGCGCGGCGCCGGCGGCGATGCCGGCCGGCGTGGCCAGCAGAACAAGGACCGGCGCGACATCGTGGAATCTGGACAGCCCCAGGGGCAACGGCGCCAGCGCGATGAAACCCACGGCTTCCCGCCCCGCCACGATCAGTGCGACGGCGGCCAGGCCCCATCCTGCCAGCAGCGCCCACAGCACGTGATGGCCAAACACACTGCCCGCGGCCATCGCAATGATCAGAACCAGGCACAAATACGCAACAATGGTGGTCGCCAACGCGACACGGCGCAACGACGGCGCCAGCCTGGCGCCGCGCTGCGAGAACTGCAAGCCGATGCTGATGACGAACAGCGCCCACCACATCAGCAGATGTCCAGCGCCGACGAGGCAGGCCAGCCCGGCGGCCAGTGTCGACTGGAACACGATGGCAAGCGCAATGGCGCCGGCGCTCAGGGCAAGCATCAGCCATTGCACCCAGGGCGCGCCCAAGGTCCGGCGTAACAGGACTGGCTGCAACAGCAACATGAAGGCGATGCGCATGGTTCGCATGATTCCCCAGACAATAATGTTTCAGGACCGCAGGCTATGCCTTGCGTCGTTCGTTCAGGATGCGCGCGAATAGCGCGAGCGCCGTCTCGTCGTCCAGCTCGAGCTGGCGCGCTTCCATCGCCGCGCGTTCCAGCGTCGGGCGCAGCAGATCGGTGCGCGTATCGGCGCTTTGCGCATCGCGCGATCCATCGGCCACGATCATGCCCAGCCCGCGCCGCCGTGACAGCACCCCCTCCATTTCCAGGATCCCGTAGGCCTTCGACACGGTCATCGGGTTCAGCGCCAGCGCCGAAGCGATCTCCCGTACCGATGGCATATTTTGCCCCGGCGCCAGCTGGCCGCCTGCGATCAGGCGCCGCGTCTGCTCGACCAGCTGGCGGTAGATCGGCTCGGACGAGCCGGTCGCGATCGAGAATAATTTGGAGGAGTTGGTGTCCATGCAAACCGACTCGTCGGGCTTATTTCTTGCCTTGCGCGAGCTTTTCGACCATCGCCATCATGCGCGGCATCACTACGCGCTGGCTGATCTGCATCGACTCGCCCATCAGTTGCGGCATCGTCTGCAGCATTTTCTGGCCGAGCGGGCTGCGGTAGAAAGCGATCATGCCACGCAGTTCATCGCCGCTGAAATGCTTTGCGTACAGCGGCATCATCTCGCCCATCAGCTCATCCATCAGCTTGGGATCGTTCATGGTCTCGCCGAAGGCCTTGGCAGCCGCCGGCAGTTCCTTTTCCACTTCCGCGATGGCGCTCTTCTTTTGCGCCGCGCTGAGCTTTGCATTGGCATTGATCGCGCCGGCGGCGCCCTGCATCATCATCTGCGGCAGGTTCTGCTGAATCTGCGCGAACGACATCCGCATCATCTCGCGGACCTTCATCGCGTCCATCAATTCCTTGGCCGCGCTGGCGGCGGCGGGATCGATCTGTGCGGCGGCTGGCGCAGCGGTTTGGGCATACGCGCCCGGCATGGCGATCGACAAAGTAATCAGTGCGGCAGCAAGAATTCGTTTCATGGCGTATTTCTCCAAATGTGGTGTGAACAATTAAATTTCGCGGAATTTACAGTGCCTGCGCAGGCTTCAATCTACTGTATTAATTAACTAATACAGTATACATGCCTGGAGGCGATGTCAAGCAATTTGTTCAATTAGTGCGCGAAGTCGTCCGGGATGCGGCGCGCGCGCGCCAGTCGCCGGGGACGACGAAACCACGCGCCACTTCGGTGGCCGTGCCGCCTTCCTCGCGCACCGCAGCTACCAGCACCGGGGTGGCGATATCGGCCAGCTGCGCCTGCAGCGCTGCGCGGTCCAGCACGGGTTCGGCCGCGCCCTTGTACGGCGCCAGCCACTGCATGCGCGGCACGACCACGAAACGCACCTGCGCCAACTCGCCGATCTCCCCTACCGCACACCAGAAGCCGCGGCAATGCAGCGGACCGATGCCGGCCATCGGCGCCTGCGCGCCAGCCGGATAAAACAACCAGCCCTTGACCAGCGCACGCGCACGCGCCACGGGCCGCGGCAGCAGCGGCTGCGCAGCGGGATGGTCGGCCAGCGCCAGCTGGCGTTCGAAGATCTTGCGCATCTTGGCGCCCAGGCTGTCGGCCAGGTTGGGGCCGACGAAGGTGTCGAAGCTCGATGCGGTCTCGCCCAGCAGCAGGTAGAACTTGGTCGCGAACTCGATGTGCTCGAGCATGCCGCCTCCGGCGTCGAGCAGGAAGTCGAACTCGCCAATGGTGGCGTTGCGGCTGGCGCGCACCTGCAGGCCGTGCGCGACCAGCAAGCCTTGTTCGGCATAGTAGAAGGCCATCAGCTTTTCGGCATACAGGCCGAGGCGCGTGTAAGTGCGCTCGCCCAGGGATGCCAGCAGCGGCGCCGGGTCGGCGTCGAGCGCTGCCAGCCAGGCGTGCACGCTGGCCGGCAGCGCGCCGACCGAGGCGATCTTGTGCTGCCAGTGAGGATCGGCGGCGTCGAGCAGGTCCGGCGCATCGAGCAGCCAGGCCAGAGCGCGCACGTGCGGCTGGGTCAGATGCCCCCAGCGCTGCTCGAACAGCGCCTGGTAGTTGTTACTCGGGTCGGCCATCGTGCGCCCTGGCCAGGCACAGGTCGGCCCAGGCCAGCGCCTTGTCCGCCCCGCGGCGCAGCAGTTCGCCAGGGTGCAGGGTCGCTACCAGCGCCACGCCGCGGAACTCGTGCAGCTGGGCGCGGGTGGCGGCCAGCGATTCCTGCAGCGGCTTGTCGAGCAGGCTGTTGGCCGCGATCTGGCCGACCGACAGCAGCATCGATGCGCCGGAGAGTGCCAGCTCGCGTTCGAGCCACGGACGGCAGGCCTGCGCCTCTTCCGCGGTCGGCGCGCGGTCGCCGCCGCCGGCGGTGGTCGGGCGGCACTTGATCACGTTGGTCACATAGGCATTCTCGTCGCGCGACAGGTCGACCGCCGCGAGCATGTTGGCCAGCAGCTTGCCCGCGTCGCCGGTGAGCGGCTGGCGCTCCTTTTCGTCGTTCGCATTGGCGGCGCCGGCGGCAACGAGCCAGCGGGCCGACTGTGCGCCGCTGCCCATCACAGGCTTGCGCCCGCCCGCGCACAGGCCGCAGCGGGTGCAACTGGCCACGGCAGCGCGCAGCTGGGCCCAGTTCATCTTTGCGATTTCCGCCTCGGTGACCGGCGCCGCGGGCTCGTCGCCCCACGCCGATTCGCCGCTGGCAGGCGCCGGCGCGGCGGGCGCCGCACGCGGCTCGTGCCCCGGCGCATACTCGGGCGGCGGCGGCTGCACCGGTGGCGGCGCCGCCTTCGGGGCGTGGCCCGGCTGGAAGGTCGGCATCGGCGGCTGGTACGCCACGGGTTCCGGAGGCGCTTCGTTCGCCGCGGGCGCGGCGGCGCGCGCGGTCCACAGCGGCCCGATGCCCATCTCCGCCAGGAAGGCGGCGTCGCGCGGCGATATGCCGCTCATAGCGTAAACCTCATCACGATCGCATCCTCGCGTTGGCCATTGTGAGCCGGATAATAGTTCTTGCGGCGGCCGATTTCCTTGAAGCCGTAGCGTTCATATACTTTCAGGGCGCGCAGGTTGGACGGGCGCACTTCAAGCAGCACCGATTCCATGCCCTGCCCGCGCGCCACCGCTGCCACCTTGTCGAGCAGGTACAGGCCAAGCTTCTGGCGCTGGTGCGAGGGGCACACCGCCACGTTCAGCAGGTGCGCCTCGTCGACCGCTTCCATCAGCAGGAAGTAGCCAACCAGCCAGCCCTCGTCGCGCACGGTCCATGCAATATAGCCGCTCGCGAGCGAATCGACGAAATTACCGCGGCTCCAGGGATGCGGGTAGACGCTCTCCTCGAGCGCCACCACCTCGTCCACGTCGGCCAGCACCATCGGCGCATAGTCGAGCCGGTCGAACTCTGACGTCATGCAGCGGCCTTCGACGCATTGATGACGGCGCGCTCGGCGGCGGTGTAGGCAATCTTGTTGCGCAGGTAGAGCGGCTGGGCGTCGGCCGCCGTCACGGCCTCGCCAGCGGCCAGGCTGGTTGCGGCCAGGCGCGCCACGTCGGCCGCATGCGGCATGATGCCTGCATGGGCGCCCACAGCCCATGGCTGCGCCGCGAACGCCTCGGCATAGGCGGCAAAGCCGTTGCCGCAAGCGGCCAGCGGCGCGGCGGCCGGCAGCGGCGCCACATCCTGCGGCGCGCACAGCGCGGGCGCGGCCACGACGTGCCAGGCACCGTCATGGCGGTATTGGGCCCAGTAGACTTCGCCCATGCGGGCGTCGAGCACCGCCAGGATCTCGCTGGCGCCCGTGGCGCGCTGGCAGGCCAGCGCCATCGCCTCGAGCGTGATGCCGGCCACCACCGGCAGTTTGGCGCCGAAAGCCAGGCCCTGGGCGATGCCGCAGGCCGTGCGCACGCCGGTGAACGAGCCGGGGCCGGCGCCGAAGGCAATCGCGTCGCACTGCTGCAGCGTGATGCCGGCTTCGGCCAGCAGTTCCTGGACCATCGGCAGGATCGCCTGGGAGTGGGTGCGCACGCCCGACGACGCCCGTTCGATGACGGTGTCGCCGTTCAGCAAGGCGCAGGACGCCATCTCGGACGAGGTTTCGATTGCAAGAATAATAGCCATCCCGCATTTTACCCCGAGCGCGGGACGGCATGGTCGGCGCCAAGGTAGAATGCTGCAATGCACAGCTTGACACTGAACCCTGAAAATCGCGCCGCCGTGGCGGCCGCCGTCGCCGGCGACGGCTGGATCGTCGCCTGCCTGTGCGCGGCCTGGTGCGGCACTTGCGGCGGCTACCGCGCCGTGTTCGACAGCCTGGCCGCGCGCCATCCGGACAAGTTTTTCATCTGGATCGATATCGAGGACCAGGCCGATGTCGTGGGCGACCTGGATGTGGAGAATTTCCCGACCTTGCTGATCCAGCGGCATGATGTGGTCGCGTTTTTCGGGACCATGCTGCCCGACCCGGCGCTGGCGGACCGGCTGGTGCAGGCGCAGGCGGCGTTCAGCGACGAGGAACTGGCGAGGCTGGCGGTGAGCACCGAGGAAAGAAGGACGTGGCAGGCGGAGTGCAACCTGCGCAAGCTGCTTGGCAACCCGTAGGGCGGAATTGGGGCCAACTACGCCAGCCGCAGCGGCAACGCCCGCAACCTCTGCCCCGTCAACTTGAACACCGCCCCCGCCACCGCCGGCGCCACCGGCGGCACGCCCGGCTCCCCCACGCCTTCCGGATGGTGCGCGTTCTTCATGATGATGGTCTCGACCACCGGCGCCTGGTCCATCCTCAGCACCGGATAATCGTGGAAATTGCGCTGCTCGATGCGCCCGTCCTTCAGCGTCACCTCGCCGCCCAGCGCCGCCGACAGCCCGAAGATCACGCACGACTCCATCTGCTGCGCGATGATGTTCGGGTTCACCGCCAGCCCGCAGTCGATCGCGCACCACACCTTGTGCACGCGGATCTCCCTGCCCGTCACCGACACTTCGGCCACCTGCGCGCAGATGCTGCCGAACGAGCGGTGCAGCGCCACGCCGTGCGCCCTGCCCTCGGGCGCTGTCCCCGCCGCGGCCACCGCCGCGTCGAGCACCGCCAGGTCGCGCGGGTGCCGTTTGAGCAGCGCGCGCCGGAACGCGACGCCGTCCTGGCCGGCCGCATGCGCCAGTTCGTCGATGAATCCTTCCTTGAAGAAGGCATTGTGCGAATGCCCGACCGAGCGCCAGTAGCCGATCGGCACCGCGCTGTCGGCGATCACGTGCGCCACGCGCTGGTTGGCGATCTCGTACTGCATGTCGAACTCGCCTTCGGCGGTGGTCTTGTCCGGCCCGCCGCCGGGCAGGCCCAGGTTGCGCGGGAAGTACTGGTGGCCGATGGCGCCGCTGACCGACTTGTTGTCGTAGGCGATGATCGTGCCGGCCGCATCGAGGCTGCCGGCAAAGCGCGCCAGCGCCGCCGGCCGGTACACGTCGTGGGTCATGTCATCCTCGCGCGACCAGATCAGCTGCACCGGCCGGCCGTCCACGCCCTTGGCGGCGGCCACCGCTGTCGCCTGCGCCACCATGTCGGCCTCCAGCCTGCGGCCGAAGCCGCCGCCGAGCAGCAGCAGCTCGAGCGTGACGTCGGCGCTGCCGACCCCGGCCACCTTGGCGGCGATATCGACGGCGATACCCGGCACCTGGGTCGACGCCCACAGCTTTACCTTGCCGTCCTTGACCTGGGCGGTGCAGTTGACCGGCTCCATTGCCGCATGCGCGAGGAAGGGCGCGCGGTACTCGGCCTTGATGGTCTTCGCGGCCCCCTGGGCGCCATCCTGGCTGCCGGTTTCGTAGTAGGTGAAGCCCGATTCCTCATCCAGGGCCTTGGCGAAGCCGGCGAAGATCGCCGCGCTCGACAGCGCCGCGTTCGGCCCGTCGTTCCATTTGACGGCCAGCTTGTCGAGCGCCTGTTTGGCCACCCAGTACGACGAGGCCACCACCGCCACGCCGGCGCCGGCGCCGGTCTTCTCCGCCAGCGCCGCCGAAAAATCGACCAGCGCCACCACGCCCGCCACGGCCTGGGCGGCCCTGGCGTCGAACGAGGCGACGCTGCCGCCGACCACCGGCGACATGGCCACGGCGGCGTACAGCAGGCCTGCGGGACGGGCGTCGATGCCGAAGGCGGCGCTGCCATTGACCTTGGCCGGCGAATCGCGGCGCGGCGCCGGTTGGCCGATCAGTTTGAAATCCCTGGGGTCCTTCAGCCGCACGTCGTCCGGGCCGATGCCCTCGCCGGCCTTGGCGGCGGCGGCGGCCAGGCTGCCGTAGGACGCGCGCCGCGCGCCGTGCAGCACGAAGCCGGCGTCGGTGCGGCATTCGGCCGCGGGCACCTTCCATTCGGCGGCGGCGGCGGCGACCAGCATCGCGCGCGCCACGGCGCCCGCTTCGCGCATCGGTTCCCAGCAATCCTTGACGCTGGTCGATCCGCCCGTGAACATCAGCCCCAGTTCGCGCGCGACCTTGCCCATCACCCACTGGGCGCCGTCCTTGATGCTGCCTTGCGCGTCGGGATGGAAGGGCAGCGCATCGCGCAGCAGCGCCAGGTTGCCGTAGATTTTGTCGATCGGGGCCTGGGCGATGCGCACCTGCGCCAGCGGCACATCGAGCTCCTCGGCCACCAGCATCGGCAAGGCGGTGTTCACGCCCTGCCCCATTTCGCTCTTGGGCACCACCACCGACACCGTGCCGTCGGGCGCGATGGCGACCCAGCCGTTGAGCGCGACCGCGCCGTCACGCACCGGCAGCGGGCTTGCCGTGTGCAGGCGCTGGCGCGGCGGCAGCAGGCCCCAGCCGACGGTCAGCGCGCCGCTGGCGGCCAGGCCGGCCAGCAGGAAGCGGCGGCGGTTCTTGTTCTTCGGTGAGCTCGGTGTCATCGCTGTCCCATCGGATGGATATCAGCACCGATTGTAGCCTGCCCGTGACGGCTCAGGGCTTCCACGTTTCGAGGAGATCCTCGGGTAGCACCGGATGGCTGTAGAAGTAGCCTTGCGCCAGGTTGCAGCCGTGGCGCAGCAGGAAGGCGGCCTGCTCCTCGGTCTCGACGCCTTCGGCGATGACGGACAGGTTCAGGCTCTTGCCGAGCTGGATGATGGCGATCGCGATCGCTTCGTCGTTGATGTCGGTCGAGATGTCCTTGATGAAGCTGCGGTCGATCTTCAGCGTCTGCACCGGCAGCTGCTTCAGGTAGGCCAGCGAGGAATAGCCGGTGCCGAAATCGTCGATCGCCAGCCCCACGCCGATCGAGTGCAGGTCGTTGATGAACACCAGCGCGTCGCCGGTGTTCATGATGACCGACTCGGTCACTTCGAGCTGCAGGCGCTCCGGTTCGAGACCGGTTTCCTTCAGGATGTCGGCCACCATGCTGACGATCGAGCCGCGCTCGAACTGCTTGACAGACAGGTTGACCGCCATCTTCGGCACGTACAGGCCGGCTTCCTGCCAGCGCTTCATCTGGCGGCACGATTCGAACAGCACCCACTTGCCGAGCTGGTTGATGAAACCGGTGTCCTCGGCCAGCGGGATGAAGCGGTACGGCGGCACCAGGCCCAGTTCCGGGTTGTCCCAGCGGACCAGGGCCTCGACGCCGGTCAGGCGGCCGCTGTCGATTTCGACCTGCGGCTGGAAGTTCAGGAAGATCTCGTTCTTCTCGATCGAACGGCGCAGCATCGCCTCCAGGCGCAGGCGCTCGACGCCCTCGCCCGTCATCGACGGCGCGTAGAACTGGTAGCCATTGCGCCCGCGCGCCTTGGCCTGGTACATGGCCACGTCCGCGTTGCGGATCAGCATGTTGAGGTCGGTCGCGTCGTTCGGGTACAGGCTGATGCCGACGCTGCCGGTGACGAACAGCTCGTAGTCGGACACGATGAACGGCGCCTCGAACATCGCCATCAGCTTCTCGGCCACGTGGGCGGCCCCGAACTCGCCGTTGATGTTCTCGAGCAGCACGATGAATTCGTCGCCGCCCAGGCGCGCCAGGGTGTCGCCGTCGCGCAGGCGCGACGACAGCGCGCTCGCCACCTGCTTGAGCAGCTCGTCGCCGATGTGGTGGCCGAGCGTGTCGTTGACGTTCTTGAAGCGGTCCAGGTCGATGAACAGGATCGCCAGCTGCTGCTGGTCGCGGGCGGCGCGCTGCAGCGCGTGCTGCAGCCGGTCATGGAACAGCAGGCGGTTCGGCAGCGATGTCAGCGGATCGTGGTGGGCCATGTGGTCCAGCTTCTCCTGCGATTCCTTGACCTTGGTGATGTCCGAGAACACACCCACGTAGTGGGTCGTCAGGCCGCTGTTGTCGCGCACCGCCGAAATGGTCAGCCACTCGAGATACAGTTCGCCGCTCTTGCGCAGGTTCCAGATCTCGCCGCGCCAGAAGCCGCTGGCGACCAGGTCTTCCCACAGGGCGCGGTAGAATTCGTCGTCGTGGCGCACCGAGCGCGCCATGTTGGCCGGCTGGCCGAGCGCCTCGGCCTCGGTGTAGCCGGTGATCTGGGTGAAGGCCGGATTGACGGCGACGATTCGGCGGTCGGTGCCGATCACCATCACGCCGTCGGCGATGTGCTCGAGCACCGTGGCCGACAGGCGCAGCTTTTCCTCGGCCTGTTTGCGTTCGCTGACGTCGGCGTACACCCAGATGCTGCCCTGGTTCGAATGCAGCGGATCGATGGCGCAGCCGGACACCAGGCACCAGAACAGCGAGCCGTCGCGCTTGCGGTACTGGCGCTCCTCGGTGAAGTACTGGCCCTGCGCCAGGCTCGCATACTGGCGCGCACCGGCCAGCTGGAACTCTTCGCGCGACGGGAACACGATCTCGGTCGACTTGCCGGTCATCTCGCCGCTGCCGTAGCCGAACAGTTCCTCGCAGCGGCGGTTGACCGACACCACCTGCCGCTCGCGCACGAACATCACGCCGAACATCACGTTGTCCAGGATCGCGCTCTGCTCGGCCAGCAGGCCTTCGATGCGCATCTCATTGTGTTTGCGTTCGCTGATGTCGGAGATGATCCCGTCGATCCAGGTTTCGCCGGTCGGCGCCAGCTGCGGCTGGCCGTTCTCGGACACCCAGCGCTCGGTGCCGGTGGCGTCGACGATGCGGTATTCGATCTCGTAGGGGCGGCCGCTCTTGCTGGCCTCGATCACGGTGCGGCTTTGCATGCGCCGGTCTTCCGGGGTGATGATGTCCGACCAGGCGTCAGTGGTGCTGCGCATGAACAGCACCGCCGGATAGCCGGAGATGTCCTCGATGGCGTCCGACACGAAGTCGATCGGCCCGCCCGGACGCACGCGGAACACCGCGCCCGGCACCTGGGTGACGATGGTGCGGAAGCGTTCCTCGCGGCGCCCGATGTCTTCGAACAGGTGCTTGATCGCGACCCGCATCTGCTCCATCTGGCTGCCCAGGCGGCCAAGTTCATCGGTGCCGTCGAGGTCCAGCCTGGTCTCGAAATCGCCATGCGACAGGCGGTCGGAGAAATTCATCAGCTTGCGCAGGGGGATCAGCAGGCGCCGGTTCAGGAACAGCACGATCAGCAGCAGCGACACGGTCAGCTGGCCGGCCAGCACCAAGGCATAGTTCGACTGCTTGCCGCGCAGTTCCTGCTGGCTGCGGGCATCGTCCATTTCGACCAGGATGCGGCCGATGCGCTCGCCGCGCACCAGGATGTCGCGCTCGGCACGGTAGACATTGCCGATCTGGCGGTTCGGCGAATGCACGTTCATGAACTGGGTGTCGGCCTGGCCGATGACCTGGATCTGCAGCACCGACGGGTCGCGCATGACCGATTCGACCAGCGACTGGGCCGACTCGGCGTTCATGTTCCACAGGGATTCCTGCATGCCCAGCGCGAGGATGTCGGCATTGCGCTGCAGCGATTCGTTCAATGCCGTCTTGGCGGATTTCTGCTCCTGCACCCCGATCAGCAGGTAACTTCCGACAATTGCCGGAATGACAAGCCCACCGAAGACGACCAACAACAGCGCTCCGTAAATCGAAAGGCCGTACAGGGTGCTCAGCTTGGCGCGAAATCGTTGGTAGCGGGTGCTAGGCATGCCAAGTGGATAGAAACATAGGATGCATCCGAGTAATTAAACCAAGAAACTTTTCTTTAGAGAATTATCCGTCAAAAGGCGGGTCAAGTCACCAAGAAGCATGGCGTGCGGAGCAAAGCCAGCCAAGAAAGTGGCGATGTGGCACAAATTGGCGACGGCCAGCACATTCCCGCGCGAATTGCTATCATCGCAGCACTTTTCAAAGGGGACTATGATGACTTTTTCCATGTACGACGCTTCTGTACCCGTTTTCAAACAAATCCTGACCAGCCTGTCGGCGATCATCGACAAGGCCGAGGCCCACGCCGCCGAAAAGAAGATAGAGCCGGCCGCGCTGCTGCAGGCCCGCCTCTACCCTGACATGTTCCCCTTCGTGCGCCAGATCCAGGTGGCCGCCGATTTCGCCAAGGGCTGCTCGGCGCGGCTGGCCGGCGTGGACGTGCCGAAGTACGAAGACACCGAACAGAGCTTCGCCGACCTGAAGGAGCGCATCGCCCGCACCCTCGCCTTCATCGACGGCTTGCCGCAGGACGGCATCGAAGCGTCGGCCCAGCGCGAGATCAGCACCAGCAGCGGCCCGAACGCCAAGCAGTTCAAGGGCCAGGTCTACCTGGTGCACTATGCGCTGCCGCACTTCTACTTCCACGCCACGACCGCGTACGCGATCCTGCGCCATAACGGCATCGAAGTGGGCAAGAAGGACTTCATCGGCAGTTTTTAAGCTTGCTTAAAAATTGGGTAGGGTGGGTGAGCGGCAGCGCTACCCACCATGAGTCATCGGCGGCCTTGGTGGGTAGCGCTGCGCTCACCCGCCCTACCGTCGTCCCCGGTCCCAGGTCAGGTATTCCTGCGCGGATACCCCTGCGACAGAATCCTGACCCACACCCTTTCCTTCTCCTCGGCGCTCATCGACACCCAGTGCGCCACTTCCACCACGCTGCGTCCGCAGCCGCGGCAAATCTCGTCGAACGTGGTCGAACACACGGCCACGCAGGGCGTGTCCGGCCGCTCCGGCAGCTTGACCGGGTCGCTCACCGGGCCGGCCCCACGTCCAGCTTGTCCCAGCCCTCGTGCCCCAGCTTCTCGAGCGTCTCGATATTCTTCTCGAAGATTTCGGCCGCCTCAGGGAACGCCTCCACGGCGCGCTCGATGCTGTCTTCGCGCAGCAGATGCAGGATCGGATACGGCGCCCGGTTCGTGAAATTGCCGATGTCGTTGATATCGGTGTCGGCGAACTGGTATTGCGGATGGAAACTGGCCACCTGCAGCTCGCCGTCGAGCTGCATGTCTTCGACAGCGGCGTCGGCCACGTCCAGGAACTCGTTGTAATCGAGGAAGTCGGTCAGCACGAAGGGATGGATCAGCAAGGTGGTGTCGACCACTTCCGGATCGGTGTCGGACAGGTATTGCAATTCATTCATCAAGGTTTCCAGCAGCGCTTCCGGCGTCGTGGCACTCGAGACAACATAGCGAATCTGCTTCTTTACATGAACGGCCTTGGCAAAGGGGCACAGGTTCAAGCCGATGACGGCTTTCTCGAGCCAGTTGCGGGTCGCGGCGATGATCTGGTCATCGTCGGCGTTCAGGTTAGGGGTAGCCATTGTTGATGCTTTCTGTAAGGGACGCTGGTGCGAAAGCCAAATTGTACGCACTCTTCGTAAAACCGGGGTCAGCGGTTTTACGCGATAGTAATTTGAACACAGCGCGTAATCCTTTGAAATCGTTAGTAAAAAGTCTTTCCAAGAAATTTTGTAAGCTTCAGACGAGAACGCTTGACTCATGGGAACAGTGCTACGTACACTCCGAACTTATCTACATTCGTCAGTCCATAAGTTCTTGGACGCAACAATGGGACACTATGCAAGCATTTACACGTACGACCCTCGCATGCGCAGCGCTGCTCGTTTCACTGGCGCCGGTTGTCAGCCATGCGTTCGAAGCCAACGCCACCGCGCCTGCAGTCGCCAGCCCGGTTGCCGCCAAGCCAGCCGTGCTCCCTCCCCAGCCAGTCTACAAGGCCGAGGAATACAAGGAAGCGGACGTCTGGGGCCGGATCCGTTCCGGCTACGCAATTCCCGATATCAACAATTCCCTGGTGGGCAAGCACATCACCTGGTACAGCACGCGTCCGGACTATGTCGCCCGCGTCTCGGTGCGCGCCTCGCGCTACCTGTTCCACGTCGTCACCGAGCTCGAAAAACGGCACATGCCGACCGAGCTGGCCTTGCTGCCAATCATTGAGTCCGCGTTCAACCCGCAAGCCTATTCCAGCGCCGACGCCGCCGGCATGTGGCAGTTCGTGCCAGGCACCGGCAAGGATTTCAAGCTGGCCCAGAACATGTTCAAGGACGAGCGCCGCGGCGTGCTGCAGTCGACCGACGCCGCCCTGTCCTACCTGCAAAAGCTGTACGTCATGTTTGGCGACTGGCAACTGGCGCTGGCCGCATACAACTGGGGCGAAGGCAATGTCCAGCGCGCCATCAAGAAGAACCAGGCATTGGGCAAGCCGACCGATTTCGAGAGCCTGGCCGAGCACATGCCGGCCGAAACGCGCAATTACGTGCCCAAGCTGCAGGCGGTCAAGAACATCATCGCCAACCCGGGCCAGTACGGCGTGACCTTGCCGGTCATCGACAACGAGCCCTACTTCACGGCGATCGACAAGACCAGCGACATCGACCTGACCATCGCGGCCCAGCTGGCCGAGATGTCGGTCGAAGAATTCAAGGCGCTCAATCCGCAGTTCAACCGCCCGGTCATCATCGGCGGCGAACAGACCAAGATCCTGCTGCCGCAGGAAAATGCCGAGAAGTTCCAGCTGAACCTGTCCCAGTGGGGCCGCGCGCTGTCGACCTGGACCACGCACCGGATCACCGGCGCGCGCGAAAGCATCGCCTCGCTGGCCTCGAAATTCGGCACCACGCCGGAAGTGCTGCGCCAGGCCAACAATATCCCTGCCGCCACGCGCCTGAAGGCCGGGTCGACGATCCTGGTGCCGAAAACCAAGGCGTCGGTGGACAGCGACATCGCCGAGCACATCGTCGAGAATGCCGTGATGGCTTTCGAAGCCGAGCGCAGCGGCAAGCGTTCGCGTGTCACGTCCAGGATGAGCAATGCCGAGCGCGTCAAGGCCAAAGCGGCCGCCGGCGTCGCCAAGCTCAAGACCCGCGTCAGCGGCAGCGGCAACGTGTCCGCGTCGGCCAAGAAGCGCCGCGCAGGTTGATAAATCATAACCGGGGTCCAAACCGGGGTTTGGACCCTTTCAATCCGTCCGCGTCGCTTCCGCTTGCGACCCAATCTGCTCCAACAGTATCGTGATCGCCTTGGATTGATAGCTCTCCGCCAGCTGCCGCAGCCGCGACGCGAACGGAATGTAGCGCGGGTCCAGCTGTTTCAGGTAATCCGCGCGCGCACTGATCATTTCCATGTTGCCCAGCCTGGCCAGCTGGTTAAGCGTCTCGATCTCGTCCGGCGGCGGCACGACGAATTCCCCCGCCTCTTCCGCAGTTTCCTGCGCGATCTCGCCATGAATCCAGCTCAGGGACAGCAGCTCGCCGATGATCTTGAGCAGGATCTCATGATCGATGGGTTTGGGTATGAAGGCGTTGGCGCCCGCATCCAGGCATTTCGCCTCGTCTTCGCGGGTCGCGCTGGCCGTGACGATAATGATGGGGATAGCGGCGAAGGCCGGCATGCGGCGTATCCTGCGCGTCGCTTCCCGTCCGTCCATGACCGGCATCATGACATCCATCACGATCAGATCCGGGCGCACTGCGTTTAGCATGTCCAGGCATTCTTCGCCATTCTTCGCGTCGAAGACCTCGAACCCAAGCGCTTGCAAGGCTTCGATCAGCATGGCGCGGTTGTGCGGCACGTCATCCACGACCAGTATCTTCTTGCGCGCGCCTTCGTAACCGAGAATGGCCGGCTGCACCGACAGCTCGGTAATCAGGGCCTTGGCGAGCGGCAGGTCCAGCTCGAACCAGAACAGGCTGCCCTTGCCCAATTCGCTGCGGACATGGATCTTCCCGCCCATGAGCCGAACCAGTTGCTGGCTGATAGCCAGGCCCAGGCCGGTTCCCGCTTCGCGCCGCCGTACTTCGCTTACCTGTTCAAAGGGCTGGAAGATGCGCGCGAGCTGTTCCTCGCTCATGCCGATCCCGCTGTCCCCGACTTCGAAGCGCAGCCGAACCGTGGCTTGCCCGCCCCCCGGGGTCGCGACGCGCTGTACGCCCAGGAAGATGGTGCCGCGGTCGGTGAACTTGACCGCATTGCCCAGGAGGTTGAGCAGTACCTGGCGCAAGCGCTGGTCGTCCGCCTTGACCGCGGCGGGCAGCTCCGGCGCGGCCCGGAATTCGAACAGCAGGCTCTTCTCCTCTGCCTTGACGCGGATGATGTCGCCCACGATGCGAAGGAAGTTGGCGAGATCGACGTCGCTGGGATCGAGCGTCAGCCTGCCGGCTTCGACCCGCGCCAGGTCGAGGATGTCGTTGATCAGGGTGAGCAGGTGCTGGCCGCTTTCATGGATGGTCACCAGGCCCACCGTCTGCCGCTTCGACAGGTGCGGGTCGCGCTGCAGGATTTGCGCATAGCCGAGGATGGCGTTCAGCGGCGTGCGCAATTCGTGGCTCATCTGCGCCAGGAATTCGCTGCGCTGGCGCGCCAGCAGCACCGCTTCGGCCAGCGCCTTTTCGCGCGCCGCTTCGGCCGCCTTGCGCTCGCTGATGTTGCGTGCCGCGCCGACGATGCCCAGCACCGTGCCATCCTCGTCCAGCACCGGCGCACGGCAGGTTTCCATCCAGACGGTACTGCCGGCTTCTCCGGCAATCGGCTCCTCGACCGTCCTGCGTTCGAGCGCAGCCATGACCTCCAGGTCGTCGGCGCGGTAGCGTTCCGCGATCTCCGGCGGCCACAGCTCGCTGTCCGACTTGCCGATCATGGCGTCGACGCTGCGGCCGCAGGCATCGGCATTGGCCTGGTTGATGGCCAGGTAGCGGTGCTGGGTGTCCTTGAGCCAGACCCACAGCGGCAGCGTGTCGATCAAGGTGCGCAGGTAGCGCGCCTGCTGGCGCAGCTCGGCGGTGCGGGCCTGCACGCGCTGTTCCAGCGTTTCGATGGAGTGGCGCAGCTCGGCGATCATCACGTTGAATGCCGCACCCAGTTCGCCGATTTCATCGGGCGCCTTGATCGCGATCGGCTGCAGCTCGTCCGCGCGAATCCGCCGCCGCTTGATGCCGATCCGCTGCACCGCGCCGGTCAGGGCGACGATGGGGTCGATGAAGCGCGCTATCCAGAAGGTGCCGATCCCGATGCTGGCCACCAGCACCAGGCCGGCGGCCAGCAAGATGGCGCTAACGGTTTGCCGGATATTCTGTATCGTGCTGTCGCGCGAGGCGGCCAGGCCGAGGATGAGGCGCATCTCGCCCTCGAACTGCAGCGGCAGCAGGGCCTCGTAGAACGATCCTTTTTCGGTCGTCACGGTCTGCCGGATCACTTGCGGCGCCGCGGTCGACGCCTGGGTTTGCGCCTGCCGCAGCAGCTCCGTGGGCACCCGGTGGTGATCGGCGAGCATCTGCTGGTGGCTGCCGTCGGGCGAAAAGAGAATCGGCCATTTGCCGGTCTTCGCCGCCAGGTCCTTCAGTACGGCGCGGTCGATCAGTTTGCGGAACACCAGGATGGCAAGCGTTGCGGGTTGCCGGTCGGCCGCGCCCCTGGCGGCATTGCGGGACGGATCGGCGATCGCCAGCTCCGCAACGAAGCGCGACAAAGGCTGGATGGCGGCATCGCGCAGGAATTCTTCGATCAAGCCCTGCATCGGCACGGCGATCTCGATCGCCGCCAGCTCCGGCGACAGGAAGACGAAGGACACCGTCGTCCGCTTGACCTCCGCCGTGCTGCGCGCGACGGTAGCCGGTGGCGGGCCTTCCTGCCACGCCGGCCAGCTCTGGAAATTGCCATCGCCCGCCAGGCCGGGATCGGCCTGGATCCATGCGGCTTGCTGGTTCTCCTTGCGGATGGCCATGCCGGCGCCGGCATCCGTGACATAGTGGCTCAACTTGTTGCCGGTATGAAGTCCAATGCTGGAGAAACCGCCTGCCTGCTGGATCAGATGCAGGCGGTTGAGCGAAACCGCCTTGCTGTAGGACAGGGACCTTCCGATCTCGGCGGCTTCCTTCACGCGCCGCGTGTCGTTGACATTCAATTCGAGCGTGACCAGGGCGGCGAGCTGGTTCAGCAGCACCGGGTCCCTGCTGGAGGAAAGCGCGACCCGCTGCAGCCGCAGGGTCTGGGCCTGCAAATCGTTGCGCCATGCCAGCAGGTCGCGATCGAGGGCGGCATACGCGGTTTCCTGGTTTTGCTGGTTGGTATAGTAGGAGGCCAGCAGCGCATACAAGGCGGAGCTGAATGCCAGCACGCTGATCAGCACAAACATTATCTTTTGCTTGATGCCAAATCTCATGTCTCTACCCTTGGCCGATAGCAGGATCACTCATGCTGGTAACCGCGGTGCGCGGCGATGTTCCGGTCGATGATGGCGGCGGCCTTGCTCAGTTCCGCCTGCACGTCCGCTCCCGCCGCAATGCGCGCGACCGCCTCGCCAAAGGCCTTGCTGATCGTGTCGTAAGCGGGCGTCGCGGGGCGCGGCACGCCCGCCGTTTCGAGCTGGCGCACGTAGAAGCGCAAGGGTCCCTCGGCGCCGTACAGCGGCGATGCCAGCATGGCGGAGCGGCGCGCCGGTATGCCGTTGTTGACGCTCGTCATGTTGACGATCTCCTTGTCCGACAGCAGGTAGGCGAGGAAGGCCCAGGCGCCGGCAGGTTCGCTGCAGGTGCTCGACATGCCCCAGGCCCACGACCCCATGCCGGTCTTGATGCCCTGCCCGAAGTCCGGCATCGGCAGCGCGACCAGGTCCTTGCCCAGTGCCTTGTCGTAGCGCCGGTAAGCCCAGTTCCCGCTCCATGACAAGGCCGCCCTGCCCTTGTCGAAATCGTCGAAGCGCGCCATCGCGCCCCGGGCCCAGCCCTGCTGGACCCAGCGCTGGAAATGCTTCATTGCCAATACCGAGCGCGGCCCGTCGAGCACACCCTTGGCGCTGCGGTAGCTGGCGCGGTCGATCAGGTCGCCGCCAAAGCCTTGCAGGATGGGCGCGTAGGCATACGAAAAGAATTCGCCGCTGGGCTTGTTGTGCAGGCCCAGGCTGATGGCATAGTCAACGCCTTCCACGGCCGCCAGCTTTTCCAGCGCCTGCTCGAACTCGGCGAGATTCCAGGGCGCGGCCAGGGTGGGAATCCGCACGCCGGCGGCCTGCAGGTAGCGGCGATTGCCCCACATGCCCATGCCGGAGTCGTATTGCCCGAGGCTGTAGAGCCGGCCCTGGTACGTCCCCTGGGCCACGATGGAGGGCAGGAAGTCGCCCAGCATGTCCGGCGGCACGAAGCGGTCGATGGGTTGCAGGTAGCCCGGCCAGGCGAAGGCAGGCAGGTAGGGTCCGTCAAATTCCACCAGGCAAGGCAGGGAACCGGTTGCCGCCTCGCTGTGGATCCAGCTCTCGTAGATCCTGCGCACCGAGGAAACGATCCTCACCTGATAGCCGCGCTGCCGGCCGTTGAAGCGATCTACCGCTTTTTGCAAGACCTCGAAATGGGGCGAGTTGGCGTCCTCATGGGTCCAGGCGGTGATCAACCTGGGCTGGGCCGTGGCCGGCGCTGCGGCTGGACCGGGATGCGGGAGCGCCGCCTGGCTGCCGGCCGCCTGGACGGCAAGCCATCCGAAACACGCAGCAGCAATCCTGGCCGCGCCGAGGCGCCGCCGCTGTTGCTTGTCCCCGCAGGCCTGGCTGACCATGTTATGGATGGATTCGGTTCGGGGAAGCCCCCGCTTATTCGCATTGTACCGAAAACCGGTACCAGGTCCTGTCTATACCTTTTCCGGGATTTTGCGTGCAGAAACAGTGAAACTACTGTATAGTTCTGTTTGTGCGCTGCAATACGTTTCTCGCAATCAGACTAAGCGATGGCTTTTGGCAGTTACAAAGAAGTAAAACTAGCAGCTTCGCAAGCCTGGGCAGGTCCCCCTGGACCGCCCCAATAAAGCCCTCCCGCCTTTGGTGTCGCACCTGACACCGTCCCGGCGCAAAGCTTTTGTGCCGAAATTTCTTTCATCTTTGAGTCATTTCGTTGTGTTGGTTGGCGTTGCTATTTTGCGCTCGCAGCTTTTGCTCGGGCGCTGATCTATACCGAAAGAAAAGAACACATGAGTTTTGAAGCATTAGGCCTCCACGCGTCCATCGTCAAGGCAGTTACCGACGCCGGCTACACCAAGCCAACCGCTGTACAGGAACAAGCCGTTCCTGCGGCCATCAACGGCCGCGACCTGCTGGTTTCCTCGCAGACCGGTTCGGGCAAGACCGCAGCATTCATGCTGCCAGCACTGCACAAATTCGCCGTGGCCGAGCAATCGCCGGCCGCCAAGACCGCCGCCCAGGAAGCCCAGTCGGCCCGCGCCCGTGGCGAGCGTCCACGTTTCAAGCCTGCACAGCCTAAAATGCTGGTGCTGACCCCGACCCGCGAACTGGCACTGCAAGTGACCACCGCGACCGAAAAATATGGCACCCAGATCCGCCGTATCAAGGCCGTGTCGATCCTGGGCGGCATGCCTTACCCGAAGCAGATGCAACTGCTGTCGCGCAATCCTGAAATCCTGGTCGCCACCCCTGGCCGCCTGATCGACCACATGGAATCGGGCAAGATCGATTTCTCGCAGCTGGAAATCCTGGTGCTGGACGAAGCGGACCGCATGCTCGACATGGGCTTCATCGACGACATCGAAAAGATCGTCGACGCGACCCCTGCCGGCCGCCAGACCATGCTGTTCTCGGCCACGCTGGACGGCGTTGTCGGCAACATGGCACGCCGCATCACCAAGGACCCGATGATCATCCAGATCGCCGGTTCGGCGTCGAAGCATGAAAACATCACCCAGCGCGTGCACTTCGTCGACGACCTGTCGCACAAGAACCGCCTGCTGGACCACCTGCTGCGCGACGAAACGCTGGACCAGGCCGTGGTCTTCACCGCCACCAAGCGCGACGCCGACACCATCGCCGACCGCCTGAACATCGCCGGTTTCTCGGCCGCCGCACTGCATGGCGACATGCACCAGGGCGCCCGCAACCGCACGCTCGATGGCCTGCGCCGCGGCCAGGTCAAGGTGCTGGTCGCGACCGACGTCGCCGCGCGCGGCATCGACGTACCGAACATCACCCACGTGTTCAACTACGACCTGCCGAAGTTCCCTGAGGACTATGTGCACCGCATCGGCCGCACCGGCCGTGCCGGCCGCAATGGCCTGGCGATCTCGCTGGTGAACCACGCCGAAGGCATGAACGTCAAGCGCATCGAGCGTTTCACCAAGCAGCTGATCCCGGTGAACGTGATCGAAGGCTTCGAGCCGAAGCGCAGCGCTTCGGCGCCGCGTTCGTCGGCGCGTCCAGGCAGCTGGAAGCCGGGCGACAACCGCACCGGCGCCAAGCCAGGCCAGCGCACGTTCAGCAAGCCGGGCGCTCCGCGCAAGGAAGGCTCGACCGGCGGCGGCTACAAGGGTTCGAACCCGCGTCCGCCTTCGGATGGCGCACGCCGTTCGTATGGCGATCGTTAATTAGTCGATCAATGAAAGACGGCTGCTTCGGCAGCCGTTTTTTTTGCGCGGCAGAAATCGGCGGGGCTACCCGAATCGCATTGCCATTTGTTTCACAATATCAGTAGACTCACGCATTGCGCATTTTTGCGCGCCCACCCGGAACAAGCCATGCGTCGTGTCCTCCTCGTTCTCCTGCTCGGCGCCGTGTCGCTGTGCCAGGCCTCCACCGAATTCAAGCTCTCCGCCCCGGCAGGCCCCCATGCCGTCGGCGTGCGCACCGTGCACCAGTACGACTATTCGCGCGTCTACCGCTCGAAGGTCGACCTGCTCACCGGCCAGCCCACCACCGGCGAACGCGCGCGCCCGATCCAGACGATGATCTGGTATCCGGCCGCCAAGGGCGGCGCCAAGCCGGTCACCTTCGCCGACTACTTGCGCTACGCCGCGACCGAGGAGACCTTCGACCGCCCCGCCGGCGAGATCGACGCATCGCTGAAGAACTTCGGCCGCGGCCTGTCTCCGGAGCGGGCCGCCCGCATGCGCGCCAGCCCGATGCTGGCGGTACGCGACGCCAGGCCGGCCGCGGGCAAATTCCCGCTGGTGGTCTACGCGCCGAGCTTTAGCGCCTGGACCTTCGAGAACGCCGACCTGTGCGAAATCCTGGCCAGCCACGGCTACGTCGTGATCTCCAGCCCCAGCATGGGCGCCGGCACCCGCAGCATGACCACCGACCTCGAAGGGCTCGAAACCCAGGCCGCCGACATCGCCTTCCTGATCGGCTACGCGCACTCGCTGCCGCAGGCCGATACCAGCCGCGTGGCGGTCGCCGGCTTCAGCTGGGGCGGCATGGCGAACGTGTTCGCCGCCGCGCGCGACAGCCGCATCAAGGCGCTGGTCAGCCTGGATGGCTCGGTGCGCTATTACCCGCAGCTGATCGCCGAAGCCAGGTACGTGAGCGCCGCGCGCGTCGCGGTGCCGATGCTGTTCATGGCGCAGAAGCCGATGTCGATGGAATCGCTGGCCGGCCGCGGCAAGCCGCTCAATACCAGCCTGCTCAACGACATGCGCTACTCGGACGTGTATATCAACACCATGCATCCGATGGAGCACGGCCACTTCTCGGGCGCCGGGCTGCGCATGGCCAGGGACAGCGAATTCGGCGACTACACGCGTGACGAGGTGTCGCTGGCCTACAGCTGGACCGTCCGCTACGTGGGCAACTTCCTCGATGCCTACCTGAAGGACGACAAGGCGGCCAAGGCCTTCCTCGCCAATGCGCCAGTCAAGAACGGCATGCCGGCGCACATGGCGTCGATGGATGCCCGCCCGAAGAAGGGCGATGCGCCGTCGCTCGAGAACTTCGCCATCGAAATCGGCAAACGCGGCCTCGCGCAAGTCAACGAGGTGTTCCAGTCGATGCGCAAGCTGGACGCCAAATTCGCCTTGCCCGAACCGGTGGTCAACCGCTGGGGCTACGAGCTGCTGGCCGCCGACAAGGACAAGGAATCGATCGAGATCTTCAAGCTCAATACGGTCATGTACCCGGACAGCGCGAATACCTATGACAGCCTGGCCGAAGCCTACGAGAAGGCGAAAATGAACGAGCTGGCGATCAAGAACTTCAAGCGTTCGCTGGAACTGAATCCGGAAAATATGAACGCGGCGGAGCATCTGAAGACGCTCGGCGCCGGGCTGTAGTCCGAAACCGGGGTCAGTGCCGACAAAAGCACGGGCTCAACCATAAGGCCTTATGGTTGAGCCCGTGCTTTTGTCGGCACTGACCCCGGTTTTTCAGGCTTCGCAGGTCCTGAAGCCGCAGAAGATATCGTCGCGCGCCGGCATGTAAAAGTTGCGGAAACGCGCAGACCCGAAGCGCGACGGCGTCGCGAACGAGGCGCCGCGCAGCACCTGGTGCGTCATGAACCAGGGCTGCGAATACTCGGTGTAGCGGTCCGGCGCAAAGCCCGGATACGGCTCGAACGGCGTCGACGTCCACTCCCACAGCTGCCCCCAGCGGAAACCCGGCATGCCCGACATCGCCGCATACTCCCATTCCGCCTCGGTCGGCAGCCGCCTGCCCGCCCACGCGCAATAGGCCTGCGCCTCGTACAGGCTCACATGGCGCACCGGTTCGGCCAGCGCCAGCGTGGACGGTCGACCGAAACGCACCGTGCGCCAGCCGCCGCCATCGCCGCCGCGCTGCCAGTAGCGCGGCGACGAGCGCTCCTGCTGCATCAGCCAGTTGCTGCCGCCGGTGCTCCAATACTGGCGGTTCTGGTAGCCGCCATCGTCGACGAAGTCGGCGAACTGCGCGTTCGTCACCAGCCCGGCATCGATGCGGAACGGCGCCACGTAGACGCGGTGCGCACTCTTCTCGTTGTCGAACACGAAGCCGCCCTCCTGCCCCGCCCCCATGACGATGGTCCCGCCCGGGTAGCCGATGTCGCCCGCGGTCGACACGATGCGGTCGTCGTGCGTCAGCTCGGGCGGCGCCGCCACGCCAAGCGTCTGCAGCGAATACAGCAGCGCCTCGCCGTGCATGTCTTCATGCGCCAGCGCCAGCCGGTACGGGTACAGTGCTTCGTCGGTGCCCGCTTCGCGCGAGAGCTTGTCGAGCGTGCGGTCCAGCACCTCGTGGCAGTAGGTCTTGAGCGCGCCCGGGCCCGGCAAGTCCAGCGTCCAGCGGGTCCGGTGCGGCACCGTGTTCGAATCGAACCAGTCGTCGCCGCGCGTGAGCAGCGACGGACGCTGCGCCGCCGCCGTGTGGGTCGACATCGCCTCGCGCAGCACGAACCATTCGGCGAACCATGCGGTATGGCCCAGCTCCCACAGCGGCGGATTGATGATCGGCAGGTGCGGCACGTGCGCCAGCACGTCGTAGCCCTGGGCGGCAAAACAGTCGAACAGGCCCAGCGTATAATTGCGCGCACCCTGCAGGGCCTCTGCCAGCTGCTGCGGCCTGGCGTGGCGGAACGAAGCGGTGATTGAACTCATGACAGGATTGTAACGAATTTTCGGGAGGACGCAGGTGCGATACAAGCAGGTACTCATCGTCAGCCCGGCATCGAAGCGGGAAAACAACGGCAACTGGCAAACCGCCAGCCGCTGGGCGCGCTTCCTGCGCGGCCACGCCGGCGTCGCCATCGCCGCCGGCTGGACACAAGGCGACGCCGCTCCCGACCTGATGATCGCCCTGCATGCGCGCCGCTCGGCGGCGGCGCTGGCCGCCTTCGCCCACGCCCATCCTGGCCGGCCGCGCATCCTGGTGCTGACCGGCACCGACCTGTACCGCGACATCGACAGCAGCCCCGAGGCCCAGGCCTCGCTCGACCTGGCCACCGCCCTGGTGCTGCTGCAGCCGGACGGCCTGCGCCGCCTGCAGCCGCGCCACCGGGCCAAGGCGCACGTCATCTTCCAGTCCGCGCCCGCGCTCAAGCCGGCGCCGCCTTCGCCAGGCCGGCGCAACATCGACTTTTGCATGGTCGGCCACCTGCGCGACGAAAAAGACCCGCTGACCTACATGCGCGCGGCCGCCCTGGTGCGCGAGCCGAAGGCGCGCCTGCTGCACATCGGCGGCGCGCTCGAGCCAGAGCTGGGCGAAGCCGCCGCGCACACGGCCGCGCGCGAGCCGCGCTACCGCTGGCTCGGCCCCATGGGGCACGGCGCCACCCGCCAGCGCCTGAAGCGCTGCCACGCGATGGTGATCGCATCGCGCATGGAAGGCGGCGCCAACGTCGTCATCGAGGCGGTCACCAGCGGCGTGCCGGTGCTGGCCAGCGACATCAGCGGCAACCGCGGCATGCTGGGGGGCGACTACGCCGGCTACTTCCCGGCCGGCGACGCCGCCGCGCTGGCGCGCCTGGTCGATCGCAGCATCGCCGATCCGGCCTTCGACGCACTGCTGCGCCGCCAGTGCGGCGCGCGCGCCGCACTGTTCACGCCGGCCGCCGAACAAGCGGCCGTGCGCGAGTTGGTGGATAATCTCCTCCGTTAACCAAAAACGTACTGGACACGACCATGAGCAATGCCCCTATCAAACTGACCTCGTTCTCCCACGGCGGCGGCTGCGGCTGCAAGATCGCCCCCGGCGTGCTGGCCGAGATCCTGAAGAACTCGAGCGGCTTCCCGGTGCCGAAGGAGCTGATGGTCGGCATCGAGACGGCCGACGATGCCGCCGTCTACAAGCTCAATGACGAACAGGCGCTGATCGCCACCACCGACTTCTTCATGCCGATCGTCGACGACCCGTTCGACTTCGGCCGCATCGCCGCCACCAACGCGATCTCCGACGTGTATGCGATGGGCGGCACGCCGATCATGGCGCTCGCGCTGGTCGGCATGCCGATCAACAAACTGCCGCTCGAGACGATCGGCCAGATCATCCGCGGCGGCGAAGCGATTTGCGCCGAGGCGGGCATTCCGATCGCCGGCGGCCACACCATCGATTCGGTCGAACCGATCTACGGGCTGGTGGTGCTGGGCCTGGTGCATCCGTCGAAGGTCAAGCGCAATGCCGACGCCAGGGCCGGCGATGTGCTCATCCTCGGCAAGCCGCTCGGCGTGGGCGTGCTGTCGGCGGCGCTGAAGAAGGACGTGCTGGGCGCGGACGGCTATGCGGCGATGATCGAGAACACCACCAAGCTGAACAAGCCGGGCAAGGCGCTGTCGGAGATGGGGGGCGTGCACGCGCTGACCGACGTCACCGGCTTCGGCCTGCTGGGCCACCTGCTGGAACTGGCGCGCGGCGCCAAACTGGCGGCGCACCTGGACATGGGCGCCATACCGCTGCTGCCGGGCGTGGAGCAGCTGGCAAAGGATGGCTACTTCACCGGCGCCTCGGGCCGCAACTGGGAAGCGTATGGCAAGGACGTGAAACTGGCGGCGGGCGTCATGCCGGCGCAGCAGGTCTTGCTGACCGACCCGCAGACTTCGGGCGGGCTGCTGGTGTCATGCGACGAAGCGAGCGTAGGCGCCGTGCTGGCGCTGTTCGCGCGCGAAGGGTTTGCGCACGCGGCGGTGATCGGACGGATGGCGGCCGGCGACGCGGCGGTGCACGTTGCGGCCTAAGAGTAGCCTATATCCGTAGGGCGGAAGAGCGCGCGGCGCGACATCCGCCGAACGCATGCGTCAACACGGCGCGTGGCGGATGTCGTGCTGCGCACTCTTCCGCCCTACGTTCCCGTTAGCAAACAGATTTTGGGGTGCCCGCATTACTGCAAAAACGCCTTCACCTCCGCCTGGAACTTCGCCGGCTGGTCCCACATGATGAAGTGCGCGCTGTCCGGCACCCGCCTGACCTGCGCGCCCCTCAAAGGCGCATACGCCGCCCTGTACACCGCATCCATCTGCGCATCGCTCAGGGGCACGCCCTTCGGCGTCACATACAGCACCGTGGTCGGCGCCGTGATGCGCGCCAGTTCCGGCCCCAGGTCGGTCACGATCAGCTCATGCATCGAGCGCGCGCTCACGCCCGGATCGCTGTCGAGCGAATCGGCGGTCGCCGCGGACCGCATCGCCTCGGTGTTGACCATCCCCGCGATCGTCGTTTCGATGCTCTTCTTGCGTTCGGCCGGCTCGGCCGCCGTCCGGCGCGCCAGGATCATGTCGGCGGTCGGGCGCACGCTGTCCGCGGTCGTGCCGGGCGGGCCGAACATCATGCCCAGGAACGGCAGCATGTCGACCACCATCACCTTGCCCACCGCCTGCGGGTGGCGCGCCGCCAGCATCAGCGCCATCGAACCGCCCATCGAATGCCCGACCACCGCCGGCTGGCGCAGGCCCTTCGCCTCGATGTAGCGCGCCAGTTCGGCCGCCACCGGCGCCGCCACCGCGCCTTCGGCGTTGCCGCCCTTGGGCACCCCGGCGAATCCCGACAGCTGCACCAGGTGGTAGCGGTAGCCCGGCACCGCTTTCACCAGTTCCGACCACACCCGCGGCGATGAACCGAGCCCCGGCACCAGGATGACGTCCCTGCCCTCGCCCTGCACCACGACGCTGATGCGGTCGGAACTGAAGCCCTGCCCCAGGGCGGCCAGCGGCGCCAGCGCCAGCAAGGCCGTCAATACCGTGCGCCTTAATCGGGTGGAAATCGGAACGCTCATCGTTGTCTTTCAAAAAAAGTTGGCGAAGAATCACGATATTCCGGACGGCGCCGCCAGTCAAGCGCCATCATTGCAAGAAAAGTAAGACAATACCTGCAGTCCGAAAATGGCAGTGAACACTTGTCCGAAGGTTATAATTATTGCCATCCGGCCTTAGACCGGGAATTGCACAATTAAACGAGACGGAAGAGCCATGCCCATCGACCAGGTCGAGCCGCGCATGGGGAATCGGCGGCCCGCGCGTGCGCGGACGGACCGTATCCTCAAGCAGCTTGACGCACTGCTGTTTACCACCGACCGCAAACAAGGGGGCATCCTCCGCGTCCTTGCCCTGACCGCGATTGTCTATATCACCTGCATCGCCCTGCTGTACTACGGCGCGGCCTTCGGCATCTTCGAGCGCGGACCGGTGATCCTGCTGGCATTTGCCTGCATCGCCCACGTGGCCGGCTTCTATGGCGCGGTGCGCAGCGGCTGGAACCTGCGCTGCGCGGATCCCACGCTGGCCTTCCCCCAAACGGCCGTCTCGCAAACGCTGATCGGCGCCGCCTACGCCATCACCGGCCCCGCCCATCCGGCCACCTTGCTGATCCTGGCGCTGGTGATGGTGTTCGGGATGTTCAACATGCGCGTGCGCGCGGTGCGCATCGTGGCGCTGTACACGATCGTTTTAATGGGCGCGATCATGCTGTGGAAGTCCGGCACCGACCCGCTCAACTACCCGCCCCACCTGGAAGTGATCTACTTCGTGCTGGTGGCGTCGGTGCTGCCCGCGATCTCGCAGCTGTCGGTGCAGCTGATGAACATGCGCTCGCGCCTGAAGTCGCAGAAGATCGAACTGCAGCGCGCCCTCGCCCACATCGGCGACATGGCCACGCGCGACGACCTGACCAAGCTGCCGAACCGGCGCCGCATGACCGAATTGCTCGAGGAGCACGCAGTGCGCCTGGCGCGCGGCTGGCCCGACTTCTACGTGGCGATGGTCGACCTCGACCACTTCAAGCACGTCAACGACAGCTACGGCCACGCCGCCGGCGACGAGGTGCTGCGCGCCTTCGCCATGCACGCGCGCGCGGTGCTGCGCAATACCGACATCGTCGGCCGCTGGGGCGGCGAGGAATTCCTGCTGCTGCTGCCCGAAACGCCGCCCGGCGAGCCCACCGTCGGCGTGGCGCGCCTGCGCGCCCACCTGGCCACGCAGGCCGTGCGTCCCCAGGCGCCAGAGCTGCGCATCCAGTTCTCGGCCGGCTTTGCGCGCTTCGAGAAGGGCGAGGCGATCGACCAGGTCATCGAGCGCGCCGACCGCGCGCTGTATGCCGCCAAGGCGGGCGGCCGCAACCAGACCGTCGTGCTTTGAGCGAAAGGCAATCTTGCCTTTTTCTTAAAGTATAATTTCCAATTTGCAAAATTGGAGAAGCACGATGGCGGAACTGGAAGTGGCAAAGCACACGAAAAAGGTGTGGCAAGCGGCCACCAGCACCAAGCATGGCGCCTGGCACAAGGCGCGCGAGCTGCTGCTGGAAATGGCGGTCATCGTGTTCGCCGTCAGCATCAGCATCTGGTTCCACAGCATGGGCGAGCATCGCCACGAGCAGGCCCAGGTCAAGGCTTTCCTGCTGGGGCTGAAGGAAGACCTGGCGGGCGACGTGAAGCAACTCTCGATCGCGAAGCACGAGTACCAGGGCTTCGACGCCAATTTTTCCGTCCTCGCCAAGCTCGACCCGGCCGCCCCGCCACCGGCCGATTTCGACGAGCGCTACCTACTGGCTGGCGCCAACATGTCCTTCAATCCGATGCTGAGCCGCTACCAGGGCTTCCAGTCGAGCGGCAGGCTGACCAATATCGAGAACCCCGAACTGCTCAACCGCATCGTCAACCTGTACCAGTTCGTGCTGCCGACGGTGCGCACGTCCGAAGGCAGGTGGCGCACGCGGCACGACAAGCTGCGCGACTACCTGGAACTCGATTACGACCTGGTCACCGGCGCCGACCTTCGCTACCAGCGCATCACTGCGCCAATGGGCAAGCGCCTGCTGGAACGCTCGGTTGCCTTCCCGCAGCTGTACCAGCGCTTCGACACCTACGCCAGCGAGGCCGCCGCCATCGTCAAGGCGATCGACGCCGAGTATCCGGCCCGATGACGCTGGCGCGCGCCAGCATTGGCGCGCAGGCGTATATTGTCGTCTCCACCACATCTTGAGGAGATTGCCATGCCGTATGTTGATGGATTTGTGATACCGGTACCCTTGGCCAAGCTCGACCAGTACAAGGAAATGGCGGCATTGGGCGCCAAGGTCTGGCGCGAGCACGGCGCCCTCGAATACCACGAAACCCTGGCCGATGACGTCAAGCCGGGCAAGTGGACCTCCTTCCCCCAGAGCGTCAACCTGGAAGAAGGCGAGATCGTCGTGTTTTCGTGGATCGTCTACGAATCGCGCCAGCACCGCGACGCCGTCAATGAGAAGGTCATGGCCGACCCGCGCCTGAAGGACATGATGTCGCCCGAAACGATGCCCTTCGACGGCAAGCGGATGATCTTCGGCGGCTTCCAGAGTTTTATCGATTCATAAATTGTTCAATTTGAAAAGTTATCCCGGCATGGCTTGACAAGCGGGGCGCCGATCCCGTACAGTCGAGCCATGCTTACCTCCCTGCATCTGTCGACCTTCCTACCGCTAGCGGCCTCGCTACTAGCTGCACGCGCCTGATTTCGCCCGTGCCCGCCCGGCTCCCCGCCGGCGCTGTTGTAAAAACCCTGGAACTACGACCCGATGTTTGCACCTCACGCCCTCACCCTGCTGTCCCTGCTAAAGCTACCGATCGGTTGCCTGGCCTAGCGTTCCGTGGCCGCCCGGCAGCCTCTCGCCACACCGCCCGACGGCCCGTGCCGCTTTAGATTCGACGACAGGAGTACCCCATGATGATGCAAAACCCGGCAGCGAAATACCGCGCCTTCCCCGCCATTCAATTGTCCGACCGCCAGTGGCCGAACAACACGATCACCACCCCGCCAATCTGGATGAGCACCGACCTGCGCGACGGCAACCAGGCCCTGATCGAGCCGATGAGCCCCGAGAAAAAGCTGCGCTTTTTCGAAATGCTGGTCGCGATCGGCATCAAGGAAATCGAAGTGGGCTTCCCTTCCGCTTCGCAGACCGACTTCGACTTCGTGCGCAAGCTGGTCGACGAAAAGCGCATCCCGGACGACGTGACCATCATCGTGCTGACCCAGTCGCGCGAAGAGCTGATCCGCCGCACGGTGGAATCGGTGGCCGGCGCGCGGCGCGCCATCGTCCACTTGTACAACTCGGTGGCGCCGGTGTTCCGGCGCGTGGTGTTCGGCATGTCGCGCGAAGAGATCACCGAGATCGCCGTCAGCGGCGCCAAATTGGTCAAAGCTCTCGTCAAGCAGCACCCGCAAACCGAATGGGGTTTCGAGTACACGCCTGAGTCGTTCTCGACCACCGAACTCGATTTCTCGCGCCATATCTGCGACGCCGTGTCGGCCGTGTGGCAGCCGACGCCGCACAACAAGATGATCATCAACTTGCCGTCGACGGTCGAATGCAGCACGCCGAACGTGTATGCCGACCAGATCGAATGGATGTCGCGCAAGCTGGCGCGGCGCGACGCTATCATCATCAGCGTCCACCCGCACAATGACCGCGGCACCGCCGTGGCCTCGGCCGAGCTGGCGGTGATGGCCGGCGCCGAGCGCGTCGAAGGCTGCCTGTTCGGCAATGGCGAACGCACCGGCAACGTCGACCTCGTGACCCTCGCGCTCAACTTGTACACCCAGGGCGTACACCCCGGCCTCGACTTCTCCGACATCGACGCCGTGCGCCAGGTGGTCGAGGACTGCAACCGGATTCCCGTGCACCCGCGCCACCCCTACGTGGGCGACCTGGTGTTCACCGCCTTCTCCGGCTCGCACCAGGACGCGATCAAGAAGGGCTTCGCCCAGCAGAAGCCGAACACGCTGTGGGAGATTCCCTACTTGCCGATCGACCCGGCCGACCTCGGACGCAGCTACGACGCCGTCATCCGCGTCAACAGCCAGTCCGGCAAGGGCGGCATGGCCTACCTGCTCGAGCAGGACTACGGGCTGCAGTTGCCGCGCCGCCTGCAAATCGAGATGAGCCGCGCCGTGCAGAAAGTGGCCGACAGCAGCGGACGCGAATTGACGGCGGCCGACATCCACGCGATCTTCAGCGAAGAGTATCTCGACCAGGCGGCGCCGTACGCGTACAGCGCGCACAAGCTGGTCGAGGACAGCGGCAGCGACGAGCCGGTGCAAATCGACATCAGCCTGGTCCACCGCAGCGCCACGGTCGCCTTGCAGGGCGGCGGCAACGGGCCGATCGACGCCTTCGTCAATGCGCTGGGGCTGGACATCAAGCTGATGGACTACCACGAGCACGCGATCGGCTCGGGCGCGAACGCGAAAGCGGCCTGCTACGTCGAGCTGCGCCTGGCAAACGGCCCGACCGTGTTCGGCGCCGGCATCGACAGCAACATCCTGACGGCCAGCTTCAAGGCTGTGCTGAGCGCGGTGAACCGCCAGCTCGCGATCGTCGAGGAAGCCGTTTCCGTCTAAACAAACCGGGAATTCCAACCCTGGGCAGGTTCGAACCGGGGTCAGTGCCGACAAAAGCACATGAGTTCGGCAGTAATGCCGAACTCATGTGCTTTTGTCGGCACTGACCCCGGTTTTGGTTCGGCATTGAAGTCTCACAAATACCCACTTTACAACAAACATCTCCAAGTGGAAATTGGTGACATTTTTGCATCTTTTTTTCGCTATCCTTTGCTACTGCTGAGTAGCTAGGAAACTTCAAGAGGTTCCGACGAACACTTGTCCGGAGGGCCATGCTCAGCCTACCTGGAGGAGCACGAATTGAACAATGCAGCGAAAGCGCTATTTCTTGCAGCACTCGTTGGAGCGCCATGCAGCGCGCAAACCGTCTGTCCCACGCCATTGTGGGTGGGCGCCTGGAATATCCAATGGCTGGGCAATGCCGAAAAAGGCAAACGAAAGCCACAAACACCTGAAAACATTGCCTCCTATATCGATGCGTCGAAGGTCGATGTGCTCGCGATGGCCGAAATTTCAGCGACCTCTACCGCCGGCGGCAAGGGCCGGAACAAGCAGCTCGATGACGCATTTGCGCTGCTCAATGCCAAAGGCGCGCAGTGGACCTACGAACTGTTCCCAAAACGCGAAGGCGCACGCGATCCCCAGGACCAGTGGACGGGCCTGGCATGGAATGAGAAGAAGATCCAGAAAGCCGCCGATTCATGGAAGCTGGACCTGACGATTGATTCTCAAAAAGAGAAGTCGATCGCCGCCAAGTTCAATAAACCGGAGGATGGCACCATCATCCTGAGCCGCTCGCCCTATGCAACCAAGCTCTCGGCGGGCGCGGGGAAATCGGACTTCCTGTTTGTGCCGGTCCATCTCAAGTCGAATATCGGCGGCAAGGCGACGGCCGCCGCGCGTGCCTACGAGGCCGAGCTGATCGTTGCGGCGCTTGCTGCCCAAAAGGAAAGCGCCAAGGACAAGGATGTGGTCATCCTCGGCGACACTAATATGCTCGTGGCGAACGAGGCCGCCTCCGCCGCGTTCACATCCGCCGGTTTCAAGGACTGCAACCGCGACGACCTGGGCACCCACCTGAACATGAATCCGAACCAGAGCGATGCCCCGTTCGACAGGATTTTTATTCCCGCAAACGAGCCGGAAACCAAAATGTCCTGCAACGCCGCCAAGGACTTTGCCCTGTTTAAGCCCGTGGACTGGAAACCAGGCCTGACGGCTTCGCAATTTCGCGAGCAACTGTCCGATCACATCCTCGTGCGCACCTCTCTGTGCATCGGCAAGGACGACGATTAAAGGCAATTGCGAAAAATTCGGAATCACATCCAACACTTAGGGGAGCGAAGATGAGCAAGATTACCGAACCACCGAAGGCGCTGTATACCAGCGGCGAGTTAATGCGCGGTTATCGCAGCGATGCCACCGAATCGATCGTCGAGACCTTCACGTTCCAGCAATTCCTCGCATTTACCCCCCTGCAGAAAAAGGGAATCCTTCCCCGCACCGAGCTGCAGGCGATCTCGGCGCACGATGCCACCATCACCGAATACCTGCTGCAATTCCTGTACGACGACAAGCTCGGCCAGGCGCGCAAGGTCGTCGGTTTCATGGGCGGGCATTCCCAGGGCCGCTCGACGCAAGAGTACCGCGACCTCGCCAACCTCGCGCGATTCCTGACGCAAAAGGGCTATCTGGTCGTTACCGGCGGCGGCCCGGGGATGATGGAGGCCGCGCATATAGGCGCCTACTTCAGCGGCGCGCCGGACAAGGAGTGGGATATCGTCATGGCCACCTTCAAGGAAGCGAAGGCAGGTTCCGCACAAGACGTGATCCCGAAAATTACGCTGATTGGTACGGATAAAAAAAGCACCGTGTCGCCGGACGACATGGCCAGGCTTCACGCCTGGTACAAATTCGCCGCCGATCTATGTCCAGCGAACCCCAATTTTGCCGTGGGCGAAAGCCTGGCCATCTCCACTTGGGAATATGGCAAGGAACCCGTTATGCCCTTCGCCACCGCATACGCATCCTACTTCCAGAACAGTATCCGCGAATCGCAGCTGGTACGCGAATCCCGCGCCGGCATCGTGTACGGCAAAGGCGGCGGCGGAACACTGCGTGAGATTTGGCAGGACGTGGAAGAGAACTACTACGTCGAGAAGCGCGAAGATTTGACGCCGATGATCTTCTTCGACCGCGAGTCGATCTGGGGCGATCTGTCGTCGGGAGGCATGAAGCCGCTCGACATTTATTCGACCATACTGCGGGTCCTTAACTTCAGGATCGGGAAAAAAGGCTTTTCATGGGAGGACAAGATCGCCTCCACCATCAATCATGAAAAAATCCTCTACCTCCTGGATAAGCATGTCGAGGTCGCGCAGAAGAATGTCGCAACGTGTTTCGCGGCGACGAACGCTTAAACGAAAGAGGCTCTATGTTCCTATGCTCGATTGCACTGACAAACGTTCGCTCGATCAAATCGCTCAAGCTTGATTTCGATAGCCCGGGCGGCGGGCAGCGAAAGTGGACGATACTCCTGGGGGAGAACGGGTGCGGCAAGAGCACCGTGCTCCGGGCAATCGGGCTGGTACTGGCAGGCAGCGAAGGCATGCTCCGGCTGCTCCAGAAGCCGGAGAGCTGGATACGCAATGGCGCCTCCTCGTGCAAGATCGAGGTGGTCATCGGAACGGCAAAAGAGGAACGCCGCACGGTGGCACTGGTCATCGAGCGCGGCCTGTCCGTCCCGGCGATCTTGACGAAGAACAAGAAGTCGCTCCTCCAGCTCGACAATGCGATCGCCCATTCCGATCACAACTACTTCGTCGCCGGCTACGGCATCGGGCGCAGGCCGGCCACGCCCGGTGCCCGGCCTTCGGCGGAGGAACGGTGGGAGGGACCCGATCGCGCGTCCAGTGTCTCGTCCTTGTTCAACCTGGAGTGTCCCTTGATATCGCTGGAGCGATGGGCGATCGACCTCGATTATGTCGAAGGAAGGTCAGGGTTGGCGGTGGTCAAGAAAACGCTGGCCAAGCTGTTGCCGGGAATGACGCTCAACAAGATCGACAAGCGCGCCAAGTCGCTCATTTTCGATACGGTCGACGGTCCGGTGCCCTTTTCGGAACTGTCCGATGGCTATCAGATCATGGCGTCGTGGTGCGGCGACCTCCTCTACCGCATTACCCAAACTTTCCCCAAGAATAGAAATCCGATGTCGGCCCGCGGCGTGCTGCTGATCGATGAACTTGATATGCATTTGCACCCCGTGTGGCGCCGGCGGCTCGTCGAGTTCCTGGACCAAACCTTCCCCAACCTGCAAATCGTCGCGACGACCCATTCCGCATTGACCGCCCAGCAGTGCGCGTCCGGGGAGCTGTATGTCATACGGCGCCAAGGCAAGCTGAACTTGCCTGCCTTGATTCCATTCGTCGGCGAACCCAGGAAAATGATGCTGCATCAGCTGTTAATGAGCCCGATGTTCGGCCTGGCCACCCTTGACTCCGTCGAGATCGAGAAAGCAAAGGGTCACGTGCGCGAAATCTCGAAAAAGGATGCGGAAAAGCGAACTGCCAAAGAAACGAGCGTATTGAAAGTCTCGAAAGAGACGCTGAAGGATGCGCCTGACTGGGATGCGGTCCCGGAATTCGAAAAGGTTCGTATCGGCGTTCTGCAAAGTGTCCAGCGTGAATTGCTGGGTGGCGGATCTTCGGGCGAAGTATCGTCAATCAAACTGGGATCGCGCCTGCGGGCGTTGGGAGTCAAAAAATGATATTCATCAAGCGAACCCGCGATCCGGATCTGCTCAGCGGCTTTACCGGCGAACCATTCCGGGCCAAATTGAATAATCTGCTCGGCTACTACTACACCGATGGCGGCAAGGTCGACTTCAAACCGAAGACGCGCCAGATCTGGGGCAAGGCAAAGAAGCAGCTCAAGCAGGAAAGCTTCGACAAGTGCGCCTATTGCGAAGCGTCCACCGCGGTCGTTGCGCACGGCGACGTTGAACACTTCCGTCCGAAGAGCGAATACTGGTGGCTTGCCTACTGCTATGACAACTATACCTTCAGCTGCCAGATCTGCAACCAGACCTACAAGGGAAATACATTCGCGATCGATGGCGCCAAACTGCCGGCGCCGCGCCTGCCGCGCACATTGCCCGACGATGAGGCCAAGCTCGCCAAGCTATTGGACGACATTTGTCCAGACCCCAGCATCGTGGCGCAAGACGACGTCAAACTGTACTTCGCGCGTGAAGACGCCCACCTCCCCGATCCCTATCTGTCGGACCCGGAGGAACTGTTCGGATGGGAGGCCGACGAGGACTTAAAGGAAGTGCGCCTGGTCAGCCGCACCAAGTCGAAACGCGCCCGCCGCGCGGCAAGCGCCGTCGATTCGATTCTCGGGCTGAATCGGGAAGAATTGCGCAAGCTGCGATGGAATGAATACATGACGCTCAAAACGCTGGTCCTCGCAATTCAGGACGGCACCTTGAGCGATGGCGTCGCGAAATCAGTGTACGAACACGCCATCGATATGTGCAGCAACGATAAACCATTCGCGGGTATGAAGCGATATTTCATGAAGCTATGGGAAGTGGATTGAACCTCACTGTTACAGAAAGTAATTTTTCCCATCGGCCTGCTTTATCTCCACTTACAATTGCGAACTGACACCTCTTTCCACACGTTCATTTCGCCAGGTTCTCGTTGCACATCACATTCAAGTTTTGGCTCTGCTCGTTTTCTTTCATTGGATCACAGGCACTGGCGGCGTCCTACCTCGTCGTCGGGGTCAGCGATGGCGATACGCTCAAGGTCCTCGATTCCAGCAAACAGCAAATGGTCTGCCGCCTCTACGGCATTGACGCTCCGGAAAAATCGCAGCCTTTCGGACAAGCCTCGAAGCGGGCCTTGTCCGACCTGACCTTCAATCGCATGGTCGAGGTCGACGTCACCGGGCGCGATCGCTACAAGCGCTCGATCTGCAAGGTCCGCGTCGGACGGACCGACATCAACCGCGAGCAAGTGAGCTCGGGGATGGCGTGGATGTATCGCCAGTACACGCGCGACTTCACCTACGAAGCCGCCGAAAACACGGCAAGGGCCCAGCGCCGCGGCGTGTGGAGCGAGGCTTCCGCAATACCCCCGTGGGAATACCGCAAGAACAAAAAGCTGCGCAATCAAACGCCGGCGTTCCAGACCCAGGCTCAGGCTTTCAACTGATCCACGGCCACAGGGTCGACCCGCAATCGCTTGCGTGTCGCCGCATAGATTGCATTCATCAGCGACGGGATGGCCACCGCCGTCCCCATTTCGCCAACGCCGCCCGGCTTCGCCGCACTCTTGAGCAAGTGGATTTCCAGCGCCGGCATCTCGTTCAGGCGCAGCGGCGGATAGTCGTGGAAATTGCTCTGGACGACACGCCCGCGTTCGAAGGTGAGCGTGCCATACAGCGCCGCCGTGAGCCCGTAGACGATGCCGCTTTCCAATACCTGCAAGCGGTCAAGGCGATCGGCAGCGACGACCCGGACAAGGTACTCGCCTACCTGAAACGCGCGACACTGAGCGATATGTTCACATCCAGCGGCACCATCCGGCCCGACGGCCGGATGGTGCACGACATGTACCTGATGCAGGTAAAGACACCGTCGCAATCGAAGTACCCGTGGGATTACTACAAGGTGCTGCAGACGATACGCGGCGACGACGCGTTCACCGCCCGCGCCGAAACGCGCTGCGCACTCTGGAAATAGGCAGATCGCGCGGTCCCCGGACCGCCCTCCGCGACAAAACGACGACATCGTCCCCCTAGACTGCGCTTTTCCCAGTCAAGCGAGGCCGCAATGTCACTGAGTTCAGCCCATCTCCTTCACCGCCACCGGCACACTGTCCGGCAGTACGGCGATACGCTGCTGCGGCTTGCCCTCTACGCTGTCCATGGGGGCCGGGGCGCCATATTTTCGATGGTGCTGCTGGTGAGCGGCTGCGCCTCCCTCGCCGAAAAAGATCCCTACGAAAAGCTCAACCGGCAAATCTTCTCGTTCAACGATGCGGTCGACCGCAACGCGCTCCGTCCCGCGGCGACCGCCTATCAAGCCATCCTGCCGGACGCGGTCCGGACCGGCGTCAGCAACTTTTTCGCCAACCTGTCGGACGTATGGACCGGCACCAATAACCTGTTGCAAGGCAAGGCGAAAGCCGGCCTGTCCGACTTCGGCCGCGTGCTGATCAACTCGACTGTCGGCATCGCTGGCGTGCTCGACATGGCAAGCCGGGCCGGCCTGGCGCAGCACGACGAGGACTTCGGCCAGACGCTCGGTGTCTGGGGCGTGCCATCCGGCCCCTACCTGATGCTGCCCCTGTTTGGCCCTGCGACAATCCGGGACGCCAGCGCACTTCCCGTCGACACGGTGGCTGACCCGTGGAGCCTCGCCGCCTCCGGCAGCGTCAAGATGGCGGGAACCCTGGTCCGTCTGGTCGATGACCGCGCCGGCCTGCTTGAGGCGACCGACCTGATGGATGCGGCAGCACTCGACCGCTACGCCTTCCTCCGCGATGGCTACTTGCAGCGGCGCAAGGACAAAGTTGCCGATGGCGAGTCGGCCGCAGCTGCGCCTGCAGAAGGCCCCCGATGAAGCCCCTGCGACACCTGACGGCCTTCGACGGCAGCGAGACCTTGCTGATTGCGACCGAAAAAATCCACTTCATCGAAGCCTGGCACGATTGCCTGCAAATCAATTCGGAAGGCAAAGGCTACCTGAGCAAACAGCGGCTGGCGCAGGTTGAGGGCCAGCTCGATCCCGGCGCCTTCGTGCGCATCGACCGCCGCTACCTGCTGAACCTGCGCTGCATCGACAGCGTCGGGCAAGCCGGCAACGGCCATCAGGCCATGCTGGACGACGGCACCTGCGTTCCGATGAGCAAGCGGGCCTACCAAAAACTGCAGGTCATGATCGGCCGGTCGTGATTCGCGACATTTCTGCGACATCCGCTGCCGCATAGTGCGTGCTCGTCGGAAAGTTCTCCCACGAATCAACCATAAGAGGAATATGCATGAAGCTACTGACTATCGTCGCCGCAACCTTGCTCGCTGCCCACAACCCCGCCTTCGCCGGCCAGGCGCCAGACCAGCCCGGCGGGCCGCCGCAAGGCTTGGGCCTGGGCATCGGCCTCGTCGCCTCGTCGGCCAACTACGCCGGCGAAGACGGCAAGCTGATGCCGGTGCCGCTGGTCTCCTACGAGGGCGAGCGCTTTTACTGGCGCGGCATTGGCGGCGGCCTGCGGCTGTTCGAACTGTATGGCCTGAGCCTCGACGCGACGCTGTCGGCCCGCCTTGGCGGCATCGAGAAGAAGGATTTCGGCGTCGCCGAGCTGGCGCAGCGCGGCATCAACCGCGCGCTGCTGGAAGACCGCGACAATGGCCTCGACCTCGGCCTGGCCGCAAGCTGGAGCGCGGATTTCGGCGAGCTGGAATTAGCCGTCAAGGGCGACGCCACCGGCAACAGCAAGGGCTACGAAGCGAGCCTCAAGTACGGCTACCCGCTCCAGCTTGGCCGTACCCGTATCACCCCGCATGTGGGCGTCACGATGATGTCGAAGAAGCTGGCCAACTACTACTATGGCACCCTCGATACCGAAGTGGCGCGCGGCGTCGTCAACTACAAGCCGGGCAGCGCCACCGTGCCCACGGTCGGCGTAGACGCCGTGCACCCGCTGTCAGGCAAGTGGGTCATGCTGGGCTTCCTGTCGTACAAGGCGCTGCCGAAGGAAATCACCAACAGCCCCTTGCTCAAGAAAGACAGCAAGGGCAGCGCGACGCTGTTCCTCGGCGTGTCGCGCGGCTTCTGAGTCTCGAAGGCAATTCGCCGGGCTGCGGCCCGGCGTACAATAAGCACCACCATGGCCAGCGGACGCCGCTTACGATGATTAAACAGCCACTGAGCATCCTGATTGTGGAAGACAACGCGGCGCTGGCCGCGAACATCTATGACTTCCTGGAAGCGTCCGGCCATGTGCCCGACGCGGCGCCCGACGGCGAATCGGCGCTCGGCCTGCTCGCGCTGAATCGCTACGATGCCGTCGTGCTGGACTGGATGATGCCGCGCATGGACGGCATCGCCATGCTGGAGCGGCTGCGGGGCGAACTGAAGTCCACGATCCCGGTCCTGCTGCTGACCTCCAAAGACCAGGTCGAAAACAAGATCCATGGTTTCGAGGCCGGCGCCGACGACTACATGGTCAAGCCGATTGCGCTGGCCGAACTGGAAGTGCGCCTGCGGGTGGCGGCGGCGCGCGCGCAAGCGGCGCGCGGCCTGTCCCAGGTGCTCGAAGTGGCCGACTTGCATTTTGACCTCAGCACGCTGGTCGTCACCCGCGCCGGCCGCCCGCTGACGCTGTCGCCGATCCGGCGCCAGCTGCTCGAAATGCTGATGCGCCGCTCGCCCCAGGTGGTGCGCCGCGAAGATCTCGAGAACCTGATCTGGAAAGATGCCGTGCCCGACGCCGACATCCTGCGCTCGCACATGCACATGCTGCGCAAGGCCGTCGACGGCGAAGCGGGGTCGAAACTGATACGGACCGTCACCGGCTCCGGCTACTGCATACGGCCGCCAGATGCATAAGCCGGACATCGACGCTGGCAGGGCCTTGCGCCGCTACAGCCTGCAATGGAAGATCAGCCTCGCCTTCATCGTCTTCGGCGTGGTGATGACAGTCGGCATTTCGCTGCAGGCTCGCCTGAGCCAGGGCCTGATCGTCCATCCGATGTGGGAGCAACTGCTGGCCGCGAGCACCGCCCAGCATCTTGCGCAGGCGCCGGGCCAGGAGCCGTTTCCCCTGCCCTCCAGCGGCCCGCTGCGCGGCTGGCGCCTTTCGGGCCAGGTGCTGCCCGAGGACATGCCGGCCTTTTTTGCGACGCTGCCTCCCGGCTTTTACAACGAGGAACAAACCGACGCCTTCGATGTCGGCAGCCATGCCGTGCTGGTCACCGCGGTCGGCCAGGACCGCATCGTCATGGCGCTCGATATCACTGACCTGGAATGGGAACAGAACAAGGGGGTCGTGTACAGCGTGGTGCTGGCTCTGCTCGGTCTCTTCATGATCGCGGTGAGCATCTTTGGGCTGTATCGCAGTTTCCGGCGTCCGATGCAGCGGCTGGCGCAGGCCATGAACGCGCTCGACCCGGAGCAGCCCTCGCAGCGGCTGTCGGTCGAATACAAGCAGGCCGAGATGCACAACATCGCCGTGCTGGTCAACCAGCACCTCGACCGGGTCGAGCGCTTCGTCGAGCGCGAACGCAGCCTGCTGGACCAGGCCAGCCATGAGTTCCGTACGCCGATCGCCGTCATCGCCGGGGCGGTCGACGTGCTGGCGCTGCAGCCGCTGCCGGCAGCCGCCATGGGACCGCTGCAACGCATCCGCGCCACGACCGACAACCTGACCGAGATCATGGCCGCCTTGCTGTACCTGTCGCGCGAGCCGGACGGCCAGGCGCCGCGCGAGTGCACGCGGGTCGATACCCTGCTCGGCGTCCTGGTGAGCGACCATCTGCACCTGCTCGAAGGCAAGCGCGTCGAAGTGGAACTGCGCGCAGGCACGCCCTTCTCCGTCAACGCGCCCGAAGCGATGCTGCGCATCGTGATCGGCAACCTGTTGCGCAACGCGGCCGAGAACAGCTATGAAGGCGTGATCCATGTCGACCTGGAAGACGGCGGCCTGAGCGTGCGCGACTGCGGCACCGGCTTCGATACCGTGGCCGCGGCGCGCCGCTACTCGATGTCCTTGCGTAACTCGGCAAAACTGGGCGGCGGACAGGGCCTCGGGCTGTTCCTCACCAAGCGCATCTGCGAGCGCTTCGGCTGGTCGCTGACGATCGACTCGACCATCGCCGAGGGCACGCTGGCCCAGCTTCGGTTTGTGCAGGGCCAAGACCAGTAATTGCTTTCCAGGCTCTGTTACATAAGGTAACTTTCCCCGCTGGTTTACTTTCTCCATCTACAATTACGCCGTAACACTTTTTCCCCATATTTACTTTGTCAGGTTTTCGTTGCACTTCACATTCAAGTTTTTACTCTGCTCGCTTTCGCTCCTCGCATCACAGGGACTGGCCGCGTCTTACCGGGTCGTCGGCGTTACCGACGGCGACACCCTCAAGATCCTCGATGCCGACAAGCAGCAAATGGTCTGCCGCCTGTATGGCATCGACGCACCAGAAAAATCGCAGCCTTTCGGGCAAGCCTCGAAGCAGGCCTTGTCCGATATGACTTTCAATCGCATGGTTGAAGTAGACGTCACCGGCCGGGATCGCTACAAGCGTTCGATCTGCAAGGTGCGCGTCGGAAGGACCGATATCAACCGCGAGCAAGTGAGCTCCGGGATGGCGTGGATGTATCGCCAGTACACGCGTGACATCACGTACGAAGCTGCGGAAAATACGGCGAGGGCCCAACGCCGCGGCGTGTGGAGCGAAAGCGACGCGGTGCCGCCGTGGGAATACCGGCGCGCGAGAAAGGCGCGCAACCGGGATCCGGCGGCCTAGCGCTTGCTAGGAACTGCTTAAATTTCCTCACCTTGCTCTAAACAGATCTCCGAGATCAAAAATTGATGCGCTCAAGAGACTAGGCGTAATTTGCCAAACGATGTCGAGTGATAGCCAGTTCTAGTAAGTTTTGACGACCTACATTAGATGGGGCGATTGGACATGAAGTCGCACTTAAGCGTTGCATTTCGGGTCAACACACAAGCATTTCGTGCATTTTTGGACTGCCAGTGAAACTGTCTTTACTCCCCGCAGGAACTTTTGCACTACAGTTCGACGGCTAAGCCAAAGCAACATGAATAGGAATAGTGGGCCGGCAGGCGGCTCTGAAACGAAAACTGGGCTTAAGGTATCGGTGTGATAAACGATCCCCTCACGCAAAATAAGCGATTCCGGAGATGTATAACTTGTACCTCCGAACGAAAATGTAGAAAAATAATAGTAAAAAGGATTGTCTTGGTCACTCAAGAAATGCCGTGGAATCGAGAAGCGCACGAGTCGGTCATCCAAAGCATAGCCCACCTCTGCTACCGTAACGCCCCAGCCGCCGTTACCCGGCTCTGATTCGTCCGCCAGATGTACCACTCGTATAGCATCCTCGAAAGGTGGTCGGATAATGCTTTTGCTTTCCGGATAACAGTCTGCTAGCGGCATGCAGTCGCTCAAGGTGCGGAATCTATTTACTTTGACCGGGCGAGCAGAGTCAACGTAAATTTGAAAAGCGTCTTTCGCTCTTCCGAATAAGTCGAGCGTGTTGAAATTTGGCTGATCATTGAACTCTAGACTAAAGTGAACAACGCCATTACTGTCCTGAATCGCTGAAACTGCCGTAGGAATAACCGCTGCGCGGGCGGCGGAAACCTGGACCGCAGCCATCAAAAAGAACAACAATGTTGCCTTATGTTGCAATGTGATTAGGTGTTTCATTCTTTAACTTTGTATTTGGTGAACTCGGACACACCTTTTCTCAAGAACATTCGTGCTACTCTCGATAGAGCCTAGAAAGCAATTACCATTCTACCCAGAAATCAACGGATAACTGCCTTTTATCTACGTGGGAATACCGGCGCGCGAAGATGTCGCGCAACCGTGAACCGGCCATTTAGCGTTTGCCGGGCGCGGACGGGCTGCCGCCATGCAGCTTCTGGAACTGCTCCAGTTCCTTGCGGTAGCGCTCCATCGCCTCTTCATACAAGTCGAACACGCAAGGCGTGCAGCCGCTGCGGCAGCAATCGTCCAGGCTGGGGGCAACCGGCTCGACGGGCGCTTTCGGTGTTGTTGCAGGGTTCGAGGTCATTTTGCGCCAAACGAAAAAAAAGCCCGCCGAAGCGAGCTTGTTTCCAATGTACTACCAATGCTTTAATCGTGTCCCGGGCGCCCATGCTATCTGCGTGGTGCGGCGGACTTTCCCGGCCGCCCGTGCTATCTGCACGGTGCGGCGGAGTGTAAATCGACCAACGTATTCGGAATTACAAAATCCAGACCGTTGCAGCCGTCTACGAAGCCATTATTACACTTATTGCTTCGAGGCGCAGGCCCTGGATCGCGGTGCCGCAATCAAACTTCACCACAGAACGCAGTATAGCACAGTTTTTTGTGCGGCGCACAAATCATTTGCCTGCGGAACGGGTGGTCATTTCCTTCGGCGGCTGGTCCTGCTCGTTGCGCCCGACCCGCTCGTACTCCGAAATGACCTGCGCGCCGAGCAGCAGCAAGGCCGCGCCGATCTCGAGCGAGAACATGACGACGATCGCGGTCGTCATCGAGCCGTACACGACGTTCACCTGGGACAGGGTCGAGAAATACCACACCAGCACATGGCGCGCGATTTCCCACAGCAACGCCGCCGTGACCCCGCCGATCAGCGCATGCCACAGCGACAGCCGGCCGACCGGCATCACCATATAGATCGACGTCAGCACCAGGATCTCGCCCAGCAGCCCAAGCATGTATAGCAGCACCCCCGACACCCCATTGAGCGACCATTCGACGCCAAGGAACCATACGCTCTCCTCGCCCAGCACCTGCAAGGTGCCGGCCACCAGGGTCACCAGCATCACGCCCGCGCCCAGCGCCACGATGTAGCAATACGGGAGGATGGCCGACACCATGAAATGGCGGCGCCGGATCGCGACCCGGTGGATGAAGATCACCGACATCGCGTTCTCCAGCACGGTGAACGCAAGCGAACTGAAAAACAGCATCGTCAGGCCGAGCACCCAGCTGATGACCTCGCGGTTGGCCAGGAAGTTCGCCACCTCGGCGACAATCGCGCGCGACTGGCCCGGCAGCAGCCATTCGAGGTAGCGCTGCAAGGTCGACAGCAGTTCGCCCTGCTCGATGAAATGCGACAGCGCCACCACCGACAGCATCAGGAATGGCACGATCGACAGCAGCGCGTAGTAGGCCACTGCGCCGGCCAGCAGCAAGCCCTGGTTGGCGCGGAAGCCGCGCAGCACCTGGCAGGTGAAGGCGAAGGGGTGGCTCAGGATATAGGCGTTGGCCCGGCCATTGAGCAGGCGCAGTTGCCGGACGCGGCGCCCGTTCATTGCGCCAACCTGATGCCGCTGAACTGCCAGCGCGCGCCGGCGGGGAAGAAATTGCGGTAGCTGGCGCGCGCGTGGCCGGGCGGCGTGGCCCAGGATGAACCGCGCAGCACGTACTGGTTCAGCATGAACTTGCCGTTGTACTCGCCCAGCGCGCCGGGCGCGATCGCAAAGCCCGGGTACGGCGCGTAGCTGCTGCTGGTCCATTGCCAGCAGTGGCCGAACATCTGTTGCAGGCCGCTGCCGGTGCGCGCCCCCAGCTCCCACTCGGCCTCGGTCGGCAGGCGCGCGCCGAACCAGTGGGCATAGGCGTCGGCCTCGTACAGCGACAGATGGGCGGCGGCCTGCGCCAGGTCCAGCTTGTGCAGGCCCTGCAGCGTGAACTCCCACCACAGGCCCTGCGCATCGCGCTGCCAGTACAGCGGGTGCGCAAGGCGCTGGGTGTTGACCCAGTCCCAGCCCTCGGCCAGCCACAGCGAGGCGTCGCGGTAGCCGCCGGCTTCGACGAAGGCGAGGTATTCGCCGTTGCTGACCAGGCGCGACGCGAGCGCGAACGGGGCGACGAATTCGGGGTGGCGCGGCAGCTCGTTATCGAAGCAGAAGCCGGCGCCTTCGTGGCCGATCGCTTCCAGGCCGCCGTCGAAATTGAACCAGTCCAGCGGTTCGGCCGGCGCGCACGGCGGCAGCGGCTTGTCGATATAGGCCGGATACAGCGCGCTTTGCGCCAGCAGGTGCTTGACGTCGGTCAGCATCAGCTCCTGGTGCTGCTGTTCGTGCTGCAGGCCCAGCTCCACCAGGCCGAGCAGCTCGCCGTTGGCAGGCTGCGCGGCAAGCAGGCGTTGCATGCGGGCGTCGACATCGGCACGGTAGGCGCGCACGGCGGCCATGGCCGGGCGGGTCAGCAGGCCGCGCTGGGCGCGCGGGTGCTTGTCGCCGATGCCGTTGTAGTAGGAATTGAACAGCACCCGGAACGCGGGGTGGAATGGCGCGAAGCCATGTTCGTAGCGTTCGAGGACGAAGGTCTCGAAGAACCAGGTGGTATGCGCCAGGTGCCATTTGATGGGACTCGCGTCCGGCATCGACTGGGCGCCGCAATCCTCGTCCGACAGCGGCGCGGCCAGCATCAGCGAGCGCGCGCGCACCGCATCGAAACGGCGCCGCGGCGGCATGCCGGCGGTGATTGCCGCGTCAGACGGGAATAGCGCGTGCATGGATGACGGCAAACCAGCCGGCAGGATCGGTCCACACCCTGGCGGCCCCAAAGCCCGCCTGCTCGAGCAGGCCCACGGCGGCCGCCTGGCGGTACTTGTAGCTGTTTTCGGTATGAATGCGTTCGCCGCGCGCGAAGCGGCGTTCGCCCCCGTGCCAGCGCACCGTCACATCGGCGCCCGCCTCGAGGTGCATTTCGATGCGGCCCTCGTCCTCGTTGTAGAAGCCGCGGTGGCGCCAGTCGCCGATGTTGAAGTCGGCCCCGGCCAGCACATTGACGTGATTGAGCAGGTTCAGGTTGAAGGCGGCGGTCACGCCCAGCGCGTCGTCATAGGCGGCGTCGAGGATGGCGCTGTCCTTGACCAGGTCGATCCCGATCAGCAGCGCGCCGTCGTTGCCGCATTCGGCGCGCAGGCGGCGCAGGAAGGCGCCCGCCTCGGTGGGCGTGAAATTGCCGATCGATGAGCCGGGATAGAAGAACAGCCGCTTTTCGGGCGATACCTGGCCGGGCAAGGCCAGCGCGTTCGAAAAATCGAGCCCGAGGCCGCTCATCTCGATATGCGGGAAGCGCTGGCGCAGGCGGTCGAGCGCATCGCGCAGGAAGTCGTAGGAAATGTCGACCGCCACGTACTGGGCCGGATGCAGCAGCGGGAACAGGCTGGCCGCCTTGGCGCAATTGCCGGCGCCGAGGTCGATCATCGTCGCGCCCGGGCCGATCGCGCGCGCCATCTCGGCGCCATGGCGTTCGAAGATGGCGGCCTCGGTGCGGGTCGGGTAATACTCCGGCAGTTCGCAAATGGCCTCGAACAGCTTGCAGCCAAGCGCGTCATACAGGAATTTGGGGGCGATCGACGCGGCCGGCGCGGCCAGCCCGGCCTGCAATTCGGCCAGCACGGCACCGGTGGCGCGCGGCCCCGGCAGGTCCTTGTTGATAGGTAGTGCCATAGTGCCTTCGCTGTCTGGACGATGGAAAGGGCCAATGGAGTTTTAGCCTTTTTGCTATGATAGCCGAATATCCATTTATTCAGCGTCGGCTAGCGTGTTCTGGCGAGCCCCCCGACAGGCTGCGGATATCCCGATTTCCCAACTATAATTTTTTGCGAAGGCAACCATGAAACGCTTCCCTGCCCTGCGTCCCCTCCAGTCCCTGATCGCTGTCGCGGCCCTGGCCCTTTCCTGCGCTTCGGCGCTGGCCCAGGTCACCCCGGGCGTACTGAAGGTGTCGGCCATTCCCGACGAAGCGCCGACTGAATTGCAGCGCAAGTTCAAGCCGCTCGGCGAGTACCTGTCCAAGGCCACCGGCCTGAAGGTCGAGTTCACGCCGGTGACCGACTACGCGGCATCGGTCGAAGGCCTGGTCAACAAGAAGATCGACATGGTCTGGTTCGGCGGCTTCACCTTCGTGCAGGCCAATGTGCGCAGCAAGGGCCAGGTCACGCCGCTGGTGCAGCGCGTGGAAGACGAAAAATTCCGCTCGGTGTTCATCACCACCTCGAAAAACATCAGCATCCTGGAAGACCTGAAAGGCAAGACCCTGAGCTTCGGCTCCGAGTCCTCGACCTCCGGCCACCTGATGCCGCGTTCCTTCCTGCTGGCTGCCAAGATCAATCCGGACACCGACCTGAAACGCATCGCCTTCTCCGGCGCACATGACGCCACCGTGGCTGCCGTCGCCGGCGGCAAGGTCGATGCAGGGGCGCTCAATATCTCGGTGTGGGAAAAACTGGTCGCAGAGAAGAAGGTCGACCCGGCCGTCGTGCACGTGTTCTACACCACCCCTGGCTATTACGACTACAACTGGACGGTGCGTTCGGACATGCCGGCCGCCCTGCAGAAGAAGATCACCGACGCCTTCCTCGCGCTGGACAAGTCCACGCCGGAAGGCAAGGAAATCCTGGAACTGCAGCGCGCGACCAAGTTCATCCCGACCAAGGCAGACAACTACAAGTCGATTGAAGCGGCCGCGCACAACGCCGGCCTGCTGAAGTAAGCCCAAGGGTAAGATGAACCGATGAAGACCTTTGCGCTGACCGGGCTGACCGTCCGCCATCTCGCCGCCGGCAGGGCGCCCGCCCTGCACGCGATCGACCTGGCGGTGGAACAGGGCGAGCAGCTGGCCATCATCGGCCCGTCCGGCGCCGGCAAGACCACCCTGCTGGCGACGCTGGCCTGCGCCCACCAGCCCGCCAGCGGCCGGCTCGACGTATTCGGCCAGGACCCGTGGGCGCTGGACGGCGCGGCGCGCCACAAGCTGCGCGCGCAGCTGTTCCTGGCGCCGCAAACGCCGCCGCTGCCGCCGCGCCAGCGCGTGGTGACGACGGTGCTGGCGGCGCGCCTGCCCCAGTGGACCCTGTGGCAGGCCCTCAAATCGCTGATCAAGCCCGCCGACCCCGAGGCCGCCTTCGCCGCGCTGTCGCGCTTCGGCCTGGGCGACAAACTGTATTCGCGCGTGGACCGCCTGTCCGGCGGCGAGCGCCAGCGCTGCGGCCTGGCGCGCCTGCTGCTTTCGACGGCCGATGCGCTGCTGGTGGACGAGCCGCTGTCGGCGCTCGACCCGACCCTGTCCCAGATCACGCTGTCCACGCTGCAGCAGGAGGCGGCGGCGCGCAAGGCCACGCTGGTGTGCAGCCTGCACCAGGTGGACATGGCGCGCGCCAATTTCGCCCGCATCGTCGGGCTGCGCGAGGGCCGCATCGTGTTCGACTGCGCGCGCGAGCAGGTCAGCGATGCGATGATCGCCGCCTTGTACCAGAACGAAGGCGACGGCCATGCCGCGCCCATGCCGCACGAAACACCGGAACGGCTGGCGGTCGGCGCCTGCTTCTGACCGCGTCCATGCCGCCCCCTTCCTCCCCTCATCCCGATCCCGCCTGGCGCGGACGGGTCATGGCCGCCGTGGCCGCGCTGGCCTTGCTGTGGCCGGCGCTGGTGTACAGCGAATTCAAGCCCTGGATCCTGTTCGACACCCAGAGCCTGTCCGCGGCCGGACGCTTCCTGGCCGATTTCCTCGCGCCCGCGCACGGCCAAGAGTTCCTGCTGATGGTGCTGCGCGAAACCTGGCAAACGGTCGCCATCGCCACCGCCGGCCTGTCGCTGGCCCTGCTGGGCGCGATCCCGGCCACCTTGCTGGTGACCGAGAAACTGTCGATCTCGCGCCTGGGCACCGGGCGCATGTTCTGGGCCGCCAGCCTGCTGCGCCAGGCCGTGCGCTGGCTGCTGGTATTGCTGCGCAGCGTGCCGGAACTGGTGTGGGCTTTGCTGTTCGTGCGCATCGTCGGCCTGGGGCCGACCGCCGGCGTGCTGGCGATCGCGCTGACCTACAGCGGCATGCTGGGCAAGGTCTACGCCGAGATCCTCGAGTCGTCCGATGCGCGCGCCACCGACGCGCTGCTGGCCAATGGCGCCGGGCGCCTGCCGGCCCTGCTATACGGCGCGCTGCCGGAGTCGGCATCCGAACTGGTGTCGTATACCGTCTACCGCTGGGAATGCGCGATCCGCGGATCGGCCGTGATGGGCTTCGTGGGCGCCGGCGGCCTCGGCCAGCGCATGGATGAATCGATGAAGATGATGGCCGGCGGCGAAGTGTCGACCATGCTGATCATGTTCGTGCTGCTGGTCGCGCTGGCCGACCTGGTATCGAAGCTGCTGCGCCGGAGGCTCGGTTGAACCGCGCCGCGATGCCGGCCGCGCCGCCGCGCTCCTGGTCCGCATGGCTGCTGGCGCTGGCGCTGTGCGCGCTGGTGGCGGCCAGTTTCGCTTCGCTGCCGCTGCAATGGGCCGAATTCTTCACCGAGCAGGCTTTTTCCAGCACCGGCGAATTCTTGAGCGGCTTCGCCCCGCCGGAGGCGGCGCCCGCTTTCCTCGCCAAGACCGCCAACGCCACGCTCGAGACCTTGTCGATGTCGGCGCTCGGCACCCTGCTGGCGGTGTTCGGCGGGCTGCTGCTGGCGCTGCCGGCGGCGGGCCGCGCCGGCAAGCTGCCGCGCGCCGGCGCGCGCGCGCTGCTCAACGTGCTGCGTTCGATCCCGGAACTGGTGTGGGCCTCGCTGCTGCTGGTGGCCGCCGGGCTGGGCCCCTTCGCCGGCGCGCTGGCCCTGGCCGCCCACACCAGCGGCGTGCTGGGGCGGCTGTTCGCCGACGCGCTGGAAAACGCCGAGCCGCTGCCCGAACAGACGCTGCGCACCAACGGCGCGGCGCCGCTGGCCGCCTTCTTCTACGCGACCCTGCCGCAGACCTTGCCGCAGATGCTGTCGTACACGCTGTACCGCTGGGAGAACAATATCCGCGCCGCCGCCGTCCTCGGCGTGGTCGGCGCGGGCGGCCTGGGCCAGATGCTGAAGTACCACCTGTCGCTGTTTCAGATGCCGAGCGCCGCGACCGTCATCATCGCGATGCTGCTGCTGGTGGCCGCCGTCGATGCGGCCAGCTTCGCGCTGCGCCGCGCGCTGACCCGCTGATCCCACCCGCCCCGGACGCCATGCTCGAACTGCGCGAACTGACCAAGACCTACAACGGCCGCATCGTCCTGAACAAACTGTCGCACAGCTTCGCGGCCGGCGAATTCGTCGCGATCATGGGCGAATCGGGGGTCGGCAAATCGACGCTGCTGAACCTGATCGCAGGCCTCGACGCCCCCGACGGCGGCGCCGTCGTCGTCGACGGCATGCCGATGGCGGCGCGCGACGACGATGCGGCCACGCGCCTGCGGCGCAGCCGGATGGGTTTTGTGTTCCAGGCCTTCCACGTGCTGCCGCACCTGACCTTGCTTCAGAATGTCGCGCTGCCGCTGCTGCTGGGAGGCAAGGATCCCGGCGCCGCCGCCCCGATGCTGGCCGCCGTCGGCCTGGCCGGGCGCGAACACGACTTCCCCCGCCAGCTGTCCGGGGGCGAACTGCAGCGTGTGGCGATCGCCCGCGCGCTGGTGCACCGTCCGGCCCTGATCCTGGCCGACGAACCCACCGGAAATCTCGATCCGGAGACGGCTGACGGCATCTTGAAATTGTTGCAAAAAGAAATAAAGTCCAGTGGCGCGACCGCCATCATGGTCACACATTCTCACGCGGCGGCGGCAAAAGCGGATAAAACACTGCTTTTAACCAGTTCGGGACTGTCCTTTCGTGACAATGTGCGTTAAAAGCCTCATTTGCACGTTTAATTATTAATCAACCCGACAAAAACATTTCTTATCGTAGTATTATCAAATCTAACCCGTTTTGCATGGTTGCTTTTTGTGCTGAAGACGGGCCAGTTGGACGATAAATCGGTCAGTCCCCCATCCAAGTCATGCCTAACCGGAGGAAGTACGATGAACGTACGGCAAAAAAAACTGGAAATGATCGAGGCGATGAATCGCGCTCGGGCGCTCGAACCTTCAAGCTTTGTGCCGAACAAGCTGCTCGACACCCTGATTGAGAAAATGAGCTTGAAAAACGATGCTGAACTGTGCCGCGTGCTGGAAGTGCAGCCGCCGATCATCAGCAAGATCCGCCACCGAAAGCTGGCCGTGGGTGCGACCATTCTGCTTCGCATGCACGAAAAATCGGAAATGAGTATCCGCGAGTTGAAAGAGCTGTCCAACGCATCGATGCATTGAGCATCGTGGTAGCTGCCTGGCGCCGGCAGCAATCGCAGTACCGGCGCCCTTTCCCCTCTGAAGCGTCGCACCTAAACCCCGTGCACCACGCTTACTTCCAGCAGCACCCTTCCCTGCCTCATTCCACTCCGTAGTGCTTCGCGTAGCGCTTGTCCAGGTTCGCCAGCGGCAGCATCAGGAAGATGTCGGCGCTCTCGAAATCAGGATCCCAGGCCGGCTCGCCGCACAGCCAGGCGCCCGAACGCATATAGCCCTTGATCAGTGCAGGCACTTGCGGCGCAGCGGCCGGCGCCAGCGAACGAATCGGGAACGGCAGATGAGGCGTGACGCGGTATTCGTGGGGGGCGGCGTGTTTGGCGGCCAGCGACTGGTACACCGCGACCGCATTGTGGCCGCCGTCGGCCAGGCTCATGCTGGCGCAGCCGATCAGGAAGTCGCAGCGCTCGCGCCGCATGTAGTCGGCCAGGCCGGACCACAGCAGCATGATCACGGCGCCGCCGCGGTAATTTGGATGGATGCAGGCGCGGCCTGCTTCGACGATCCGGTTGCGCACATTGTTCAGGCGGCCGAGGTCGAACTCGCCCTCCGAATAGAAGCGCCCGAGGCGGCGCGCCTTCGAGGCGCTCAGCATGCGGTAGGTGCCCACCACTTTCAAGGTGGCCGCATCGCGCACGATCAGGTGGTCGCAATGCTCGTCGAATTCGTCGCGGTCGAGGCGCTCGTCATTGACCAGCGCGGACAGGCCCATGCTCTCGATGAATACCTTGTAGCGCAGGCGCTGCACTTCGCGCAGCTCCTTGGGGGTCGATGCCAGGCTCATGACCAGGCGCGGCGCCTGGACTTTTGTCTCTAGGGATGGGATGAGGTTTTGCATGCTTCGTCCTTTCAGTGGCGACGAAGCAAGCGTAACGACAGTTTTTTTCACCTTGATGACAGCCAGATGTCAATCCCGTGACATCGGCTGCCTCAGCGCGATCAGTTGTTCTTCGGGCGGCCCGTCTTCAGTTGCGGCAGGCTGGCCAGCACGCCTTGCAGCGTGGCCAGGTCGATCTGCGCGATCAGGGCCACGCCGACGCGCAGCAATTCGCTCTTCTTGATTTCGAACCCGGCTTTCAGGCAGGCTTTCTTCACCTGGCCCAGCACCGCGTATTCCTGTTCCGGCATCGTGAAGCTGTCGCGCACCAGCTTGGGCTTGCGTGCCTTCTCCTTGGCCGCTTCGACCGGCGCGGCCGGCTTGGCCTCGGCTTTCGGCACTGCCGCTTTCGGTGCTGGCTTGGTGGCTGGCTTGGCGGCTGGCTTGGCGGCTGGCTTTGGTGCGGCCTTGGCGGCTGGCTTTGCGGCGGCCTTCGGTGCGGCTTTCACAGCAGGCTTTGCCGCTGGCTTGGCCGCCTTGGCGGCTGGTTTGGCCGCAGCCTTCGGTGCGGCTTTGACAGCTGGCTTTGCGGCCGGCTTGGCCGCCGGCTTGGCTGCAGGCTTCGCGGCCGGCGCCTTCAGCGCCTCCACCGAATGTCCATTGGTTTTATCGAGTGCTGTCTTGGCCATATTTTTTGCTCCGTCCATTAACAATCAAAACAATATATACCATTTATTCCATTAAAGGAAGACCTGGGCCGCCGGCGCCCCCTTCGAACATTACGCCAAGTTAAGGCAGCACATTACTCCCCTATGCATCATCCGATTGCAGACCTTGATCTGCATCAATCGCATTCATGCTCCGCAGTTCCTCGATCTCTTTCCGCAGCGCCGCGTTCTCTTCCATCAGCTGCTGGTTGGCCAGGCGCAGATTCAGGTGGGTCGCCACGCGCGCGAACAGGATCGGCGGGTTGATCGGCTTGGCGAGGTAGTCGACCGCGCCCATGGCCAGGCCGGACGCCTCGTCCTCGACCTGGGTGCGCGCGGTCAGGAAAATCACCGGCACGTCGGCGGTGCGCGGGTCCGCCTTCAGTTCGCGGCAGGTTTCGTAGCCGTCCATGCCGGGCATCATCACGTCGAGCAGGATCAGCGCCAGGCCGGGCGTGGCGCGCGCGATCTGCAATGCGGTGGCGCCATTGGTCGCGACCTTGGTGCTGTACTTGTCCTTCAACAGGCGCGACAGCAGCATGATGTTGTCGGGCGTGTCATCGACGATCAGGATGGTCGGGCGCGCCCGTGCCTGCGCGCTCATGTCGGCACCTCCTGCTCGCCCAAGGGCGCCAGCGTGACGTCGTCCAGCAGGCGGCGCGCCTCGTCGAACTCGTAGCGCGACAGATGCGCCGCCAGGCGTTCGAAGGTGGCGGCGTCGATCGACCTGGCCAGCCGCGCGCGCACCGAATCGAAGTAGTCGTTGGTCTCGCCCGAGAACTCGCCGAGCAGCACCTGCAGGTGGGCCAGCGCGCTTTCGGCGCTGCCGCCCGGGTCGGCCGACGGCGCCGCCTCGACCATTGCGGCCGGGCCGGCGAAGAAGGTATCGAGCGCTTCGAACACCTGGCCGAGCGCGGCGCCGAGCGCGTCGATGCGCATCGCCAGCTGGCCCGGATCCGCGCCGTCCATGCGCAGGCCCTGCTCGACCGCCTGCGCCAGCGCCTGCAGCTCGCGCGCGCCGATGTTGCCGGCCACCCCGCGCAGCGTGTGGGCGCGCTTGCCCGCGGCCGGATAGTGCCCGGCGTCGAACTCGGCGCGGATCTCGGCCGCGGCGCTGCGCTGCGAACTGCGGAAGCGCTCGAGCAGCTGCAGGTACAGCGCCATGTTGCCCGCCACGTGGCGCAGGCCGAGCGCGGAATCGATGGTCGCCAGCCCCGGGATACCGCCCTCGCGCACCGGCGGCGCGACCCGGGCCGGCATCGCGTGGCCGAGCCAGCGAGCCAGCGTGGCGTACAGCTTGTTCGGATCGACCGGCTTGGTGATGTAGTCCTGCATGCCCTCGCGCAGGCAGCGCTCGCGGATCTCGGACAGCGCATGCGCCGTCATCGCGATGATCGGCAGGTCGTTGAAGCGCGCATCGCGGCGCAGTTCGATGGTCGCCTCGTGCCCGTCCATGCCCGGCATTTCGAGGTCCATCAGCACCAGGCCGTAGCCGTCGGGGCCGGCCAGCATCAGCTTTTCCAGCGCCTGGTGGCCGGTGGCGGCCACGTCGACGCTGATGCCCTGCACCGCCATCAGCTCGGTCGCGATCTGCTGGTTGACCTGGTTGTCCTCGACCAGCAGCACCTTGACCGCATACACCTGCAGCTTCTGGTCGCTGTCGTCGACGCCGGGCGCGCTCTTCGGCGCGAACAGCGACACCAGGGTATCGACCAGCACCGACTGCCCGATCGGCTTGAACAGGAAGCCGGTGATGCCGGCCGCCTCGGCCTCCTGCTGCACTTCCTCGCGCCCGAAGGCGGTCACCAGCACCGTCGCCGGCGCCACGCTGAGCGCCTTGTTGGCGCCGATGCGGCGGCTCAGTTCAATGCCGTCCATGCCGGGCATCTGCCAGTCGGTCAGCACCAGCTTGTACGGGTCGCCGCGGATATCGGCCGCGCTGATGGCCTGCTCCGCCTCGGCGCCGCTGGTGGCGGTGTCGACCCGCAGCGGATAGGCTTGCAGCGCCTCGACCAGGATATCGAGCGCGATGTGGCTGTCGTCGACCAGCAGCACGTGGGCGTTGTTGAGCGCCTCCGGCATCACGCCGACCCTGTCCGGCTGGCCGGACAGGGCGAACGACAGGTCGAAATGGAAGGTCGAACCCCGGTCCGGCTCGCTCTCGACTTCGATCGTGCCGCCCATCAGTTCAACCAGCTTCTGCGAGATCGACAGGCCAAGGCCGGTGCCGCCGTACTCGCGCGTGGTCGAGCCGTTGGCCTGGCTGAATGCGCGGAACAGTTTGGCGACCTGCTGCTCGCTCATGCCGATGCCGGTGTCGCGCACTGAAAAGCGCAGCGCCACCTTGCCGCCGGCGTCCGGATCGAGGCGCGTGCAGGACAGTTCCAGCTCGCCCTTCTCGGTGAACTTGACCGCGTTGTTGACCAGGTTGATCAGCACCTGGCCCAGGCGCAGCGGATCGCCGACCAGGTGGCGCGGGATCGTATGCGGCACGTGGAACAGGTACTCGAGCTGCTTGTCGGCGGCCTTCTGGCTGGTGACGCTGGCCACGTTGGCCAGCACATCGTCGAGGTCGAAGGCGATTTCCTCGACATCGAGCTTGCCCGCCTCGATCTTCGAGAAGTCGAGGATGTCGTTGATGATCCCCAGCAGCGACAGCGCGGCGCGGTGGATCTTGCCGACGTAGTCGTGCTGCTTCGGATTGAGTTCGGTGCGCAGCGCCAGGTAGGCCATGCCGATGATGGCGCTCATCGGCGTGCGGATCTCGTGGCTCATATTGGCCAGGAACTCGGACTTGGCCACGTTCGCCGCGCCGGCGCGCACATTGGCCGCCAGCAGCGACTGCTCGCGCTCGCGCCGCTCCGAGATGTCGCGGATGAAGGAGCAAAATTCGTAGCCCGACTTGCCGGCCAGCTCGATCTGGGTGATCGCCAGCTCGATCGGGAATTCCTCGCCGTTGCGGCGCAAGCCGAAGATCTCGATGCGGGTGTCGAGCACGGCGCCGCTGCCGCTGTCCATGTAGCGCTGCATGCCGTGCCGGTGCGCTTCGCGGTAGCGCGGCGGGATGATGGTGACGTCGAGCGGCTGCCCGAGCGCCTCGTCGCGCGACCAGCCGAAGATCTTCTCGGCCTGGGTATTCCAGCCGACGATGCGCCCGGCCCGGTCCATCCGCACCACGGCGTCGAGCGCGGTGTCGACGATGGTCTGCAGCTTGGCCTGGCTATCCTGGGCCAGCTGCATCGAATGGGTCAGTTCCTGGGTACGGGCGGCGATCTTCTGCTCCAGGTCTTCGTTCAGCTCGCGCAGCTGCTGTTCGATCTGCTTGCGCACCGTGATGTCGCGCACGGTCGCCTGCAATACCTGGCGCCCGCCGTAGTCGAAGGCCGACAGCAGCACCTCGGCCGGGAAGTCGGTGCCGTCGGCGCGCCGGTGGATCCATTCGAAGCGCGCCTGGCCGCGCTGCAGCGCCTGCGCGATGCGCTCGTTGGAGGCGGCGAGCGAGTCGCTGCCGTCGGCCTGGAACGGCGGCGACAGGGTCGACGGGTGGCACTGGACGAAGGCGTCCTTGCTCGGCATGCGGAACATCTCGAGCGTGTGCCGGTTGCAGTCGAAGAAGCCCTGCTCGGTCAGCAGCATCAGGGCGTCGTTGGTGCCCTCGAAGATGGCGTTGAGGCGGTCGACCATGCGGCTTTTTTCATCCAGCAGGCCGGTAGTCGCCAGTTCGGCCTTGCGCAGGCGCGTCAACGTATCGCGGAAGCTGCGCACCGCCAGCGACAATCGCCCGACCTGGTCGCTGCGGCCGATGCCGGACAGCTTGATGTCGGTCTCGCCGCGCGCGAGCTTCTCGAGCGCGTCCTGGATGTCGGCGAACGGCTGGGTCACCTTGCGCCCGACCAGGAAGATGCAGGTCACGATGGCCAGCGTCAGCAGCAGGTTGGCGGTGGCGGTGTGCATGATCTGGCGCTGCAGGTCCTGGTCGATCTGCCTGCGCGAGAACGCGATCTCGATCGAGCCGACCGGGTAGGTGCGGTTGCCGTCGGTGTAGCTGATGGCGCGGTTGACCTGCACCACGCCGGGGGTGCCGCGTTCCATCGTGCCGAGCGACGCCAGCACGGTGCCGTTGGGCGAGAGCACGCGCAGCAACAGCACTTCCGGGGTGGCGCCCAAGGCGTCGACCACCGACGACACGGCGGCGCTGTTGATGTCGAACAGCGGGCGCGCCAGCGCTTGCGACAGCACCGTGGCCAGTCGTTCGACCCGCTCGTGCAGGCGGACGTCGGCCTCGTGCCGCAGCGACTGCATCACATAGGTGGTGTAGACGCCGGTCGACAGCGCGACGGCGAGGACCATGCCGGCCCCGAGCCGGAACACGATATTCTGTTTCCAGGCGTTGACGGCCTTGCGCAGCAGGGTTGGCTTAATGGTGTACTCCTTCGAGGGCGTCGCGCATGCGCTTCTGGAAGGCCGGACTGTTCCTGACCTGCTCGACGGTCTTCCAGACGCGCGCGGCCAGCTGCGGATTGGCGCCCACCAGGGCGCGCGAGAGCAGCAGATAATATGGTTTTTCGATCAGCGGCAGGGGCAGCACTTCCAGCTGCGCGCTGAACGGCCCCTGCATCAGGTTGGCGGCGTCGCCGCCGCCCATCGCCGCGCCGGCCAGCCGCCCGGCCACCAGCTTTTGCGCCAGTTCGCTGGCGCGCTGGCTGCCTTCGTCGACCGGCACGTTCAGGTGGCGCAGGAAGGCGCCCACCGAATAGCCCAGCTGGACGCCGATCGCGCCGTCCACGTGGCGGAAGGATTTGCCGTCCCATTCGATTTTGGCGCCCTTGCGCCGCATCAGCACGTAGCGGTCCACGTGCATGCGCTTGGAGGCGTCCGGGGTGTCGCCGCCGGGATAGGCGCCGATGCCCAGCCGGTCGGTGGCGAAGCTGACGGCGAAGGCGCCGCCGACCTGGTTGTCCTTCAGCTGCTCGAGGCAGCGCTTCCAGGGCATGCTCTGGTAGTCGAACACGATGCCCAGGCGCTGCGCCACCTCGTCGAGCAGTTCGAAATTCAGGCCTTTGTGGTCCAGGGTGCGCCACGGCAGCACTTCCTGGCGCTCGAAGCACAGGGTGATGGTTTCCTTGGCCAGTGCCGGCGCGCAGGCCAGCGCAAATGCGAGCGCCGCCGCGGCCCTGGTCCAGGCCGCGTACCGCACTTTATCGCCCGTCCGTTCTTCCCTGCCCTGCATCGCCTCCCCCTTCGTTCGCCGAATGCCCGAAACGCCTAGTGTAAGTAAATTTCTCATGGATTGGAACCGTTTGCGCCAGCCGCCAGCAGCAGGCGCGCCGCCTCGAATTCGTACTGCCCGATGTGGAACGACAGCCGCGCCAGCGCCTGGGCGTCGAGCAGGCCGGCCAGGCCGGGGCGGATCGCGTCGAAGTATTCGTTGCTGTCGCCGTCGAACTGGGCCAGCATCGCCAGCAGCTGCGCGCGTTCGGCCTCGGCCCGCGCGCGCTGCGGCGCCGCCAGCGTGCGCTGCGCGCCGGGCGCCGGCGGCGCGGCCTGCGGCTCGGCGCGTACGCTGCGGCTGGCGCCGTCGGGCGGCGCGCTTTCGAGGTCGACCCGCAGGCTGAAGGTGGAGCCGGCGCCCGGTTCGCTGTCGGCCTCGATGGCGCCGCCCATCAGGCGCGCCAGGTGCTGCGAGATCGCCAGACCGAGGCCGGAGCCGCCGTATTCGCGGCTGGTCGACCCTTCGGCCTGGTGGAAGGGCTGGAACAGGCCGGCCAGCTGCGCCGCCGACAAGCCGATGCCGCTGTCGCGCACGGCGAACCGCAGCCCGGTGCGGCCGGCATCGCGTCCCAGCACGTTCACCTCGAGGCTGACCTGGCCGGCGGCGGTGAACTTGACCGCGTTGTTGACCAGGTTGACCAGCACCTGGCCCAGGCGCAGCGGGTCGCCCAGCAGCCGCGCCGGCACCCCGTCGCCGACCAGCTGCACGTAGTCCAGGCCCTTGTCGGCGGCGCGCTGCGCCGTCAGCGCGCGCACGTCGCCCAGCACGTCGGCCAGCTGGAACGGGATGCGCTCGAGCTCCAGCCGCCCCGCCTCGACCTTGGACAAGTCGAGGATATCGTTGATGATCCCCAGCAGGGACTGGCCGGCGCGCTCGATCTTGCCGACATAGCCTTGCTGTTCCGGCGTCAGGCCGGTGCGCAGCGCCAGTCCGGCCATGCCGATGATGGCGTTCATCGGGGTGCGGATCTCGTGGCTCATGTGGGCCAGGAACTCGGACTTGCGCCGGGTCGCTTCCTCGGCGCGCCGCCGTTCGGCGTTCTCCTGGCGCAGCGAATCGAACAGCGCCGCATTCTCGAGCGAAATCGCGGCCTGCGCCGCCAGCAATTCCAGCAGCGCGATGCGGGCCGGCGTGAACAGGCCCGGCGTGAGCCGGTTCTCCAGGTACAGCACGCCCGACAGCGCCCCCTTGAGCAGCAGCGGCATGCACAGTACCGAACGCGGGCGCGCCAGCGCCAGGTAGGGATCGGCCCCGAAGTCGCTGCCGGCCTGCGCGTCGTCGAGCAGCACCGTCTCGCTGGTGCGCAGCACGTACTGCAGCAGCGACTCGGGCAGCTGGTAAGGCGCGACCGGGATGTCGAGCAGGACCACCTCGACCCCGGTCTCGCGCGTCTCGGCCTGGGCCGCGATGCGCTGGGCGCCGGCGCGCGGCAGCAGCAGCAAGGCGCGCGCCGCGCCGGCGGTCTCGGTCACGATGCGCAGCAGCGCCTCGATCAGCGCCCCGCTGTCGGTCAGCGAGGACACGGCCTGCGCCGCGCGGATAGCGGCCAGCAGGTCGAGCGAGGCGCCGGGGGCCAGCGCCGCCGGCGAGCGCGCCAGTTCCGGGAACTCGCGCTCCAGCTGGCGCACCTTGCCGTGCGCGCCCCAGCGGCGCCAGGCTTGCAGGCAGTCGCGCGCGTAGGCCAGCGCGATCCGCGCGAAACCGCGCGCGCGGTAGAAGGCGGCCGCCAGTTCGCCGGCCAGCGCCTCGTACTGGACCAGGCCATGCTGGCGCGCCGAGGCCAGCGCGCCGTCGTAGGCGCGCATGGCGTCGATATCGGCCCCGGCCATGCGCGCCAGCTCCGCTTCCAGCAGCAGCAGGCGGCTGGCGAAATTGGCGGGGCAGCCGCCGGCCCACTGGCGCAGCCTGGCGCAGGCGGCCAGCACGATCGCGCCCAGTTGCGCCTTGCGCGCCGGATCGGCGCCGCCGTGCAGCGCCGCCGCGGCCAGCGCATGATAGAAGTGATGGCTGGCCTCGTTCAGCGACGCCAGGAAGAAGTGCTTGCCTTGCGCCGCCTCTTCGGCCGCGGCCAGTGCCAGTTCGAACTGGCCGAAGGTGTAGGCGGCGATCTGGCGCATCAGGTGGTAGCGCGCCATGGCCGCGCCGAAGCCGGCGCTGGCGAACACCGCCGCCGCGCCCGCCGCCTCGTCAAAGCCGCCCTCGGCCGCCGTGTCGCCCTGCAGGCACAGGGTCAGCTGCTCGTAGCTTCGCAGCAGCGCCAGCAGCACTTCATTGTTCTGCTGGCGCGCGAAGGCCTGGTAGTGGCGGGCGCGCTGCTGCACGGCCGCCAGCGGCGCGCCGGCCTCGAAACTGTTCCAGGTGGCGATATGGGCGGCGTAGCCCGCGTGCGGCAGGTCGCCCGCCTCCTGGCAGGCGGCGAAGGCGCTCTCCAGGATCGGCACGCTGGCCGCCATCGGCTCGCTCCATGAGTGCACGTAGGCGCCATGCACGAAGCTCAGGCGCCCGCCCCGCTCGGACGGCGGCGCGGTGCGGCGCGCCAGCTGCAGCGCCAGGCTGGAGAACGCGCAGGCGTCGGCCACCGCCCCCAGCGACACCAGCAGGATCGCGTAGCGCGAGTACGCCATGCAGCTGGTATGGGTGGTGCCGAAGCGCAGCGCCAGGTTGAGCGCCTTGAGCGCCAGCAGCGGATACAGCGCCGGGCGCGCGCTGAACACCGAGGAACCCATGTCGGAGAACAGGGCCGACACCAGCGCGATGTCGGGATCGTTCGACAGCGGCGCGTCGAGCAGGTCGGCGATGGCGCGCCCGGCCATGTTGCGCTCGGCCGCGGCGCGCTCGTCGGCCAGCGCCAGCGCGATGTCGGCCGCGCTGTCGGGGAAGCTGACCCCGAACGGCAGCAGCGCCTCGAGCGCCACCGCGACCGCCTGGTCGAAGCGGCCCGACATCTGGTACAGCGCGATGCGCAGGATCGCGACCCGCGCCAGCTCGCGGCGCGAGCCGGCATGGCTGGCCAGCTGGCCGAACAGCGCGTCGGCCGGAGCGAAGCGCCCGCACAGGTATTCGCACTCGGCCAGCGCGATGGTCAGCGCGAACGTGCCCTCGATGTCGTCGCGCCATGCGCTGGCGGGCGTCAGCCCGGCCGCCAGGGCCAGGTAGTTGCGGGCCGACTCGTAGGCGATCGCGGCGCGCGCCTTGCGCCCGGCGATGGCATTCAGTTCGGCCAGCCGGCGCAGCTCGGCCGCCTCCTCCATCGCCGGGCGCGCCCGGTTCAGGTGGTCGACGATGGCGAACACCTGGTCCTCGAGCGCCGCGCGCGGGCAAGCTTCGAGCAGCAGCCGGCCGATGTGCAGGTGGCGTTCGGGCAGGCTGCTGACGGCCACCAGCGAATACGCCGCCTCGTGCACGCGGTCGTGCAGGAAGCGGTAGGCCTTCGGCTCGCGCAAGACCAGTCCCAGGCGGGTGGCCGGCCACAGGCATTCGTCGGCCTCCTGCGCCGTCATGCCGGATACGCGCGCGAGCGTGGCCAGGTCGGCGCGGCTGCCCAGGCAGGCCAGCAGCTTGACCAGTTCCAGCGCCGCGTGCGGCAGCTGCTGCAGGCGCGCAACCATCAGTTCGACGACGTTGCCGGAAAATTCGCGCGCCTCGATCGCCGCGCTGTCCCATTCCCAGCCGGCGCGCGCCTGGTCGTAGCGCAGCAAGCCATGCTCGAACAGGCGCGCCAGGAACTGCAGCGTGAAGAAGGGGTTGCCGCCGGTCTTGGCGTACACCAGCTGGGCCAGCGGCGCCGCCTGCTGCAGCGGGCAGGCCAGCGCGCCGGCCACCAGCTCCAGGGTCTCGCGCTTGTCGAGCGCCTCCAGCGCGACCTCCTGCACCGCGGCCGTGCCCTGCGCGCGCAGCGCCGCCAGGCCGAGCGCCATCGGATGCGCCGCATCGACCTCGCCGGCGCGGCAGGCGCCCAGCACCAGCACCCGCTGCACGCCCTGGTGCCCGAGCAGGTGCACCAGCAGGTTCATGCTGGCGGCGTCGATCCATTGCATGTCGTCCAGGCACAGCAGCAGGCGCGCACCGGGCCCGGTGAAGGCGCCCACGAACTGGCGGAACACGGCGTGGAAGCGGCCCTGCGATTCGGGCGGCGCCAGCTCGGGCGGCGCCTCGTGCTCGCCGATGACGAAGCGCAGCTCCGGAATCAGTTCGGTCATCAGGCGCGCGTTCGGCCCCAGCGCCGCCAGCAGCGCGGCGCGCCAGCGGGCCAGCGCGTCCTCGCTCTGGCCCAGCATCTGGCGCACCAGCGCCTGGAAGGCCTGGGCCAGGGTGGCATATGGAATGTCGCGCCGGTACTGGTCGCACTTGCCCGACACGACCACCGCGCCCTGCACGCTGCTCGACGCCAGCAGGGCCGCCACCAGCGCCGACTTGCCGATGCCGGCCGGCCCGGACAGCAGCACCAGTTCGGGACGGCCGGCGTCGGCCACCCGCAGCGCCGCCTGCGCCAGCAGCGCGCCGGCGGCGCTGCGACCGACCAGCCGGGCCGGCGCCTGCAGGCGCGCGCCGCCGTCGTGCATGCCCGGCTCGAACGGCGCGATGCGGCCGTCGAAATCGCGGCGCGCCATGCATTGCTGCAGGTCGGCGGCCAGGCCGGCCGCGCTCTGGTAGCGCTGCTCCGGGCTCTTGGCCAGCAGCCGCATGATGATGCGCGAGACAGTCGGATCGACGCCGGGGCGGCGCTGCTGCGGCGCGACCGGCTCGCGCGCGACATGGCAATGCACCCATTCGAGGGCGTCGGCGGCGGCGAACGGCAATTCGCCGGTGGCCAGCTGGTACAGGACCACGCCGAGCGCGTACAGGTCGCTGCGGGCGTCGACCGCGCGCTCCATGCGCCCGGTCTGTTCCGGCGCCATGTAGGGGAAGCTGCCGCTGCACTGGCCGGCGGCCGGGCCGTGCTGCAGCGACAGCAGGCGCGCGGCGCCGCCAAAGCCGGTCAGGCGCACGGCGCCGGCCGCATCGACCAGGATGTGGGCGGGCTTGAGGTCCTTGTGGACGATGTCGCGCGCGTGCAGGCGGGCCAGCGCGACGGCGGCGCCGTTGGCCAGCGCCAGCCAGGCCGGCAGCGCCAGCGGCTGGCCGTGGAGCGGGGCCAGCGGCGCGCCGGCGTCGGCCAGCACCAGGGCGGCGCTGTCGCCGGCGCGCAGCAGCGCCAGCGGCTGGGCCGCCCAGTCGGAATCGAGGTCGGCGCGCAGCGCGTATTCGTGTTCGAGGCGGGACAGGCAGGCCATGCGCGCATGCACCGGCGTCAATACCAGCACCGGCGCGCCATCCGCGAGGCGCAGCGCGCGGCGCAGGACGAGCTCGTCGTCCTGGCGTAGCGTTTGCGTGAAACTGTAGCCTTCCAGAGCCTGGATCAAGGTCACCTCGTGTTGTCCGCGTCGCCTATCGGGCTGGTCAATTATGCCACCGAGTCATTCGGGTGGCACGGAAATCGAAGCGGTTAAAACGCGGAAAACACGGACCGATGTCGTCCTCGCGCACGCGGGGACGACGTTGCTTAAGGCGGGGCTATTCGAAAAACGCCGGCTTCGGCCTAGGCGCAGGTCCTCACGCTGAAATCGACGCCGACCTCGTCCCACCACTCCTGCTCCTTTTCGATCCAGTACGACAGGGTCGGATGCTGGTTCAGCCAGTCGCGCCGGATCTCGAGCTCGATCCGGTTCTTCATGCGCAGTTTCAGTTCCCCGGGGTCGGCCCCGATGCGCGCGTGCAGCAGCAACAGCGCCATGCGCAGCGCCAGCACCGCCTTGGCGAAGTCGGGATCGGGCAGGCCTTCGGCCACCTTGCGCAGGTTGCCCTTCTGCGCCACGATCAGGCGCGCCATCATCTTCTGTTCGCGCGCGGTGAAGCCGGGCAGGTCGGCGTTCTCGATCATGTAGGCGGCGTGCTTGTGGTAGCCGGTCTGCGACACCACCAGGCCCACTTCATGCAGCAGCGCGCTCCACGGCAGCAGCTTGCTCCAGGCGTCGCCGGCCGGCTTGAGCTGGGCGAACAGCCGCCCCGCCTCCTCGGCGGCGCGGTTGGCGCGCACCTCGTCGACATGGAATTTGCGCGCCAGCGCGCGCGCCGATTCGTCGCGCCGGTCGCGCTGGGTCGAGCGCAGGTACAGGTCCCACATCACGCCCATGCGCAGCCCGGCCTCGATCGGCAGCAGCTCGTCGATCGCCAGTTCGGCCACCAGCGCGATCAGGATCGCGAGCCCGCCGATGATGGTGCTGGCGCGGTCCGGGCGCAGGCCCGGCATGTCGATCCGGTTGACGTGGCCGAACTCGATGAAGCGCCGCTTGAGCGCATCGAGCCCGGCGGCGGTCACCTTGCCGTCGCCCAGGCCGCTCCTGGCGATGATCTCGCCGATCGCGCGAATCGTGCCCGACGAGCCGTAGGCCTTCTTCCAGTGCTCCGGATGGTAGGGCGGCGCGCCATCCTCGAAGTGGCTGCGGGCCGACAAGATCGCCGCTTCGAAAGAGGCGGCGTCGATGCGCCCGCCCACGAAGAAGGACAGGCTTTGCTTGACGGTGCCGATCGAGAACGACTCGACCCGCTCGATCTCGAGCCCCTGCCCCAGGATCAGTTCGGTCGAGCCGCCGCCGATGTCCAGCACCAGCCGCCGCTCGCTGTAGTTGCCCAGCGAATTGGCCACACCCATGTAGATCAGGCGTCCCTCCTCCTCGCCCGAGATGATCTCGATCGGGTAGCCCAGCGCCAGCTCGGCCTCGGGCAGGAAGGTGACGCTGTTGCGCGCCACCCGCATGGTCGAGGTGGCGACCACGCGCACGGCGTCGAGCTTGTAGGCGGCCAGCGCGGCGCGGAAATTCTTCAGGCAGTCGAGCGCGGACTGCATCGCCGCCGGCGTCAGGTTACCCCTGGCGTCGAGGCCGGCGGCCAGGCGGATCGGTTCGCGCATGCTTTTCAATACGCGGATGGTCCCGTCGTCGTACTTGCCAACGTGCAAGCGAAAACTGTTGGAACCCAGGTCGACGGCAGCAAACATGGAAGCCTCTTGGTTTAATGTAATCATAAAGACGCTCCGGCGACATAAACCTGTCACCTTAGCCGTTCAGTATGACGCCTTCGTGACAGTTGCGGAGCCGGCGGGCGGCGATCCGATCAAGCCAGCACGGACGGCGCCGGCGCCTCGACCACCTTGTTGCGGCCGGCCAGCTTGGCCGTCTGCAAGGCTTCGTCGGCGCGCTTGAACAGGCTCACCGTGCTGTCCTCGGCGCGGATGGTGGTCACCCCGAAGCTGGCGCTCATATTGATCACGGCGCGCTCGGTCTTGACCGGGTGGGCGGCGATCGCGGCGCGGATCCGCTCGGCCACCAGCACCGCCTCCGGCAGCGGCGTGCGCGGCAGCAGCAGCGCGAATTCGACCCCGACCAGGCGCCCCAGCTGGTCGCTGTCGCGCAGCTGATGCTTGCACACGTCGACCAGGGTGCGCAGCACGGTGTCGCCGGCCGGGTGCCCATAGCTGTCGTTGACCCGCTTGAAATGGTCGAAATCGAACTTGACCAGCGCGGTCGGCACGCCGGGCCGGCGCGCCAGCGCCATCCACGGCGCCAGCGCATTGAAGAAGCCGCGCCGGTTCGGCACCTCGGTGGCGGCGTCGACCAGCGCCAGCCGCGCCAGTTCGCGCTGCAATTGTTCGCGCGACAGCAGCAGGTAGCCGAAGCCGTTGAGCAGCATCAGCAGGTAGAAGGCGCCCGAGGACAGTGCTTGCAGCAGGGTATTGCTAAGCCAGCCCCAGCCCTGCGGGGTGACGATCACCATGATGCCGCGCGCCGCCACCAGCAGGCCCAGCAGCGCGACGGCGATCACCAGGAAGCGGCGCAGCATCGTGCCCGCGCGCCAGCCGAGCGCCAGCGCGGCGGCGCCGGCCAGGTAGAACAGGCCGAGGATCAGGGCGCCGGCCACCACCCGCATGCCGACGTCGTCGATGATGTAGCAGCCGAGGAACAGCGCGATGGCCAGGCCCAGCGCCGGGTAGCCGACCCGCCGCCACTGCGGGCGGTCGGCCGCCTCCCACAGCGCGCCCGCCTCCAGCGCCACGCCGGCGAACAAGATCGTGTAGCCGGCCGGCAGCGAGATCAGGTCCGGCACCACGCCATTGCCGCGGAAATACAGCAGCAGCCAGGCCGCGCCCTGCAATTGCTTGGAGATGGCCCAGGTCGACAGGGTCAGCGATTTCTTGCTGTCGTATTCGAAGAAGAACAGCGCCGCGCACAGGCTCAGGTTGCCCAGCGCCAGCGCAAACACCATCGTCGTGATATCCATCGTCGCGTGCGGCCGGCGTCAGATTTCGTGTTCGACGTTGCTGCTGCCGTCGCCGATGACCTTGCTGGACCAGCTGCGCGTCCAGATCGCCTTCTCGTCCTCGCTCGGGGTGTCGTTCCAGAACACGATCAGGGTGCCCTTGTGGTCATGGATCTGCGACACTTTCTCGATGAAGCCCTCGTTGCCGCTCAGGTCCGCCAGCGCCATCGCGTAGCCGTAGACGCGGGTCAGGCGCTCGATGCGGTCAGGTTCGGTCTGGCTATTGGTCGCCGTGATGGTGGGGTGGTCTAAGAACATGGGGTCTCCGGGATGGCTGCATGGCCAGCTTATCAGAAACCCGTGGGCTGCAACAAGGTATCCGTGCCATGGCGCCTCGCGTATACTCCAGGCATCACTGCGCCCCCTGACCGCCCATGCCGAACCGCCCCCAGCGCCCGCCGCCGACTACCCCCCTGGTGCCGCCAGCGCCGCTGGTCGAGACCAGGGGCGACCGCCGCAGCCTGGAGTTCATGAGCGGCAATGTGCAAAGCGAGATGCGCCTGTCGCGCCCGCACCAGCTGGTGCTGGCGTATACCCGCGCGATGATGTGCTTCGCCCTGTTCGTGCCGCGCCCGCGCCACATCGTCATGGTCGGCCTGGGCGGCGGCTCGCTGGCCAAGTTCTGCCACCGCCATTTCCCCGAAGCGCGCATCACCGTCATCGAACTGCGCGCCGACGTGATCGCGCTGCGCGGGCAGTTCCTGGTCCCGCCCGACGACGCGCGCTTTTCCGTGGTCCATGCCGATGCCAGCGCCTGGCTGGCCGGCCGGCGCGGCATCGCCGACGTGATCCTGGTCGACGGCTTCGACGAGGCCGGCCTGCCGCCGGCGCTGGCCAGCCCGCGCTTCTACAACGATTGCCGGCGCTGCCTGCACGACGGCGGGGTGCTGGTGGCCAATGTGTTCAGCTATGATCCCCGCTACGGCGCCATGCTGGGGCGGCTGCGGCTGGTGTTCGACGACCGCCTGTGCTGGTTCGACAAGGTGGCCGGCAACAACCGCATCCTGTTCGCCGTCAAGGCGCCCTTCCATGCCGACCCGGCCCGCGCCGGGCTGGCGGCGCTGCGCATGCAGCAGCGCGTCGCGCGCCGCCAGGGTCTGGGCGCCGGCTACCTCAACCGGCTGCTGGTGCGCGCCCTGCTCGCCTGGCTGGGCCGGCGCGGATAATAATTCCAAAAAGCAACACTTTTCCCGGAATTGCTATTGCAAAGTAGCAATAACACGTGCATTTTCCCAAAAGTATGACACACTAGGCAGTTCCAAAAACCGGGGCCAGGCCCCGGCTTCCACCCTCGCCACCGATAGGAACCAGGATATGTCGCGTCACCGCATGCCGTCCTCCCTGTCCGTGGCGGCCGCGCTGACCCTGGGGGGCGGCCTGGCCGCCACGGTCCTGCTGTTCATCGCCATCAGCCAGCTCGAATACGAGAAGATGACGCTCGGCTTCCAGCAGCGCGCGGTGGCGCGGGTGGCGGCGATCCGCCAGGGCCTGGACGACGCGGTCGAGGTGCTGACCGTGACCAACCACCTGTTCGCCACAGTCGATCCGCTCACGCGCGCGCAATTCCACGACTTCACCACCCCGCTGCTGCAGCGCCACCCCTTCATCAAGGCCTTCAATTACCACCGCCTGGTGGGCGGCGCCGAACGGCTTGCGCTGGAAGCGGCGCTGTCGAAGGTGGTGCCGGGCACGGTGCTCACCACCATGGAGAACGGCGTGCGCGGCCCGGCCCCGCGGCGCCCCTTGTACAGTGTGGTCGACTACCTCGAGCCGATGCAGGGCAACGAGGCGGCCTTCGGCCTGGACGTGTCGCCGAACAAGGCGGTCATGGACGCGCTCGGGCGCGCCGTGCAGTCCGGCGGCGCGGCCGCGACCGGCCTGCTGACCCTGGCCCAGGACAAGCGCACCTTGTCCGGCTTCGAAGTCATCATCCCGGTCTACAGGCGCGGGGCGCCGCTCGATACGGCCGCGCAGCGCCAGGCCGCGCTGCTGGGCGACACCGCCGCCATCATCCTGCCGGGCGAACTGGTGCAGAAGATCATGCACGGCGGCGACCTCGAGGCCGACCCCAGCGTGGCGCTGGCGGTCTACGTCGGCGAACGGGCCGAGCCGGCCAGCCGCGTGTACGGCCAGGGCGGCCCGGACACAGCCGCCGCCGGTGCGCACGCCGAGTCCGGCCTGGGCAAGCTGGCCCACTGGCTCGCGCTCGAATACGATGGCCGCTACACCCAGGTGCTGGACGTGGCCGGCCAGCCCTGGCGGGTCGATGTCAGCGCCGCCCCGCGCCCCTTCCTGCTGGACCACATCGGTTCGCTGTCGGCCCTGGTCGGCGGCCTGCTGTTTGCCTGCCTGATGGGCGCCTTCGTGCAATCGACGGTGCGCCGCTCGCGCCGCGTGCAGTGCCTGATCGACGAGCGCACCGCCGACCTGAAGCTGTCGAACCAGCGCCTGATCGACGACGTCATCGTCCGCAAGCGCGCCGAACAGGCGCTGCAGGAAAGCGAACAGCGCTTCCGCCAGCTGGTGGCCATGTCGTCCGACTGGTACTGGGAGCAGGACGACCAGTTCCGCTTCGTCAACATCACCGGTGGGCTCGACGAGAAAGGCGGCCTGTCCGCCGCCCGCTTCCTCGGCAAGACGCGCTGGGACACCATCCCCGGCATGCAGGAAAGCGACTGGGGCCGCGCCCACATGGCCTGCCTGCTGGCGCACGAACGCTTCACCGAGCTGGAATACCCGCTGGCCGACGACCAGGGCGACATGCGCTGGTACAGCATCAACGGCCAGCCGATCTTCGACGACGGCGGCGTGTTCCGCGGCTACCGCGGCACCGGCACCGACATCACCTCGCGCAAGCTGTCCGAGCAGCGCATCCACCACGTGGCCCAGCACGACGTGCTGACCGGCCTGCCCAACCGCAGCCTGCTGCAGGACCGGCTGGAGCAGGCGGTCGCCTACGCCGGCCGCACCAGCCACCCGATCTGGGTCATGCTGATCGACCTCGACCGCTTCAAGTTCGTCAACGACAGCATGGGCCACAAGGCCGGCGATGTGCTGCTGGTGACGATCGCGGCGCGCCTGCGCTCGGCCCTGCGCGACACCGACACCGTGGCGCGCCTGTCGGGCGACGAGTTCGTCGTGATCCTGACCGAGCACGAAGATGAAAAGCTGTCGGTCGACATCGTCCAGCGCCTGATGGATTCGGTCGCGCGCCCGGTCATGTTGGGCAGCAAGGAATTCATGGTCACCGCCAGCATCGGGGTCGCGGTCTACCCGACCGACGGCGCGCCGGCCGACACCCTGATCGAACACGCCGACATCGCCATGTACCGCGCCAAGAAACTGGGCCGCAACAACTTCCAGTTCTACACCCCGGCCATGAACGACGAGGCGCTCGAGCGCGTGCGCATCGAGACGGCGCTGCGCAGCGCCCTCGAGCGCAACGAATTCGTGCTGCACTACCAGCCCCAGGTCGACCTGAAGACCGGCAAGATCTGCGGCATGGAAGCGCTGCTGCGCTGGAAGCACCCGGAACTGGGCATGGTGGCGCCGAGCCGCTTCATCGGCGTGGCCGAGGAAACCGGCCTGATCGTGCAGATCGGCGCCTGGGTGATGCGCACCGCCTGCGCCCAGAACCGCGCCTGGCAGGATGCCGGCCTGGGCAAGCTGCGGGTCGCCGTCAACCTGTCGGCGCGCCAGTTCGGCGCGCCCAACCTGCTGGCCGACATCAACACCGTGCTGGCCGACACCGGCCTGGCGCCGGACTGCCTCGAGATCGAGCTGACCGAAAGCCTGTTCATGAACGACGTGACGGTGGCGGTCGACCTGATGCACAGCATGAAGGCGCTCGGCGTGAACCTGTCGATCGACGACTTCGGCACCGGTTATTCGAGCCTGTCCTACCTGTCGCGCTTCCCGATCGACGTGCTCAAGATCGACCGTTCATTTGTGGCCGACATCACGCGCGACGCCAACGACGCCGCGATCGTGTCCTCGATCATCGCGCTGGCCCACAACCTGAAGCTGGCGGTGATCGCCGAGGGCGTCGAAACGGCCGAGCAGCTCGACTACCTGCGCAGCCGCGGCTGCGACGAAATGCAGGGCTACTACTTCAGCAAGCCGCTGTCCGCCTATGACTTTGAAATGCTGCTGCGCGAGCATGTCTGCCTGCCGTCCCCGGTGCAGGCCGAGGAAGCGACAGTCTGACAGGCATCCCCGGCTGAAAATATTTATGGTCAGTTAGACATCTTTTGCCGAAAATCGCTTATGATGTTTCTTATGCGTACTAAATGGTATGCATTTCGTGAAACGGAAAACCATGAGCAATGAAATCAGCAGCAACCGGGCGACCCGCCAGCTCGACGACAGCGAGCATCCCCGGACCGACTTCCGCACGCGCGACGTGGTCAACCAGGCCATCGCGGCGGTCCCTACCCTGGGTTTGCAGAAAGTTGCGGAGTTCCTGTCCGCGATGAACGTGCCGCCCGAAGTAGCGATCCGCACCCTGGTGTACCCAGGCCGGCGGCGGCATTAAAAAACCCGGAGTAGTCGTCCGGGTTTTTTACTGCCTTCGCCGGCCTGCGCCGCAGGTTCAGGACTGCTTTTTAGGCTGGCTGTCGATGTCGGCCAGCGATTCGCGGCCCTTGTCGGTCACCTGGTAACCGCCGCCCTCGAGCGGGGCGATGTGGGACTTTTTGCCCAGGAAAAGCGCCACGTCCGGCAGGACGGCGGCGCCGGGATCGGCCGCCAGCGCGCGCAGGGACTCGATGCAGCGGCGCAGGAAGATCGCCTGCTGGCCCTTGTCGGTCAGCGCGACCTTGCCGTCCTTGCTGTACTGGATCATCTTGATGCCGGCCAGCCGCTTGGCGTTGCGCCCCACGCAGGCATTCACACGGTCATGCCTGGCGCCGCGTTCGATATGCTCGAGCGCGTCGTATTCGTCTGTCGTCAGTGTTTCATTCTTCATTGCTGCTTTCCATGCCAGGCTGCGAAATTTTGCCGGTCTGACATGGTAAGCGAGCTTGGCCCCGCGGCCAAGCTTTCCTTGGTAACTTTCCTTTTAGCGGATCGTTCGCAAGGCCAGCCACACCAGGCCAATCCCCGCAAACGCGCCGACCAGCAAGGCTGCCTGAATCCGCTTCAATCCCAGCACCGAAGTACGGCCGAGATAGATTTTGTTGTGTAAGGTCTTGCCCATGATGTTCTCCCCGGAACAAACAAAAAAATAAAAAGAAAAAGACGACGATTAATTATAGAAACGAAGCGCACTTTTCCTGTGTGATGGCAGACACAAAAGCAACCTTTGTAGACTTAAAGCAACGCATTCTGCCAACTATATTTTCTTAAATCTAACGCGCGCCTGCGCCGGACGCGCCCTGCTAGGATCGGGCCAAGAGCACCCACAGGAGTACGCCATGCCGCAAGCACCCAGTCACCGCCCCGCCAATTCCGGCGCCGATCCCGCCGGCGCCCCGCCGCTCGACAATGAAGCCGATATCGGCAGCGGCGAAAAGACCCCCGGCCAGAAAGACACCGAGGACCACATCCGCCAGATCCCGCCGCTGCCCAAGAACGGCGGCAAGCCTGGCGCGGAGCCGGCCAAGACCGCCTGACGGCGGCCTGGCCGCGCCTCCCGCTCAGGCGGCGCCGGCCGCCTTGATCGGCGGATCGGCCGGCATCGGCTCCTCCACCGGCGCATTGACCGGCGCCGGCACGTCGTCCGGCACCGGTTTCGGGTCGGGCGGCGGCAGGTCGGGATCCGGCGTGGAATGCAGGTAATAACTCATGGTTGGCCTCACGGGAAAAACATCGTCGATGGTGATAAAACCTTAGCATGGACGGTTTTGCGCCGTCGGTGCGCTGCAGTCAATCGTGCGCATGGCCGCCCGGGCGCGGTATAGTGCCAGCCTCGCCGACAACTTCTGCAAACCACCATGACGACTCGCCTGCGCGCCCTGCTGCCCATCCTGTTCACTTGCACCGGTATCGTCGCCAGTTCGGGCGCCGGCGCCGCCAGCCCGATGACCCTGGCCGACTACATGGCCTTGCGCGGGCCGGCGCCGAACGCGACCTTTGCCTACGGCAGCGCGCCGTCCCAGTTCGCCGAACTGTTCCGCCCGGCCGGCGCCGGTCCGTTCCCGGTCGTGGTGCTGGTGCACGGCGGCTGCTGGACCATCGAGTACGGCGGCATCACCCAGATGCGCAATGTCGCCGGTGCGCTGGCGGCCCAGGGCATCGCCGTCTGGAACGTCGAGTACCGGCGCGCCGACGAAGCCGGCGGCGGCTATCCGGGCACCTACCAGGACATCAACGCCGCGCTCGACAAACTGGCCGCCGAAGCGCCGCGCCACCAGCTCGATACCAGCCGCATCGTGGCGATGGGCCATTCGGCCGGCGGCCAGCTGGTCCAGTGGATGGCCGGCCGCAGCAAGATCGCCGCCGGCAGCCCCCTGTTCCATCCGCATCCCCTGCCCATCCGCAACATCATCAGCCTCGGCGGCCTGGCCGACCTGCGCAATGAAAAAGACCTGATCCAGGCCAGTTGCGGCCGCAGCACGCTGCAGCTGGCGGGCGCGCCGAGCGCGTCGCGGCCCGACGTGTACGCCGACACCAACGCCGCCGAGCTGATGCCCAACGGCAGCCGCACCTGGCTGGTGACGGGCGCGCTCGACACCATCTCGCCGCCGCGCGCGGCCCACGACTACGCACGCCGCGCACGCGCCGCCGGCGACCAGGCCGAGGTGCTGATCCTGCCCGACGCCAGCCACTACGACGAGATCGCGGCCAGTTCGCCCGCATGGAAATTGATCCTGCCGCTGATCCGCGGAGCGTTGGGCTTGGCGCCACTGCCGAAGTCCTGAATGCGACTCTGAAACAACATAGCCAAGCTCATCCCAGCGAAGGCTGGGACGACGTTAATGAATGTGCATCCACTATTTGATGCGCGACTGCGAATGGTCACGTCATCATGGAATCGAGCCGTTGCGGCAGCACGACACAAGCGTTGCTGCGTGCAATTACTTTTGGTTTCAATCGAATACCACTTAACAATCCTCATCATAGAAGCGAGCACGACATGCGCGCCGAACTGGACAAGGCGCGCCCGCTGTTTTATGTTCCGGCCGGCAAGGCCTTGTTCGCCCAGGCCGATGCCGCCGTCGCCAAGGAGATCAAGATCCTGATCAACGACTCGGTCGAAAAGGTCGACGCCGGCGGCAAGCTGGTGACCCAGGCCGGCAGCACGATGGAAGAGATCGTCCAGTCGATCACGCGCGTGACCGACATCATGGCCGAGATCGCGTCGGCCAGCGGCGAGCAGACCGTCGGCATCGAGCAGATCAACATGGCGATCACGCAGATGGATGAAGTGACGCAGCAAAACGCGGCACTGGTCGAGGAAGCGGCGGCGGCGGCCGGCGCGCTGCAGGACCAGGCCGCTACGCTGGCGCAGCTGGTGAGCATCTTCAAGCTCGGCACCGAACACCCGCACGCGCGCCCTGCCGCGCCGTCGCGTCCCCAGGTCCACGCCGAAGCGCGCAAGGCCGCGCCGCTGGCCGGGCCGGCCGTCACCCGCATCGCGGCGCCGCAGCCGCCAAGGCAGGCGCAGCGGGCGAAGGCGCCCGCCGGCGGCGACGACTGGGAACAGTTCTAGGCCGGCGCCGGGCGCCGCGCCAGCGGCGCTTCCAGCGTGAGCGGGCCCAGCGCGACAGCGCAGCACGGCAAGATGTAGCCCGCTTCCTTTTCATCCCGGCTCAAGCCCGGCCACTCGACCAGGTGCCGGACTTCCCCTTGCACCAGCTTGCAGATGCAGGTGCGGCAAGTGCCGTTCCTGCACGAACTGGGCAGGTCGATGCCGGCCAGTTCGGCCGCGCGCAGCAGGGGCGTGACGGCGTCGGCATCGAAGCGCCAGCCCGCCGGTTCCATCAGCACAGAATAGCTTGTCATGCGGCCATTCTAGCGCCCCGTGGGTATGTACGTTTGCGCACAGACCCTCTATCTCCTCGGAACTACTCTGGATGCTCGAGACTTGGCATCCACCCAGGAGTTCCCTTGAAACACACCATCCCCGCATTGATACTTGCCGGCATGGTCCAGATTGCGTGGGCCGCGCCGCTCCAGGCCCTCGGGCCGGACACCGTCAATGGCGCCGGCAAAGTCGTTAAACCGGGCAAGGCCGCAAAACTCGGCAGCGCCGCGATCCTGCGCGCCCAGGTGCTGCTCGACCGCGCCCGCTTCGCGCCCGGCGAGATCGATGGCGGCATGGGCTCGAACATGCGGCGCGCGCTGGCCGGCTTTCAGCGCCATCGGGGCCTGGTCGATACCAGCGAACTCGACGGCCCGACCTGGGACGCGCTCAACGCCGACCCGGCCGATGCGCTGGTCAGCTACACGGTGACCGATGCCGACGTGGCCGGCCCCTTCGAGCCGGTCCCGGAACAAATGGCAGACAAGGCCAACATGACGGCGCTCGGCTACGCCAGCGCGCTCGAGGCGCTCGGCGAGCGCTTCCACGCCAGCCCCAAGCTGCTCAAGCGCCTCAATCCCGGCAAGGCCTTCGCCGCCGGCGAGGCGATCGTCGTACCCAACGTCCTCGACCTGGCGCCGCTGCCGAAGGCGGGGCGGATCATGGTCGACCGCTCCGACCATACGCTGACGCTGTTCGACGTGGCCGGCAAGGTCATCGCCCAGTTCCCGGCCTCGACCGGCAGCGAACATGATCCGCTGCCGGTGGGCATCTGGAAGGTCAACGGCATCTCGAAGAACCCGGTGTTCCACTACAACCCCAAGCTGTTCTGGGACGCCAGTCCGGCCGACAAGAAGGCCCGGATTCCGCCCGGCCCGAACAATCCGGTCGGCGTGGCCTGGATCGATTTGTCCAAGGACCATTACGGCATTCACGGGACGCCGCTCCCATCAGCGATCGGCAAGACCCAGTCGCATGGCTGCATTCGCCTGAGCAACTGGGATGTGCAGGCGCTGGTCGATTCCGTGGCCAACGGCACCGAAGTGGTCCTGCAAGAATAATCAAACCAAGAGGGGAATCACCATGCGCTACGTACTGACCTTCATCGCCGGCACCGTGCTCGGTGCGCTCGCCCTGTTCATCTACCTGCGCCAGGTCGGCCAGACCGTCGCGCCGGCCGGGCCGGCCGTGACCGTCGCGCCGGCGCCCGCTCCCGCGCAGGGCGTGCCCTACCCGAGTTCATCGCTGCCGCCGCTGACGGTCGTGACCGACCTGGCGGAGGTGGCGCTGCCGCTCAAGCCCGATGCGGCAACGGTCACCGCCGCCGCGGCAGCACCGGCGACGCCTTCGGGCAAGCTGCTGGTGCCGGTGGAGGGCATCAAGGCCAGCCAGCTGTCCGACACCTTCGACCAGCCGCGCGGCAAGGAGCGCCACCACGAAGCGCTCGACATCATCGCGCCCAAGGGCACCAAGGTGCTGGCGGTGGCGGACGGCAAGGTCGTCAAGCTGTTCAACAGCAAGCCGGGCGGGCTGACGGTGTACCAGTTCGACCCCACCGAAACCCATGCCTACTACTATGCCCACCTGGAACGCTACGCCGACGGCATCAAGGAGGGCGACACGGTCAAGCGCGGCGACGTGATCGGCTATGTCGGCGCGACCGGCAACGCCAACTCCGACGCGCCGCACCTGCATTTCGCCGTGGTCGAGCTGACGCCGGAAAAGCAGTGGTGGAAAGGGACGCCGCTCAATCCCTATCCCCTGCTGGGCGACTGAATATGTACGCCAGCGTACAGAGCCGTTGATTTAATACAGGCAATATTTGCCCATGCACTTACGCATGCAACAGGGAGAACAATATGGCTAAGATAATCGGCATCATCCTGATCGCCGCCGGCGCGCTGGGCCTGCTTTACGGCGGCTTCAGCTTTACCAAGGAAACCCACAAGGCCAACCTCGGACCGATCGCCCTCTCGGTCGAGGAGAAGGAGACGGTCAACATTCCGCTGTGGGCCAGCGTGATCGCGATCGCGGCCGGCGCCGTGGTGCTGGTTACGGGCTTCCGCAAACGCTAAGACAGCATCGAAGTCGCGGCGGCAAAGTGTACAGCGCCAATTTCAAGGTCGTCCCTCCGCCAAGACGGCCCTCGGCAGGGACGACGTCGTTTATTGGGCGGTGCGCTTCGACTTCACGACTTCGAAGCCGCTACGGCGCGGTCTTCTCGCTGACATCCTCGCCGACATTAATGGCGGCGAAGGCGCGCTTGACCGCGATGGCTTCCGCGCTGTCGACGCCATACAACTCTTCGGCCGCCGCCAGCACCTTGGCGCGCGCGTCCTTGTAGTTGGTCACCATCGTGAACTTGGTGGTGGCCGCCTTGAACCAGATCCGGTAGGCCTTGTCCGAACCGATCCCCGTCATCGCTGCCGGTTCCTTGGTCAGGTACTTGCTGTGATAGTCGCCGTGCTTGTCCGACTTCGAACCCTGCGACAGGAAGTAGAACATGCGGTTGGCAGGGCCGCTGCTGTAATGGACGTCCAGGCGCTTGAGCGAACTGCTCCACGCATCGGGGCTCTTCTTGTCCAGGATCGGCTTGTACATCCAGCGCAGCGGCGTGCCGCTCTTGCTGATCTCCTTGCCCATCACCCAGTCATTGCCGGTGTTCGGGATCGTGTCCCCGGTGCCGCCGGCGCGCGCATAGGCTTCGACCATTTCGCCGTTGATGTCCGAACTCGCTTCATTCAACCCGCCCGATTCGCCGAAGTACAGCATGTCCGACGTGGCGGCGGTCACGCCATGCCCCATCTCGTGCCCGATCACGTCGATCGACCCCAGGCTGTAGAACATGGAGCCGTCGCCGATGAACATGCACTTGCAGGCGTCGCTGTAGTAGGCGTTGTCGTAGGCCGTGTTGACATGGACGGCGATGTAGCTGGCTGTGTTCTGGCCGTCCAGCGACTGCCAGCCAAGGGTGTTCTTCAGCATGTCATAGGTATTGATCAGGCCCCACATCGCGTTTACGGCCGCCGTCTGGCCGTTGGCATTGGTGGTGCTGCCGCCATCGACGTATTGCTTGCCGTCGCCCCATTCGTTGGCCGCGTTGCTGTACACGTCGCCCGCTTCACTGCCATGGTTGGCATTGGTGATCGCCATCCCGCCGTGCATGCCGCCGGTGCCGCGCAGCGGATCGACCATCTTGAAGTGCTCGCCCACCTGGGTCGTGCTGAGCGGGACCAAGCCGTTGTACTGGCTCTTGCCGGTGCCGGCGGCGGTCTGCAGCGCATCCCACTGCTCGAGGATCTTGCCGTCGCGCGCGCTGACGATGGCGTCGCGGAACAGCGGCTTCCTGTCCGTCACCAGGCGCAGGCGCACCAGCCAGGCCAGCTCGTAGCCGCTCACCACGTCCTCGACATCGAGCGCATTGAGCTCGCCTTCCGGCTTGCTGTGCGCGGCCGGCACGCGTTCGTTCTTCACAATCGGGAACACGACCAACTCGGCCTTCGGCGGCGCCACCGGCTTGCCCTTTGCCGCCAGCGACTTCATCGCCTTGTCGATCGCCGACTTCGCGTCGATCGCCGGACGCACATTGAAGTCGGCGGTGGCGGCGCCCAGTTTGTTCGATGGCCCCTTGCCCAGGTTCAGGCGGCGGTCCGACACCGACTCGCTGAGGATCTGGCCGGTCTGGTTGGTCACCACGACCGATTCCGACCCGAACACGCGCACGCCCTTGTACGTGTGGCTGGCGCGCGCCACCGAGGTGCCTTCGATACCGGGATGCTGGCTGCCGATCAGGAAGCCATGGTCGTCGTCCAGGCCGTGCAGGCCGCGCTGCGCGCTCAGTTTTTCGAGCAAGGCCGCGGTGAACTGCGTGCTTTGCACGATGGGCGCCCCCATCATCGGCCCCGCGCCCAGCGCCGAAGCACTCGCCGCCATCGCCAGCGCACCTAATACGGTTGCCTGCATCGTCATTCGGATCATCATCGTTCTCCATTGGGTGGGAGCTCGGGTCGAGCGCTCCCCCATATTGGACTTGGCGCGGCAGTGGAATTTGCCCGAGCGCAAGCGGGCCCTGTCGGGCCCCGATGATAATGCTTTGCGTTGATCTATCTCCGTATCGGGCGCCGCGTGCGTGCCATGCGGATTGCCCGCATGCCATCGAGCCAATCCTGGCCGCCGGCCGCCAGCGCCGCGTCGATCACGTCTTGCGGCAAGCTGTAGACCGAGGCCCAGGCCGCACGGCCGTCCGCCGTGTTGGTCGGGAACTCGCGCCGCTCGATCGGCCAGCCGTACTTGCGCATCAAGGCCCGCACCACCGTACCCAGCGCCACCTTGCGGTGATCGAACAGGCTTTCAATGCCGGCCATGTCGTCGGACGCCAGCAGCACCGCCAGCACCTCGGCGCGAACGCTGGATGACATGACGGGAAATCGGGGCGGCTTGCGTTCTGGCATGGGGCGGTCTCAAGGGGAAGAGCGACGATTCTACCCCGTCCATTCGTGCTCACGTTTTTTGTGAAATTGACTACACTTGGGTACGCGCCGCTACGAGCGTAATTCGAAGCAAGAGGTGGGACCGTGGAAAGCGAACAAATTCAGCCGCCGCCGGTGCAGGAGCCGGACTTTGCCCGCATCGCACAGGAAGCGCCCCAGCCCACGCTGGCCGAGCGGCTGGGCGGCAAGGCGCTGGCCTGGGGCGGCGCCATGGCGGCCATCGCACTAGTGGCGCTCGCCGCGCTTTGGCTGCGCGAAGAGCGCAGCACGAACCAGGCGATGGCGATAATGGCGGGCAGCGCACGCAGCGAAACGCCCGCCGCCGCACCGGCTGAAGTCGCGGCGCCGGCCGCGGCCAGGTCCACCGGCCTGCCGCCCCTGGTCATGCTGCCAGCGGCGCAGGAAGGCAAACCCGTGCAGCCCGCGCCTGCACCAGCTGCCAGCCCGGCAGCGCCGGTCCAGGCAGCGGCGGCCTTGCCTGCCGCAAAGCGCAAACCCGCCGTCGCCGCCAGGCCGGCTGCCGCCGCGAAGGCCGCCGTACGCACGGCGCCGCCCAAACTGGCGGCAAAAGCACAAAGGCCCGCAGCCAAACCAGCGCGTACGGAACGACGCCTGGCTACCAGCACTGGGCGCCCGCCGGCGCCCGTTACCAGCACCAACCTGAACATCGCGGTCGCCCAGCGCTGTAAAACCGGGGACCTGGCACGCGATTGCCTCGCCGCCCTGTGCCGCGAAGGCAATCAGGGTGCCGCCTGCCAAGCCCTGTCGAAGCTGGAAAACTGAGACTTACGCCAGGCCGGCTTCGCGGGCCAGCGCCAGCGTCAGTTCAGCCGCCGGCAGTTCGCGCCCGAGTCGGGCAGCCTGGCCCGCCCACATCGACGAGAACTCTCCCCTGCCCTGCTTCTCGGCCGCCGCCTTCAAGGGCAGCAAAGCCCCGCCCGCGAGCGGGAACTGCGGCGCCAGCGGCGACAACGGCCCCACTTCGCGCATCACCCGGTTGAACAGGCCGCGCGCTGGCTTGCCCGTGAAAAGGTTGGTCAGCGTGGTCTGGTTATCCTTCGCCTGGCGCAGCGCTTCCCGGTACGGGGCCGAAATGCGCGCCTCGGGACAGAACAGGTAGGCTGTCCCCAGTTGCACCGCTTCAGCGCCCAGCGCAAGTGCAGCGCGGATGCCGCGCGCATCGCCAATGCCGCCGGCTGCGATGACCGGCACCTTCACCGCGTCGACCACCTGCGGCACCAATGCCATGGTCCCGGCCTGGGTACTCAGTTCGCCCGGCAGGAAGATGCCGCGGTGGCCGCCCGCCTCCGCCCCCTGGGCGATGATGGCGTCGCAGCCCTGGTCCTCGAGCCACACCGCTTCATCGGCCGTCGTTGCCGACGACAGCACGACCGCGCCAGCCGCCTTCACGCGCGCCAGCAGTGCGGGCGGCGGCAAGCCGAAATGGAAGCTGACCACTGGCGGGCGAAACTCCTCGACCAGCGCGCACAGCGTCTCGTCGAACGGCGTGCGCGACGAAGTTGGAATGGGGCCGTGCGGGTCGATGCCGAATTCGGCGTAGTACGGCGCCAGCCGTTCGCGCCACGCCATCTCGCGCGCCTCGTCGTAGGCAGGCGGTTCGTGGCAAAAGAAGTTGACGTTCCATGGGCGCCCGGTGTGATCGCGCACGAAGCTCATTTCGCTGCGCATCTGCGCCGCGTCGAGCGTGGCGCAGGGGAGCGAACCGAGCGCGCCGGTATTCGACACGGCCACCGCCATGTCGCTGAAGCTGGCGCCCGCCAGGGGCGCCTGGATCAAGGGCAAAGTGATGCCGAGCAGGTTCTTGATGCGATCGGAGGCCATGGGAATCCTTTCGAAAAAATACAGCTTACCTGCCTTTCGCAAAACACGCCCACGAAGGCTTCATTGGCCTATGGCTTGTTGATCGCGTACTGGGCCTCGAAAGCCCGCTTGTACGCAGGCCGCGCTTCGCCACGGGCGACAAAGGCGGCCAGGTTTGGAAATTCGTCGAGAATGCCCGATGACCGCAAGCGCAGCAGCACCGATACCATGATCAGGTCGCCGGCACTGAACGAACCGTCGAGCCAGTCGGCATCGCCGAGGTGTTTGGACAGTTGCGCCAACCGGTCGCGGATGCGATTTTTGACCAGTGGCAGGCGTTCCTCATACCAGGGCTTGCCGCGTTCCAGGATGACGGCGTTTTGCAGCTCAAGGATCGGCGGCTCCACCGTATTGAGCGCGGCAAACATCCAGGTAATCGCGCGCGCCCGGGCCGTGGCATCGGCCGGCAGCAGGCCCGCGTGACGCTCGGCGATATGGAACACGATCGCCCCGGTCTCGAAGGTGGCGAGTTCGCCTTCCTCATAGGTCGGGATCTGGCCGAAAGGATGGATCGCCAGGTGCGCGGCGTCCTTCAAGGCCTTGAACGACACCAGCCGTACCTCGTAGGGTTGGCCGACTTCCTCCAGCGCCCAGCGAACGCGGGTGTCGCGCGCCAGGCCCTGGCCTTTATCGGGTGAACGTTCAAAAGCGGTGATGGTGATGGTCATGTCAGTCTCCGGAAAAGTGGGCTTGGTATGGCGACGACGTCCCAGTCGACCGGAAATCGACAGCGCACAAGAACTTAATCGTAATGCTCGGCGTCGCGCGGGGGAATGACCCATTGGTGCTTGCGCGACTCATAGACGGAAACCGTCGGGGAAGGGAAACCGGGGTCGGCGAAGGCGCCGACCGGGATGGTCCGGTAGGCTTCAAGCCCCTCGGCTTCGTAGTAGACCGTGGCGCCGCAGTTCGGGCAAAAGTGGAACCTGGCCCGCGAGCCTTCGTCCCCGACGATCGTGTACTCGGTCGACTGGCCGCTGATCGTCACATCCTCGCGCAAGAACCTCGCCTGCTGCGCAAACGGACCTCCAGTACGGCGCTGGCATGCCAGGCAGTGGCAGATCGAGATGCGAACCGGATCGCCAGTCACATGGGCGCTCAGTTGGCCACAACTACAAGATGCGAATCTGGTTGTCATGTGCTCTCCTACAGAATCGACGCTCCCAGCGCCTTGGCCTTGTCGTACAGCTGCTTTGCCTTGTCGCCCTCGCCTTTTGCCTGGTATGCCTCGGCCAGGCTATCCCATGCATTCGCCGACGCAGGGAAAAGTATGGTGTTCAGCTCGAACACGCGGATCGACGCGGCGACGCCTATGTTTTCACGCACGGCGTAACCGGTTTCGTTGATGGTGCGTTCCAGCGCCGCGCCCTGCACGCCGCTGCTCTTGAGGATATTTTGCATCCGTGCGTTTGCGGCGCCATCGACGGCTGGCTTGAGCGCATAGTCGATCAGTTGCCCCGACAACGCCTCCGCCGCAAACGTCTTCGGCGCCGCGGCGGCCATCACGCTTTCCACCAGCGTGCGCGACCAGACATTCTGCTTGCTGCCATTGGTCAGGTAGATGAACACTTGGCTGTCGCCGTCCAATGAACTCTGGAACGCTATCCGCACCCGCACGTGCGCGCCGCCATCGTGGCCGACGTGGCGATACGCGCCACTCTCCCCATACTCCCAGCCCGTTGAAAACACGCCGCGCCTGCCATTGGACAGGTCTTGCGGCTGCCACAGCTGCTCCAGCGTGCGCGGTCCGACCAGCGCGCCGGTGCGCAGGGCCTGCAGGAAGCGCGCCATGTCATCCACGGTGGTGAACAGCTCGGCATGGCCAAAACTGTAGGGTAGCCACGGCACTACCTTGCTCGGCTCCAGCCGCCCTCCCTTGCTGGTGTATGCCGTCACCAGCCGGCCCTTCGGCACCGCATCGACGCCGAGCCAGGTGTGGTTCAGGCCCAGCTTCTGCACGATGCGCTCGCGCGCAATCTGCGGGTAAGGTTTGCCGTAGTGGGCTTCGAGCAGCTGGGTGAGCACCAGGAAATTCGTCTGGTTGTAGCGCGTCGCCGAGCCTGGCGGAAACATGAGAGGTTTGCCGCCAAGCGCCGCCAGCGCGGCCGGGATCGTCGGCGGGAATGGCGATGGCGCGTACAGGTCGCCGAAATATTCCGGCACGCCGGATGTGTGATTGATGAACTGGCGCACCGTGATCGCCTGCCACCCAGGCGGCAGGCCGCGCACATACGCGCTTGCGGGCTTGCCCAGATCGACGTCGCCATGTTCGACCAGCTGCATCACGAGCGTGCTGAGGAACAGCTTGGCCAGCGAGTAGACCGGGAACACGTCGCTTGCCTGTAGCTGCCTGTCCGCCGCGAGATCGGCCTTCCCGTCCACGCCACGAAACAGCACTTCGCCGTTGCGCGCCACCAGCACGGCCTGCCCGGCGATGCCGTAGCGTTCCTGGTTGAGCTGCATCTGCCGCTTCACTGCCTGGGCCAGCGGGTCAGGCGCGGCGCCCGCCGTGCACGGCAGGAACAGCGCCATGACGAGGGCGAGACCAGGCAAACGTGGCATCAGTCCGGATCCTTCTTCCTGATCAGCCCCGCCAGGCCCGCGAACGGGTTGTGGGTCGCCGGCGCGATCTCGGCCGACTTCAGGCCCGGACCCCGGTCCGCCTCGAGGTAGCGGGAATGCTCGTTGTCGTGGCAGTACAGGCACAGCAGCTCCCAGTTGCTGCCGTCGGGAGGATTGTTGTCATGGTTATGATCGCGGTGATGCACCGTCAGCTGCGACACGTTCGCGTGCGTGAACTCGCGCATGCAGCGGCCGCACACCCACGGATACATCTTCAGCGAGCGCTCGCGGTAACCCATCTCGCGCTGGTCGGCGGCGCGGCGTGCGTCGGCAACAATCTTGTCGAGCCGCGCGGCGTCCGGTTTCTTTCCAATAGTCATGCAGTTCCCCTTGCTGTCACTTGTTGGCCGGCAGCGCCCACTTCAGGCCGCGCGTGGTGATGTTCGGCCCGACCGACAAGTGGTCTTCGTCGTCGAGCACCATCGACTGCACGCGCAGGCTGGCGTACTTGCGCGACTTCAAAACCTTCTCGAAAGCGTGCATATCGCGCACCAGGTCATGCCTTTCGTTGTAGCGTGCATCCTTGCTGCCGGGCTTGACCTTCTCGAGGCCGCCGACTGCGAAGAACACGTTCGCCGGCAAATCCTTGTGAGTCGCATTGTAGGCCTTTTCCCGCTCGAACATGACCTTGTCGCCATACCAGAACGAAGGGCTGCCGAGGATGTAATGGGTGAACATGGCCGGCTCGGTCAGCAGGATATGCGCGCCCAACAGGCTGCCATAGGAATGGCCGGCAAACACCTTGCGCCCCATGTCGGCGCGGTACTGTTTGGCGACGAAGGGGAACACCGTGTCGGCGATGAAACGGCGGTAGCCTTCGGCCTCGCCGTGCGCGGGCTTGCGGCCCGGCATGTCCGACTGCAGGCCGGGCTCGGCCCGGTCGTTTGGCGTGTAGTCGCGGCGGCGGCTGTATTCCGGCGTTTCGCCCTTCGCATACGACAGTCCGACGAGGATGAATTCTTCCAGGCCGAAAGCGCCCTTGCCCAGGCGCGGCGTCAGGCTGCGGATCAGCGGGAAGGCATAGGGGGCGTCGGTGACGAACAGGATCGGGTAGCGCTTGGTCGAACTGGCATAGGAGGCCGGCAGGCTGACGTAGATCTGGTAGTCGCGCTTGAGCGCGGGCGCCGCCAGGTCATGGACTTCGGTATTGGCCAGCACGTAAGGTGCCGCGGACGACGGCGCCACGGAAGGCGTGGCCAGCACCGCCGATACGGGCAGGAACACGAGCAGGAAAGTCAGGAAAGTCTTTTTCAAATGGTGCTCCAAGGTTCGAAGGAGCCCGTATTATGGCTTGCGCTTGCACAAACGCCAAACTAGACCTACCGGCAGGACTCAGCCGTTCAAGCCCCTGGCTGCACGCCGCCCGGCGGCGGCCCCATGCGGTTCTGCGGCCCGCCCGGTCCGCGCCCGCCGGGCCCGCGCCCGGTGGCCGGCGGCGTCACGCCGCCGATACGGTAGGACAGGCCGATATAGACCACGCGGCCGTCGAAGCGCCGCTCGGTCCTGTCCTTGACATAGGTGGTGTCGATGGTCGAGCCCATCCTGTTGGTGTCGAACAGGTCGGTCACGTTCATCACCAGCGACAGGCGCGGCGTGAAGGTGTGGCGCAGGCTCAGGTTGGCCGTGGTCTGCGGTTCGCGGTAGCCCTGGTTGGTCAGCGCCTTGCCCTGGGTGTTGACCATGAACTGGACCACGTCCTCCGGCGTGAACTGGTAGCTGACCCGTCCCCGCACCGTCGCCGAACTGCCCTTGCGCTTGGTGGCCACGCCAAAGCTGTCGTAGCCGCGCTGTTCGGACTGGGCCACGTTGCCGCTGGCGTTGACGGTGAAGCCCGGCGCCAGCCGCCCGCTCAGCGAGAATTCGATCCCGCCGCTGCGGCTGCTGCCGATGTTGCCAAGCGTGGTCAGCAGCACGGTGTCGCTGATGAAGTAGCTGCGGTCCGAGATCAGGTCGCGCTCCTTGCGGAAGTAGGCGCGCAGATTGGTGTCGATGACGCCGAACCTGGTCTCGTAGCCCAGCTCCAGCTGGTCGGTCGTGGCCGGCTCCAGGTTCGGGTTGCCGGACCAGACGTTCTGCTCGTCGCGGTAGACGACGAAGGGGTTCAGCTCATTGCCGTTCGGCCGGCGCACGCGGTGCGCGTAGCTCAGGCGGATACTGGCGAGGTCGGAGGCCTTGTAGTTGACGAAGAAGCTCGGGATGTAGTTGATGTAGCGGTTGCCCGCCTCGATCGACTGCGTCAGCTGGTGCACGTCGAGGTCGGTGTGTTCGATCCGCATGCCGCCCAGCACGCCCCAGCGCTCGTTCAGGCGGTGCTGGTAGGAACCGTACAGGGCCAGGTTGGTTTCATCGACCTCGAAGCGGTTGCTGCGGCCAAGGTTGAGGGTCTCGGCGCCGTTCAGCGGATCGATATCGGTGAAGCTGGTGTTGAAGGTATTGCTGTTGCGCGCGATCTTGTAGCCGAGCTTGACGATCCCGCCCTCCACCGGCCGCTCGTAGTCGCCGGTGAAATCGGTGATGCTGTTCTTCGAATCGCTGTGCTGGCGGCTGCGCCGGTTCAGCGCGGCCTGGGCCGCCTCTGGATACATATTGCGGTAGGCGGTGTCGCTGCTGTTCTCGGACGCGGACACGCGCAGGTCGGCCTTGAAGGTCTCGCCCGGAACGGCGCCCTTGTGGTCCATCTTCAGGCCCCAGCTGCTGCTGGTGTTCTCGCCGCCGCGCACCGTGTAGCGCGTGTAGTCGCTGCGCGGGAAGGCGTCGCTGCGGTCGTACCGGTAGGCGTCGGTCGAGCGCTGGTCGTTGCTGCGCTTCGAGTAGCTGGCCTGGGCGCCGACCGCGGTCTTGGCGGTCCAGTTGTAGGTGACGCCGCCGTTCAGGCCGGCCCAGTTGTTGAGCCCGATCGACTCCGACAGCTGGCGGCTGTGCGTGACGTTGCCGTTGACCGGGTCGATCCGTTCGCGCACCGATTCGCCGACCGAGTCGCGCCCGTCGCGGCGGAAATTGAAGCTGCCCTGGTAGCCCCACAGGCCTTCGTGGTAGCTGCCCGACATCGAGGAATTGTAGCGCCCGTCCGGGCCGGCATTGGCGCTGACGACCGCCTGCCCGCCCGGCAGCCGGTTGCGCCGCATGACCAGGTTCAGGATCGGCCCGCCTCCGCCTTCGTTGCCGAACTGCGCGCCGGGATTGTTGATGACCTCGATCGATTCGATGTCCTGCGACGGCATCGCGTTGAGCGTCGCGCCCCGGTTGTCGCCCTGCAGCATGGCCGACGGCTTGCCATCGATCAGGATCTGGACATTGGTGTTGCCGCGCAGGCTGACCGTGCCGTCCGGGTCGACCGCGACCGAAGGCACGTTGTTCAGGGCATCGGCGGCGGAGTTGTTGGTGGCGCCGACATCGGCCTTGACGTCGTACGCCTGGCGGTCGATCCGGTTGGATGGACGCTCGGCCGCGATCGTCACCACCGAGGCGTCACCGACTGCCACTTCCACCGGCGCCGCTGGCGCGGTCTCGGCCGGCTTGGCGTCGGCGGCCTTGGTGTCGGCCGGCGCTTTCGGCTTGGCCTGTTCCGGCTTCGGCTTTTCCTTGACCGGCTTGGCCGGCGGCGCGGTCTGGGCCGACGCCGCCGCCGCGAAACCGATGCAGGCGGCAGCGACTGCCACTACCATCCAGCGGCCGCGCATTGCAGGGAGGGACGAAGCGGCAACGGCGGTCGATGGCAAGGTGGTCACGAAGTGTCTTTACATAAGGGGTTAAGTATTACTTTATTGTCGCACATAAACAAAAATCATCTACTCATCGGCATGATTTTTTAGCTGGGCGAGAACGAAGCAAGGCATGTAAATATTGGCGCCGTTTAAAATCGGAACGCACGGGATGGTAGTGCCCGCTGCGCCGATGGGCAAGCGCCTGGCAGCCGACTTTACAAAACTTTACCGCTTGCAAATGAGAATGATTCTTGTTATTATTTGCGAGTCAGCCAGCAACCCCGTCGACCTTCCGTCATCCGGTCCCAGCCAGCCATTTACCTTTGTGCTGGAACCGAATGTCCTATACCACCTCCCCCGCGCAGGCGCTGCGCACTGCCGTCCATCTCGCCTTGCTCGCCATTGGCGGCGGCGCCGCCGCTGCCACCGATCCCGATGCCGCCGCCAAGCCGAGGCAACTGTCGGAAATCACTGTCACCGCGAACCGCACGGCGACGCCGCGCGCAGCGACCGAAACGGTCATCGGCGCCGACGAACTGGCGCGCCGCAATGCCATCGACATGGGCGCGATCGCGCGCTACGAGCCGCTGGTAAGCGTACCGGCCGCCGCCAGCGGCAGCGGCAATATCTGGGATGGCGCCGGCAATACCAGCTTCAACGTACGCGGCATCGAGGGCAACCGCATCAGCATCGACCTCGACGGCGTCGCCCTGCCCGACGCCGCGCCGAAACCCGACGCCACCAGCATGAACGCCTTCGGCATCGGCCGCGACTACTTCGATCCCGCCACTTTCCGCGAAGTGCGCATCGGTTCCGGCGCCAGCGAGACCGGCCCCGGTTCGCCTGGCCTGGGCGGCAGCGTCGCCTTTACCACAAAGGCGCCGGGCGATTACCTGAACGAGGGCAAGGCCAGTTATGCCAGCTACGCCTTCGGCGCCAGTTCGGCCAGCGACAGCCGGGCACACACGCTGACCGGCGCCGCCCGCCTCGGCACGCTGCAGGCCTTGCTGCTGCTGGTGCGCCGCAACGGCCATGAAGCCGACAACAAGGGCAGCGTCGCCGCCAATCCGGACGACTGGGACTCGAATGCCTTGCTGGCCAAGCTCGAGTGGCCGCTTGGCGGCGGCCATCGCATCGGCGCGACGCTCGACGCCTACCGGCGCGACAACCAGCGCAGCTTCGACAACAAGGCCGGCGCCTTGTATCCGGAAGGAGCCCAGCAGGACTCGCACACCAGCCGCACCCGTGCCAGCATCGAGCATCGCCTGGCCAGCGGCGTGGCGGGATGGTTCGACACCCTGGAAAGCCGCATCTATGCGCAGGATTCCAAGGTCGAGGACCGCACCCGCGCACGCTACGTCACGGGCGGCCAGCCCTATCTCCGCAACATCGGCACCGGTTTCCTGAACAAGGCCGCCGGCATTTCCAGCGACGCCGTGCTGGCCATGGGCGACAGCGCCACCATGCGCTATGGCGCGGCGTTCGAACGCAACGAGAGCCGCCGGCCGTGGCGCGAGGAACGCACCGTCATCGCCACCGGCGCCAACCAGGTCACGCTGAAGAACCGCATGGCCGACATGGACACCGACAAGGCCAGCGCCTGGCTGCGGGCGGAGATCGAGCTGGCCGGCGGCGCGCACAAGACCATGCTCACGCCTGGCGTGCGCGCCGAGTACCGCAAGCTGTCGCCGAAGAATCTGGCCGCCTACGTGGTCGCGGTGCCGGCGGCGGCGAACGAACTGCGCACGGAAAGCGACAGCACCTTCACCCCCAGCCTGAACCTGTCGGTCGACCTGGCGCCCGGCTTTGCCGCCTACGGCCAAATCAATCGCGGCGCGCGCCTGCCGACGGCGGCCGAGCGCACCGGCACCTACGATTCATTCAGCTATACCGGCGCCGGCAACGGCTACGCCGTGCTGGGCAATCCGGCGCTGGAAAAGGAAACCAGCACCGCCTTTGAACTCGGCATCAAGGGCGTGCCGGCAAAAGGCCTGCGCCTGGACGCGGCCCTGTTCCACACCGACTACGACAACTTCATCGACTACGTGGCGCAGCCGCCCGACCCAGTCAACTACCCGACCATTTCCTTCGGCCTGTACCGGCCGCAGAACATCGGCGCCGCCCGCACCTGGGGCGCCGAGGCCAGCTTGCGCCTTGAGCTGGGTGCGTGGTCGGCGCCGCTCGCTGGTTTCAGCCTGTCGGCGGCAGCCGGCGCCGCGCACGGCAAGTCGATCAACAAGATCACCGGCGCCAGCGGCGGCCTGGCCTCCACGCTGCCGCGCAAGCTGGTGCTGGGCGCCGCCTACGACGCACCGGGCGACGCCTGGGGCGTGGCGCTGACCGCCGTCGCCACGGCCGCGCGGCAGGCGCCGCCGGACGTGCTCACCCGCGCCAGTACGCCCCGGTTCGCGGTGCCTGGCGCCGGCGTGGCCGACCTGAGCGCGTATTGGAACGCCGGCAAGCACGCCAAGCTCCAGCTGGGCGTCTACAACCTCGGCGACAAGAAGTACTGGGACTACGCCAGCTCGCGCAGCCTTCCCGCCGGCACCAGCGCCGCCGCGCTGGCCGACATCGAACGCCAGGCGCGCCCGGGACGCAATGTCGCGGCCACGCTGACCGTCATGTACTAACCCCACCCTTTACCCAATGGAGCACACATGAAACTTGTATCGACCCTGGCGCTGGCATTTGCCGGCGCACTGTTGGCGACCGGCCACGCCGGCGCCGCCACCCTCGCCGAACGCTGGGATGCCCTGCGCGCCAGCCAGCCGAAAGTGATGATCCGCGACGCCGCCCGCACGCTGGGCGTGTCCGAGGCCGAACTGCTGGCCACCGGGATCGGCAAGACCGTTACCCGGCTCAAGGACGGCGAGGACGCACCGCGCGAGATCATGCGCCGCGCCCTTGACTTCGGCACCGTGCTGGCCTTGACCCGCAACGAGCACGGCGTGATCGAACGAACCGGCGTCGCCGCCCGGCTAAAGCCGCAGGACCCGCCGCCGGCCGAGGGGCCGGAAAGGGACAAGGAGCGCGAAGCGCGCATGCGCAATATCGCGGGCGGTTACCTGGGCGGCGAGATCGACTTGCGCTTCACCTTCGCCAAGTGGAAGCATGCCTTCGCCGTGCAGCAGGCCGGCGCTGACGGCGTGACCCGGCGCAGCCTGCAATTCTTCGACGCCAGCGGCAGCGCGGCGCACAAGGTCTACCTGAAGGACGAGGCGGCGATTCCCGTGTTCGACAAACTGGTCGCCGACTTCCGCCATGCCGACCAGCGCGGCGCGCTGGCGATCGTCCCGGCCGCGCCCAAGGCGGCGGAGCTGGATGATAGCAAGGTCGATGTCGCCGAATTCCACCAGGCCTGGACCGACATGAGCGACGTCCACCAGTTCAATCGCCTGCTGACGGAGTTCAAGATCACGCGCGAACAGGCGCTGCGCCTGGCGCCCAAGGGCATGGCGCAGCGCGTCGCGCCAGCAGCGCTGCGCACCCTGCTCGATGAAGCGGCAAAGCAGAAGCTGCCGCTGATGGCCTTCGTGGGCAACGGCGCCGTGATCCAGATCTACAGCGGCACCATCGCCAAAACGGCGGCCAGCGAGGGCTGGTACAACGTGCTCGATCCGGCCTTCAACCTGCACCTGCGCGACAGCGCCTTCAAGAGCGGCTGGGTGGTCCGGCGCGCCGGCGTGACCTCGATCGAGTTCTACGATACGAACGGCGACCTGGTCGTGACCTTTTTCGGCGTGCGCGAACGCGGCAAGCCGCAGCCGCAAAGCTGGACCGACCTGGCCGCGAGCCTGCCCAAGGCCTGAACGGTCGTCCAGCCGCCGCGCAGGTGCTTAGTACGGCCGCGCGAACCTTGCCGCGACCAGCGGCACGTTCAGTTCCACCGCGTCGATGATGACCACCACGCGCTGCTTGGCGTCTGGCAGGCCGATCTCGATCCGGTGCGGCACGCGCACGCCATCGACCATGCGCCAGTCGCTGGGGACAATCTCCGCTTCGACCATCTTGCCCATCATCGGCCGGGTCTGGACCCGCTTTATTTCGAGGAAGGTGGCCGCATCGAGGTAGACCGTCGATTCATTGCCGTTCGCGAGGATCACGCGCAGCGTATGCGCCCGCTTGCCTTCGGTTTCAGTGGCGCCCGCATAGGTGACGCGGATACCCTTGGACGCGGGATTGACCAGGGCGCCGTCGAAATCGGCCTCTTCGACGATGACCTTGGCCTCTTCGGCCGGCATTGCCGCAGGCGTGGAGCCGCCCGGGACGAAGGGATCGGATTTCCAGGCATCGCTGCCGTCGTAGGCCTGCACCTGCACGCTGCCCTGCAGCGCGACTTCCTTGCGGATCAGGTTGGGCCGCTTCGACTCGACCACGACCGGAATGTCGAACGGCGCCATGCCGACAACGCGCATGCGCAGCCGGCGCGACTGCACTTTGTCGATCGTTCCCATGGCTTTCGCGTGGCTGGCGAGCAGTTCGGGCAAGGGGGGCACCGGCGCCGCGGCATACGCGGTGCAGGAAAGGAGCATGGCAAGAATAATCGTCAGGAGTTTCATGATGGTCTTTCGTGAATGAATAAGAACGGGCCTGCTCAGGCACGCCCGGCGTCAGGTACAGCAACAACAGCGGCTGGGCGCGCGTGCGGCTTGCGCTTGCCGTTTAAAACAAGTCCGATCCAGGTGCCGCGCACCAGCCAGGCATAACTGGCCAGCATCAGCGCGAACGCCACCGCCAGGATCAGCGGGAATTTGACGTACCAGGGCCAGGCCAGCTGCGACACGAAGGCTTGCAGCAAAACCAGCAGCGGCAGGTGCACCAGGTAGATCCAGTACGATGCGTCGGCCAGGTAGCGCCGCATCGCGCTGTAGCCGGACAGGAAGCGCAATGCCATGCCGAGCAGCGCGAACGCCCAGCTCCAGGCGCCGATGCTGTAGCAGGCCGCATACGCCAGTTTGCGCGCGCCCTGCGGCACCGGCATCAACACCGGCTCGATCCCCGCCATCGCAATACAGATGATGGTCATGCCGACGGCCAGCAGCAGGTTCGGCAGCCAGCGGCGCTCCCACAGCGCCAGCACGCCGGCCTGGCGCTGCGCCAGCCAGCCGAACAGGAAAGCGCCGCCATACGCGACCAGCGGCGAAGCCTGCGGCACGAAGCCTTTGTCCGGTGTCGGGATGCCGAACCACATGACCCAGTACGGATGCAGGTACAAGGCCAGGCACAGTGGCGCCGCCAGCAGCACCGGCGCCCATTGGCGCAGCAGGAAGCCGGCAACACAGTCGGCCGCACGGCCGATCCAGCCGCGCGCATACCGGTCCAGCGCGAGAAACAAGGGCCGCAGCAGCGCCAGCGCCACGTAGAACAGCGCCAGGAAGTACAGGAACCACAAATGGGCCAGCGGGAAGTCGCGTAACCCGTAGCCCTGCGGCGGCGGCTTGCCTGTCGGCGCGTTGCCGCCATTGGCGATCACGGCGCCGGCGATGACGCCCACGACGATCGCCGCGAACAGCGGCGGCCACCCGGCCACGAGCGGGATGCCGATTCGCTTGGCGCGGTCGCGGAAGAAGCGCGCGGCGCCCAGCTTCTGGAAGCTGATGCGCGCCACGAACCCGGCCAGCAGGAAGAAGGTCAGCATGCGCAGCATATGGATCACGAAGAACAGCACCGTCAGCGCCGTGCTGCTCTCGACGTCGTCGACCAGCCAGATGCGATGGCCGGTGAAGAACGACAGGGTTGCGTGCAGCACGACGCCCAGCAGCAAGGCGAAAGCGCGCACCGCATCGAGGCTGTGCAGGCGTGCGGCGTCCGCCGCCACGGTTTGCATGTCGGTTTGCATGGAAGTCTCCGGCAGGGTTAGAGGAAGTCGGTCTTGCGCGACTGCAGCCACAGTGTGGCCGCAAAGGTGGCGGCCACGATCAAGGCGAACACGGCCAGGAAGGCGAATGCGGGTGCATCCCACACCGCAACCGGCCCGTGCATATGCTTTTGCATCGTCGTCAGGTTGGCGGCGACGTAGGTGACGCCGTGGAAGGCCAGGTTACAAGCGGCCATGGTGATGATCGTCTTCTCCATCGACTCGCTGACCACGGCCACTCCCAGGATCAGCACCGCGTTGACGCTGATCGCGCCGAACAGGACGACGACGAAGGGAATCAGGCCGTCGGGGATGCCGTCGCGCCACGCGAACAGGGCGCAGGTGCCAAGCAGCAGCACGGTCCACGGAACGAAGAAAATCAGCAGGTTGAAGATCAGCTTCGACCACAGGTAGTCGCGCGGGGAAATCGGCAGGCTCATGACAAAGGCCAGCGTGCCTTCCTTGCGTTCGTTGACGATCGTGGCGATGGCCGGGTGCACGCCGAGCGTGATCAGCGCGCTGATCATCAGTACCATGCCGGCATAGAACGCGCCCTTGCTCTCCATTGCAAACAGCATGATGGCGACCAGGCCGCCGATGAAGTAGCCCAGCGCAGGCTTGAAGACAAGGCGCCAGTCCTTGCGCAGCAGGTGGTGGATCATGGTGGCATTCATTGTGCAATCTCCTCGCGCCGGTGCATCACATTGCTGACAAAAATTTCTTCCAGGCTCATCGTTTCGACGGCATGGACGCTGGCGCCGGCAGCCTCGATGGCGGCGGCGACCGCGGGGTCGTAGCGGCTACTGGTGATCACCTGTGCGCGGCCGCTGCCATTCAAGGCCACCATGCCCGGCAGCTTGGGCAGCGCGACGCCGGCCGGCACGTCGAGCCGGATGCGGCGCCAGCGCTGCAGGTAGTTTTCCTTGTCGTCGGCGTCGACGATGCGGCCGCGGTCGATGAAGGTGATCGCATCGGCGATCTGCTCGACGTCGCGCGTGTTATGCGACGAGAACAGCACGGAGCGTTCCTCGTCGCCCATCACTTCCATCAGCGCGCCCAATACTTCATGGCGCGCGACCGGATCGAGGCCGGTGGTCGGTTCGTCCAGCACCAGCAGGCGCGGACGGCGCGCCAGCACCAGCAGCAGCGCCGCCTTGACGCGTTGGCCGTGCGACATGCCCTTCATCTTCTGCGCCGGGCGCAGGTCGAAGCGGCGCACCAGCGCATCGGCATACTTCTGGTCCCAGCGCGGGAAGATCGACGCGATGAATGCCATGTGCCAGGCCAGGGTGGCGCCGCCGTATAAACGCAGGTCTTCGGAAACGTAGCCGATTTCCTGCTTGGCCAGCGCCTGCTGCGCGGGCATCGTGTGGCCGAGCACCTCGGTGCTGCCGCTGTCGGCGCTGACCAGTCCCATCAGGATGCGGATGGTGGTCGACTTGCCGGCGCCATTGGCGCCGAGGAAGCCCATGATGCTGCCCTGGGCGACCGACAGGTCGACCTGGTCCAGCGCAAAATGGGGATAGCGCTTGCTGACACCGCGCAGGCACACTGCCAATTCGTCCATCACTCTTCCTTCAGTTGTTCAATTGCGCTGCGCAGGCGCGCAACGATGGCGTCCGGCCCGAGGCCGAGCAGCTCGCCGCTGCGCGCCGCCTGGGTCAACGCCTGTTCGAATTCCTGCTCCCACATCGGGCCGCGCAGGCTGGGATTGCTCGACACCATGGAACCGCGTCCCTGCTGGGTATTGATGACGCCGTCGCGCTCGAGCTCCTGGTAGGCGCGCTTGACCGTGATGACGCTGACGCACAGTTCGGCCGCCAGCTGGCGGATCGAGGGGATGTCCGACCCGGGCGGCCAGTCGCCGACGGCCACCTTGTGACGCACCTGCTCGATGATTTGCAGGTACATCGGGCGGCCGTCGGTTTGGGAAATGACCAGTGAACTGTGCTTATCCATATACACAGTATATACACTCTTCGGGGAAGTGCAAGCGCTTTCGGGCTTCTTACGCTTTGGTGATGACCTTCAGCGCCGCAACCAGCTTGTCGAGATCAGCCAGCGAATTGAACAGCGTCGGCGTCACCCGCACGCAGTCGCCTGCCGCGACGCCGCCGCGCCGCACCGTGAATACCCCGAATTCATCGAGCAGCCGCTTGGCCAGCGCCACGTTGTCCTGCTTGCTGGTCCTGCCCGCCAGGCGGAACGAGGTGATGGCGCCGTGCCTTGCCGGATCGTCCGGCGTGAGGATCTGCATGCCGGGCAGGCCGCGCACCTGACCGACCCAGTGGTTGCGCAGGTGGCGCAGGCGCGCCGCCTTGTTCGCCATCCCGATCCGGCTGTGGAAGGCCAGCGCCGCCGGCACCGTCATCACGTTCGCGGTGTTGGTGGTGCCGGTATGGGCGCGCGAACGAATATCGCTGTCGGGGTAGTCGCCATCATTGAACTGGGTCGCGATGTCGGCCAGGCGTGCTTTGCGGATGTACATGAAGCCCACGCCGAGCGGCGCCCCCATCCACTTGTGCAGGTTGAAGCCGGCGAAGTCCGCCTGCAGGTCAGGGATGCCGAATTCAAGCTGCCCCCACGAATGCGCGGCATCGACGATCACATCGACATCGCGTGCGCGCGCCATGCGCGCGATCTCGGCCACCGGCATCACGAGGCCGGTGCGGTGGCTGACATGGGTCAGCAGCAGCAAGCGCGTCGACGGATTCGCCTGCAGCGCCTTGGCGTAGGTCGCCAGGATCGCCTCCGTGGTGGGCGGTTCCGGAATCGCGATCCGCACCACGTTGACGCCGCGCCGCTCCATCAGGAAGTGCATCGCGTACTGCATGCTGTCGTAATCGAGGTCCGCGTACATCACCGACTGGCCGGGCTTGAGCCCGCGGTAATTGACGATCAAATTTTGCAGGGCCTCGGTGGCGCCGCGGGTGAAGGTGATTTCTTCCGGCGCAACGCCCGCCAGTGCCGCCACCTGGGCGCGTATCGCATCCCTGGCGCCGGCATCGTATTCCTGGCGCAGGTACAGCGAGGTGCGCTCGTTGACATGGGCGACGTTGCGCAGGTAGTCGGCCAGCACCGGCCGCGCCAGCATGCCGCAGTAACCGCCCTCCAGGTTGACCGGTCCGGGCGCGAGCTGGTACTGCCCGGCCACGCCGGCCCAGTAGCTTTCGTTGCGCGCATTGTCGCTGGCGTCGGCCGCCGGCAAGGTGGCCAGCGGGGCCGCTTCGGCGGCGAGGGCAAGTTCGGGCATCATCGTGGCGCCTGCGGCAAGGCCGAGGCTGCTGTTAAGGAAGTTACGACGGGAGCTGGCATCCGTCATGGCTCAGGCGGCCCTGGGGATGTCGAGGCCGCGGATCACCGCCGGGCGGGCCAGGAAGGTCTCGAGCGCCTGCTGCACGTTCGGGTATTCGTAGAAGCCGACCAGCTCCCCTGCTCCGTAAAAATTGATCAGATTGCGCACCCACGGGAAGGTGGCGATGTCGGCGATCGTGTATTCGCTGCCGGCGATCCACTTGTGCTTGCCGAGCTGCTTGTCGAGCACGGCCAGCAGGCGCTTCGATTCGCCGATGTAGCGGTCGAGGGGGCGCTTGTCTTCAAAATGACGGCCGTCGAATTTATGGAAGAAGCCGACCTGGCCGAACATCGGCCCGACGCCACCCATCTGGAACATCAGCCACTGCAGGGTTTCGTAGCGGCCGGCGACGTCGGCCGGCATCAGCTGGCCCGACTTGGCCGCCAGGTAGACGAGGATCGCGCCCGATTCGAACAGCGCCAGCGGCTTGCCGTCGGGACCGTTCGGATCGAGGATGGCCGGAATCTTGTTGTTCGGGTTAAGGGACATGAACTCCGGCGAAAACTGGTCGTTCGTATCGAAGCTCACGCGATGCGGCTCGTACGGCAAGCCGGTTTCCTCCAGCATGATGGAGACCTTGACGCCGTTCGGCGTCGGCAATGAATACAGCTGGAGGCGGTCGGGATGGCGCGCGGGCCATTTCCTGGTGATGTCAAACTGCGAAAGGTCGGTCATGGTTCTTCTTTCGGATACGTCTGGTGGAAGACCAACAAAGTATCAGAAAAACCATAACCGCAGCTGCAGGGACGTCATTTCCCTTTGTAGATACCCGCTTCGAGAATCACGTCCCCGTTCAGCACGAAGTAGGTCGATTTTTTCTCGATCACTTTCGACACCGGATTGTTGTAGCTGTAGTCGACCCAGCCCTTGCCCTCGGCCTTGGCACGGTCGATGATCTCCTTGCGGAAGTACTTTCCCTCGGCATCAGGGAGCGTGACCATGTTCTTGCCGATCAGCTTGGCATTGACCGGGTGCGCCACCACGGTGCCGTCGACGCCGCGCATGTACAGGTACAGTTCGCCCTGGACGAATTCCGGGTTCTTCGCGTTGATCTCCTTGATCAGCGCATCCTTGCCGTTCTTCTTCATGTAGGCGAGGCCCTTCTCGACCATCGCGATCGCATCGGCAGGTTTGTCCTGGGCGAAGGCGAAGGGGGCAAGCAGCAATCCGGTAACAAGTATCAAGCGGCGTAATGGTCTCATGGTCGCACCTCTTTCCAGTAAAGGTCAAACCGCGGGATGCGGTTTTTAGGATGTCTGTATGGGATCATAGGCCTGCAGTTTTTTCGAAGCAAGTGTGCTTTCTACTTAGTTGCGCCCTTGCACATGGCCATGCGCGGCAGGGTGGTCAGAGTCGTGTCCAGCCGGCACTGGAAGGCGGACAGCCGACGCTTTGCGGGCGCGAAGTATCGGTGAGAACGCCATTGCGCGCATTCACGCTGCCGTTCATATAACAGCGAATCCGGCCACGTTCGGTGACACGGGTGATGACAACGCCATCGGCAGCGATGTAGCGGTCCATCACCACGGTACGCGCTCCGCCAACGTAGGCGTTTTCCAGCGCCCGTTCAAAGCGGGCGTACGGCGTGTCGCCGCGTACCAGCGGCGGCAGCGGCTTGTCGCCGCGCAGCGCGCGGTCTGCGCTGCCGGCGCCGGCCCTGGCCTGTTCCAGCAAGCCGATGGCAGCCTCGGCCGCTACCGGCTCGGCCTGCGGTGGCGCATCGGCCGCGGCAATGACAGGCGCCGTCGCCGCCGCCGGCGCCGGCGACGGCTGCACCGGCTCGGACCGGGGCCGCGGCACGGGCGGCCGCGCGGCGGGCTTGGGCGCTGCAAGCGGCCGCGGCGCCGGGACCATCGTCGCGTAGATAAACGCAGCCGCTCCATGCTGCGCTGCGGGACGCTGCGCGCCGAGCCAGGCCAGCAGGAAGGCGCCATGCAGCGCCAGCATTGCGCACGCAGGCAGCAGCCTGCCGCGCGGCTTATGCAGCTGCATCAGGCGCGGCGCCACTCAGGGAACATAGGGCCCCTTCACTTCGCCCCAGCCCCACTTCGGCATCGGTGCGTCGTGGTCGACGGTGGCGCCGTCTTGCGAATTGATGACGGCCAGGCGCGAACCCCATTCGAGGTAGCTGACCAGCGCGGAACGGAACTCGGGATCGTCCGGCAGCTGCAGCTCGTCCGCCGTTTCAAGCAGCAAGGCAACCCAGCGGCGGCGCTGTTCCTGCACCAGGTGGCGGTTCAAATGCTGCTGCACCATGTGGGCGTGGCCGCCGTATGCTTCCGAATACGTCGTGGGACCGCCGAGCACCTCGGCCAGAAATGCGGCGACGTGCTTCGGATGTTCGTCGTTCATGTGGGCGAACACAGGGCCGATCAGGGGATCTGCCTTGACGTGCTGGTAGAAGCGCACCGTCAGGCGGTTCAAGGCCTCGATGCCGCCGGCCCACTCGTACAAGCTGGGAACAGATTGATTGCTCATGCCCTAGGTCTCCTGCAGGAAAACGTCGCGTCGCTGTTGATGAATATTCAACAGTATGCCGCGAAATTCACCAGGGATCAAATGTCGACCAGGTCGTAATCGGCCAGCAAGCCATCGGCGTCGAGGAAGATCATCAGGTAGGCCAGGCCATCCGGATTGTCGGCCCTGTACAGCAGCAATTTTGAGACCTTGCTGTGGTGCCGTTCGATGCCGCGCGCGCCGAGATCCTGTTCCGCCAGGTACACCAGCGAACGGATACCCGCCAGTTCCTTCATGCCCTTGCCGAGCGTCGCCATCTTGCCTGGGGCGATGAGTCCGGCCGGTGTGCCGCTGGCGGCCGACTTGACCGCCGCCATCACCTTTTGCGTACGGGCGGCATCGGGATCGGCCAGTGGGACCAAGGGCTTCATCAGCGGGGCCAGGCGCGGCACCTTGCGGTCCCGGCCTTCGTTGCCCAGCACAAAGCCAGTCACCGCGCCCTTGTCGTCGACCTCGAACGTCAACGTCCGGGCGGACGTGGTGGAGCGGAAGGCCAGCGGGCCGGTGGGCGCGAACTGCTCGTCGGGCATGCCGTCGCTCATCGACACAAGTTGGCCATTGTCGCTGACGAGCGCCAGCATGTTGTTGTTCGACACTTCGTAGCGCCCCGCCACGCGCTCTGCCATCGCGGGATCAAACTTGGCATCGGAAGCTGCGATGCCGGGCACCGGCCTTGCATCTGGCCACCGGTACTCATTGCTGATCACGTTGACGATGCGTTCGAGCATGCGCGAGTTGTCATTGGCATTGATCATGATGACGGCACCCTGCCCCGTCTCGGCGAAGCCGAAGAAGCGCGTGTCGAAGCCTGCGTCACGCCCGCCGTGCGCAAACTGCAGCGCCTGGCTTTCGCCGCGCAGGAACAGGCCCAGGCCCACACCGCCCTTCTGGTCGGTCAGCATATCGCGCGTCAGCTTGGCAGAGATGACCGGATTCGATTTGCCCGCCAGCGACTGCTGGATGGCGATCGCGAAGCGCGACAGGTCGGCCGCATTGGTCCACAGGCCTGCGGCGGCCATTTCGGGATACAGATGCCAGCGGCCTTTTACCGGGCTGCGGTCGAGGTAATGACCGCTGGCGGCCATGCTGGCGCGCTTGGCCGGTTGCGGCTGCGCGTACGAACTGTCGTTCATGCCGAGCGGGGCCAGCACGCTGTCCTGCATGTATTGCGGGAAGGGCTTGCCGGACACGTCAACCAGCAACTGCTGCATCACCGTATAGCCGCCGCCGGAATAGCGCGAAGTGCTGCCGGGCGCGATGTCGACCCGCACCGGCCCGGTGTTGGCCGGCGCCTCGCCGTTCAGGATTTGCGGGACCGTGGGCATTTTCACATCCACCGGGTAGCCGGGGAAACCGTGCACGGTGAGGCCCGCCGTGTGGCTGAGCAGGCCGCGCAAGGTGACCTTCTTGCCGGCCATGAAGGCGTTCTCGGGCACCTTCCACGTGAGCAGCTTGGCGTTGACGTCCTCATCGAGCGCAAGCTTGCCCTTCTCGACCAGGTGCAATGCCCCCAGCGCCGCAACGGGCTTGCTGACCGACCCCGCCTGGAACAGCGTCGCCGGCGTCACCGGCACCTTGCCGTCTCTCTCGGTAGTGCCGTAGCCCTTCAGCTTGACGACTTTCCCGCCCTCGATGATGGCCAGCGACAGGCCGGGAATCTGGCGCTTCTTCATTTCGGCCTGGATCACCTCATCGACCTTATCGGCGTGGGCGAGGCCCGCATTGCACAGCGCGACCAGCAGTAAGGAGCGGCGAAAAAGCATGGGATTCTTTCGGGGTCAGGTCTTCTTTGGAAAGCACAAGGCAAGCACGCAAGTCAGGATCAGCAGGCATGCCGTAACCAGCAGGCCGCCCCATACGATCAGGTTCTGCTCGGCCCGCGCGCCCGTATAGATGCTGCCGGCCTGCAGCAAGCCGAGGACGCAATACAGGGCGCCGGCCACGCTTGCAGCCAGGGCCAGCCAGGTCAGGGTTCTTAGCATGTCCGGCATGGATATTCCTTCCGCACGGAATTGAACGAAGATCAATATTGCCGTATGGCCAAGGCAGTATGACGGCTTATGCGCGCGCGATCAATCCCTTGTTGCAATTTTCACGGCGCCGTGTCGGCCATGATGGCGATCTGCCTGAGTCCGCGCGAAAAACTGGTGCTGCTCGGGTTCTCGACGAACACGCAGCGCTTGCCCGTGCGCTTGCAATACTCCTTCACGCGCCAGTAGGCGTTGTGGCTGATGCAGCCGGTCTGGCAGATGACAAGGTCGGCGGCGGCGAGATTGGCTTCGAGCGCGTCGCTGCCCTGTTCCTGGCCGCCATCGTGATGGGCGAAGCGCGCACCCGCTTCTTCGGTCATGCAGCGGTAACTGGCGACGCTGGCATTGCGCCCGCCGACGCACAGGATGGTCTTGTCGGCCAGCTGCACCGGCGCGGCGTCCTGCTGCACGGCGCCGGCGGCGGGCGCCGCCGCCACCTCGGCCCGGCTCAATTCGAGCTGGCGTTCGGCAGTGGCGAGCTGCTCGCGCAGCTGCGCCACGATCCGGTCGCGTCCGGCCAGGCGCTGCCCGGCCTCCTCCAGTTTTTGCTGCAACCGTTCGCGCGAAGCGAGCGCCGGCACGGCATTGCGCAAGTCCACCAGCTGCGCCTGGAAGGACGCGAGCCGGTTGTCGCGCGCGGCGAGGTCGGCGCGCACGGCGGCCAGCTGCGCCTGCACCTGTTCCAGTTCGGTCATCTTGTCGGCCAGCGAACGCGCATAGCGGTGCTGCTGCTGCGCCAGCTCGGCCGACAGCGCCGCGTTTTCGTCCTGCAGCGCGACGTAGCGCGCCAGGTCGACGCGGGCGCCGGCGCCGGCCTGGTGCTGGATCATGTGCATTTCGCGCAGGATCGTGTCCTGCACCAGGAAGTCGCTGCGCGGATGGGTGAGCGCAGCCCAGAATGCGCCCGCCACGTCGCCCTGCACGGTCGCCTCGCGCCACAGCGCCATCACCGCCTCGCCGCTGCGCGCCTGCTTGAAGCGCTGCAGCACCAGCGCGAAACGCAGGTCGAGCGCATCCTGCAGCAGGTTGGAGACCCGGTTGCGGGTCGCGCACTCGGCCACGGCGCCGACATGGATCTCGTAATCGTCCGCCAGCGCCTGGCCGCGCAAGCCCTTGTTGACCAGCTTGCGCAACAGGCCAAGCGGCAGGCACACGCCGATCACGGGGCAATGGGTGTTGGGGGGCAGTTCCCACAGCCGCTGGCGGCGCGAGCCCGCACTGGCCGAGATCTCGCGCGGCAGCGCGAACAAGGGCGCCAGCGGCCGTTTCGCATCCTGGTCACACATGGGCGCCGCCTAGTGCAGCTTGGGGCCGTGGCGCGCCTCGTCGATGACGCTGGCGGCGGCCACGCTGGCCTGGACGACATGGTCGAGCCGGGATTGGGCCTCGCCGAGCATGGCGCTGAGCGCGCGGAAAGCCTCGGGCGTGAAACGCATCGATACATGGCTGAGCGACAGGTGCAGCACGCTGCAATCGGGGCAGATGCTGACGTGGCCGATGCTGCTCTCGGCGATGGCCAGGTGCTGGCACTGCTGGCTTGGATCAGGGGACGGTTTGCGCGACACAATGCTTCCTTTCGGAGGGTGGGCATTGGCTGGCGGCGGCGGGCTGATGCGAAGTGAACTCAGTATAAACGAGAATCATTCGCATTTGCAAGCGAAGCGCAAACGCGCGGGCGCGGCTAGTCGCGCAGGTCGAAGGATTCGCTGTGACCGAAGCCTTTGGTGTAATCGAGCAGGGTCAAATGCCGCGGCGTAATGCGGAGAAACACCATGCCGGGCCACGGGTGTATCTGCGGCTGGGCGATGATGCCGGCGAAGGCGGGCAGCTTATGCAGCAGCAAGCCGCCGGCCAAGGCCAGTTCCTCGGGATCGCGCACCAGTTCGGCATGGGCGTCGATCGCCAGGCCCTGGATTTCGCTCCAGCTGCCGTAGGGCGTGTTGACGGTCAGCGCGACCCGGCTGTCGTGCCCGACGTCGTGGGCCTTGTGGCTGTCGATGGCGATGGCCGCGTAGATGACCAGGCCGTCGCTGGCGAAACTGACAGTCGACGCGTGCGGGGAACCGTCCTCGCGCAGGGTCGCCAGGGTCAGGTCGTTGGTACTCTTGAGGATGGAAGTGGCAAGGTCGAAACTCTCGGAATCCATGTGATTCATGCTAGCCTCCGCCAGGAAAGGAACTGCGTCAATTCACATTAGCACGGATTGCCATCGAAGATCGCACGGCTGGCGCGCGTCGTAGCTGGTCCCAGGCGCAGGCGCTAGGCAGGTGAAGCCGAAGCTGGCTGGCCGGGTCTGCCCTGGCGCCGCTCATAACGGATGTACAGCAACTCCTGGGCGACCCGGTCGGGCACGCCGGCGTCGCGCAGATGGCGGCGCGCCGATTCAAAACCGAACAGCGCAGCAATCGTCAAGCCTTGTGCGACGTGCCCTGCTGTTTTGTTATCCAGTCGACGATCAGCCATTGCAGTCATGATCCCTCCCAGGCAGAACTTGAACAGTATCGCAGAGCTATTACCGGGTCAAGTACGGCGATACAACAGCTTTCCACCTTGCACCAAGACAACTTCATGGGTCCCGCAGCCGGCAGTAGAAATCGCGACTCTATTTTGGCCAGAAGAGCGGCCCGGCGTGATCGGGCGCGAAGCAGGCAAACTGTGGGCGTGCCAGGGATGCAAAGGCGACAAAGTCGGCAATCACCGGGTTGACGGTGTCCGCATGGGTAAGCGGCCCCATGTGGCCGGCGTCGATGAAATGGCAATCAGCCTTGGGCAATGCCAGGGTGAGGCTTTCGATGATGCGCAGCGTCGATACGGGGCTGCGCAAGCCCGCCATCAGGCAGACCGGAAAATCGAAGGCCGCCACTTCGCTCAATTGCAGCGTATCGCCGAACAGGGCCTGGAAATCGAGCGGCACCTTCGGGATGCGGTCGATGAAGTCGCTTTTGACGTGTTCCGGCAGGCGCGCGAAGGCGCCCGGGCCATTCCAGTAATCGATGAACAGGCGCGTCGCTTCGGTGCGGTCGGCATCCATCGCACGCAGCATCGCGGCGGTCAGCTTGCTGACGTCGTAGCGGCCCTGTTCGCCGTCTTCCAGCAAGCCGAAGGCCACCGGCTCGTACACCGACAGGCTGCGGATGCGGGTCGCGTGCGTTGCGGCAAGGCGCAGCGCGATCGCGCCGCCATACGAGTGGCCGACGAGGTGGAAGGCTTCATCGCCGATCTCGTCATCGATCAGCGCCATCACGGCCTCGATCTCGGTGGCCAGCGAAAAGTTGGCCTGCGACGCCGGCATGCGCCGTTCGCCATAGCCGTACAGGTCGACGGTGATCACACGGAAGTTCGGCGAGAACATGCGAACCAGCCCGTTCCACTGCTGCTTCGAGCTCAAGGAGCTGTGCAGCAGCACGACCGCAGGCTTCAGGCTCGCGTCGGCACGCGGCGCGGCCGGGCTGCGGGGCGTGACGGGCGCGACGGCAATTTGGGCGGAGACAGGTTCGCAGGACATGTCAAGTTTTCCTTCCAGGGCGGTTAACAAGCAAGGTGGCGGCAGGCGGTGCCGCTACCTTGGCCGTTACAGTAGTCCTTGCGCCAATTACCGGTCAACTTAAGAACTTCTTAAAATAAAAACGCGGCGGCCTGTCTCCTGTGAGGACGCCGCTCACGGCGTTGCCGAAAGCCGCTCCAGAAACGCCGGACCGACAAAAACGCGCGCCGCGTTTCCCCGTTCCGCGTGGTGATGCTGCATCCGCCGTACCGACTTGCCCCTGCCCTCCTCGGCCCTGGCAAGCTCGGCCAGCTTGCTGGCGAGAAGCTGGCCAGCCAGGCGCCTGTTCGCGTGCTGGCTGCGCTCAGTCTGGACCTTCACGGACAAGCCGCTCGCGATGTGCGTCGCGCGAATCGCGCTGTCGGTCTTGTTGACGTGCTGCCCGCCCGGGCCCGATGCGCGCGTGGCTTCGTAGCGGATCGCGCCGCTGTCGGCCAAGGGCGCAGGCGGCGCAAACGCGGCGCCGCTCAGGAACCAGTTCTTCCGCTTGTGCATTTTTCGGTACGGGCTTTCGCAGATCCACAGGATCGCCCCGGTCCAGCGCCGCGCCAGCGCCTGCGCGTGCACGGCGTCGCCATCGAGCTCCAGCAGCACGGATCGCATGATCCCGTCGACCGGCCCGGCCACCTGCTCGAGGATCGTCACGTCCACATCCATCGCGGCCGCCTCGTCGCACAGGCGCTGGAGCGCCTTTTTCACGCCAAGGCAGCATTCGGCGGGACCGGTATTCGCTGTCAGCTGTAGCCAGGTCATCAGCAGCACTCCCCGCGTGTTTTGTAGGTGAGTACCGGCTTGCTCCTGGAAACCACCCGCGCCAGCCCCGCGCCCACCAGGCTGCCGAGGACGCCGTCGACGTCCTTGTAGGCCTGGGGCGCCTCTTCGTAGATCAGCGCGCGGTCGTTGCAGATGACACGGCCGCCCATCGACGTGCGGCTCAACTGCGCTGGCGTGGCGACCTTCAGCAGCCGCCCCTTGCAGTCGGTGCGCTGCCATTTGCGGCCGGCGCCATGAGCCAGCGAATCCAGGCTCACCTGGCCGGCGCCTGCGACGGGTTCGAGCAGGTAGCTGTAATCGTCGCGCGAGCCGGGCAGCATGACCAGTCCCAGGTCGCTTGGGGTTGCGCCCTTGCGGTGCAGCCAGCCCTGCTGGCCGTCGACCGATGCCGGCATGACCGTGTTATGGTTCACGTCGAGAACCAGCGCGCCGCTGCAGCGCAGCCGATGGAAGATGCGGGCGGCGATCAGTTGCCGGTTCAGTTCCGCAAACTGCAGCGCCGCCGCGTGCTGCGCCAGGTAGGCTTGCGCATCGGCGCCATCTTCTTCCAGGCCGCGATGGCTGAATGCGTCGACGTGGCTGCGCAAAATCGCCTGCCCCAGGCCACGCGAGCCGCTGTGGACCAGCAGCTGCAGGCATTTCGGCGCCAGCTTTGTTTGCGACAGCACATCGGCGTTTTCGACCTTGTCGATCACCTGAAGCTCGGCAAAATGATTGCCCCGGCCGATCGTGCCCAGCGAACGCAACTGCGCCGGGTCGAGTCCCGCCGCGGCCAGGCTGGCCGACAGTTGCGCGACCCGGCCCGCGAGCGAGGGATCGTCACGTTCCAGCGCCGCCCATTCGCCGGCGTCGATGACGTCGTCGAGGTTGGCGATCTGCTTGTCCATCTTGTCCAGCTTGGCCTTGCCGGACAAGATGTCAGTTTGCCAAAGGGCCATGCCACAGCCGATGTCGTTGCCGACCAGGGCAGGATAAAAGCGGCCCACCGAAAAGAAGGCGGCGCCGACCGGATAACCGCGGCCGGGATGCAGGTCCGGCAAGCCGACGACGCGGTGCATGCCTGGCAGTTGCGCCGTTGTTTTGGTTTGTTGCAGTGCTGCGTCTTCCAGCCAGAGGCGTTCGGACGCGATGATCGATACCCGATCGGAAATATGCTGAACAAAATTGCCCATGTGATGCCAATCCAAGAAAAGAGTGAGATTGGGCATGGCGGTGCACCGGCGATCGAACGCCGACATGGTGCGGGGAGACTTGCGGACAGGGGCGCGAACGCGCCGGATTCAATCCAGGAAGTTACCAGCCAGACCCAGGAAAGGAGCTGTTTTGTTCGCGTATTTCATTGGTCATCTCCTTTTCAGAATGGGTTAGCTTGCGAGGGGTGTCGATAGTAGACCAATTCTATTTGGGCCACAAGTTCTTTTTTTGCCAAGGCAAATGCGATGTTCAACACCAACAAACTGTGGCGCTGCTTACCCTTGGTTACAGTTGATACACGAGCGCGACTTCCCACGGGCATTGCAGCGGTACGATTCATTGCCTAACCTGGAAGGACGCCGCCATGACCCGCCTGAAGTTCTACATGTTGCCGATAGCAGTGTTTGCAGCACCGCTTGCCGCCAATGCCGCGGCCTGGCAGGATGAACACGGGGGCCGTCGCTACGACGATGCGCCCGTGCAGGTTTTCTGGGAAGGCAATTGCAAAATCGAGCGCAAGTTCGACCGGGACGGCGCCTTGCTCGAAAGGCGCACCTGCCGCGGCGAACGCTACACCGATGCGCGCGCGCCGCGCCCGTATGCCGACGATCCAGCCCCGCGCCGCTATACCGACGACGAAGAGCCGCCCCGCTCCTCCGGCGACGATGAAGCGCCGCGCCACCAGGAAGCACCGGCGTCCCAGCCACGACGCGCACCCGATTACCGCGACCAGCGCCGCTATGCGCCCGCGCCTGTGGAGCGCTATCACGAGCCCGCCGCGTTCGAACCGCGCAGCGCAACGCCCGCTGCCGCGATTGCGAAGCCGCCTGTCGTGACTGCAAAACCGATTGTTGCGGCGCCAGCACCGGCCGTTCCGGCAAAAGCAGTGGCCGAGATGAAGGCGCCACGCATCGAGCCCAAGGCCGCCGCCGCAGCACCCGCGCCCAGGCTTGTGGCGAAGGCCGTCCCCGCGTCCATTGCGCCGCAGCCCGTCGCAAAGGCCGCACCGGTGGTAAGCGCGCCGCGCATTGTTGCAAAGGCAGCGCCGCTGTCCCATGCACCGCGCGTTGTTGCGAAAGCCACGCCAGTTGCGCCGCGTGTTGCCGCGAAGGCTGCGCCGGCACCGCGGCCGGCCCGCGTACTCGCCAAGGTCGAACCAACGAAGGCGCTACAGGTCGTTGCGAAGCCGGCGCCGCGCATGCTCGTAAAGGCCGATCCAGTCCCCAAAACCCCGCGCCTCGTCGCCAAGGCCAAACTGCCTGGGCCGGCGCCTCGGGTAGCGATGAAACCGGAACCGGTAAAGCCGCCGCCACGGATCGTCGCGAAGACGCATCCACCCGAGAGCGTGACGCGCGCCCTGGCGCGCAACGAACCGGTCGGACCAGCGGGGCGGCTCACTGAACACGCGCTGCCTGCGGTGAAGCTGGCGCGTCCGGCCGCGAAGCCCGAACCAATCGCGGCGCCCCAGGTCATCGCCAAAGCGGCGCCAGCCGTGGAGACCCCGCGCGCGATGGCGAGAACCGAAGCGCCTGCGACGGCATCCGGCAAGCTCCCGAATACCGATTGGCTCGTGATGTTGCCGCCAGAGGAAGCCGATGCCGATACGGGAGCCAAGGCGGCCAAGGCGGCAAAGCCAAAACCATACGCCAAGTCGCAACGCGACCTGGAAGAGTACGTCATGAAGAAAAGTAGCGACCCGTACAGCAACCTGAAGTAATCGCATGTCCGCCGAGCATGCTGGGCATGCCCATATGTCGCTTGAAGCCGCTTGGCCGCCAGTGTGTAATGATTGGCGAACTTGGCGCGGCGACATAGGGGGCAACGGTGAAAGCAGGATTTATCGGCTTGGGCAACATGGGGTCGGCGATGGCGCTGAACATGGCGCGGGCGAATACCGGCCTGGTCGTCTGGACCAGACAGGCAGACAAGATGGTGCCGATTATCGAAGCGGGCGGCACGGCCGCTGATGCGATTGCAATCGTCAGGCCCCTGCTCGCTCCCGTATGCGCGCAGAGAACAGCCTTGTACGCCAGTTGTGTTCGGAAGGTCGACCAGCTGACGTCGTACACCGACTTGGCCATGCTGGTTTTGCCGAGTGCAGACGCATTCACATTGCCAACCACGATGTAGTCGTAGTTTGCAATGAGCTTGCGCGACTCTTTATGGTTCCCTGCCTTCGCAGGGACGACATGCAAAAGCCAACAAGATTCGTACGGACAACAGTATGCAATCAGGCTTCATGCTTGCCCGACAGTGCCTGACCGGTCTCGAGCAGCGTCTTGAGGTTCGACAGCACCTTCGGCCAGCCACCCGAGATCCCTTCGAGCATTTGCGGGTCGTGGTCGAGGTCTTCGTGCGTGACCGTCAGGCGGACCAGCGCCTCGCCGTACGGGTCGATCTCGAAAGTGACGCGCGAATGCCTGGCTTCCGCCTCGGCCTCCGCTGGCCGGGCCCAGGTGAACACCAGGCGCTGCGGCGGCTTGCTCTCGACGACCTTGCCGACGATGTCGACAGTGCGCGCCTCGTCCGTGCGCTGGTGCTCCCAACGCGAACCAGGCTTCCAGTCCGACACATTCACGCGCGGAACGCCTTCCACCGGGTCCGCCCAATAGCGGCGCGTCACTTCGGTATCGACCACGGCCTGCCAGACCTTCTCGGGCGTGGTGGCAATGTAGGTCACATAAACAAAACTAGGCTTTTTCATCATCATTTCCTTCCAGTTTATTCTTAAGGTCAAGCAAAGTATCAAGACGATTACGCTCGAATTTTTCGATCCAGCGCCCGTAGATCTCGTGCAGCGGCACTGGATTCAGATAATGAAGTTTTTCCCGGCCTTGCCAGACGACGGCCACCAGGTTGGCGGCCTCGAGCTGCTGCAGGTGCTGCGTAACGGCTTGGCGCGTCATGTCCAGGTGCTCGCACAGGGCCGACAAGGTCTGCCCGTTATCGCTGTACAGCAGATCCAGCAGGCGCCTGCGGGTCGGGTCGGCCAGTGCCTTGAATACTTTGTCGATGTCCACGATTGAGAATTAAAACGGATTGAGTGAACGGTTCAGTGCGATGACATCGGCATGCACTTGCGCGTAGGTGGGTTTGCTGGCAAAGAGCTTCATGTAGTTTTCCCGCCAGGCCGTGTCGCGCAACTGCGCCGCCCTGCCCTTGACCGCCATGCGGATCCCTTCGAGCGTTCTGTCCACGCCATAGTCGCAGCAATAGGCCGGCGTGGAAGGCTGCTGCCGCCACGATTCTTCCAGCGAACCCGCATCGACGGGATCGAAGCCGGCCTCATTCACGAGGCTCATCACGATCTGCTTGCCGCGCGCATCGTCGCCGGCCACCGGCATTGCCAGCCGGCCTGGGGTGCCCTCGGGCCTGCCCAGCTCGGACAGGGAATGGAACATCAGGCTGTTGAAAGCCTTGAAAATGGGATGATCAAGTTGCTGCGACACCCATACGCTTTCCGTCATGCCGTCGTCAATCGCGGGAATACGCGGGTCGCGTACGTCAGGGTAATAGTTGGACGTGTCGATGATCACGAAGTTGGCGCCAGCGCGTACGAACAGATCCTCGCGCAGCGACGCTATCGCGGGGAACGGCATCGACAGCAGCACGACGTCCGCCCCTTCCACTGCGCCATAGATGTCGCTTGCCTCGGCCCCGATTTCGTCGGCGAATTGTTTGGCCGCATCCGGGCCGCGGGAATTTGCCACACGCACGACATGGCCAGCCAGGCGCCATTTGCGCGCAAGCGTGCCGCCGATCTCACCAATGCCGATTACGCCGATCTTCATCGTTTCACCTCTTCACCAGGAATCCCTATATGCAAGTCGTTACTTGCATGACTTGAGCGAAGTATAGGCAGGTAAACGCTTGCATGTCAAGCGCGGGCGAAAAGACCGTGCGCGGTCACACGGAGCTGGCGATGTGCTCCCGCAGCCATTGGTGCGCAGGGTCGCGATGGGATCGCTCGTGCCAGAGCATCAGCATCTCGAAGCCTGGCACCTCGACCGGCGGCTCGACTACCTTCATGTCGCTGGCATCGCGAACGAGGCGCGACGGCAGCATCGCCACCAGATCCGTAGTCGCCAGGACCGACTTTAGAAACAGGAAGTGCGGCACCGACAGCACGACCCGGCGCGCAAGACCCAGCTGCGCCAACGCCGTATCCGTCGATCCGTGGAAGCCGCCGCCGTCCGTCGACACGATGACATGATCGAGCTTGCAGAACTGCGCAAGCGTTGGCCGCCGCTTCAAGCCCGGATGCGCCGCGCGGCCGACCAGGACGTAGCGTTCCTCGAACATCGACCGCTGGCGCAAACCGGCTGGCGCGTCTTCGCGGATATGGAAAGCGAGATCGATCTCTCCCTGCTCCGCCTGCCTGGCGATACGTGACGGGGCTAGGTCAAGAACGGCCAGGCGGGTGCCCGGCGCCTTTGAACGCAGGCCGATCAAGGCCGGCAGCACGATCGTCGACTCGCCATAGTCGGCTGCGGCAACGCGCCAGGTATTGCTGGCGGTCGCTGGGTCGAAGGGGGTGGCAGGCGAGACTGCGTGCGCCAGCGCTTCCAGTGCCAGCCGGAGAGGTTCGCGCAAGGCATTGGCACGCGCGGTAGGCAGCATGCCGCGCGGTCCGGGCAGCAGCAGCGGATCCGCAAAGATATCCCGCAGCTTGGCGAGATGAACGCTCACCGATGGCTGCGACAGATTCAGGCGTTCAGCTGCGCGGGTGACGTTGTGCTCCACGAGCAAGGCATCCAGGGTCACCAGCAGATTGAGGTCGAGCTTTCGGAGCGTATTAGTCATCGCAATACCTGTAATATTGAAAATTCATTTCCAATATACCTGCCGCGAGTCTATCGTGCACTCACCTATCTTATCTTGGAGTGTCCGAACATGAACGTGCTTCTCGTCTTTGCCCATCCCGAACCCAATTCACTGAATGGATCGCTCAAGGACTACTCCGTCCAACGCCTGCAAGCTGCGGGGCATACGGTACAGGTATCGGACTTGTATGCGATGAAGTGGAAGGCGTCGATCGACGCAGATGACAACACGGCGCCGCAGCCTGGTTCACGTTTCGACCCATCCGAGGACTCAAGCCGGGCGTTTGAAAACGGCACGCAGAGCGAAGACATCGCCCGCGAACAGGAAAAGCTGATGTGGGCCGATGCCGTGATCCTGCAGTTTCCGCTGTGGTGGTATTCGATGCCGGCGATACTGAAAGGCTGGGTGGACCGCGTGTATGCGTATGGCTTTGCCTACGGTGTGGGCGAGCACTCGGATGCCCACTGGGGCGATCGTTTCGGGGAAGGCACGCTGGCAGGAAAGCGCGCGATGCTGGTGACCAGCGCCGGTGGATGGGAGTCGCACTACGGGCCAAGGGGGATCAATGGGCCGATCGACGACCTCCTGTTCCCTATCAATCACGGGATTCTGTACTACCCCGGATTTGATGTGCTGCCGCCGTTTGTGATCTACCGCACGGGTCGGACTGACGAGGAAAGGTACGTGAAGATTTGCGATGCGCTCGGCAAGCGACTGGATGAACTCTTTCAAACTGCGCCGATTCCGTTCCGGCCGCAGAATGCCGGCGACTACGAGATTCCGAAACTCACCTTGTATCCCGACGTGGCACCGCACCGTAGCGGCTTTGACGCACACGTCGCTAAAGTTTACTCCGCTTAGGTTCCGGAAACTTCCAGCGCCCGCGCCGACGCAGTGATCTACATCTCACTTCCAGAAGGTAAGATTTTCATAATATGATTGGCTTTTTTCGACGCCAACCTATTTGGTTTCCTGCATCAATATCACCTTTTGAAGCGCCTGCTTTTCTTCACTTGTCGATGCAAGCAACAGGACGGCCTCGCGCAAGTCGGCAGCGACGTGAACAGTCGCGCGCCATACGAGTTCCACGGTATGCTTTTCAGGATCAATGTAGACCGTATCGAGACGACATATCTTCGCCGCGCCCCGCCCTTTGCGATCCTTAAGCGTGAGAAATGGCTGATCGCCAGGCAGGACGAAGCGCATCACGGTGCTCCCGCCTAAACCAGGACGGGCCGCCGGGTGGTCACCAGAGCACAAATTCTCAAGCGTGAAGATCTCATTTCCGACCAGGTACGGGCATTGCTGATCTGCCGGTGCGGCGTTCCAGTACCGTGTGTCGAAGTCCGGCGGCAAAGGCGGTTTATCACCGTCGGCACGATCTTCGTTCGCGGACGTTCCTGCAAAGTTCCGTCGAGGTAGCCATGTGCGGCCGACGGCCGCGAAGCCTGCGGGCAAAGGACCTGGCTTACCGTCCAAGATGCCCTGAAGCGTATCCACAGTGATCGGCACGTCAGGGTATTCCACACGTGGAGCCGGGATTGATCGAGATTCGATCGCCTTTAGGTAGCAGTTCGTCGTGTACCCCGTACCCACCGGATTGGATTCGAACACCGAAAGCGCCAGTGGCGCCTGTTTGCCGGGTGCATGTATTTCAGAATCGGGACCGACTGCACTATCGGAAAGGCAATTCAATTTGCCAATTCGCTTCGCCATGGCGGCACGGTCCACATCCTCAACATCGACCCGTGCAACGCCTCCAAGCGCGGCCGTGTAACGCAACGGAAGGTTGGTGCATTTCTTCGGTACAGTCAGTTGCCAATCACTGGCCCGGAACACACCCAACGTCGCCATTTTCGTCAGCGTGGCAAGGGAACGCACGAGTTGCGGTCGCAACCGGAATTCCCGTTCGCCGGTAACCACAAGGGACTTGTCGATGATGACTTCGCTTGTCCGCAAAGGTATGGCGATACCCGATCCATTTGCGCGTCGCTGAGCAATTTCTGGATCAGATTCCGCAGCCGCGTTGCGAGACACACGAAGACTGACCTTGAATCGTTCCATCTCCCCCCGCGGCGCATGGGCCACCGCATTGACGATCACGTCGCAGTTGGGTTTGAACAGCACGAAGTCCGACTCCTGATAAATTCCAAGCGACGGGTCGCCGTCGAAGTGGGTATCGGAATCACGAAGCGGGAGTTGTTCCACCAGTGGACGGAGTCCCTGTGTGGTCATCCCAAAGCTCTGGCGAATGACAAACACATGAAACAGATTACCGTTCTGGTCTGTACTATGAAAGTTGGATGCTGGATAACCGGATACGTTAACTAAGTCCATTGACGCAATCCTTTCCTAGTCAAAGCCAAACAACGTGAGCAATTGCGCAGTGTTCTTCGCCTAGCCGCGGTAGCGGGCCTTACGATGTTTCGCGAACGTAAGTTCCCGGGGCATCACACAGTGTTGGATATTGGATACTGTCTTCATTCTTGCTCGCTTGCATCTGGCCGCAGTGCCGGCCGAGCCATGCCGTCCAATCGGGCCACCAGGATCCTGCCATCGCCGTCTGCGCGGCCAGCCACGCTTTGTAGCTGCCAGCGCCACTGGCGTCGCCGGCCCAGTATTCATGCTTCGAGTGCGCATCTGGCGGATTGACGATGCCCAGGATATGGCCCGACGTCGACAAGGCATAGCGCACCGGACCACGCACCAGCGCTGCGGTCGAAAACGTGCTGCGCCAGGGGGTGATATGGTCGTCGCGTCCACCCACCACATACAATGGCTGGCGAATGCGCGCCAGGTCAATCGGAATTCCGCGCAGGACGATCGCATCTTTTTGCGCCAGTTTGTTTTTCAGATACAGTTCGTGCAGGCAAAAACTGTGGGTCGCCCGTGGCTGACGAATGCCGTCCTCGTTCCATGCCAGGACATCGAGGGCAGGTGGCTTTTCGCCACACAAATACTTGTGAACGACATAGCGCCAAATCTGGCTGTTCGGGCGCAAAAGGCGAAAACTCCAGCCGATCTGCCTGGCATCCAGATAGCCTTGCCTGGCCATCAAGGTATCGATGGTGGCGATGCTCTCGTCGTTGAGGAAGGCGCTTACATCGCCGGGACGCGAAAAGTCGGTCAGCGTCGCCAGCAAGGACCAATGCGCAATCGGCATCTGCGCCGGTTCCGGATATTTGTGATTCAACCAAGCCATCAGTGTCGCGAGAGCAGTGCCTCCAATGCAATAGCCGACCGCATGTACCTGGGGCACATGGCAGATCGTGCGCGCCACCTCGATCGCTGCCAGTGCACCATCGAGCACATGGGCTTCATAGCTGGCCTCGGCCATCCCGGCGTCGGGGTTTTTCCAGCTGATCATGAACACATTGAAACCCTCGGACAACAGGTAGCGGACCATGCTCTTTTTCTCGTTGAGGTCGAGAATGTAATATTTATTGATCCAGGGCGGGACTATCACAATCGGGACGGCGTGCACGGTCGCCCGCAAGGGGTGATATTGGATCACTTCCATCAACGCGTTACGAAATACGACCGCACCTGGCGTGTTTGCGGTATTTTTCCCCAACACAAAAGGCCTGCGATCGACCATGCGTAGATCGCCCGCCGCCCAATCTTCCAATAGATTCTCGACACCTTGAAGCAAGCTGATGCCGCCGCTGTGCCAAGCCCTTTGCATGGCTTCCGGATTGGTCGCGAAGAAATTGCTGGGGGCTATGGCATTGAATGCTTGCCTGACCCAGAATGCCGCGCGCCGCGCGTCGTCCTTCGAGACGCCGTGCGTGTCATACACGATCCTTTCCATGGCGCGGGTATAAGCCAGGTAATTCTGCATCAAGATGCAAAAAAACGGCTGCTGATACCACATGGGGTCGGCGAAGCGCTCATCGCCTTCGACTGGCAATACCAGGGGCATTGCGGTGCTACCGCTCAAATACGAGGCCGCACTTAGATTAAGCCCCCAAGCGAGCGCCGCCAGTTCATGATGCGCGCCTACCTGTTGCAGCGGATGCAATAGCCATGCCCGGCCAAGCCGGGAAAAAGTGCTTGCTATGCCATATGGATCGCCACTCCAGTCAAGCGGATCGAGGCGTCCGGAACCGCTTTGCCTTGTGTGTAGGGAATGCTGCATGCCTGCTCCTGGCATATTGTCAGCTCAGTCACGGCATACTCGCCAGGAACGGCCCCCTGGAACCTGGCAGTGCCGCTGGCAAGTATGTCTGCTACTGCAAGTGCTGGCCGCCGTTGATCGCAATGTTCGCCCCGGTCAGGAAGGCAGCGTCGTCGGAACAGAGGTAAGCCACGAGGCAGGCCACCTCCTCAGGTTTTCCCAGCCGGCCCATGGGAATCTGCGAAAGAATATCGGTCTTCATGATGGCCTCTGGGACTGCCGCCACCATTTCTGTCGCCAGATAGCCAGGCGAAATTGTATTGACGGTCACGCCTTTCATGGCCACTTCCAGCGCCAGCGACTTGGTGAAGCCGTGCATGCCGGCCTTTGCCGCCGCATAGTGGGTTTGGCCGATGGCGCCTTGCGAGCCATTGAAGGAGGCGATATTGATGATGCGGCCCCAGCCCCGCTCGACCATGCCATCGCACAAGGGCTTGGTCATGTTGAATACGGAACCGAGATTGGTATGGAGAACGGCATCCCACGTCGACTTGTCAAGCTCTTGCAGCGTCCGATCGCACGTGATGCCGGCATTGTTAACCAGGATGTCCACTGCGTCGACCTCATCCAGTATCTGCGCCACGCAGCGCTGGCAGGCCGCGTAGTCCGACACATCCACCGGGTAGGCGCGGAAGTTGCACTTTTGTGCGTCCATGGTGCTCAGCCACTTGTTCGTCCCGCGACTGCCCGGCGACGTGGTCACCACCACACAAAAGCCCGCCCTATGCAACTTGATACTGATCGCCTCGCCCAACCGTCCCATGCCATCGGTAACCAATGCAGTCCGCTTTGCCATTGCGTCCTCACTTTCCGTGTAGAGAAATCATGCATGCCACGGCGCCTCAGACCGCCTGGCCTGTTTCGCGTCATGGGAGCGACAGTCGCGCCGCGCCGGTTGGCGGCGAGCGCGCTGGATTGCCGGAGCTACCTCCTGGCCGGCCGGCCGGTCTTGCCCGTGTGACGGGCGTGGCCATCGGCCGCTCCAAGCAGGGTAGATTGCATCGTTGCACTAAACTCCTTGGCCGACTTGGCAAACTGCGCATAGTTTGCATTGGCATTGTCAATCGCCGACGTGAGCACCTCGATAGCAATCCTGGAACCGTCTGGCCCATCGCTGCCCAGGCCTTCGATCACCGTTTCCATCCGGTGCCCGGTTTCGGCAAAATGCGCCTGCATTGTTTCGGCCATCGAGGCCGGCATGGCCGATGCGATGCCGGAAAGCTGTCGCCCGTAAGCGAGTGTCGATTCAAGATTCGGACGCGTCTGGGCCACGACAAGGGAGATGAATTCGCCAGGATTGCTGACGGACAAGAACCGTTTCCCCAGCATACTGGATTCTTCCAAGGCGGTCCTGGTAACCGAGGCATTCGTCTCGATGACCTTTTCGACGCTTTCAAAGACCTTGCCGGCCAGCCTGTGCCAAAGGGCCAGCTGGCCATCCAGCTGCGCTATTGTGGCGGAGTACATTTGATCGGTGGAAAATTGAGACAAGGGACTCTCCTTTATAAATGGGAGACGCAGGCATGCCAACGATTACGTCCGGGACGAAGGAAATAATTTACTCCTTTTCAAACGATTGCGGTTGTTTTCTCGGCACAGTTTCAAATTAATAATCTCGAAATCAGACCAGCCGGGCTGGCCCGGTTTCATTTGGCGGGAGGCAAGCCGCGTCACGAGCGCCGCTCGTGCTGAGAAGGCGGCGGCTTGGATTGTCGCGAACAGACCATAGAAGAAGGGCTTTCTCATTCAGTTGTTAGCTTCGACCGCGTCTGAAGATTGGCCGTTCCCTGCAATAGGCGAATCCTTAACCTGCGGGCTACCAACTTGGCCTGCGTTGATATTGAGATCTACATCCTTCCCGTTGATTACAACCGGTCCTGTCGCTTCAATGGAGATACAGGTTCCAATGAGCGAGATCGTTCCGTCACTGCTCATGCGCAGCGATGCCGCACCCACATTGATCGAGAGTTCACTACCCGCATCGATGGAGTATCGATTGCCCACGCTCGCGCGCTTGTCGCTGGCCACCTGTTCGCTGCAGGACATGCCCACCGAACGGTTCATCGCCCCCGCAACCGACACCTGGTAGACACCGCCGACCGTCAAGGCCTTGCCCAGCCCAATCGATTCTTCCTTCGCAAGCAATACCCGCTCGCTGCGCGCGCCGCGTATGGTGACCGATTCGTTCTTCCCCACGGTCTCCACCCGGCTGTTCCCGATGTCGATCCGTTCGTCGGCTCCGACCCGTTCGGTCCGGTTATGCGCTATCGTAATGCGCTCGTCGTTGCCCACCGTCTCAGAACGGTCATGCTTGACCTCGACCTTCTCGTCGTGATCGACCGTCTTGCTCCGGTCATTGCCAATCCAGTGCGTCTCGTTATGCTCGACCTCGAGCCGCTGGTCCTTCTCGGCATGCATCCACAGTTCCTCCGCACCGCGCTTGTCCTCGAAGCGCAGCGCGTTGGCGTGGCCCTGCCCGCCATTGCCAGTCGAGCGCGTCATGATCCCGCTTTGGGTCCGGTTCGCCGGAAGATCCCAGGGCGGCATGTTTTTGGCGTTGTAGACGGTGCCAGTTATCAGCGGATGGTCGATGTTGCCGTCCAGGAACTGAACGATGACCTCCATGCCCACCCGGGGCAGGCTGATCTGGCCGAACTGTGCGCCGGCCCATCCCGAAGCCACCCTCACCCACGGCGAGCTGAGCTCGTTGTTCTCCCCCACCCTGTCCCAGTGGAACTGGACCTTCACGCGCCCATACCCATCGGTGTAAATTTCCTCGCCCGGTGGCCCGACGACGATCGCGGTCTGCACACCCTGGATCGTCGGCTTCACGCTGTTGAACCCGCGACCCGGCCGCCACGCCTGCTCAAGCGGGACGCAGCTGACGCGGTTCCGGTACATTGATGGCGCATTGCCGGAGACATGAAAATTGTTGCTCGCCTCGTGATGCACCGCTGTGATCAGGTAGCGCCGGCCGGCTGGCGCGGTGCCGCCCGGCTGGCTCTCGGCGAAGTGCCCGCTGAGCACAAACCACTTGCCAGGTTCAGCCGTTCGATTATTGCCTTGCGCTTCGTATTGCAGGCGGCCGGCTTCGATCTCCTCCAGCCGGAGCTGCGCGAGGGCTTCTCCACCGGCTTTATCCGCGAAGCCGTAGGTGCCGGTGTTTTCGTACACTTCGAGGCGGGGCGCCTCGCTTTTTTCCAGCGCAGACATGCGCAGTGGGCGAAGTGGCTTTGGGTCCTTGAAGTCGAAACTGGCCAGGCTGGCGACGTCAGGCGCCAGGCGTCGCGACACGCTCCAAGTGTGCATGCCGTCGCCTTCGGACGAACCGGTCGAACTCCGGTAGGGTATCTCCTGTGTTGCGCCGGCAATCGGCGGCAAACGCGTCGAATCGTCGCCCAGCCGCAGGGTGTGGCCGTCTTCCCTATGCTCGTAACAGTAGTGCCATCCCTGTGACTCCCAATGGCGGTGAAGGAGATTGTGGTCGCTTTCGTTGTGCTGGCATACATAGGTTTTTTCGGGATCTGCCCCCTTGAGCTCGTGGCCCCAGTCATTCTTGGCGTATTCGCCAAGCACTTTTTTGCTCAAGCCAACGGTCGTCAACTTGTGGAACGCCGCGCTTCCTTGCCGCAGCCGCAGGTAGGACAGCCACGGTTCGAGCACCATTCTGTAGAATGCGAAGCCCCCATCTGTCTTGAGAAGGGTGAACTCGAACACGTAGCCATTGAAATGGCGCAGCGTGCCGTCTTCGCGTACCAGGTCGACCGTCACCATCTTCCCAATGACGGTGTCCAGGTCGATGCTGGCGCTGTCCGATAGCACTTCCAGCACAAATTCAAACCCGCACGACAGGACCTCGCGGCCATCCAATGTGTTGACCACCAGCACGGCGTCTTTCGGGCCGTCTCCCTTGGGAAACCGCAAGCGCAGCAGCCGCTTGCGCTGCTCGTCGCCGGCGAAGTATTCAAGCATCGCTTTAACGCCCTCGATCAGCTTCATGGCGGGCATCCGGGCAGCGGCTTCAGGCGCGGAAGCGGATTGATCTCATAGGCAAGGTCGCCGCGGTCGCTCCCTGCGCGCTCCGCACCGCCGAGGAAGGCGTCATAGCCGAGCCGCACGCCTGGCGCCGGGCCGGCAGCGAGCCGGGCGTCCTGGACGTCGGCCGCCCGCAGTACAGGGTGGATTTCATAAGTTACTGTCGGCGTGCCAAAGAGCTTGAGCACGTGCTGCAGCGCCGCTGTCGCGCTTGTGCGGGGAAGGAAGCGTTCGAACCTGTCCGCATCGAGCGGACCGATATGGAGACGGACACGCAGGTCTGGCCGCCACGTCCGGCTGCCCAGCAAAGGGCCCTGTCCCAGCACGCAGCTCGCCTGGCCCAGCTTCGCTTGCTCCTCGCCTGTCAGATCGGTCCAGCGGCCGGCCGACGCCACAAGCCGGAACGGCGCCGCGAAGATGTCGGCAAGCACGCGGCACAACACCGCGGGGGCCACCGGCCGCTGGCGCAGCACGCCCGCATAGTGGGCGATCGTGGCCGCGGCGATCGTCCCTGCGCCGGCTTTTCTCTCCGACAGGCCGGACACGGCCAGCAGCATGGGCATGAAGCGATCCCGTTCGGCGTCGACGGCGGTTTCAATGCGGTGCTTCTGCCAAGCGGTGAAGAACAGCGCCACGGCACGGCTCGAGAACATGTCCACGAAGGCCCGTGCGCTCTCGTCCTTGGTCGCGCCCTGGTAAGCCGCGATGCGCTCGGTGTAGTGCAGGGGCAGCGCGCCCTTCGTGCCGAGCAGGCCGATGAACGTTGGCGTCATCCGCACCTGGCCAGGGAACGGCGCAGCGAAACTCGCCGACTCCAGCGCGCTGGCCGCAAAGCCGAGCGACAGGCTGTTCTCGAAGCGGATCGAGCGCGCGAGCGCTTCATCGGGTGCTATACCGCCCTCTTCCAGCCAGCGCAACACAAGGCGCACGGCCTGGAAGAAGTCAAAGCGGCAGGGCTCCTGGAACAGGCGCCCTATCAGGTTTGGAAGTTCTCCAGGCTGCGCGGTTTGCATTTCAGGATAGCCTCCCCGGTTTGTTGCGACACGATCTCGAGCTGCGTGAAGCAGTTGAGCTGGCCGTTGAGTGAGAAATAGTGATCCATCACCTGCGCAAAGGCGTACAGGGAACTGCCGGCGAAGGCCCGCTCGTCGACCGTCAGCCGGATGCCGATGCCGGGCATCAGGGAGGCAACCGGATGCGTGCGGACCCAGGCGCGGACGGCGCCGCATTCCAGCCCGACAATCCCGTTGATCTGGCGCTGCACGATTGCCGAGCGCGTCAGGTTGTACAGCGCAAGCATGGCGCGCAGCTCCGGCAGGCCGTCCGCGTCGAGTGTCGCGTGGCTGAGCGTCATGTGCGAAATCAGCCGCCAGTGGGCGCCCTTGTCCGAGGCAAAGCGGCAGGTATTGCTGGGTTTGCGCAGCAGCCGGATCGGGCTGTCGATAAACATCGATTCGGCCCGCAGGTCGCCGGCTTCCGCGCCAATGGGCAGCTGGGCCGGCAGATCACGGTTCGTGCACAGCAGGTCCATGCTGAGTGTGTCAGTCGGCTCGTTGTGCAAGTCGAAGTTCTGGTCGATCAAGGCGATCCGGTATTCGTGGCCGGGACTGACAGCGGCGATCGCGGCATCGCGGCGCACGATCCAGTAGTTAGCCTTGTTGAGGTTGACGCTGGCGTCGCCGTTCACGCCGTAGAGCGGCGCCAGTTCCGTGACGTCGCTGCCGTTCCTGGTCGACCGTATCAGCCGAACCTTGGTCACAGAATGGACTTCAAACCCTTTCGCCAGGTGCGAATCGGCGAGCACCGGATAATCCACTGCGGCGTGCTTCATGTTGATCGGATCAGCGTTCTTTTCGAACAGGTTGATCACCGGGGTGCAGTTAAGCAGCAGCCTGGCCGGCGAAATTGAGGCCAGCAAACGGGCGGCGTCGCTGTCGGCGCCCAGTCCGGTCAAAGGCAAGTGCAAGGTAAAGCGATCGCTTCCTGCCGGCAGCAACGCCCCTATCCCGGCAAGGTCCAGGTCGATGAAGTTGAACTTCTCGGCGTAACAGAAGTATTCGGTAAGCAAGCGGAACGCAGGATGCGTCCGGGCAGTCACCGGCGCCATTGATTCGTCGTCGTTAAAGCCGGCCAGCGCGACAGGAACCTCCGCCAGCTGGCGCCAGGGTCCGCCCTCGTCGGATTGTACGCAGGCCCCAGCGGCGTGCAGGAAGAGCGCGTCGATCAGCGTCGCGCGGAACGACGGCTCGCCGTCGATGAACAAGCGCAGCTTGCCCTGGAGGGGGAAATGCTTGACGAGCGACGCGCCGTGGATATCGATGCTGATGCAGGACGATGCGGCCGGCGGCAAGCGCAAGCCGGCCGGCGCGGAAATGATCGGCGAGAAGCGCGCCCCCATGATCGAGAGAGGTCCCAGCTCAAGGTCATAGACCGTGCGGAACCTGCACGTGACATTGGTTGAGGCCGTGGCGTACATCAGGGTACCGCGCCGGACGGTCTGCGTGGCGGACGGGTCCACGAAATTCCGGTAGTCGATCCTGGCGACCGAGTACGACGGCAGCGGCCGCAGGAAGTGCGGGTAGCTTGCCTCGAACATCGATTCGGTGAATGCCGGATAGTCCTCTTCCAGCTTTTTTGAAATGCGGGCAGTCAACAGGGCGAACGACTGGATCATCCTTTCGACGTGCGGATCGTCCTTGCTTTCGCCGGCGACGAACAACTGGCCTGCCGTCTTCGGGAAGCGCTCGGAGAACTCGCGGGCATAGTCGCGAAAGATTCCCAGCTCTCGCTCGTAATACGGAAGCAAATCGTCCATGCCGCACGCCCTTCGCTGTCTGCCGTGGAATCGTCGCCCATTCTCCCATTCATGCCTTCAGGACATATTGACAGTACTCAAGATTCCACGCGCGCCCGGGTCAAGCGCCCTTCTCCACTGCCACTGGCGCCAAAGGGCATACGCGGCGGGCAGCACCAGCAGGGTGAGGACCGTGCACGACAACAGCCCCCCAACCACCGGTGCGGCGGTGCGCGCCGTGACGTCGGCGCCAACGCCACTCTCCCACAGCAGGGGCAGCAAGCCGAGCACCGTGGTAGCCACGGTCATGATGAGCGGACGCACCCGCGCTGCCGCCCCTTCCAGCACCGCCGCGTCGACGTCGGCTGCACAGCGCAAGCGCCCCTCACGGCGAAAGCGTTCGTAGGCTTCGTCGAGGTAGACCACCATCACAATCCCGGTCTGGGCCGCCACGCCCCCGACGGCGATCATGCCGACCCACACCGACGTCGAGAGGTTGTACTGCATGAAGGCAAGCAGCCAGACGCTGCCGGCAAGGGCGAAGGGAATGGACAGCAAGACCAGCAAGGTCTGGGACCAGCCGCGCAGGGACATGTAGAGCAAGGCGACGATCAGGGCCAGGGTAATGGGCAGCATGATCTGCAGCCGCTCCTCCATTTCGGCCATGAATTCGTACTGCCCCGTCCATTGCAGGCTGTACCCCGCAGGCAAGACCATTCCGGCGTCAACCAGCGCCTTCGCGTCCTTGACCCATCCACCGAGGTCGCGCTGGGAACTGTCGATGTCGGCAAAGACGAAGCCGACCAGCACCCCGTTCTCGTCCTTGATCATGGGCGGGCCGGTCACCACGTGGATGTCGGCCAGCTCCCCCAGGGGAATGGCCGGACCGCCGGTGCGTCCGACCCCCATGGGGTCGCCCGCAAGCGCGCCGCCGGCCATGCCGGTGTTCTGCAGGGCGCCCGCGCCCGTGCCGCCGCCGCTCGCGGTCCCGGGCGCGCCGCCCATGCCGCCCATGCCGCCATTGGCCGCGCCCGCAGGCAAGGAAGGCGCCGCTGCCCCGGCGCCGCTCGCGCCGGCCTCGATGCCTGCCACCGGCGCGCTGGACACCACCGGCACCAGGATGGCGCGCAACGCTTCGGGGTCGGCCCGGTAGTCGGCGGCGTAGCGCACATTGACCGAGAACCGCGCGCGTCCGTCGATGATGGTCGAAATCGGCATGCCGCCCACCGCCGCTTCCAGCACGTCGTGCACGTCGCGTACCGCCAGGCCATAGCGCGCGATCACGTCGCGGCGCGGAACGACATCGATGTACTCGCGCCCGGTCTGCCGTTCCGCGAAGATGCTCCTTGTGCCCGGCACCGCACGCAGCATGCCCTCCAGCTGCACGCTGAGGCGCTCGATCTCCTGCAGATCGCTGCCAAATACCTTGATGCCGACCGGCGTCCTCACGCCCGTGGACAGCATGTCGATGCGGGTGCGTATCGGTGGCGCTATCGCCATCTGGTAGCCGGGCATGCGCAAGGCGCTCGACATCTCGCGCGACAGCTCGTCGAGGGTGAAGCGGCGCTGTTCCGGCCAAATCGCCCTGAGCAGCGGCATGGCGAAGCCCGGGCCGGCGTCGCTGTACCAGCGTCGCACCGCGTGCAAGGGCCATTGCTCGCGCGGCTTGAGCATCACCGTGATCTCGTTCATGTCCAGCTGGGCCGGATCGGTCGCCGTCTCCGCGCGGCCGGCCTTGCCATGCACGGTTGCGACTTCCGGAAACGACTTGATAATGCGGTCCTGGGCGATCAGCGCGCGCCGCGCCTCCTCGACCGAAATGCCGGCAAAGGTGCTCGGCATCACCAGCAAGGAACCCTCGTCGAGCGGGGGAAGGAACTCCGATCCCAGCCGCATGAACACGGGCACGGTCGCCACCATCGCCAGCAAGGCGCCAAGCAAGGTCGCCACGCGCCAGCGGATGACGCGCCGGGCGATCGGCATGTAGAGGCGCGACAGGAGCCGGTTCACGGGATTTTCCGCTTCCGTGCGGAAGCGGCCACGCAACAGCAGCACCATGAGCGGCGGCGCCAGCGTGATCGACAGTATCGCCGCGGCGAACATGGCCGCCGTCTTGGTGTAGGCCAGGGGATCGAACAGCCGTCCGGCCTGCCCGGTGAGCGTGAAGATCGGCAGGAAGCTCACCGTGATCAGCAACAGCGAATAGAAGATCGGGCGGCCCACTTCCTTGCACGCGTCGACAATGACGCGTGTGCGGTCCGCACCTGGCGGCGCGCCCGCCAGCCGGACGTGGGCGTTCTCGATCAGCACGATCGCGGCATCGGCCAGCTCCCCGACCGCAATGGCGATGCCACCCAGGGACATGATATTGGCCGTCAGGCCCAGGTAGCGGATCGCGATGAAGGACAGCAGAACCGCCATCGGCAGGACGATCATCGCCACCAGTGCCGAGCGTGCATGGAACAGGAACACCAGGCAAATCAGGGAGACGATGACGCCCTGCTGGAACAAGGTGACGACCAGGTTGTCGATGGCCCCTTCGATCAATATGGAGCGGTCGTAGGTCGGCACCAGCCTGACACCCGGGGGCAGCGAGAGCCGCTTGATTTCCTCCTTGATGGCGCGGTTGACTTCAAGTGCGTTCGAGCCGATCCGCATGACGACGATGGCGCCCACCGCCTCGCCCTTGCCGTTCAAGTCGCCCGCGCCGCGCCGTATCTCGGGGCCATGCTGCAGCGTGGCCACATCGCGCAGGCGCACGGGTGCGCCGCCGGCGCCGAGCCGGACCACGCTTTGCTCAAGCTCGGACAGCGACCTGGCGTAGCCGCGCCCGCGCAGGACGTACTCGCGCCCCGCCATCTCGATCACGCGCGCGCCGACCTCCGAATTGGCGCCCCTGGCGGCGCGCGCGACGTCCGCCACCGAGACGCCGAAGCTGGCCAGGCGGGCCGGATCGACCACAATCTGGAACTGGCGCTCGTAGCCGCCGATCGAGGCAACTTCGGCGACACCGCCGACTGCCTGCAGTGCCGGGCGTATCGAGAAATCCTGCAGCTCGCGCAGCCTGGCCGGGTCGAGACGGCCGCTGCTGTCTTCGAGCACGTACTGGTAGACCCAGCCAATGCCGGTCGCGTCCGGCCCCAGTTGCGGCGCCACGTCCGGCGGCAGGAACTGCCGGGCCCGGCCAAGTTGCTCGACCACCCGCGTGCGTGCCCAGTAGATGTCGGTCTTGTCCTTGAAGATCACATACACAAAGCTCATGCCGAACATCGAATAGCCGCGCACCGTGCGCACGCCCGGAGTGCTTTGCAGGGCGCGCACCAGCGGATAGGTGACTTGTTCCTCGATCAGGTCCGGACTGCGTCCCATCCAGTCCGTGAACACCACGACCTGCGGATCGGACAGATCCGGCAAGGCATCGAGCGGCGTCTTCCTGAGCGAATCGACGGCCCACAAGGCCAGCAGGAACACTCCCGCGAACACCGCCAATTTGTGGGACGCGCACCACTCGATGGTCCGCTCAATCATGTCCGGCCCCGTCGCCATGCCGCGCGCCTTCGGAACCAGCCTGGCCGGGGCTCTTGCCGTGACCGCCATGAGCGCCACCGAGGGCGCCCGAGGCCCGCATGCGGCTTTCGGAATCGAGCAGGAACACGCCGGCGATGACGACCTGCTCGTCCTCGTGCAAGCCCTCGAGAATTTCCACCGACTCCTTCAGGCGGGCGCCGATTCGCACGCGGCGCGGCTCATACGTCCCTTCGGCCTTCATGACATAGACGTACTGCGAAGCGCCGGTATCGACTAGCGCGTCGCGCGGCACCATCAGCGCGCGCCGCGCCGGCCCCCTGAACACGGCCGTGCCGTAGGTGCCCGGCCGCAGCTCGCCAGGCCGATTGGGCAGCGAGAACCGCACCTTGAGCGTGCGCGTGGATTCGGTGAGCAGCGGATCGATGAATTCGACGGTGGCCGCGAGGCTCGTCTTGCCATCCGGGCCGAACTCAAGTTCGGCGCGCATCCCCTTGCTGATGCCGGCGGCGGCGGACACCGGCACATCGGCGAACACCCACACCCGCGACAGGTCGAGCACAGTCGCAATCTCCGTCGACGGGTCCACCGCCGTGCCCACGGCAATCCCGCGGTGCGCCAGGATACCGGAGCGCGGCGCATACAGCGTGACGGCGCGGCGCGGGGCGCCGGCCTTTTCGATCGCCAGGATGTCGGCTTCGCTCATGCCGAAAAACTTGAGCCGGCTGCGTCCGCTGGCGGCGACTGCGCTTGGCGGGCCGGACAACTGCCGCGCTGCCAGGTATTCGACCTGGGATGCCAGCAGTTCCTGTGAAAAGATGTCGGCGATGGGCTGGCCGGCGCGGACCGTTTCGCCCGTGTTGGGAACGTACAGCTTTTCGATCCAGCCCGTCACGCGCGTGTGCACGTGCGAGATCCGGGATTCGTCGGGAACGATCGTGGCGACGACCCGCAGGTCCTCGACCACGTCCTGCTTGCGAACGGGTGCAGCGCGCAGGTCGATATTGCGTACCTGAACCGCATCGACTGTCACCATCGTGCGACCGGGGCCCGGCGCGGGCGCCGGCGGCGCGGCGGCGGCCGCCCTGGCCGGCGCGGCATGCTGGCCCGCATGCTGCCCTTGCCAGGCCAGCGCACCGGCGATCGTTCCTGCCACCAGCAGGCCGCAGGCAAAGGCCAGTGTTGCATTCACTTGAGTTCTCCAAAGTCGCCCACGGCGCCGCGATGGCGTATCCATGCCAGCCCCAACGCGGTTTGCGCCATCACGGCCTCTTCCTGCACCGTCCACAGGGCCTTGCTTGTCTCCAGCACCCCTGCCAGCGGCAAGGTGCCGTTGGCGTAGGCGGCCAGGGCGGGCGCGATGGCGCGGTCGGCGCGCGGGATCAACTCAGCGTGAAAGCTCTGGTAGTTGGCGGCCGCGCCGCGCAAGGATTCGAGCGTGGCCGCGACATCGCCGTCGATCATGCGCAGCATCGCTTCGCGGTCCGCGTCGGCCATGGTGGCCATGGCCTGCGCCTCGCGCACGCCGGCATTGAGCTTGTCGCGCCAGATCGGCAAGCTTACGCCCACCATCAGCATGTAGCCACGCCCGGCGGTCATCGTTTCCGCCATGCCGACCCGCACCATGACCATGGGCGAATACATCGCCTTCATGACGCCGATTTCGGCGCGGGCCCGTGCCCTCTCGGCCTGGCTGATCTGAAGTTCCGGACGCCGGGCGAGCGCCAGGTCCAGCGATGCCTGCAGGTCCGGCACATGGACTATGTGATCGAGGACGTTCCGCACCAGCACCGGCGGGACCGGATGCGCCGCGGCGCGTCCCAGGGTGGTATTGAACATCGCTTCGGCGGCGCGCACTTCGGCCGCGCTGAGCGCCATGCGGCTGCGCAGGCGCGCCACTTCCATTTCCATGCGCAGCACGTCGGCCTGGCCCGCCGCCCCGATCGAATGGCGCGTCACCGCCAGCTTGACCAGCTGCGCCGACAAGGCGATCTGCTGCGCCAGGATATCGCGCATCTTGCGCCGCTCATCGAGCATGAAGTAGGCCTGCGCCACCTCGGCCTGGATGCGCAAAACGGTCTTCGCGGCCTCGCCCTCGTATCTCCCGACATCCGCTTGCGCGGCGCTGCGGCGAAGGGAGCGGATGCGCGACAAGGGAAAGCTCTGTTCGAAAGTAATGCTGCGGTCCGTTTTCATCATCGGATCGACCGGCTTGTGGTCGATCGACGGCGACAGTACCGGGTCGTCCAATGCCGAGACGATGGCCGGCCGCTGCCTGGCCGCATCGATGCGCGCCGCGGCGACGCGCATTTCGGCACGCCACTCGCGGGCGATGCCAAACGCGCCGGTCAAGCTCACCGGGGCGTCCGGCTGGGCGGGCGCGCCCAGCACCGATGCGCAGATGCTTGCCAACAAGAGCGCGAGGCAATGCCGGGGCGTGACGCACCAGGGGCGAACTGCCTGCGCGTTCATGGCTGGATTACCGGAGGCGATGTGCCGGCCGCTGGACGCGACGCGACGCGCGCCGCGGTCCTTGCGGCATCACTTCGCTTGCATCATCATGTGGTGTTCGCCCATCATCTGATCCATCATCTGGCTCATCAGTTTCTGGTGCTCCGCCATCCATTCCTCGTGCTCTTGCATGCTCATGCCCGCCTTGGGCTTCATGGCCTGCATCTTTTCCATGACTTCCTTCATCATGGTCATGTGCTCGGCCATCAGTTTCTTGCGCTCCGCACCTTTTGCCGCTTCGGCCTGCTGCAACTTGGCCTTGGCAGCTGCCGCGCGCTGCAACATGTAGCGCTGGGCCTCGTCAGGCGCGGCGAACGCGGCGAACGAAGTGCCCAGCATGGCAACGAATGCGGCAGTCAACAGTGTCGATTTCATTTTAAGTTCTCCTTGAACGGGGGTGACGTCGAACTTGCTCCTGGCTGCGGAGCATTGGACAAATTCATTCTATGCAAGGCAACTGCCTGCAATCTTTGATTCAAATCAAGTTCGTCCGAATAGGTAAAAAGCCGTGTCAGCCAGTGGTGTCCGGCCCGGACGGCGGCTCTGAACCGTCCGGCTTTTCCGCACTGCCAGGCCGATGATTGCGATGCCCATGGCGATGAAACAGGTGCATCAGCGGGCAGGCCGCCAGCAGCAAATAGGGCAAGACACCATACAGGTGCGCCTGGTGGTCGGTCCACAACATGTATGCCGCCGCCAGGGCGACGCCAACGATTGCCCAGCGGACGACGCGTCCAGAGGGGCTGCGTTCGTGATTGTCTGAATGCGATTCCATACGTTTCTCCCTGGTAAAGCGTTGCCGTTTATCTGAGGCGCAAGGCGTTTGTGATGACCGAGGCAGAGCTCAAGCTCATGGCCAGCGCCGCGATCATCGGCGAGAGCAGCCACCCGGTCAGCGGATACAGCACGCCCGCCGCCACCGGAATGCCGAGCGCGTTGTAGACCAGCGCGAACAGCAGGTTCTGTTTCATGTTGCGCACCGTCGCCACCGAAATCAGGCGGGCGCTGGCGATGCCGCGCAGGTCGCCCTTGACGAGAGTGACTTGCGCGCTGTTCATGGCCACGTCGGTGCCGGTGCCCATGGCCACGCCGACGTCGGCCTTGGCCAGTGCCGGCGCATCGTTGATGCCGTCGCCGGCCATCGCCACGATCCGGCCTTCTCCCTGCAGCTTGCTGACCAGGGCCAGCTTGTCGGCGGGCTTTACTTCGCCGTGGACCTCGTCGATGCCAAGGCGCGTGCCGACCGATCTTGCCGTCGTGATGCCGTCGCCCGTGGCCATCACCACGCGTATGCCGGCCGCCTTGAGCGTCTCGAGCGCCTCGAAGGTGCTGGCCTTGATCGGGTCCGATACCGCCAGCAGTCCGGCCAGGCGGCCGTCGACGGCCAGGTGCATGACACTCGCGCCCTCGGCGCGCAGGCGCTCCGCTTCCTCGCGCAAGGGGGTGACATCGACTTTTGCTTCCTCCATCAGGGCGGTGTTGCCGAGCGCGAGCGACTGGCCGCCCACCGTGCCGCGCACGCCGATGCCGCTGGCCGATTCGAACCTGGCCGGCGCTTCGAGCGCCAGCTTGCGCTCGCGCGCGGCGCGCACGATGGCGTCCGCCAGCGGATGTTCGCTGCCCTGGTCCAGGCTGGCGGCGAGCCGCAACACCTCTAGCTCGGCGAAGCCCGGGGCCGCGATCGCGCGGTCGAAGGCAGGCTTGCCTTCTGTCAGCGTGCCGGTCTTGTCGACAATGATGGTGTCGACCTCGCGCAACTTTTCGATGGCCGCGGCGTCGCGAAACAGCACGCCGCTGGTAGCCGCCTTGCCGGTTGCGACCATGATCGACATCGGTGTCGCCAGACCCAGCGCGCACGGGCAGGCGATGATCAGCACCGCCACGGCGTTGATGAGGCCAAAAACCCAGCTCGGCTCGGGACCGAGCAAGCCCCAGGCAAAGAATGTGGCCAACGCAACGGCCACGACGACGATGACGAAATAGCCGGCCACGAGGTCGGCCATGCGCTGCATCGGCGCTTTTGACCGCTGGGCGGCGGCGACCATCTGCACGATCTGGGCGAGCATCGTCTGCGCGCCCACCTTTTCCGAACGCATGACCAGCGCACCGCTGGCGTTGAGCGTAGCGCCGATCAGCTTGTCCCCTGCCCGTTTGGTCACGGGAATCGGCTCGCCCGTGAGCATCGATTCGTCGACGGCGCTGCTGCCCTCGGTAACGACGCCGTCGACCGGCACTTTTTCACCGGGACGAATGCGCAGCACGTCGCCCACGTGGACGTTGCTGATCGGGATGTCTTCCTCTGTGCCGTCGGCACGGATGCGGCGCGCGGTCTTGGGCGCGAGGCCCAGCAGCGATTTGATGGCGGCCGAGGTCTGGGACCGGGCCTTCAATTCCAGCATCTGCCCGAGCAAGGTCAGGGAAATAATGACGGCGGCCGCCTCGTAGTACACGCCGATGCGCCCCATCGACATGAAGGACGCGGGAAAGACCTGGGGCGTGACGGTCGCTGCCACGCTGTAGAGGAAAGCCGCGCCGGTGCCCAGGCCGATCAGCGTCCACATGTTCGGGCTTCGGTTCACGATGGACTGGGCCCCGCGGACGAAGAAGGGCCTGCCTGCCCACAGCACGATCGGCAACGTGAGGACGAGTTCGATCCAGGTCTGGGTGCGCGGCTCGAACAGGGCGAGGTCGTGGCCGGCCATGGCCAGGGCAGTGACGACGACCGTCAACGGCAAGGTCCACCAGAAGCGGCGGGTGAAGTCCTTCAACTCCGCGTTCTCCTCGGCCTCGAGTTCCGGCATGAGCGGATCGAGCGCCATGCCGCACTTGGGGCAACTGCCGGGGTGGTCCTGGCGGATCTCCGGGTGCATCGGGCAGGTGTAGATCGTGCCGGGGGGCGCTGGCGGAGCAGTTGGATCTGGGGCGTGTCCGGTATGGATATGCGCCGAGTTTGCGTGAGGCATCGAATTCACCCTGGTCGAATTGACGGAATGCACAGCGGCCTTGCGAAAGCACCAGCTTATTGGACCACTGTAGTCGCTGCCTGCACCCAAAATCCTTGAGACAGATCAAATTCGGCAAGCTTCGTGGTCGAGCAAGAGCCAGCCACACCCGATTAAGGCGCCGATCGAAAAGATGCGGCCGGAACCGAGCTCCAGTACAATGCCCCAACGCAAGCGCCCGAAGATACTTCTTCCGTATGGAAACTCTCCCCATTGAAACAACGAGCACGGTCTGGTGGTTGTATCTGCTCGAATGCCAGGGGGGCAGCATTTACACGGGGATCACGACCGACGTGGCGGCACGCTACGCCAAGCATGTTGACGGCAAAGGGGCAAAATATACCCGCGCCAACCCGCCATTGCGCATTCTGAAGACCGTTCAATATGCCGATCACTCTGCCGCCCTGAAGGCCGAGTACGCAACCAAGCGCATGTCGGCGGCGCAGAAACGCGCGTTCTGCGCAACTGAATAGCTGGAGCCATGGAAAAACTGATCGCCGAACTGACCCGCCTGTACCTGCTCGATGGCCAGCAATACCAGGGCCAGGCCCTGACGAGTGCGATACTGGAACAGCACCTGCGCGGCGAAACCACCATCGTTCTACCGCTAATCTCGGACTCTGGCATGACGCGCACCGTCGTCCTGCATTTCGACGGGGCGCTGGCCGGCAAAGGCGAGCAACAGTGGGAAGCCTTGTGCGCCATTGCCAATGCCGTGCAAAACCGGCTGGACCTACCCGCACCCGCAGTGAGCATTTCCGGTTCGGACGGCTACGCCTTGTGGCTGTCGCTGGCGACGCCGGTTCCGGCCGAACAGGCACGCCGTTTCGCCGCCTTGCTGCGCGCAGCCCACGCGCCGGACGCTCCCCCGCCCACCAGGTTCGATGACGTGGAGGCATTGCCGCCCTGCCTGAATCCATCAACGGAAAAATGGGCCGCATTCATCCATCCGGGCATGGGCAGTTCCTTCGCCGACGAGCCGGGGCTGGAAATGGCGCCGCCAATGGCTGCGCAGGCGGCGTTTTTGGAATCGCTGAAAAGCATGACTGCGGCGCAGTTTGCCCATGCGCTGGCCACGCTCGAACAGGGTCATGGCGAGACCGTGCCGGCAGTCGCAGCATCCCTCGCATGTGCGACACAGGGACTGCTGCTGAAAGATGCGACGCTGGAAGACATCGTCAAGTTCCTGCACGAAAGGAACATCGAACCGAGCTTCCGCTACCTGATCGACAAACCCAAGGTCTAATGTCCCGAAGAACGGTCGCTCACCGCGATAACTGCCGCTGTGACCGGCGAAGCAGCGGGACCACCTTTTCCGGGTGCGCGCACACCTTGAGCCATGTTCCCGGCGTTTGTAAGCCGCTGGCCAGCTCGCTTAGAGTTCCCGCGTCATAGTCGACTACGACGTGGCGCTCCAAGTGATCAGGTAGTCCCTAGTCAATTTTGCAACTGTAGGGTTGACTGACCGGGGCGGCTTTATTTCTCGTGAGAGCCCAACCCGTGACCCACGCTGTGGCCATTGGAACCACATCAAACTCTTTGGACGTTGTGCTCAATTTCGTTCTTTCCACAATTTCCTTCACCGATTGAATCCGCAACTCACCAGCGATAGCATCGCTCTTGAACACATTGCACAGTTGAAAGTACGCGACGGGCAGTCTGGCGCTTTGCTTTTTAGCTGCCTTCCCGGCTATACTTACAGTATTAGCTAAGTAACAAGGCATTACCGAAAAAGTATTGTCGATATTGATACAACAAGAACAGCAGCAAAAGCTTAAGAAACCTACGTTTTTACTGAGCCAGCCTTCCAGCCCCGCCCCCGCTGAAAGCTATCGCGTTCGTACACACCGCCCCAGATGCAATGCGCGGTAAGCCGCCAGCGAGCGTCGGCCACCAAGTGAAGTTATAGAGAGGCGTTCAATGCCTGGACGCCGCGCTGACTCATGCGCGGCGCACGCGCGCGCCTTGATGTCAAACGACGACGGCCGCCGTGGCTGTCCTTATCCTGCATTTTCAAAAAAGTGATTCATGAAATTTGCCACGACTGATCAAGCGGAACGCCGCGAAAAGACCTCCGAACAACTTCGCCTCGTGCTGCCATTGCTAAGTAAGCACGGATCCGACTTCAGTCCTGAAAGTTACGCAGTTTGGTTCTGCTTCATAAGCGGAGAGCGCCCCAAACTTGTCCAGGAACTCGAACCGCGGGTAGCCGCCGGCGACCGGCTGTCAATAGAACAAACCCATGCACTGTATTGCCGCCATCTGCGCGATGCCGAAGCGCAAGCAATGGAAAGCGTGCAAAGCGGATTCGTCAAGTTGCTTACACAGGTGGCTAGCTCAACGAACGAGGCGCAAGCTGTAGCCATGCAAGCGCGCGCATCCATCGAGGCGCTACCTTTGCCTGCGGCATCGCCGCGTCTCGATCTGGATAACCGGCAATTGGCCGAGCAGACGCAGCTCATGCTCACATCCTTGATGCGGTTCGGCAAGCAGCTCGATAGCGCGCAGGTTGAGATCAACGAACTGCGGGACGAACTGCAAAATGTCCGCAACGAAGCCCGTACCGACGCCCTGACTAGCCTGCGCAACCGGCGTGCGTTTGACGAAGTGCTGCGCCAGCATACCGAAGCGGCGCGCTCAGGCGAGACTACCCTGTGCCTGATCATGATAGATGTCGACCATTTCAAACGCTTCAATGACGAAATGGGGCACGTCATGGGCGACAAGGCGCTGCAAACCGTGGCCAAGGTTATCCAGCAAAATGTGACAGGCGCAGACAACGCCGCGCGATATGGTGGCGAAGAATTTGCCGTCTTGCTGGCAGGCCAGTCGCTCCCGAATGCAGTACGAATCGCGGAAAATCTGCGCCAGGCCGTCGAGCGGGTTCGCGTGCGGAAAACGTCGAACGGTGAAGTCGTCCGCGGCGTTACCATTTCCTGTGGCGTGGCCGAATTTAACCCTGCCGATGCCCCGATGAACCTCGTCGACCGCGCCGATGGTGCGCTTTACCTCGCAAAGGAGGCGGGGCGGAATCGGATCATTGTGGCGAATGCATGATGGCATTGTCACCAACGATAGATCCGCTCGAGATCGGCGCTGGCTACTTTAACGATTTTACGTGCGCCACAAACTGATCGACGGCGATCTCGGTCCCCTGCTGCCAGCCGGACTCCTTGTTTTTGTCGAAGTCGCCTTCATCCCGGTGCAGCGCCGTGAAAACGTAGCGGGTTCCGGTTCCCGAGGATTGCATCGTGACGATGGCCGTGATCGGAATGTCGTCAAAGGTTGCCGGGCGAAAGCCGGGGAACAGCATGGACGTCCAGACCAGGCGCTCCATGGGAATGACCTCAATGAAGCAGCCCAGGTTTGGAAACGCCTGGCCGTCGCCCGTCGAGAGAGTGTCATAAATTTTGTGTGTAGGGCATATCATGTCAGCAATTAAAAGGACCATGAATGCCACGCAAGAAAAAGAACGACGGCGCAGTTGACGCCACATTGCCCGCAATCCCATCGGAG
>JAKFDH010000022.1:0-179574 GCA_036676245.1 Massilia sp. | reverse complement strand
TAGCAAGTCAGTCCCACCCCTTCCCATCCCGAACAGGACCGTGAAATGACTCTGCGCCGATGATAGTGCTGCAACCAGTGTGAAAGTAGGTTATCGTCAGGCTAGTTATAAGAGAAAAACCCCGCAGAAATGTGGGGTTTTTTTTCGTCCAAAACTTTTGGCCCGGAAATCGTCCCAAGCCGAGCCCGCGTGCCGCTGAAATTTTCCACCGTCTCGGGCACCCCGGGCCCATCGCTCCCCAACTCCACTGCGTACGCCGCCGCCAGGCGCGCGAACTTGAGCGCGTGCGCCGCCTGATTGCCGGTATTGGCGTAAGTGTCGTTGACGGTGTGGATGTGTGGATTGTCCTGGCTGAACGCCGCTTCGAACGGCAGCGAGGCAGGATAGCCCTGCGCCGTCCACGAGGCATGGTCTGAACATCCATATCCGCACCGGTCATAACCGATCGTCATCCCCGGCAGGTAGGTGTTGATCACCTTGACGAGGAAGTCGTTCTGCCGGCTGTCGGTGTAGTCCGTGTAGATATAGATGTCGTTGGCGGACCCTTTGTAGTTGGTCATGTCGAGCTGCATGACGCCGACCACGTTCACATTGTTCGCCTTGTAGTTCTGCGCGATCGCCTGCGAACCGCGCAGGCCCACTTCCTCCGCCGCATAGCCGATGAACTGGATCGTGCGGCGCGGCTTGTAGCCGCTGGCGACCATCGCACGCAGGGCTTCCGTCATGCTGGCGATGCCCGATGCGTCGTCGTCGGCGCCCGGTGCGCGTGTGGTCTCGCCCACGCCGCCGCTGATGATCGAATCGAGGTGCCCGCCGATCACCACCACTTCGTTCGGATTGTCGGTGCCGGTGATCGTGGCGATCACCGATTTCTGCTTGTAGCCCGTGTGTGCGAACTGGGTGGCCGCGATGTCGCTGCGGCCGGTGGCGATGCCGGCCCATTTCTGCCGCAGCCAGTTCGACGCATCGTTGCCGCCGGTGGTCGTGTAGTAACGGTTGACGAAGGTCGCCAGCTCGCCGATCGTCTGCGCGATATTGCTGTCCTGCATTTGGGAGAGGATGGGCGGCACCAGCGCCTGGTTGTCGATGACGTAGGCCGGCCGGCTCAGCGCCTCCACCACCGGCGCGGCCTGCTTGCGTTCGAGCGCCGCGCGGCCCTGCGCTTCGCTGTCGTGATACATGAAGCCCCCGCAGCGCCTCAGTTCATGGTGGATGGCGCTGCCCAGCTGGCGCATTTCCGCTTCATCCACCTGCAGCAGGTGCACCTTCTCGGTCACCTTGAGCTTGCCGTGCGCTTCGCCGGTCTCCAGCACCCGGCTGTGCCTCGACAGCACCTTCGGCGCCACTTGCTGCAATTTGACGAAGGCGGCGTCGCCCACCGTGATCCAGCTTTTCTTGCCCTTGGGCACCGTGGCGCAGCCGCTGGCGACAAGCCCGGCGAGCAGCGCCGCGACCAGCGCCTGCGCGCCGAAGGTGCGTTCAGTGCCGTGACGGTTCTTTTTCATGGGGGAAAATATTAGCACGCAGCCGAGCGCGCGCACGTCCGTTTACTTGAGCTAAATCAATGACTTAGGGAACTAAATTTTGAAGTGGTGCCCGGCCGATCTGCGGTATAGTCTTTGAGTAGCCGACTCCGAGGACTATCGTGAAAGATACCAGCCAACCCCGCGTGACCGTCACCCCTTACGACATCGAAATCGGTCCCTGCCACCAGGTGCCCTACGAGGGCAGCGACCCGCGCGTGCGCGCCGCCTTCCCGGACGGCTTCCTGCCATCCTATGGATCGGGCCTGGCCTTCAAGGGGCACGCCGCCAATGGCGACCTGGTGTTCATCGGCCTGGCCGACCGCGGCCCGAACGGCGATGCACCGAAGGTGTTCGGCCCTGGCGGCAAAGACAAGATGGATGCCAAGTTTTTCCCTTCCCCCGGCTTCGTGCCTGCATTGGGCGCGATCTTCGTCGGCGCCGCTGGTGCGCGCCTGGCTGTGACGATGCCGATCAAATTCAGCGATGGCGCCCGCGCTTCCGGCCTGCCGCCTCCGCCGGGCCATTCGGGCGAAGTGCCCCTGCTCGATTCGCTGCGCTACGATCCGCATTCGAAGGCGGTGTTCAACAAGCACGGCATCGACAGCGAGGGCATCGCCTACGACATTCGCCGCCAGGCGCTGTGGATCGGCGACGAATACGGTCCATACCTGGCGCGGCTCGATCCCGCCAACGGCATGCTGCTGGTGCGCTACGGTCCCGGCAAGGGCCTGCCCGGGGTCTTCGCGCGGCGCCGCGTCAACCGCGGCATGGAGGGACTGACCTTCGACGCCGGCAGCGACCGCCTGCACGCCTTCCTGCAAAGCCCCGTCAGCGACGGCGAGGCGCACTGCGCGGCGACCGGCGGGCAGGAGAAGGTGGAGCGCTACGCAGCCTTTACACGCTGGATCGAGTTCGATCCGGTGGCCGGCGTGACGACCCGCATGTTCGCCTTCCCGCTCAGCGCCGCCGACTATCACAATGGCCGTACGGGCAATGCCAAGCTGGGCGACCTGGCGGCAGTGGGCAAGGGGCGCTTCGTCGTCATCGAACAGGGCGAAGGCCCCGACGGCAGGATGTTCAACAAGCTGGTGATGGTGGACATCGAAGGCGCGACCGATATCGCCGCCGCGGCCTTCAATCCGGACAGCTCGGACCTGGAAAAAAGCAGCATGGCCGGCGCGCCAGTCAATGGCGCGGACTGGAGCGCGGTCATGCCGCTGCGCAAGTCGCCGCTGCTTGACCTGAACGCGCTTGGCTGGGTCTATGAAAAGGCCGAGGGCCTCGCGCTGGTCGACGCCCACACGCTGGCGATCACCAGCGATAACGACTTCAGTTTGAAGGCCCGCCTGTTCGACGCGGCGGGCCAGCAGGTCGATGGCGTGGACGTCGCCGAACTCGAGGTCGACGCCGCCGGCAATCTCACCGGCAGCGCCGCCGGCGGCACGATCCGCATCACGCCCAACGACGAGAAGGACCGGGTGCCGCGCCTGTGGCTGATCCGCTTCAGCGAACCGCTGGCCTGTTATTGAGCGGCGCGGTCAGAAGGGACGCGCCAGTTTCAGCTGGAAGAAATTGACGCCGCTGTTCGGCTTCTTGATGCTGGCATTGGAGTAGTGCTGGATCTTTGCCGTGGCTTCCCACTTGTTGTCGAACACATAGCCGAGGCCGAGGTGGTCGCCGAACTGGAAGGCGGTCGACAGGCGGTTGCTGTCGTTGTTGTACAGTTCGGAGAACAGGTGGTAGCCGATACCGAGCTCCGCGAACCAGCCCTTCTTGTTGTCCATCTCCCAGCGGAAGGTTGGCGTGGCGCCGATCACGGTGATGTTCTGGTGCTGGCCCGGCACGTTGCGGTAAGCGTTGCCGCGCCATTGGGCGATCGAAAAATCCCACACCAAGGTGATGTGATTGCCGTTCGACTTGAACCATTCTTCATTCATGTCGTGCTGTACGCCGAGGCGGATCATCTGGACGCTGGCGCCGGTGCCGATTTCGATGGAGGCGGTATCGAGCCATTTGTCGTCGGCCTGGGCGGACTGTGCAACTGCAAAGACAGAGAGTGCTGCTACCAACTTTCTAAAAACGGAATTCACTCGGGACATTGATTAGCTTTCTGGATAAGGTAGCAATCGATTGTTTGGGTACCGCGTATTATCTACGATTTTATGCAGGAGGTATTTTGACCACCCAAAAACTGACTTTCGTCGGCATTGGCCTGATGGGTGCACCGATGGCGACCCGGCTCGCACAGGCCGGGTTCGACGTCACGGCATGGAACCGCACGCCCGCCAAGGCCGAAGCGCTGCGCCCCGCGGGTGTACGGCCGCAGGGCGAGCTGGCCGCCGCGGTGGCCGGCGCCGACATCGTGATTTCGATGCTGGAAGCGGGCGCCGTCGTCGGCCAGGTCATGGATGCGGCGCTGCCGGCCATGAAGCCGGGCGCGCTGTGGATCGACATGAGCTCCACCCAGCAGGGCGAAGCGCTGGCCTTCGCCGCGCGTATTGACGCCCTGGGACTGCGCTTCATCGATGCGCCGGTCTCCGGCGGCGTGGCCGGTGCCACGGCGGGCACGCTGGCCATCATGGCCGGCGGCAGCATGCAGGATTATGCGCAGGCCGAGCCGGTGCTGGCGGCGATGGGGCGGCCGATGCTGGTCGGCCCGGCCGGCAGCGGCCAGGTCGCCAAGCTGTGCAACCAGCTGATCGTCGGCGGGACGCTGAACATCGTGGCCGAGGCGCTGCTGCTGGCGCAGGCCGCGGGCGCGGACCCGGCGGCGGTGCGAGCGGCCATCCGCGGCGGTTTTGCCGAAAGCCGTATCCTGGAGATGCATGGCCAGCGCATGCTGGACCGCAATTTCATGCCCGGCGGCCAGGTCAAGAGCCAGTTGAAGGATTTGAAGAATGTGCTGGTCGCCGCGGCGGACGCCGGCCTGGTGCTGCCGGTCGCGGCGCTGGTGATGGAGCGCTATGCCAGCATCGTGGACGAGCTGCCGCGCGCCGACCATGCAGCCGCGCTGCTCGCGCTGGAGAAAATGAACCCGGGCCGGCGCCTTGGCGACGGCCCCGATCAGCTGCCGCCGTCAGCGTAAGGGCAAGCCCATCTCGACCAGCCGCACCCAGTAGCTGGCGCCGATCGGCAGCAGGCTGTCGTTGAAGTCGTAGCTGCCATTGTGCAGCTGGCAAGGGCCGAGGCCGTGGCCGCCCGCGCGGTGCTCGCCTTCGCCATTGCCAATGAAGACATAGCAGCCAGGCTTGGCCTGCAGCATGAAGGCGAAGTCCTCGGCGCCCATCGTCGGCTCGACATTGTCGTTGACCTTGTCCGCCCCCGCCACCGCCTTCATCGCCTCGACCGCGAACGCGGTTTCCTTCGCATGGTTGACCAGCGGCGGATAGTTGCGCTTGAAGGTGAAGTCGACCGTGGCGTTGAAGCCGGCCGCCGTGTGGCTGGCGATTTCCTGCATGCGGCGCTCGATCAGGTCCAGCACGCCGGTGGTGAAGGTGCGCACGGTGCCGATCATCACGGCTTCGTCGGGAATCACATTGGTGGCGCTGCCGGCGTGGATCTGGGTGATCGACAGCACGGCGGTATCGAGCGGGTTCTTCTCGCGCGAGACGATGGTTTGCCAGCCCTGCGCGATCTGCACCGCCAGCATCACCGGGTCCACGCCCTTGTGCGGCTGGGCCGCGTGCGCGCCCTTGCCCTTGATCACGACATGGAACTCATTGCTCGATGCCATCATCGGACCCGCGACGACGCCGAAGCTGCCCACGTCGATGCCGGGCCAGTTGTGCATGCCGTACACCGCGTCCATCGGGAATTGCTCGAACAGGCCGTCCTCCATCATGCGCCGCGCGCCGCCGCCGCCTTCTTCGGCAGGCTGGAAGATCAGGTACACGGTGCCGTCGAAGTCGCGGTGCGTGGCCAGGTAGTGGGCGGCGCCGAGCAGCATCGCGGTATGGCCGTCATGGCCGCAGGCGTGCATCTTGCCCTCGTGGCGCGAGGCGTGTTCGAAGGTGTTCATTTCCTGCATCGGCAGCGCGTCCATGTCGGCGCGCAGGCCGATCGCACGCGGCGAACTGCCGTTCCTGATGATGCCGACCACGCCGGTCAGGCCCAGCCCGCGCACGATGGGAATGCCCCATTCGGTCAGCTTGGCGGCCACCACGTCGGCGGTGCGTTCTTCTTCGTAGCAGAGTTCTGGATGGGCATGCAAGTCGCGGCGAATCTGCTGCAATGCCGTCTGGAAAGCGATTATCGGTTCGACGAGTTTCATTCTTATCTCCATTGTTGCCGGAATCAGATGCTTGAATGCCAATGCATATGCAAGGTATTGTAGCCCTTCCGGCTCGGATGCATCCAGACTGCAGCATCCACCGTGGCTTTGGTTTAAAGTATTGGTTTCAGACACTGAATTCCTGGACTGTCCCAATGACCACGACCCAAGTCCGCGGCACCTGCCCGCACGACTGCCCCGACACCTGCGCCCTGCTGATCACCGTGGAGGATGGCGTGGCGACGGAAGTCAAGGGCGATCCGGACCACCCGACCACCGCCGGCGTGCTGTGCACCAAGGTTGCGCGCTACACCGAGCGCACCTATCACGCGGACCGCCTGCTGCATCCGATGAAGCGGATCGGCGCCAAGGGCGAGGGCAAGTTCGAGCGCATCAGCTGGGACGAGGCGCTCGACACCATCGCCGGCAAGCTGAAGGCCATCGCCGCGCGCGACCCGCAAGCCATCTTGCCGTACAGCTATGCCGGCACCATGGGCCTGGTGCAGGGCGATTCGATGTCGCACCGCTTCTTCCACCAGCTGGGCGCCTCGAACCTGGACCGCACCATCTGCGCGACGGCCGGCGCCACCGGCTATAAATACACGGTCGGCGCCTCCATCGGCACCGACATCGAGCAGTTCCAGGATGCGAAGCTGATCATCATCTGGGGCGGCAACCCGATCGCCTCCAACCTGCACTTCTGGATGCGCGCGCAGGAAGCCAAGCGGCGCGGCGCCAGACTGATCGCGATCGACCCCTACCGCTCGCTGACGGCCGAAAAGTGCCACCAGCACATCGCCCCGCTGCCCGGCACCGACGCCGCGCTGGCGCTGGGCCTGATGCACGTGCTGATCGCCGAAGACCTGGTCGACCACGACTACATCGCCAATTACACGCTGGGCTACGAGGCCCTGAAGGCGCGCGCCGCGGAATGGACGCCGGAACGCACGGCCGAAACCTGCGGCATCAGCGTTGATGAAGTGGTGGGGCTGGCACGTGAATACGGCCAGCTGGCCAGGCGCGGCGAGCCGGTCGCGATCCGCACCAACTACGGCGTGCAGCGCGTGCGCGGCGGCGGCATGGCGATCCGCAATATCGCCTGCCTGCCAGCGCTGGTGGGCGCGTGGCGCCACCCGGCGGGCGGCGTACAGCTGTCCTCGTCGGGATCGTTCCCGAAGAACCTGGCAGGGCTGCAGCGCCCCGACCTGCAAAAGACGCCGGTCCGCACCATCAACATGACGACCATCGGCGACGACTTGCTGCGCCCGTCGTCGCCGGAATTCGGCCCGCGGGTCGAGGCGGTCATCGTCTACAACTCGAACCCGCTCGCGATCGCGCCGGAGTCGGACAAGGTCATGCGCGGTTTTGCCCGCGACGACCTGTTCACGGTCGTGCTGGAGCACTTCCAGACCGACACCGCCGACTACGCCGACATCCTGCTGCCGGCCACCACCCAGCTGGAACACGTGGACGCCCACAGCGCCTACGGCCACCTGTACATGATGGCCAACAACGCGGCGGTCGCACCGGTCGGCGAATCGAAGCCGAATACGGAAATATTCCGCCTGCTGGCGGCGCGCATGGGTTTCGACGACCCCTGCTTTAGCGAGAGCGACGACGCGCTGGCGGCGCAGGCCTTCGACAGCAAGCACGCGCGCGCGGTGCACTTCGACTGGGACTCGCTCAAGCGCAAGGGCTGGCAGAAGCTGGCCATGCCGGCGGCGCCGTTCGCCGAAGGCGGCTTCCCCACGCCGTCGGGCAAGTGCGAGTTCTATTCGGCCAGCATGCTGGCCGACGGGCTCGATCCGGTGCCGGCGTATATCGCGCCGTACGAGTCGCTGGCCAGCGCGCCGGAACTGGCGGCCAGGTATCCGCTGGCGATGATCTCCCCGCCGCAGCGCAATTTCCTCAATTCGACGTTCGTGAACGTGACCAGCCTGCGCGCCACGGAGGGCGAACCGCACCTGGACATCCATCCCGACGACAGCGCGGCGCGGGGAATCAGCGACGGCGAGATGGTCCGCATCTTCAATGACCGCGGATCGTTTGTGGCCAGGGCGCGCGTGACGCCGAAGGCGCGGCCGGGGCTGGTGGTGGGTTTGTCGGTGTGGTGGAAGAAGCTTGCCAGCGACGGCAAGAACGCCAATGAAGTGACCAGCCAGCGCTTGACGGACATGGGGCGCGCCCCCACGTTCTATGACACGCTGGTGCAGGTGGAGAAAGCCGCCTGAGCTGACCCGTCCTGCCTGCGCAGGAACGACGGCGCGGAAGCAAACAATTGGATCAGGCAATGGGTATTTCTCGCAAACGAATCTGGTTGTTATTGGCGGCCACCGGCATCGCCGGCCTGCTCGCCAGCTGCTCCAGCATCAACTACTACGCCCAGGCCGCGCAGGGCCAGCTGTCGCTGATCTCCGACGCGCGCCCGATCGAGGAGTGGCTGTCCGACGGCAACACCGACGCCAGGCTGCGCGTGCGCCTGGCCACCGCGCGCCAGATCCGCACCTTCGCCGTCGCTGAACTCGACCTTCCCGACAACAACAGCTACAAGAACTACGCCGCGCTGTCGCGCCCCTTCGTGTTGTGGAACATCGTCGCCACGCCCGAGCTGTCGATGAAGCCGCTGCAATGGTGCTTCCCGGTGGCCGGCTGCGTCAATTACCGTGGCTACTACAGCAAGGAAGCCGCCCAGGAATACGCGCGCACGCTGCGCGCGGAAGGCAACGACGTCCAGATCGGCGGCGTGCCGGCCTATTCGACCCTCGGCTGGTTCAACGACCCGCTGATCTCCACCTTCATCCACTATCCGGACGCCGAGCTGGCGCGCCTGATCTTCCACGAGCTGTCGCACCAGGTCGTGTACGTTCAGGGCGACTCCCAGTTCAACGAGTCGTTCGCCAGCGCGGTGGAGGAGGCCGGCGTCGAACGCTGGCTGGCCGGCTTCGGCAACGAGGCCATGCGCGCCAGCTACGCCAAGTTCCGCGCCCGCAAGCAGGACTTCCTGAAGCTGCTGCTCAGCTACCGCAAGGCGCTCGAAAACAACTACGCCTCATCGGCCAGCGACACCGAAAAGCGCGTCGTCAAGGCACGCCTGTTCCAGCAGCTCAAGGACGAGTACCTGGTGCTCAAATCGAGCTGGGGCGGCTTCGCGGGCTACGACCGCTTCTTCGCCGAACCGCTGTCGAACGCCCACCTGGCCGCCGTCGCCACCTACAACGACTTCGTGCCCGCCTTCCGCGCCCTGCTGGCGCGCGAGAAAAGCTTCGCCGGCTTCTATGCCGCGGCCAGGAAACTGGCCGCCCTCGACAAGGCCGAGCGGCACCGCCGCCTGAAGGCCCTGGCGCCGCAGTAGCCGCAGCCCAGGCTTGAAACGTTGCTTTTAGGCACAATCTGCGGCGCATTAGGGGACTTGCTCGAATAGCAGCAAAAGCACTTGCGCCGAAACGCGCCGCCCGATAGCATCACCCTGGGTAGTCACCAATGCACACTCGACTGGCGCATGCGCCGGATCCATAACGATAAATATCTGAGACAGAGGCACGCATGGACAAGTTTTGGCTGAAATCCTATCCCGCTGGCGTTCCCGCGGAAATCAACCCTGACCAATACCGGTCGCTCGTCCAGCTGCTGGAAGAGTCCTTCCAGAAATTCGCGGCACGCAACGCCTACGTGTGCATGGACAAGTTCCTCACCTACGGCGACATCGACACCTATTCCAAGCGCATGGCCGCCTGGCTGCAGAGCCGCGGCCTCAAGAAGGGCGCGCGCGTCGCCGTGATGATGCCCAATGTGCTGCAGTATCCGATCGCGATCGCCGCGATCCTGCGCGCCGGCTACACCGTGGTCAACGTCAATCCGCTGTACACCCCGCGCGAGCTGGAGCACCAGCTCAACGACTCGGGCAGCGAAGCGATCATCGTCCTCGAGAATTTCGCCACCACGCTCGAGCAGGTGCTGGCCAAGACCCAGGTCAGGCACATCGTCGTCGCCAGCATGGGCGAGATGCTGGGCGGCGTGAAGGGCATGCTGGTCAACTTCGTGGTCCGCAACGTCAAGAAGATGGTGCCCGCGTTCTCGCTGCCGAACGCGGTGCGCTTCAAGGACGTGCTGGCCCAGGGCGAGAAGATGAAGTTCACCCCGGTCGAGGCGACGCCGTCCGATGTCGCCTTCCTGCAGTACACCGGCGGCACCACCGGCGTGTCGAAGGGCGCCACCCTTACGCACCGCAACATCATCGCCAACGTGCTGCAGACCGAGGCGTGGTCGCAGCCGGCGCTGGTCAAGCCGCCCGTCGTCGAGCAGATCACCATCGTGTGCGCGCTGCCGCTGTATCACATCTTCGCGCTGACGGCGTGCGCGATGTGGGGCATGCGCGTCGGCGCGCTCAATATCCTGATCCCGAACCCGCGCGATATCGGCGGCTTCATCAAGGAGCTGGCCAAGTACAAGATCAACATGCTGCCGGCGGTGAACACGCTGTACAACGCCATGCTGAACCATCCCGACTTCGGCACCATCGACGTCAGCGCCCTGAAGATCTCGAACGGCGGCGGCATGGCGGTGCAGCAGGCCGTCAACGACAAATGGAAGAAGGCCACCGGCACCTGCATCATCGAGGGCTACGGCCTGTCCGAAACCTCGCCCGTGGCCACCTGCAACCGCGCCGACCTGACCGAATTCTCGGGCAATATCGGCCTGCCGGTGCCGAACACCGACATCGCCATCCTCGACGACGACGGCAATCCGGTGCCGCTGGGCGAACCTGGCGAGATCGCGATCCGCGGTCCGCAAGTCATGCAGGGCTACTGGAACCGTCCCGACGAAACGGCCAAGGTCATGACGGCGGACGGCTACTTCAAGTCGGGCGACGTCGGCGTGATGAACGCGGACGGCTACGTGAAGATCGTCGACCGCAAGAAGGACATGATCCTGGTATCGGGCTTCAACGTCTATCCGAACGAGCTGGAAGGCGTGATCGCCATGCATCCCGGCGTGCTCGAATGCGCGTGCATCGGCGTGCCGGACGAGCATTCCGGCGAAGCGGTCAAGGTGTTCGTGGTGCGCAAGGACCCGAACCTGACGGTCGACCAGCTGATGGACTACTGCAAGAAGGAACTGACGGGCTACAAGAGGCCGAAGTACATCGAGTTCCGCGATGAGCTGCCGAAGACCAACGTCGGCAAGATCCTGCGCCGCGTGCTGCGGGACGAGAAAAAAGCGGCATAGGGCGCCGCAGGCACGAGCCGCCCGCGCGCCGGGCGGCTTTTGCATTCAGATGAACCACCACAATCGAGACGAGGCATAGATGGACAAGTTCTGGCTGAAGGAATACCAACCGGGTGTCGCTGCGGAGATCGACATCACCCAGTACCGTTCCCTGACCCACTTGCTGGAAGAGGCGTTCAAGAAGTACGCCGACCGCAAGGCGTTTGTCTGCATGGACAAGGCGATCACCTACGGCGAACTTGACCAGATGTCGCAGGCCATGGGCGCATGGCTGCAGTCGCGCGGCATGAAGAAGGGCGCGCGCGTCGCCATCATGATGCCGAACGTGCTCCAGTACCCGGTCGCCATGGCCGCCGTGCTGCGCGCCGGCTACACCATCGTCAATGTCAATCCGCTGTACACCCCGCGCGAACTGGAACACCAGCTCAACGACTCCGGCGCCGAAGCCATCATCGTGCTCGAGAACTTCGCGACCACGCTGGAGCAGGTGCTCGCCAAGACCAAGGTCAAGCACGTGGTGGTGGCCAGCATGGGCGACCTGCTGGGTGGCCTGAAAGGCATGATCGTCAACTTCGTCGTGCGCCGCGTGAAGAAGATGGTGCCGGCCTATTCGCTGCCCGCCGCGACCGGCTTCAACAAGGTGCTGGCGGATGGCGCGCGCATGTCGCTCAAGCCGGTCAAGCTGGGCCACGACGACATCGCCTTCCTGCAGTACACCGGCGGCACCACCGGCGTGTCGAAGGGCGCGGTCCTGCTGCACCGGAACGTGATCGCCAACGTGCTGCAGAATGAAGCCTGGCTGCAGCCGACGCTCGACACGCTGCCGAAGGGCGAGCAGCTGCAGTTCGTGTGCGCGCTGCCGCTGTACCACATCTACTCGCTGACCGTGTGCGCGATGATGGGCACGCGCCTGGGCGGCATGAACGTGCTGATCCCGAACCCGCGCGACATGCCGGGCTTCGTCAAGGAGCTGGCCAAGTACCGCATCAACATCTTCCCGGCCGTGAACACGCTGTACAACGGCCTGCTCAACAACGCCGACTTCGCCAAGCTCGATTTCGCCAGCTACAAGGTATGCAACGGCGGCGGCATGTCGGTGCAGCAGCCGGTCGCCGACCGCTGGCTGAAGCTGACCGGCACCCCGATCATCGAAGGCTACGGCCTGTCCGAAACCTCGCCGGTGGCCACCGCCAACCGCTGCGACATCACCGAGTTCACCGGTTCGATCGGGCTGCCGTACCCATCGACCGAAATCCAGATCCTCGACGACGACGGCAACCCGGTCCCGCTGGGCACCGCCGGCGAGATCGCGATCCGCGGCCCGCAGGTCATGGCCGGCTACTGGCAGCGCGACGACGAAACGGCCAAGGTCATGACGCCGGACGGCTTCTTCAAGTCGGGCGACGTCGGCATCATGGACGAGCGCGGGTACACCAGGATCGTCGACCGCAAGAAGGACATGATCCTGGTATCGGGCTTCAACGTGTACCCGAACGAGATCGAAGGCGTTGTCGCAGGCCACCCGGGCGTGCTCGAATGCGCATGCATCGGCGTGCCGGACAAGAACTCGGGCGAAGCCGTGAAACTGTTCGTGGTGAAGAAGGACCCGAACCTGACGGCGGAGATGCTGCAGGAATTCTGCAAGGAGCAGCTGACGGCGTACAAGAAGCCGAAGTACATCGAGTTCCGCACCGATTTGCCGAAGACGAACGTCGGCAAGATCCTGCGGCGCGAGCTGCGCGACGAGAAGAAGGTCGCGTAAGCCACGGACGTTGAAAGAGGGTAGGGTGGGTGATAAGGGGGCCGCCTAGGCCGCCCCCTTATCACCCACCCTACACCAGTCTACCGGTCCCAGTCCTAGGTTTGATTCGCCCCCGGCCTGCCATCTTCCACCCTGAACGTCGCCAGCGCCGCCACCCCCGACTCTGCGTCGCGCACGTCGTCCAGCCCCATGAACACCGTGGTGGCCCTGGCCGGCGTCACTTCCATCAGCATGTACCCGCGCTTGTCGCTGCGCCCGTACTTCACGTGCGGGTTGTTGTCCAGGTACTGCAAGGTGCGCGCCTGCGGCCGCGAGCCCGACGTCACCGAGGTCCCGCAAAATTCGGTCGCGATGACCGGGTTCGCGCGCGACACGGGCCGGTCGAAGTCGTCCTTCAGGTCGGTCGCATAGAAGGTGTGCACATCCCCCGCCAGCACCACCGGATTGGCCGCCTTGCCAGCGCGTAGCGCGTCGAACAGGCGCTGGCGCGCACCCGGATAGCCGTCCCACCCGTCGTTCCAGATGCGCCCGTCCATCGGCTGGATCACCCGCGTCTGGCTCGACTGCGCCATCGGCGTCTGCTGGCCGATGATGTTCCAGCGCGCCTGCGACGAGGCGAATCCCTCCGCCAGCCACTGTTCCTGCGCCCGCCCCAGCATCGTGCGCTCCGGCGCCAGCAGGTCGGCGCAGGCGGTGCGCAGCAGCGAGGTGGAGCCGCCCCTGCCGCCCGGCTGGCAGGCATGGCGGGTGCGGTACTGGCGGTCGTCGAGCATGTGCAGCCGCGCCAGGCGCCCCCAGTCGTAGCGCTGGTACATGCGCAGGCTGCCGTAGCCGTTCGGCACGGCAGCGCCCAGGCGCACCGGCATGTGTTCGTAAAAGGCCTGGTAGGCCGCCGCCCGCCGCCCGGCAAAGCCAGGATCGAGGCGCTCGTCGAAGTCGCCCGCGTAGTCGTTGGCCACCTCGTGGTCGTCCCACGTCACCACCCACGGCGCGGCCAGGTGGGCTGCCTGCAGGTCGGGGTCGCTCTTGTACTGCGCATAGCGCGCCCGGTAGCCGGCCAGCGTGAAACTCTCGTCGGTGCGCACCGCGCGCTCTGGATGCTTGAGGGCGTAGGCGCCCCATTCGTAGATGTAGTCGCCGAGGAAGGCGACCAGGTCCGGCGCGGCGCGCGCGATATGGCGGTGCGCCGCGTAGCTGCCGAACTCCCAGTGCTGGCACGAGGCCACGGCCAGCTTGAGCAGGGACGGCATCGCATCCGGCGCGGGCGCGGTGCGGGTGCGCCCGGCCGGGCTGACGGCGTCGCCGAGGATGAAGCGGTACCAGTACCAGCGCGCCGGCGCCAGGCCGGTGACGTCCACATGCACGCTGTGCGCCAGCGCGGGGACGGCATTGGCCGTGCCGCGCGCGGCGATCTGGGTGAAGGCCTCGTCGTGCGCCACCTCCCAGCGCACCGCGATCGCCACCGGCGGCGCCGAGGCGGCGTTGAGCGGATCGGCCAGGATCCGGGTCCAGATGACGACCGCGCCGGGCAGCGGCGAACCGGAGGCCACTCCCAGGCTGAATGGGTACGCCCCCGCCGGCGCCACGGCCTGCGCGCCGGCCAGCGGCAGGCCCGCCCCCAGTGCCGCGAGGCGGCCGGCGTTCAGCAGGAAGGTCCGGCGCTGCTGGTCCATCGCAGGCTAGGTGTGCATCAGCGACTCGAGCGGCGGCAGCGCGCGCGGCTTGCGGTCGCTGTCGGTGGCGACATAGGTCAGGGTGGCCTCGGTCACCTTGACGGTGTCGGCCGACAGGCGGTTGCGTTCGGCGTAGACTTCGACATACACGGTGATCGAGGTATTGCCGACCTTGACGATGTCCGCATAGAAGGACAGCAGGTCGCCGACGAACACCGGGTTCTTGAAGAGGAAGGAATTGACGGCGATGGTCGCAACGCGGCCATTGGCGCGGCGCGTGGCGGGCAGGGAGCCGGCAACGTCGACCTGGGCCATGATCCAGCCGCCGAACACGTCGCCGTACACATTCGCGTCGGAAGGGGCGGGCATCACCCGCAGCTGCGGCATTTTGCCTGCAGGAAGGCCGGGATTGGGCGTGGCGGGGACATTTTCTGGCGTGGTCATCTTGAAATTCTCGTGAAGGGCTACAATCGTCAAGATTGAACCATAAATTCCAGAGCTCTGCCATGCGCCGCCATTCCACCAGTATTCCCCTACCCGCAAGCGCCGCCGACGGCAATCAGTCCAAGCGCAGCGACTGGACCACGCTCAAGACGCTGCTGCCCTATTTGTGGGTGTACAAATGGCGGGTGATCGCGGCCATGGTGTGCCTGATCGGCGCCAAGGTCGCCAACGTCGGCGTGCCGATGGTGCTCAAGCAGCTGATCGACCAGCTCACCATCAACCCGGCCAGCCCGCAGGCGCTGCTGGTGCTGCCGCTGGGCGCGCTGGTGGCCTACGGCGTCTTGCGCCTGTCGACGACCGTATTTACCGAGCTGCGCGAATTCCTGTTCGCCCGCGTGACCCAGCGCGCCGTGCGCACCATCGCGCTCAAGGTATTCCGCCATTTGCATGCGCTGTCGCTGCGCTTCCACCTGAACCGCCAGACCGGCGGCATGACGCGCGACATCGAGCGCGGCACGCGCGGCGTCGGCTCGCTGATCTCGTTCACGCTGTTTAACATCCTGCCGACCCTGGTCGAGATCACGCTGGTGCTGGGCTACATGGTGCTGAACTACGACATCTGGTTCAGCGCCATCACGGCGGTGGCGCTGGTGAGCTACATCGCCTTCACCGTCGTCGTCACCGACTGGCGCACGCACTTCCGGCGCACGATGAACGACCTCGATTCGAAGGCCAACACCAAGGCCATCGACTCGCTGATCAACTACGAGACGGTCAAGTACTTCGGCAACGAGGACTACGAGGCCAGGCGCTACGACGACGGCTTGAAGAGCTTCGAGTCGGCCGCCGTCAAGTCGCAGACCTCGCTCTCGCTGCTCAACACCGGGCAGTCGCTGATCATCGCCACCGCCGTCACCCTAATCCTGTGGCGCGCCACCGAAGGCGTGATCGCCGGCACCATGACCCTGGGCGACCTGGTGCTGGTGAACGCCTTCATGATCCAGCTGTACATCCCGCTCAACTTCCTCGGCGTGATCTACCGCGAGATCAAGCAGAGCCTGGCCGACATGGAGCGCCTGTTCTCGCTGCTGGACCAGAACCGCGAAGTGGCCGACGCCGACAGCGCCAAGGAGCTGCACACGCACGGCGCCAGCGTGATGTTCTCGAAGGTCGATTTCAGCTACGAAGCCAAGCGCCAGATCCTGTTCGACGTCGACTTCACGATCGCAGCCGGGACCACCACCGCCGTGGTGGGGCATAGCGGCTCCGGCAAGTCGACCATGTCGCGCCTGCTGTTCCGTTTCTACGACGTCAACGGCGGCGCGATCACCATCGACGGCCAGGACATCCGCAGCGTGACCCAGGAATCGCTGCGCCGCGCGATCGGCATCGTGCCGCAGGATACGGTGCTGTTCAACGACACCATCGAATACAACATCGCCTACGGCAAGCCGGGCGCGACGAAGGAAGACATCGTGGCCGCCGCGCGCGCTGCGTCGATCCATGATTTCATCGAGACGCTGCCGGACGGCTATGCGACGATGGTGGGCGAGCGCGGGCTCAAGTTGTCGGGCGGGGAAAAGCAGCGGGTCGCGATCGCGCGCACCTTGCTGAAAGATCCGGCGATCCTGATTTTTGATGAAGCCACGTCGGCGCTCGATTCGAAGGCGGAGCAGGCGATCCAGAAGGAGCTGAAGGAGATTGCGAAGAACAGGACCACGCTGGTGATCGCGCACAGGCTGTCGACGGTGGCGGACGCGCAGCAGATCCTGGTGCTGGACCATGGGCGCATTGTGGAGAGGGGAACGCACCAGTCGCTGCTGGCGGCGAATGGCCTGTATGCGCAGATGTGGGAGCGGCAGCAGGCGCGGAAAGATGAGGAGCTGGCGTCGCCGGCGACATACCCGTAGGGCGGATATCGCTATCGCTCTTCCGCCCTACATGTAAATTCTCGAACGTTCCTGCTTAGTAGGTATAGAACATCCGCTGAATCTCCTTGGTATTGCTGGTCCTGGTCAGCGCCAGCATCAGCAAGATGCGCGCCTTCTGCGGGCTCAGCGTATCGGCCACCACGAAATCCAGCTCATCGTCGTTCGCCTCGCCGTTGCGCGCCAGGATGCCCGCGCCCACGCGGCTCGAACGCACCACGATCGCGCCCTTGGCGCGCGCCGCCTTCAGCGCCGGCAGCACCTTCGCCGGCACGCTGCCGTTGCCCACGCCCGCATGCACGATGCCCTTGGCGCCGGCCGCCATGAACGCATCCACCGCCACCGGACCCACGTTCGCATGCGCGTAAGCCACGTCCACCTGCGGCAGCGCCGCCAGCGCGCTCACGTCGAACTCGGTGTCCACCGTGTGCTTGCGCAGTCCGACGCGGTAGAAGAACGGCTTGCCGCCCTGGATGTAGCCCATCATGCCCAGGTCCTGCGACTTGAAGGTATCCATCGACGAGGTGTTGGACTTGCTGACATCGCGGCCCGACTGGATCTGGTCGTTCATCGCCACCAGCACGCCCTTGCCTGCGGCATCCGGGCTGGCCGCCAGCAGCACGGCGTTGTACAGGTTGATCGGGCCGTCGGCCGAGATCGCGGTCGACGGGCGCATCGAGCCGACCAGCACCACCGGCTTGCGGCTCTTGACCACCAGGTTCAGGAAGTAGGCGGTTTCCTCGAGCGTGTCGGTACCGTGCGTGATGACGATGCCGTCCACGGCCGGCTGCGCCAGCAGCGCGTTGACACGCTTGGCCAGCACCAGCCAGTGGTCGTTGCTCATGTTCTCGCTGGCGATCTGGAACACCTGTTCGCCGCTGACGTTGGCCACCTTCTTCATCTCCGGCACGGCTTCGATCAGGCGCTGCACGCCGACCGTGGCGGCGGTGTAGCCCACCGTCGTGGTGCTGGAGGCGCCGCTGCCGGCGATGGTGCCGCCGGTGGCGAGGATGGTGATGTTGGCCAGCTTGGCCGGCGCCGCCTGGCGGGCCTGGACGGACGTTGCGATGAACAGGCAGGCGAACAAGGCCAGCATCGATTGCGCGGTTTTATGGTGCAGCATGGTTACTCCTGGTGGTCTTTATGGTTTCTTGTAAACGGTGCCGGCCTTCATGACGAATTCCACCTTCTGCAGCAGCGTGATGTCGCGCAGAGGATCGCCCTTGACGGCCACGATGTCGGCGGCGAAGCCCGGTTCCACTGAACCGAGCATTGCCGACTGGTCGAGCAGGGCGGCGGCGCCCAGCGTGGCCGAGCGGATCGCCTCGAGCGGCGGCATGCCCGCTTCGACCATGTAGGCGAACTCCCTGGCGTTTTCGCCATGCGGGAAAACGCCGGCGTCGGTGCCGAACGCAATCTTCACGCCGGCCTTGTAGGCGCGGCCAAAGGTGGCCTGGATCTGCGGGCCGATGGCGGCCGCCTTCGGGCGCACCAGCGGCGAGTAATAATCGGCTTCCCTGGCCTTGTCCGCCACGTAGCGGCCGGCCGAAATCGTGGGCACGTACCAGGCGCCGCTCTTCTTGAACAGCGCGATCGCCTCGTCGTCCATCAGCGTGCCGTGTTCGATCGAGTCGACGCCCGCGCGCAGGGCGCGCTTGAGGCCTTCCGCCCCGTGCGCATGGGCCGCAACGCGGAAGCCGTAATCCTTGGCGGTACTGGTGATGGCGCGCAGTTCGTCCTCGGTGTACTGGGCGTTCTGGCCGCTGCTGGCCTGGCTCAATACGCCGCCGGTCGCCGTCACCTTGATCAGGTCCGCGCCTTCTTTGTAGCGCGCGCGTACCGCCTTGCGGCCGTCTTCGGCGCTGTTGACCACGCCCTCGTTGGGGCCCGCGTCGCCGAGCGCCTTGCTCCAGCGGTTGGACAGGTTGTTGGTCGGATCGGCGTGGCCGCCGGTGGTGGCGATCGACCTGCCCGATGTGAACATGCGCGGACCCGGAATGGCGCCGTTGGCGATCGCACGCTTGAGCGAGACGTTCATGCCTTCCCCGGCGCCGAGGTCGCGCACGGTGGTAAAGCCGGCCTTGAGGGTGCGTTCGGCGAAGGCGACGGAGCGGTAGGCCGCGTCTGCCGGGTTGGCGCTCACGGCATCGCGCAGCGCGTCGACCTGTTTCTGCGTCTCGCCGGCCAGGTGCACGTGCATGTCGATAAAGCCCGGCAGGCAGGAATGGCCGGACAGGTCGATATTCCCGGCGGCCTGGGTCATCGGGCCGATCGACTTGACCTTGCCGTCCTCGATGACGATGCTGACCTTGTCGCGCCAGGCGCCTGCTTTCACATCGAGCAGGCGTCCGCAATCGACGGTCTGGGTGGCGGCTTGGACGCTGCCTGCGGCAAGCAGGAGGCCGAAGAAGGACAGCATTTGCATGACGGCTCCGATCAAGAATGATGGCAAAGGAGCATACACGAAAGCATCACCACCCGAAACTGGAAAGCTTCCTCAAAAGAACAATCGGGGTCAGACCTCAATTGGGGAGTAATTGAGGTCTGACCCCGATTGGGGAGTAATTGAGGTCTGACCCCGATTGGGGAGTAATTGAGGTCTGACCCCGATTGGGGAGTAATTGAGGTCTGACCCCGATTGATTGGCGAAAAAAAGGCCTCCGTCGGGAGGCCTTGCTTGTTACTTCAGCGGCGCCACCGCCGGCTCCTTCTGGAGCGGGTCGGTCAGCTCGCCTTCCCACTTGGCCACCACCGCAGTCGCGATGCCGTTGCCGATGACGTTGGTCGCCGAACGCGCCATGTCCAGGAAGTGGTCGATGCCGAGCAGCAGCAGCAGGCCCGCCTCGGGGATGTTGAACTGGGCCAGGGTCGCGGCGATCACCACCAGCGAAGCGCGCGGCACGCCTGCCATGCCTTTCGAAGTCAGCATCAGCACCAGCATCATCGTCATCTGGGTGCCGAGCGACATCTCGATGCCGTATGCCTGCGCGATGAACACGGTCGCGAAGGTGCAGTACATCATCGAGCCATCGAGGTTGAACGAGTAGCCGATCGGCAGCACGAAGGCGGCGATGCGGTTCTTGACGCCGAAACGCTCCAGCCCTTCCAGGGTCTTCGGGAATGCCGCTTCGGACGACGCGGTCGAAAACGCCAGCAGCGTCGGTTCGCGCATTTCACGCAGCAGTGCGAACACGCGCGGGCCCAGGAAGATGAAGCCGGCAATCGTCAGCACTATCCACAGCAGCAAGATCGCGAGGTAGAACTCGCCCATGAAGATGCCGTAGGTGGACAGCACACCGAGGCCGCTCTTGGCGATGATGCCCGCGACGGCGGCGAACACGGCGATCGGCGCCAGGTTCATCACGTAGCCGGTGACCTTCAGCATGACGTGGGCGACGCCGTCGATCGCTTCGATCATCGGATGGGCGCGCGGGCCGACCGCAGCGGCAGCAGTGCCGAAGAACAGCGAGAAGATCACGATCTGCAGGATCTCGTTCTTGGCCATGCCGTCCACGATCGACGACGGCACCAGGTGGGTGACGAATTCCTTCAAGGTCAGGCTGGAGGTGGTGATGCCCGAGACGGCGTCGGCGGCCGGCAGCATCGCGCTCATGGCATCGCCCGGACGGAACAGGTTCACCAGGATCAGGCCCAGCGACAGCGAGATGACCGAGGCGATCACGAACCAGCCCAGCGCCTTGATGCCGATACGGCCCACTTCCTTGGCGTCACCCATCTTCGCGATGCCGACCACCAGGGTCGAGAACACCAGCGGCGCGATGATCATTTTGATCAGGCGCAGGAACAGCGTCGTGACCAGGGCCATGTAGTCCGAGAACGTGGCCGGCGTGGCCATGGTGAAGTTGACGACGTAGCCGACGACGATGCCGAGCACCAGGCCTGCGAGAATGTAGACGGTGAGGCGGTTGCGATTATTCATTTATGTTGCTTCCTGTGTGGGTCGAACTCGGTGTTCTCGGGCAGAATAGCGGTATCTTTTGAGTGAACCAGCTGGTCAAGGACTGAATTCCTTGGCAAGTTCCGCAGTATCATAGGCGTCGCTGGTGCTGTCAAGCAGGTGCCGGCCTCGCCCAATCGACGAAAAACAATATGATCGAACTGAAAAATGTCAGCAAGTGGTATGGCGCCTTCCAGGTGCTTTCCGACTGCAGCACCCGGGTGGACAAGGGCGATGTGGTCGTCATCTGCGGTCCCTCCGGTTCCGGCAAATCGACCTTGATCAAGACGGTCAACGGGCTCGAACCGTTCAAATCCGGCGCAGTGCTGGTCGATGGGGTGTCGGTCGGCGATCCGAAGACCAACCTGTCGCAGCTGCGCGCGCGGATCGGCATGGTGTTCCAGAATTTCGAGCTGTTTCCGCACTTGTCAATACGCGACAACCTGACCCTGGGCCAGATCAAGGTGCTGGGGCGCAGCAAGGAAGAGGCGACTGAAAAGGGCCTGAAATACCTGGACCGGGTCGGCCTGCTGGCCCAGCAGGATAAGTTCCCGAGCCAGCTGTCCGGCGGCCAGCAGCAGCGCGTGGCGATTGCCCGGGCGCTGGCGATGGACCCGATCGCGATGCTGTTCGACGAACCGACCTCGGCGCTCGACCCGGAAATGATCAACGAAGTGCTCGACGTGATGGTCGGGCTGGCCCAGGAGGGGATGACGATGATGGTCGTGACCCATGAAATGGGCTTCGCGCGCAAGGTCGCGGACCGCATCATCTTCATGGACCACGGCAAGATCATCGAAGATACGCCAACCCAGCAGTTCTTCAGCGCCCCGAGCTCGGAGCGGGCCCGGGAGTTCCTGGCGAAGATCATTCATTGAATTAAAAAAGGATGTGTCCGGCGCGGACTTATTGCGGCAAATTTGCTACTCTAAGGGTATTACTGCTTGGAGGCCGCCATGAAAATCCTTGCAATGTTACTTCTCGCCGTCTCGGCGGGCGGTGCGCTGGCGCAGGAGGCTGCCGGTACGCTGGCCAAGATCAAGCGCACCGGTACCGTCACCCTGGGCGTGCGCGACGGCTCTGTGCCGTTTTCCTACCTCGACGACCAGCAAAAATACCTCGGCTATTCAGTGGACCTGTGCCTGGTGGTGGTCGATGCCTTGAAGGCGCAGCTGAAGCTGCCCGCGCTGAAGGTGGTCATGAATCCCGTGACGGCGGCCAACCGCATCCCGCTGATCGCCAACGGCACCGTCGACCTTGAATGCGGCTCCACCACCAATAACCTCGAGCGCCAGCAGCAGGTGGCGTTTGCGCCCACCATGTTCGTTGTCGCGAACCGCCTGCTGACAAAAAAATCATCCGGCATTCGCACGCTGGCGGACATGAAAGGCAAGACCCTGGTCGCCACGGCCGGCACCACCACGCTCAAGCAGATGACGGCGCTCAATGGCGAGCGCGGGCTCGGCATGAAGATCGTGGTCGGCAAGGACCACCCGGAATCCTTCCTGATGCTCGACACCGGCCGCGCCGATGCCCATGCCAACGACGACATCCTGCTGGCGGCGCAGGTGGCAGGGGCGCGGCGGCCTGGCGACTTCGTGATCGGGCAGGAGGCGCTGTCGGTCGAACCGTACGCGATCATGATGCGGCGCGGCGATCCCGCCTTCAAGCAGGCGGTCGACGATGCCCTGAAGCGCTTTTACCCGACCCCGGCGTTCCAGCGGGTCTACGCGAAATGGTTCCAGAGTCCGATTCCGCCGCGCGGCATCACGCTCAATTTTCCAATGACGCCCCAGCTGAAGGCCGCCATCGCCCAGCCGACCGATTCGGGCGACCCGGCCGCCTACGCCGGCCGCTAGGATGGACTACCACTGGAACTGGCGCATCTTTGGCCAGCTCGCGCCGGACGGCGTGCATACCTACGGTGAAACGCTGCTCTCGGGCCTGGGCTGGACCTTGTCGACCGCGCTCTCGGCATGGCTGATCGCGCTGCTGGCCGGCGTGGCCGTTGGCGTTGCCTGTACCTTGCCGCTGCGCTGGGCGCGCGGGCTGGGCAATGCCTACGTCGAATTGTTTCGCAATATTCCGCTGCTGGTGCAGATGTTCCTGTGGTTTTTTGTCGTGCCCGAACTGCTTCCCGAGGCGGCAGGCGGCTGGCTCAAGACGCTGCCGAATGCGCCGTTCGTCACGGCAGTGTTGTGCCTTGGCCTGTTCACCGCGGCGCGGGTGGCGGTGCAAGTGGCGGCGGGCATCGCGTCGCTGCCTGCCGGGCAGGCCCTGGCCGCCAGGGCGCTGGGCCTGACCCAGGCGCAGGCCTACCGCCACGTACTGCTGCCGCAGGGCTTGCGCGTGATCCTGCCGCCGCTGGGCAGCGAACTGCTCAACATCATCAAGAACAGTTCGGTGGCGCTGACCATCGGCCTGATGGAGCTGACCGCGAGTGCGCGCGCGATCCAGGAGTTCTCGTTCCAGGTGTTCGAGGCCTTCAGTGCCGCCACCGTGATCTACCTGCTGGTCAACCTGCTGGCGGTGGCGCTGACGCGCTGGATCGAGCGCAGGGCCGCGCTGCCGGGGGCGCGCTGACATGTTCGCCGACTTCGACTTCGACGTCATCGCCCGCTCCTGGGGCTACCTGTTCCGGGTCGGGATGGTGTTTACCCTGCAGCTGACGGCGCTGGCCATGGCAGGCGGCATCGTGCTCGGCACGCTCCTGGCGCTGCTGCGCGCTTCGCCATTGCGGCCGGTTGCGCTGGCCGCAGGCGCCTACGTCAACCTGCTGCGTTCGATCCCGCTGGTGCTGGTGATCTTCTGGTTTTACTTCCTGGTGCCGTATATCGCAGCCTGGGTGCTGGGCGCGCCCGAGCCGGTGAAAGTGGGTCCGTTCTGGTCGGCGCTGGTCACGTTCACGCTGTTCGAGGCGGCCTATTACTGCGAAATCATGCGCGGCGGGATCGCCTCGGTGCCGGCCGGGCAGCGCCAGGCGGCGCAGGCGCTGGGCATGAGCGGCTGGCAGGCGATGCGCCACGTGGTGCTGCCCCAGGCTTTTCGCAACATGCTGCCGGTGCTGCTGACCCAGTCCATCGTGCTGTTTCAGGACGTGTCGCTGGTCTATGTGCTGGGAATCCCCGATTTTGTCGGCGCGGCATCCAAGGTGGCCCAGCGCGATGGCCGGCTGGTGGAAATGTACTTGTTCGTGGCCCTGGTCTATTTCGTGGCCTGCCTGGCCCTGTCGCGGATCGCAAGGCGGCTGCGGGACCGGGTAAATTGATGCGCCAAAAGTATCTGGCGCCAGTTCTGACATTCGAGCACGGGCTCTTCCGTAGTCCGCTTGCGAGAACGCGGCTTGATGGTGTTTGGATCGGCAAGACGGATAATCGGCTTGCGCTCCTGCAGAGAGACGTAGTCGAGCAGGTCCAACGTTAGTAGAAATCGTCTTCGCGCTGGTGCCTGACTGCGATGACTGTCACAGTAGTGCTGTCCGTGATCTTGAAGAGCGCAACGTATCCGTAGTGGCCGAATGGGATGATCAGTTCCCTGATTAGCGGTGTATTCGGTGCGGCCTTACGGCAAGTAAAAGGGAAGTCCTCGAGAAGCCTCATGCTTTTCTGGATGATTTCACGGGCGCGCTGCGCCGCCTTCGCATCGCGAGCGACGAGCTGGACATTCAAACGGCGCAGGTCTTCGCGCGCTTTCTTCGTGATGCGAACCTGAAAGCTCATTTGGATGCTTTCGCTTCGGCCTCCTCAATAATCGCATCAAGGTCGGCCAATACATCGTCTACCGAGAAGTACTCGCCAGTGCGCTCGTATTGCTCCAATGACGCCAGGCCCTGTGCGATAAAGTCGCGCTGGATTGTCCGGCGTTCAACCTGGGTGCGAACGGCAAGCTCGACGAAACTCGACAGCGTTTCTCCTTCTTCGAGCAAGTTCTCGGCGGCTTCGCGTAATTCTGGTTCAACGCGCAGCGAGGGAATAGTGGCAGTTTTCATGATTTTCCTCGTTGCATCGCAATTGCGATGCATGCCTCACAAGTATGGCAGGCCCGGATAGGGGCCGCAAGCGCCGCACGGGTCAGAGCAGGTAAAATGACGCACCTGTTCCACGAAAGCCGCCATGTCCATCCCTGACACCCCGCACAGCCTCACCATCACCCGCCCCGACGACTGGCATTTGCACCTGCGCGACGGCGCGGCGCTGGCCAGCGTGCTGCCGCACAGCGCCCGCCAGTTCGGCCGCGCGATCGTGATGCCGAACTTGAAACCCCCGGTCACCACCACCGCCATGGCCGCCGCCTACCGCGAGCGCATCCTGGCGGCGTTGCCTGCAGGTATGAAGTTCGAGCCGCTGATGACCCTGTACCTGACCGACAACACCGACCCCGACGAGATCCGCCGCGCCAGCGACAGCGGCTTCGTGCATGCGGTCAAGCTGTACCCGGCCGGCGCGACCACCAATTCCGACGCCGGCGTGACCGACCTGGCCAAGTGCTACAAGACGCTCGAAGCGATGCAGGAAGTGGGCATGCCCTTCCTCGTGCACGGCGAAGTGACCGACCAGGACATCGACCTGTTCGACCGCGAAGCGGTCTTCATCGAGCGCGTGATGCGCCCGCTGCGGCGCGACATGCCGGCCCTGAACATCGTGTTCGAGCACATCACCACCAAGGACGCGGCCCAGTACGTGGCCGAAGCGGAAGGTCCGATCGCCGCCACCATCACCGCGCACCACCTGCTGTACAACCGCAACGAGATCTTCAAGGGCGGCATCCGCCCGCATTACTACTGCCTGCCGGTGCTCAAGCGCGAAGAACACCGCCTGGCCCTGATGACGGCCGCCACCAGCGGCGACGAGCGCTTCTTCCTCGGCACCGACTCGGCGCCGCACGCCATCGGCGCCAAGGAAACCAGCTGCGGCTGCGCCGGCTGCTATACCGCGCTGCACGCAATGGAGATGTACACCGAAGCCTTCGAACGCGCCGGCGCGCTCGACAAGCTCGAGGCCTTCGCCAGTTTCCACGGCCCGGCCTTCTACGGCCTGCCGCGAAATACCGACACCGTGACCCTGGTGCGCGAACCGTGGACGCTGCCGGCCACCGTGCCGATGGCCGATTCGCAGCTGGTGCCCCTCAACGGCGGCGAGCAGATCAACTGGAAAATGCTGTAAGAAGATGATCGGCACGATCGACTGGACGCGCCACTGGTACGACGCGGTGCGTCCGGCCTTCGAACGCGCCGCCGTCGGTGAAGGCGGCGTGATCGAGGCCTTCAACCGCCGCGCCGCATCGCTGGCGCTGCACAACCACCAGGGCATGCCGATCACCTTCGTGCCGCAGTCGATGCTGCCGGAGGGCCGCGCCTACGAGGAATTCATCGGGGCCACCGGCTGCGTGCCCACGCGCGATAACCTGCACGACTTCTTCAACGGCCTGGTCTGGCTGACTTTCCCGCGCATCAAGCAGAAGCTCAACGCCCTGCAGGCGGCGCAGATCGCGCTGGCCGGCGTGGGCAAGTCGCGCGGACCTGCGCGCGACGCCGCCACCATCTTCGACGAGAACGCCGCGCTGCTGGTCGTGCGCGCCGGTTCGGAAGGCGAGGCTGTGGTGGCGGCGCTGCGCGCCCATCGCTGGAGCGAGGCGCTGCATCAGCGGCGCGCCGCCTTCGGGCGCGATGTGCAACCCTGGCTGTTCGGCCACGCGCTGATGGAGAAGCTGGCCGCGCCGCGCAAGGCGATCACTGCGCATACGCGGGTGGTCGTCGCGGACGACGATTACTTCGCGCTGGACGACGACGCGCGGCGCGCCTGGATCGATTCCACGGTGGCCGCATCGCTCGAAACCGAGGCACTGGCCACGGCCTGCTTCACGCCGCTGCCGGTGCTCGGCGTACCCGGCTGGTGGGAAGGGCAGGACGAGGCCTTCTACGCCGATACGACTGTCTTCCGGCCCAAGCGGGCCGACTGAAAGGAACGATATGACGCATGTGGTTCGATGGGGCATCCTCGGCACCGGCAAGATCGCCCGTGCTTTCGCCAAGGCCTTGCAGGACACGCCCGATGCGGTGCTGGCCGGCGTCGCATCGCGCAGCCTCGAGAGCGCCCGGGCCTTCGGCGCCGAATTCGGCGTGGCCGCCTGCCATGGCTCCTACCAGGCGCTGGCCGATGCGCCGGATATCGACATCATCTACATCGGCACGCCGCATCCGCAGCACGCCGGGAACGCGCTGATGGCGCTCCATGGCGGCAAGGCCGTGCTGTGCGAAAAGCCGTTCACGATGAACCTGCGCGAAGCCGAGCAGGTCGTCGCCCTGGCGCGCGCAAAGAAGCTGTTCCTGATGGAGGCCATGTGGACGCGCTTCATGCCGGCCCTGGCCGAAGTCAAACGCATCGTCGCCAGCGGCGAGATCGGCGTGCCGAGCCAGGTGAGCGCGGACTTCGGCTTTGCCGCCACCGAAGATCCGCTGCACCGCCTGAACAACCCGGCGCTGGGCGGCGGCGCGCTGCTCGACCTGGGCATCTACCCGCTGTCGATCGCGGCCGCCTTGCTGGGGCCCGTCGCCGCCGTCAAGGCGCAGGCGCTGCTGGGGCCGACCGGCGTTGACATTCATACCGGCTTCACGCTGGTGCACGAAGGCGGCGGCATGTCCATCTGCGGCTGCTCGCTGCGGGCGCGCACGCCGGCAGAGTTGACCATCGCGGGCCCACTGGGCCACATCCGCATGAACACCATGTTCCATCGGGCGACAACGATCACGGTGGCGCTGGCCGACGGCGTCTCCCGTACCGTGCAGACTCCTTTCCTGGGCAATGGCTACGTGCACGAAGCGATCGAGGTCGGCCGCTGCCTGCGCGCCGGCTTGCTCGAAAGCCCGGTCATGACGCAGGACGAAACGCTGGCGCTGATGGGCGTGCTGGATGACGCGCGGCGGCAGATTGGGCTGCGCTACGCGGCGGACGAGGGCGCCGCGCCGTTACAGAAGCCACGATAACTGGCGAGCCAGCAGAATAGTCAACGTCGTTCCTGCGAAGGCAGGAACCCATGGCACCGCTGGTCGGAGTTACTGCGTATCGGAGCAAAGGTGGTATGGGTTCCTGCCTTCGCAGGAACGACGTTGAGTTTTGTGACGCATGATTTACTTCGCGATCTCTGTGACAGTCCCAATATCACTCGCAGCCGTATAGGTCGAGAGGCACAGCACCAGATCCTGGTCCTTTACCTTGCAGAAGCCAAATTGCGCGGCGCGCCACACCTGCGGCGGGGCGATCCCACGCTTGCCTTTTCCCTTCGCCAGCACGGCAGCCGGACCGCTGTCGACAAACGTGTCCGGGTCGATCCCGGCCATCGCTTCGCCGCCCTTCTGCAGCGACGCGCACAGCGCCGCATTGCGGCGCGTGTTGAGCGCCGAACGGCTGCAGTTGCGGGCCACTAGCCGCTTGTCCGACCTGGCGCTGCCCCCTGGTTCGCCGATGCGCAGCTGCGTCAGCGTGCCGGCGATGCACACGCCGCGGCGCCGGTCCTGGCGCAGCAGGTAGCCGCTGCCATCGACCTTGCTGCGTACGATGTAGAGACGGGGCGGCGCCGTCTTCATGTTCTCGTGCGCTGTAATCACCACGCGCTGGCCTTCGCTGGCCAGCGCCGTGAGCATGGCGCCGCGGCCGCCGCACTGCCCGACCGCGGCCCCCTGCGCCAGCGGCGCCGCGAGTGAAAGTAAAACCAGCACTGCCGCTGCGCCCGTGTTCATCGCCTACTCCTTCGTGCCAAGTTTGACGCTGCCCAGTTCGGCGCCGACCTGCGCCTCGAGGACCGCCTCGACCTGGAACAGCCTGTCGTTGGTCAGGATGCGGCCCACGCCGATCTGCACGTCGCTGGGCGTGAGGGTCACGCCGCCCTGCCGGCCCGCCTGCACCAGCGCCGCCGACAGCTGGTGCTGCGCGGCCGTCAAGGGCGGCGCCAGGTCCAGCTCGAAGCCCTTGGCGATTGCGTTCGCCAGCGTGTCCTGCAGCAGCACCGAGGCGACGTTCCAGATCGGGTTCGCGAACTTGCGCGTGACCGCGATCTCGGTCAGCACGATCTTCTTGCCGCTGGCGCTGGCCGACGGCCTGGCCGACAGCCACACGGTGCCGGCGCTGGCCAGGATTGCGTGCTGGTGCTCGAGCACGAAGGCGATGCCGATCGCCAGCCGGTCCGCGCTCGGATAGAGTTCGACCCGCTTGGGCCGCACCGTGATGCGGCCGAGCGGCGTATCGGCCCGAAACTTCTTGCCCACCAGTTCCTGCCGGGCCAGGGCCTCGAAGGTGTAGTACTGGGTCGACAGCGGCACCGCCAGCGCGAAGTGGCCTGGCGAGATCGGCGAGGGCATGTTCATCGGCAGCGGCAGCGCGCCGGCAGGTCCGGCCGCCGCATCGAGCGACACGCTGGCGTCGAGCCGGCCGGCGAAGGTGAGGCCGTGCGCGTTCACGCCGACGGCGGGGAAGTACAGCGATTGCGGTGCGATATTCAGGTGCAGCTGGCCGGCGTAGGGCAGCGCTACCGGCAGGCTGTAGTGGCGCCATACCCGCGCCAGCGCCTGGCGCACCGGCTCGCATGGAATGGCGCCCTGCATGTCGGCCACGATGGCGGGGATGGCGGCGTCGATGCGCGGCTCGATATGGCGCGCGGCGCTGTAGTTCCAGGGGCCGATGCAGGCGCCGAAGATGCAGTGGCGGCCGACGATCTCGACCTGCGGCTCGCGCGTCCAGCGGTAGGCGAGGGTGGAGCCGGTCAGCGCGGGGCAGTACTGCAGGTCCGCCTTCATGCCGCTGCTGACGGTGATGTCGAGCGCCGCGCCGACCTGCCGGTCATCGATCGAGAACAGCCGCGCCAGGTCGCCGCCGAAGCCGAAATTGCTGTCGACCTGCGCCGGCAGCGTCACCGTCAGCCGGTCGTCCAGGCCCGCCAGTCCGACCGGGCCTGCAAGGCCGGCCTGGTAGCGCCAGTCGACGTCGAGCGTTTCGCAAAAGATGCAGTTGTGGAGGAGCGGGTCGAGGATGCGGATTTCGGCGATGCGCTTGCGGCCTTCGTCGCGCCTGGGCAGGGTGCGGGCGGCGGCCGCATTCGCCGCCGCCTTCAGCTCGCCGACGGGGATCGTCAGCGCCGGCGCGATCGTGCTGTGGCGCACCTGCATCGGTTCGGACAAGCCGCCCTTGGGTGGCGCCTGCGAGATGGCGCGATACTTGTGCAGGCCGTCGAACATCGTACAGCCGGGCAGCAGGAGCACGCCGAAAGCGGCGGCGAGGCCAACCTTGTTGGACATTTTCATCCCCCCTCATTGACCGGAGCCGAGGCGCAGGCAGGCGCGCGCCCGCCGCGCAGCGACATCCCTGAGCCGGCCTTCGCCGTCGTAGACGCATACCGTCTCCGTCAGGACGAGGACCTTGCAGGTGGTGGCGATCACCTGTTCGCCATGCGGGGCGCCATACGCCTCGCACCTGGCGCTGGCGGCGGCGCCGGCTGGCGGCGCGCGGCCCGGCGTATGGCAGGCGCACAGGGACAGCAGGAACAGGGCGGGCAGGACGGACGCGGCGCGTGGCTGGGGCGGTGGCTTCATGGCGGTCTCCGGAGGCTTGTGCTGCCTGTATGGAGGAATAGTATCGACGAGCTCGCTTTCCGCATTTGCGTTTAAACACGGGCCGCACGCTTAAGAATTCCAGGGGGATATACAGCCGGACGAGTGGCATTGAACAACAGGTAAGGTTAATTAAATAGCCAGTGTCGGCGCCGGAAGCGGTGCTGCACAAGACGCTCAGCGCGAAGTTCCCCGGTCACTTCGTGGACTTCATCAACTACACCGACGAGCTACCGCCAGTGGGGCGGGAAGATCCAGGACGACCTGAACCTGTTCTACAAGGAGAGCGAAGCGGTCAGGGGAACACTCACGTACAGTATCTACGTTGACTACGTCGGCAAGGACAAGGACGAACTGGATCGGTACTCGCCGGACAAGCAGGCCGCCAGCATCAAGGTGCCGGTCTTGCTGGTGCATGGCAAGGACGACAAGCAGGTGCGGTTCGAACATGCGGAAGTCATGCGCGCGGCGCTGCAGAAGGCCGGCCGCGATCCGGAGTGGATGGCGGTGCCGGACGAAGGGCACGGCTTCTTCGCGACCAGGAACGTCACCGCCTTCTACCAGAAGCTTGAAGCCTTCCTGGCCAAGCACCTGAAGTAAAGGCAGGAAGCGGCTTAGACCTTCAGGAACTCCTCGCGCCCGCCCAGCCAGCGGGCCAGGTGGCCTTCGACGACGTCGTCCACCCCTTCATGCAGCAGGCTGTGCGCCACGTCGCGCGCCTGGTCGACCAGCCACTGGTCGGTTTCCAGGTCGGCGAAACGCAGCATGGCCTGGCCCGACTGGCGCGCGCCGAGGAATTCGCCGGGGCCGCGGATCTCGAGGTCGCGCCGCGCGATCTCGAAGCCGTCGGTGGTCTCGCGCATCGTCATCAGGCGCTGCTTCGCGACCGGCCCGAGCGGGCTTTGGTACAGCAGCAGGCACACGCTGGCCGCCGAGCCACGGCCCACGCGCCCGCGCAGCTGGTGCAGCTGCGACAGGCCGAAGCGCTCCGCGTGTTCGATCACCATCAGCGAGGCGTTCGGCACGTCCACGCCGACCTCGATGACCGTGGTCGCCACCAGCACCTGGACCGCGCCGGCGGTGAAGGCATCCATCACTTCCTGCTTTTCGGCCGGCTTCATGCGTCCGTGCACCAGGCCCACCTGCAGGTCCGGCAGCGCTTCGGCCAGCATCGCGTGGGTGTCGGTGGCGGTCTGCAGCTGCAGCGCTTCGGATTCCTCGATCAGCGGGCACACCCAGTACACCTGGCGCCCTTCGAGCGCCGCCGCATGCACGCGCTCGATCACTTCGTCGCGCCGGGTCTGGTCGATGGCGCGGGTGACGATCGGGCTGCGGCCGGGCGGCAGCTCGTCGATGACCGACACTTCGAGGTCGGCGTAGTAGGTCATCGCCAGCGTGCGCGGGATCGGCGTGGCCGACATCATCAGCTGGTGCGGGGTCTTGCCGTTGCTGCCCTTGTTGCGCAGGGTGAGGCGCTGGCCGACGCCGAAGCGGTGCTGCTCGTCGATGATCGCCAGGCCCAGCTTCGCGAACTGCACCGTGTCCTGGATCAGCGCGTGGGTGCCGATGACCAGCTGCGCCTCGCCCGACTCGACCAGCGCGGCGGCGGCCAGCTTGTCCTTTTTCTTCAGGCTGCCCGTCAGCCACGCCACCTTGACGCCGAGCGGCTCCATCCAGCCGGCGATCTTGCGGAAGTGCTGGTCGGCCAGGATCTCGGTCGGCGCCATCAGCGCCACCTGGTAGCCGCTGTCGATGGCCTGCGCCGCCGCCAGCGCGGACACCACGGTCTTGCCGCTGCCGACATCGCCCTGCAGCAGGCGCTGCATCGGATAGCCGTGGCGCAGGTCGGCGCGGATCTCCTTGAGCACGCGCTGCTGGGCGCCGGTCAGCTTGAACGGCAGCCGGGCCAGGAAGGCCTCGGACAGCTCGCCGACCGCCTTCAGCAGCGGCGCGCCCTTCGAGCGGCGCGCGCGCTGGGCGCGCTTGAGCGAGAGCTGCTGCGCCAGCAGTTCGTCGAACTTCATCCGCACCCAGGCCGGGTGCGAACGGTCGACCAGCGCGTTGGCGTCGATTTCCTGCGGCGGATAGTGCAGCAGCCGCACCGAGGGCTCGAAGTTGGACAGGCTCATTTTGGCCAGCAGGCCCGGGGGCAGGGTATCGCTCCAGTCGACCCGATCCATCGCGTCGGCGATCGCGCGCCGCAGGATCGCCTGCGACAGCCCCTCGCCGGACGGGTAGACCGGGGTCAGCACGGTCGGCAGCGGCGCCCCCTCGTTGATGACCTTGTAGCCCGGGTGGACCATCTCGGCCCCGAAGAAGCCGTGCTTGAGCTCACCGCGGGCGCGGATGCGGGTGCCTTCGGCCAGCTGCCTGACCTGGCTGCCGTAGAAATTCATGAAGCGCAGCTGCAGGTTGCCGGTTTCGTCGGCGATGGTGACGAGCAGCTGGCGCCGCGGCTTGAAGCCGATTTCGTTCTTGGTGACGACCCCTTCGACCTGCGACACGTGGCCGCCGCGCAGGCAGGCTTCGCGGATCGAGACCACCTGGGTTTCGTCCTCGTAGCGCATCGGCAGGTGCAGCACCAGGTCCATATCGGTCCGCAGGCCCAGCTTGGCGAGCTTGCTTTCGTTGGATTTTGGCGGGCTTTTCGGCTTAGTTGGTGGCATTTTGCGGCGTGTATGCGTGCGGGAGGGTAAAATAGAGGGTTGCCCCGCACGCGTGGCCCTCATTGTACGGCCCCCGGCCCCCTTTTTACAGATCTAGCAATGTACTCGCTTTCCGATTTCGATTTCAAGCTGCCGCCCGAACGCATCGCCCAGCTGCCGCTGCCCGACCGCAGCGCATCGCGCCTGCTGCACCTGGATGGCGACGCCATCGTCGACCGCCGCTTCGCCGATATCGTCGACCTGCTTGCGCCGGGCGACCTGCTGGTCATGAACGACACCCGCGTGCTGAAGGCGCGCTTCTTCGGCGTCAAGGAGTCCGGCGGCCAGGTCGAGGTGCTGGTCGAGCGCGTGCTCGACAGCCGCACCGTGCTGGCCCAGGTGCGCGCGTCCAAGTCGCCCAAGCCGGGCAACCGGATCCGCCTGGCCGACGCCTTCATCGTTACCGCCGGCGAGCGGGCGGGCGAATTCTTCACCCTGCATTTCGAGGGCGACGTGTTCGAGCTGATCGAAGCGCACGGCCGCCTGCCGCTGCCGCCCTACATCGAGCACACCGCCGACGAATTCGACGAAACGCGCTACCAGACCGTGTATTCGAAGGAGCCGGGCGCCGTCGCCGCGCCGACCGCCGGCCTGCATTTCGACGACGCGCTGCTGGCCAAACTGAAGGCGAAGGGCGTCAATTTCGCCTATGTGACGCTGCACGTGGGCGCGGGCACCTTCCAGCCGGTGCGGGTCGAGGTGCTGGCCGAGCACAAGATGCATACCGAGTGGTACACCGTGCCGCAGGCCACCGTGGACGCCGTGCAGGCGGCGAAGGCCGCCGGCCGCGACGTGGTCGCCGTCGGCACCACCAGCCTGCGCGCGCTGGAGTCGGCATCGCAAACGGGCACGCTTGCGGCCGGCAGCGCCGACACCGCGCTGTTCATCACGCCCGGCTACGCCTTCAAGACCGTTACCCGCCTGATCACCAATTTCCACCTGCCGAAATCGACCCTGCTGATGCTGGTGTCCGCCTTCGCCGGTTTTGAACCGATCAAGCGCGCCTACGCCCACGCGATCGCCAGCGAATACCGCTTCTTCAGCTATGGCGACGCCATGCTGCTCACTACCAAGAACACATAATATGCTCGACTTCCAACTCCTCAAGAAGGACACCAGCGGCTTGTCGCACGCGCGCCGCGGCCGCCTGACGCTGAACCACGGCGTCATCGAAACGCCGATCTTCATGCCGGTCGGGACCTACGGCTCGGTCAAGGCGATGTCGCCGGTCGAACTGAAGGAGATCAAGGCGCAGATCATCCTCGGCAATACCTTCCACCTGTGGCTGCGCCCGGGCACCGAGGTGCTCAACAAGTTCGGCGGCCTGCACGGCTTCATGGGCTGGAACGGCCCGATCCTGACCGATTCCGGCGGCTTCCAGGTGTTTTCGCTGGGGGCGATGCGCAAGATCACGGAGGAGGGCGTCAAGTTCGCCTCGCCGATCGACGGCAGCAAGCTGTTCCTGTCGCCGGAAATCTCGATGCAGATCCAGCGCGCGCTGAACTCCGACATCGTCATGCAGTTCGACGAATGCACGCCCTACGAGATCGACGGCCGCCCGGCCACCAAGGAAGAAGCGGCCAAGTCGATGCGCATGTCGCTGCGCTGGGCGCAGCGTTCGATGAACGAGTTCAAGGCGGGCGAGAACCCGAACGCGCTGTTCGGCATCGTCCAGGGCGGCATGTTCGAATCGCTGCGCGACGAATCGCTGGCGGCGCTGGAAGAGATCGATTTCCCCGGCATCGCCATCGGCGGCCTGTCGGTCGGCGAGCCGAAGGAAGACATGATGCGCATGCTCGAGCACGTCGGTCCGAAGCTGCCCGAGAACAAGCCGCACTACCTGATGGGCGTGGGCACGCCGGAAGACCTGGTCGCCGGCGTGGCCAAGGGCATCGACATGTTCGATTGCGTGATGCCGACCCGCAATGCCCGCAACGGCTGGCTGTTCACCCGTTTCGGCGACGTCAAGATCAAGAATGCCCGCTACAAGGACGATCCGGCGCCGCTCGACGAAAGCTGCAGTTGCTATTGCTGCAAGAATTTCTCGCGCGCCTACCTACATCACCTGCACCGTTCCAAGGAAATCCTGGGGGCGCGGCTGAACACGATCCACAACCTGCATTACTACCTGCAGCTGATGCAGGAGATGCGCGACGCCATCGACGCCGACGGTTTCCACGCCTTCCGCCTCGAATTCAACGCCAACCGCGCGCGCGGTGTTTAATTTTTGGAAAACCTTGCAAAAAGGGCCAGGGCAGCAAAATAGGGCCAAGGCCAGTCTGCCGGTGCTAGAATACAGCGCTATTTTTTAATCTATAACTATCGGAGCTACCGTGTTCATTTCCAACGCTTACGCGCAAACCGCAGGTACCGCAGCTGATCCCGGCATGATGGGCAACCTGTCCACCTTCCTGCCGCTGATCCTGATGTTCGTGGTCATGTACTTCCTGATGATCCGTCCCCAGCAAAAGCGCGCCAAAGAGCAGAAAGCCATGATGGACGCACTGGCCAAGGGCGACGAAGTGGTCACCGCGGGCGGCATCCTGGGCAAGGTCAGCAAGGTCAACGACACCTATGTGACGATCGAAGTGGCGGTCAATACCGAGGTCGTGGTGCAAAAGCATTCGATCACCACGCTGCTGCCGAAGGGCACGATCAAGTCCCTGTAAGACTGCGGGCGGCCGCGCGCCGCCCGACTGCTTAACATTGAACGCTGGAACACTATGAATCGCTACCCCCTCTGGAAATACCTCCTGATCGCCGTCGCGCTGGTACTGGGCGCGCTGTACACGGCGCCTAACTACTTCGTCGAGTCGCCGGCGCTGCAAGTGACCACTGGCACCACCACCGGCAAGATCACCAGCGACACCGTCGCCCGGGTGGAGGCGGCGCTGAAGATGGAGGGGATCAAGACCGAAGGCCTGAGCCTCGACGGCGTGGGCAACACCACCTCGGTGCGGGCGCGGTTCAAGACCACCGACGAACAGTTCAAGGCCAAGCTGGCCCTGGAAAAAGACCTGAACCGCGATCCGGCCAATCCCGACTTTATCGTGACCGTCAACCTGGTCAAGAATGTGCCGGGCTGGATGCAGGCGCTGAACGCGAAGCCGATGAACCTGGGCCTGGACTTGCGCGGCGGCGTGCACTTCCTGATGCAGGTCGACACCAAGGCGGCGCTCGAGAACAAGCTCAAGGGCATCCTGGCCAGCGTCAAGAGCACGCTGAAGGAAAAGAATGTACGCCACGCGGGCATCGACCCGGTCGGCAACACCATCGAAGTCAAGTTCCGCGATGCCGAAACCCGCATCGCCGCGCGCGACGCGCTGAGCAAGACCTCGCCCGACCTGAGCTTCGTCGAAACGGCCGACGGCACCGAACTGAAGCTGCTGGTCTCGCTCAAGCAGGCCGCGCTCGACCAGACCATCGCCGACGGCGTCACCCAGAACATCGTCACCCTGTCCAAGCGCGTCAACGAGCTGGGCGTGGCCGAACCGATCATCCAGCAGCAGGGCAAGGACCGCATCGTGGTCCAGCTGCCGGGCGTGCAGGACGTGGCCCGCGCCAAGGACATCATCGGCCGCACCGCCACGCTGGAAATGCGCATGGTCGACGAGACCGTGACCCCGGGCACCGAATCGGCCGCGACCATCCCGCTCAATTCCGAACTGTTCCTCGAAGGCCGCGGCGGCCCGGTGGTCGTGTTCAAGGACGTCGTGCTGACCGGCGACTACATCTCGAGCGCGGTCGCCACGATGGACCAGAACAACCAGCCTGCCGTGTCGCTCGACCTGAACGGCGATGGCGGGCGCAAGATGCGCCTGGCCACGCGCGACCGCGTCGGCAAGCGCATGGCCGTGCTGCTGAAGGAAAAAGGCAAGTACAACGTGCTGACCTCGCCGACCATCAATGAAGAACTCGGCAGCCGCTTCAACATCACCAACATGGGCACCACCGAGCAGGCCAACGAACTGGCGCTGCTGCTGCGCTCCGGCGCCCTGTCGGCCCCGATGGAAATCGTCGAGGAACGCGTGATCGGCCCGCAGCTGGGCGCCGAAAACATCGCCAAGGGCATGCACTCGACGATCTACGGCTTCATCGCGATCGCCATCTTCATGATCATCTACTACCACCTGTTCGGCTTCTTCAGCGTGATTGCGCTGGGCGCCAACCTGCTGTTCCTGCTGGCGCTGCTGTCCATGCTGGGCGTGACCCTGACCTTGCCGGGCATCGCCGCAATCGCGCTGGCGCTCGGCATGGCGATTGACGCCAACGTGCTGATCAACGAGCGCATCCGCGAGGAGCTACGGTCGGGCAACACGCCGCAAGCGTCGATCGCGGCCGGTTTCGACCGCGCCTGGGCCACGATTCTCGACTCGAACGTGACCACGCTGATCGTCGGCCTGGCGCTGCTGGTGTTCGGCTCGGGACCGGTGCAAGGCTTCGCCGTCGTCCACTGCCTCGGCATCCTGACCTCGATGTTCTCCGCGGTGTTCGTGTCGCGCGGCGTGGTCAACCTGTGGTACGGCCGCAAGAAGAAGCTCGGTTCGATCGCGATCGGTACCGTCTGGACTCCTGGCCTGTCGGTCAAGAAATAAATAGATAACAAGCAGCACTTAAAGCTCATAGCTAGGAATCAAGATGGAATTTTTCCGAATCAAGAAAGATATTCCTTTCATGCGCCACGCGTTGATCTTCAACGTGATTTCGGCGCTGACCTTCGTCGCGGCGGTGTACTTCCTGGTCACCAAGAACCTGCACTTCTCGATCGAGTTCACCGGCGGCACCCAGATCGAGCTCGAGTACCCGCAGGCGGCGAACCTGGAAAAGATCCGCGCCGACCTGACCAAGCTCGGCTTCGAGCAGCCGGAAGCGACGCCATTCGGCAATGCGCAGACCGTGCTGATGCGCCTGCCGAACAGCAAGAGCGCGACCGGCGCCAGCACCAAGGACCGGGTCTTCCAGGCCCTGTGCACGGCCGAAGGCGGTGCGCCGAAGCAGATCAACACCGTATCGCCCAAGGGCGAGAGCATCGTCAAGAGCGCCTGCTATAACCCGGCCGGCGCCGAGGTGCTGGTCCTCAAGAAGTCCGACTTCGTCGGTCCGCAGGTGGGCGAGGAGCTGGCCCAGAACGGCCTGAACGCGCTGATCATGGTGGTGGTGCTGGTGATGGCTTACCTGGCGGTGCGCTTCGAATGGAAATACGCGGTCTCGGCGATCATCGCGAACTTGCACGACGTGGTCATCATCCTCGGCTTCTTCGCCTTCTTCCAGTGGGAATTCTCGCTGGCGGTGCTGGCCGGCGTGCTGGCGGTGCTGGGCTATTCGGTCAACGAATCGGTGGTGATTTTCGACCGGATCCGCGAGAACTTCCGCAAGCAGCGCAAGGCCTCGGTGACCGAAGTGATCGACAACGCGATCACCAGCACCATTTCGCGGACCATCATCACGCACGGCTGTACCCAGATGATGGTGCTGTCGATGCTGTTCCTGGGCGGCCCGACCCTGCATTACTTCGCCATCGCGCTGACCATCGGTATCTGCTTCGGTATTTACTCGTCGGTGTTCGTGGCCGCGGCGATCGCCATGTGGCTGGGCGTCAAGCGGGAAGACCTGATCAAGCCGATCAAGGAAAAGGACGAGACCGACGGCGCCGTCGTGTAAGAAATTGACGTTCCGCAAAAGCCGCCCGGTGCAAGCCGCGCGGCTTTTCTTTTTTGAGCAGATGTGTGGGCCAACGCACAGAAGAGCCCGAGTCCAGCGCCTATAGTGGAACTGTCTCTTTCAGGACATCCCTAGTTTTGGACTTGGCCCGCTCTCGTAGCGGGCATTTTTTTGCCGAAAAAAAAGCGGGCCGCGGCACGCTTTTTGTTTGGAAGTTTGACTATGCTACAGCAAGGCCGAGGCCAGGCCGCGCACTTCCTCGGCCGATTCTTCCAGGATGCTGGCCAGGGTGCCCTCGCCGATGACGAAATCGATGGTCGAAGCCGCCTGGCGGGTGGTCGCGCCGGCGCGCTCGTGCAGCGGCGAGGCCACCGGCGCCAGGTCATTGGCCAGCAGCAGGGTGTCGCCCAGGGTTTCGGGCGGCAATGCGCGCATGCCGTTCCACATCAGTTCGATCGCCTCCATGACCTGGGCCGGCACGCCCAGCTTGCCGAGCACGCCGCGGCCGATGGCGATTTCGCCGTGTTCGATCCACTCGTCCGGCTCGCCGTCGAGGATGCCGGGGAATTCCTCGGCGCGCGACAGCAGGTAGAAGCCGCCCACTTCGTGCACGATGCCGGCGAACATCGCCGTATCCGGGTCGACATGGCTGACGCGGCGCGCGATGACCTGGGCCAGCGCGGCCACGTGGGCCGAGTGCTGCCACAGCTGCTCGGCCTTGGCGCGCAGCGCCGGCTGGGTGATCTTGCTGTCGAGCTGGCGCACGATGACGGCCGCCGCCAGCGCATTGAGCGTGCGGAAACCGACCCGCTGCACCGCATTGCGGACGTTGGTGATTTCGTTGCCGGAACGGTTATAGGCGACCGAGTTGGCGATCGCGACCGTGCGCGCCGCCAGCAGCGGTTCGGCCTGGACCAGCTTGGCCGCCGCCTCGGCGTGGCAATCGGGATCGTTCAGCGCGCGCTGCAGCTTGAGCGTCGCATCGACATTCGTCGGGAACGTCAATTCGCCGCGGTTCGCCTGTGCGGCAATATTCTTGAAGGCAGTCTGTCTGTCCATGAGAGAAATTATACGCCCAATAATCGGCCAAACATCCTAAAAATATTACTTTATGGAACTTTTAAGCGACAAGACAGCGGCATTCAGGGTTCGCTGAAGATGGCGTCGCAGCCATCCTGGGTCGCTTCGGTGTCCTGCAATTCGTCGACCAGGCCGAGGTCGAACAATTCTTCGACGGCGTTCATGAAGCTGTTCAGCTTGGTCGCGCCGATCAGGCGGTAAATCTCGCCGGCCTCGTTGCGCACGCCGATCAGCATCTTTTCCTGGCGCACTTCTTCCGGGGTGGCGACATTCAGCAGCAGGTTGCCGATGATGTGTTTGTCAAACTTGGCTGGCTTTTTGCCTTCGAGCAGGGAGGTTTTCAACTGGCTTCCTTTTATGGTCAAGTGGTGGGTGAAATGCCGCCCGCGATCAGCTGCTTGAGCTTGCGCAAGATCCTGTCCATCTCTTCGAAATCCGCTTCCTGGTAGGGCGAGAACAGCAGCCGGCCCTGTTCCACGACCTTCGGGAAGGCGTCCTTGAAGGTGTCCTCGCCGGCTGGCGTCAGGCGCACGCAGAAGGAGCGCTTGTCGTCGCAGCTGCGTTCGCGCGCCACCAGGCCCTTGGCCTCGAGGCGGTCGATGACGCCGGTCAGGGTTCCCTTGGTGATCAGCGTCTTGTCGCCCAGTTCCTTGATCGTCATGCCGGGCGTGTTGCCGAGCGTGGCGATGATGTCGAACTGGGCGTGGGTCAAGCCGCACTGGCGCACCGCTTCCCCAGAGAACCGTTCGAAGCCTTGCAGGCACTCGGCCAGCAAGCGGACACTTTTTAGATAGCGTTCACCCATAGGGCTCGATTATAGCCGCCCGATGATGTTTGACGGCACGCATATTCACAGGGACAATCGCGCCACCCTGACTCTTGTCCGACATTCATGACTCACTCGCTGCGCGGCATCCTCGCCCTCCTGGTCGTCACCCTTGTATGGGGCACGACCTTCCCCGCGATGAAAGACCTGACCGCCACCTTCAGCCCGGTGTGGATCGTGCTGCTGCGCTTTGCGCTGGCCGGGCTGCTGATGCTGCCCTTCGTGCTGCGCGCCGGCCGCGGCGACCTGGCCTCCGGCGCATTGCTCGGGCTGCTGCTGTTTTTCTGCTACGTGTTCCAGGTCGAAGGGCTGGCGCTGACCACGTCCAACCGCAACGCCTTCATCACCGGCCTGAACGTGCTGATCGTGCCGCTGCTGGGCATGGCCGGCGGCCGCCTGCCGGAGCGGCGCATCGTGTTGGCGCTGGTGCTGGCCGTGGCCGGGCTGGCCGCCCTGTGCTGGGACGGCGGCGCCTGGCGCCTGGGCGACTCGCTGGCGCTGGCCGGCGCCTTCTGCTTCGCGCTGTACATCAAGATGATGGAAGTGCGCAGCCGCGGCGCCAAACGGCTGATGGCCCTGACCGCGGCCCAGATCCTCACCGTCGCGCTGTGCTCGGCCGCATGGCTGCTGGTGCGCGAAGTGCCGTTCGGGGCCGCGGCGCTGGCGGCCTACGGCGCGCAGATCGTCGAAGGCGTGGGCCGCAACTGGATCAACATCGCCTTCCTCGGCGTGGTCGCCACGGCCGCCATCATCTCCCTGCAAACCTGGGGCCAGGCGCGCGCCACGGCCAACGAGGCGGCCGTCATCTACGCCTTCGAGCCTGCCGCGGCGGCCTTCTTCGCCTACTTCTGGCTGGGCGAGACGATGAGCGGACGCGGGTGGCTCGGCGCGATTCTGTTGATCTCCGGTATGATAGTCAGCCAATGGAACACAGGGCGCCGTCCCGAAGCGGCGCTCGCCCCCGAGTAAATGACGCAGCCGAAGCAGCCCGATGTCCCTCGCTAAACTCGACTTCCTGGCGCAGGAGGCGCCGCTGCGCGTGCTGCTGCTCAATGCCGGCGAGCCGGACACGCTGACCTGGGCCGGCCTGTACCAGCCGCTGCGGCTGGCCGCCAAGATCCTCGGCCCCGAGCGGCTGCATGTGGACGTGCGCAGCCCCGACAAGTTCGCCACCGACAGCCGGCGCCACTGGCACGTGGTGCTGCTGGTCGCCGACGAAGCGCAGGCCGCGCTCAAGCCGGCCAACCTGCGCACCGTGGTCGAAGGCTGCCGCGCGGCCCCGTACTGGGGCGGCGTCGGGGCCGGCGTGCTGTGGCTGGCCGACGCGGGCGTGCTCAACGGCGTGCGCACGGCGCTGCCGTGGGCCCTGTACGCCGACGTCGACACCATCGCCGACCACGCCGTGTTCAGCCCCAACCTGTACGAGATCGACGACAGCCGGCTGACCTGCTGCGGCGGGGCGGCCAGCATGGACTTCGCGCTGACCCTGGTGGAAATGATCTTCGGGACGATGGTGCAGGCGCAGATCAAGGAAACCCTGTGCATCGAGCGCGTGCGCGGGCCGGAAGAGCGCCAGCGGGTGGCCTTGCAAGCCCGTTTCGGCGCCTTGCAGCCGAAGCTGACCGAGGCCGTGACGCTGATGGAGGCCAACATCGAGGAACCGCTGTCGACCGACGACATTGCCGGCCTGGTGGGCATCTCGCGGCGCCAGCTGGAACGCCTGTTCAAGCAATACCTGGGCAGCCTGCCGTCGCGCTACTACCTGGAGCTGCGGCTGCAGCGCGCGCGCCTGCTACTGCAGAGCACCAACAATTCCATTGTGCAAGTTGGCTTGATGTGCGGCTTCTCGAGCGGCTCGCACTTCTCGACCGCCTTCGGCGCGCTGTTCGGCAACACCCCGCGCGAAGAACGCCAGCGTAAACTTGGTTCCTGAGGAAGGGCGCAAGTCAAATCGGGGTCAGACCTCAATTGCGCTCCAATCGGGGTCAGACCTCAATAGAAACCCTATCGGGGTCAGACCTCAATTGCCGCCCAGGGAGTGCAATACAGCAAGAATCTCGGGCCGCGTCCCGTGAACAGCTAACTGAGATTGATAAAACTTCATGTTTCTCAAGAAATTGAGGTCTGTCCCCAACTGGCTGTTAATTGAGGTCTGACCCCGATTGGGGCGCAATTGAGGTCTGACCCCGATTCGGTTCTAGGGGGATTCCCAGGCTTAGCGAGGCATGGTCAAAAATGAAAATGCCTGTCGCCATTTGAAAAGAGTTTTGTTGCTGCGTTTCCTATAATGGCCCGACGTACCCGGCTATTGGAGCCCGGAACACCACCAACATCGGATGAGGATCGCCATGAACGCAAAAGTTGACTCGAGTGTAACAACCCGCCCTGTGACCCGGCAGACGTTCGACGAGGTCCTCGTCCCTACCTACGCCCCCGCCAGCTTCGTGCCCGTGCGCGCCGCCGGCCTCGACCTGTGGGACCAGAACGGCAAGCACTATATCGACTTTACGTCCGGCATCGCCGTCGCTAGCCTCGGCCATTGCAACCCGATCCTGGTCGACGCCCTGACCAAGCAGCTCAATACCGTATGGCACCTCGGCAACGGCTACACCAACGAGCCGGTGCTGCGCCTCGCCCTGGCCCTGACCGAAGCCACCTTCGCCGACCGCGCCTTCTTCTGCAATTCCGGCGCCGAAGCCAATGAAGCGGCCCTCAAGCTGGCCCGCAAGTACGCCCACACCAAGTTCGGCGCCCACAAGTCGCGCATCGTGTCCTGCCTGTCCTCGTTCCACGGCCGCACGCTGTTTACCGTGTCGGTCGGCGGCCAGCCGAAGTACACCGAAGGCTTCGAGCCGCTGCCGCAGGAACTGTGCCACATTCCGTACAACGACATCGAGGCGGCCCGCGCCGCCATCACCGATGATGTGTGCGCCGTGATCGTCGAGCCGATCCAGGGCGAGGGCGGCGTCATTCCCGGCGACGTGGCCTACCTGCAGGCGCTGCGCGAGTTCTGCGACAAGACCGGCGCGCTGCTGGTGTTCGACGAAGTGCAGTCCGGCGTGGGCCGCACCGGCGACCTGTTCGCCTACATGGGCAAGGGCGTGACCCCGGACATCCTGACCTCGGCCAAGGCGCTCGGCAACGGCTATCCGATCGGCGCGATGCTGACCACCCACGAGATCGCGTCGCACTTCGGCGTCGGCTCGCACGGCACCACCTACGGCGGCAATCCGCTGGCCGCCACCGTCGCGCTGAACGTGATCGAGACGATCAACCAGCCGGCCTTCCTGGCGCGCGTCAAGGAAGCCTCGGCCACGATCTTCGCCAACCTGAAAAAGCTGGCGGCCGACTTCCCGCAGGTGTTCGGCGAGGTGCGCGGCAGCGGCCTGCTGATCGGCCTGCCGATGGCGGAAGCGTTCAAGGGCCGCGCCAAGGACTACACCAAGACCTGCGAAGGCCTCGGCCTGATGCTGCTGATCGCCGGCCCCGATGTGGTGCGCCTGGCCCCGGCGCTGATCGTCACCGACGCCCAGATCGCCGAAGTCGACCGCATCATGCGCGCCGCCGTCGACGCGATGCTGAACTCGGCGCCCGCCAAGTAAGACCTTCCCCGGCCGGCCATGCACGCGCATGCGCCGGCCCACCCAAGCCTTAAGGGAGTTCCCATGTATGTTGTCCGTCCGGTAGAACTTACGGATATTGGCGCCCTCGAGCAGCTGGCAGCGGTGACCATGCCGGGTGTGCACACCCTGCCGCGCACGCGCGCGAAAATCGCCGCCGCGGTCGAGCGATCGATCGCTTCCTTCGCCGCCCATGTCGATATCCCGAGCGAAGAGTCCTACCAGTTCGTGCTCGAGAACGACAGCACCGGCAGCATCGACGGCACCGCCGCGATCCATGCCTCGGCCGGTTCGAACGGCACTTACTTCGCTTTCCGCAATGACGTCATCCAGCAGGTCTCGCGCGACCTGAACATCAGCCACAGCGTGCACGCGCTGACCCTGTGTTCGGAGCTGACCGCGTATTCGCAGCTGTCCGGCTTCTATGTCAACAACCGCGCCCAGGCCGGGCTCGAGGCGGCCCTGCTGTCGCGCGCGCGCCTGCTGTTCGCGGTGCTGGCGCCGCACCGCTTCTCGGACCGCTTCTTCGTGCCGCTGGCCGGCGTGACCGACGAGGCCGGCCAGTCGCCGTTCTGGGATGCGCTGGGCCGCAAGTTCTTCAAGATGGACTTCCTCGACGCCGAACGCACCATCGGCGGCGCCCGCAACCGCACCCTGATCGTCGAGCTGATGCCGCACTATCCGGTCTACGTGCCGCTGCTGCCGGGCGACGCCCAGGCCGCGATGGGCCAGATCCATCCGGACGGCGAACTGGCGTTCAACCTGCTGACCGAAGAGGGCTTCGAGGCCGACGACTATATCGACATCTTCGACGGCGGCCCGATCCTGCAGGCGCACAAGAATTCGCTGCGTTCCCTGAGCAGCGCGATGGTGCGCCGCGTGGCCCACGCCGAACCGGGCATGGTGAACGAGGCGCTGGTCACCTACGCGGTCGCCGCCAGCAATGAACAGGACTTCCGCGCCGTGGTCGTGCCGTGCCCGTCGGCCGAAGCCGGCGATACGGTGAGCCTGCCGCAGGATGCGCAGGACGCGCTGGGCGTGGCCCCCGGCGACAACGTCATCTGCGCGAGACTTTGATTGGAAACCCCTATGCTAGTTGTACGCGCCATTACCGCCAACGACCTCGATGCGCTGATCGACATGGCCAGCCAGGTCGGCAGCGGCATGACCACCCTCAAGCCGGACCGCAAGATGCTGGGCGACCGCGTCGCCGTCGCGGTCGAATCGTTCGCGCAGGCCATTCCGCCCGAACAGCGCGACTACATGTTCGTGATGGAAGACACCAGCAACGGCCGCATGGCCGGCGTGTGCGCGATCAAGGGCGCGGTCGGCCTGACGGAGCCGTTCTATAACTACCGCATCGGCACCCTGGTCCATTCCAGCCGCGAGCTCGATATCTTCACCCGCATGGACACGCTGTACCTGTCGAACGACCTGACCGGGTCGACCGAACTGTGCTCGCTGTTCCTGCATCCGGACTACCGCGTCGGCAACAACGGCAAGTGGCTGTCGAAAAGCCGCTTCCTGTTCATCGCCCAGTTCCCGCACCTGTTCACCGAGAAGCTGATCGCCGAGATGCGCGGCTTCCAGGCCGAAGACGGCAGCTCGCCGTTCTACGAGGGACTGGGCCGCCACTTCTTCAAGATGGACTTCAACCACGTGGACGACCTGACCGCGCTCGGCAAGAAGTCCTTCATCGCCGAACTGATGCCGCGCCAGCCGCTGTACGTGGCCTACCTGCCGCAGGCAGCCCAGGACGTGATCGGCAAGGTCCACAACTCGACAGCGCCGGCGCGCCGCCTGCTGGAGCAGGAAGGCCTGCACTTCGAAGGCTATGTCGACATCTTCGACGCCGGCCCGGTGCTGCAGGCGCGCGTGTCCGAACTGCGCGCGATGCGCGACAGTATCCTGGTCGTGGTGGACGACTATGCCGAAGGCAGCGAGACCGAGCCGCTGCTGGTGTCGAACACCGTGCTGCAGGATTTCCGCATGATTGTCACGAATACCAACGCGGCCGGCGGCAAGATGGCCCTGACCGACGCCGAAATGGCGCTGCTGCACGTCAAAGGCGGCGACCTGCTGCGCACGCTGCCCCTCAATGTAAGGAAGAATGCCAATGTCTAACCTGAGCAACTACATCAACGGCCAGTGGCAAGCTGGCAGCGGCGCCGAACTGGCGACCATCGATCCGTCGACCGGCAAGCAGACCTGGACCAGCCAGGAATCCAGCCCGGCCGACGTGCACGCGGCGGTGCAAGCCGCGCGCGCCGCGTTCGAAGGCTGGGCGATGCGTCCGCTGGAAGAGCGCATCGCCATCTGCACGCGTTTTCGCGACCTGCTGAAGGAGAACGCCGAGGAGCTGGCCCAGACCATCGCCGAGGAAGTGGGCAAGCCTTTGTGGGAAGCGCGCCTCGAGGTGACGACGATGGCGGCCAAGGTCGACATCTCGGTCCAGTCCTACGGCGCGCGCACCGGCGAGGTGGCGAACAAGGTCGCCGACGGCAATGCCGTGCTGCGCCACCGCCCGCACGGCGTGTTCGGCGTGTTCGGTCCGTATAACTTCCCGGGCCACCTGCCGAACGGCCATATCGTGCCGGCCCTGATCGCCGGTAACACGCTGGTGTTCAAGCCGAGCGAGTACGCGCCGCGCACCGCCGTCAGGACGGTGCAGCTGTGGGAGAAGGCCGGCCTGCCGGCCGGCGTGCTCAATCTGGTCAACGGCGGGCGTAACAGCGGCGTCGCGCTGGGCCAGGACGACGGCCTCGATGGCGTGCTGTTTACCGGCAGCTGCCAGACCGGGGTCGCGCTGCACAAGCAGTTCGGCGGCCAGCCGGGCAAGATGCTGGCGCTGGAAATGGGCGGCAACAATCCGCTGGTGGTGTGGGACGCGAAGGATGTCGACGCCGCCGTGCACCACGCGATCATGTCGGCCTTCATCTCGGCCGGCCAGCGCTGCACCTGCGCGCGCCGCCTGGTGGTGCAGGATTCGCCGGCCGGCGCGGCCTTCGTCGCGCGCCTGGTGGAGGTGGCGTCGAAGCTGTCCGTGGGCGCCTCGAACGCCGAGCCGCAGCCCTTCATGGGGCCGGTGGTGTCCGCCGCCGTGGCGGCGCGCCTGGTGCAGGCGCAGGCCGACATGGCGGCCAAGGGCGGCAAGGTGCTGCTGCAGATGAAGCAGCTCGATCCGAACGTGGGCTTCGTCACCGCCGGCATCGTCGACGTGACCGATGCGGCCGGGATTCCGGACGAGGAGTGGTTCGGCCCCCTGCTGCAGGTGATCCGCGTGAAGGATTTCGACAGCGCCGTCAAGGTGGCCAACGCCACCGAGTTCGGCCTGGCCGCGGCGCTGCTGTCGAACGACGAGGCGCTGTGGAAGAAGTTCAGCGTGCAGGCGCGCGCCGGCATCGTCAACTGGAACCGCCCGACCACGGGCGCGGCCAGCAGCGCGCCGTTCGGCGGGGTCGGCAAGTCGGGCAACCACCGGCCGAGCGCCTACTACGCGGCCGACTATTGCGCCTATCCGGTCGCCTCGATCGAGACCAATGAACTGGTGCTGCCGGCCAAGCTGTCGCCTGGTTTGACGATGTAAAGGACACGACCATGCAAGCAGCGCGCGAATACAACTTCGACGGCCTCGTCGGCCCGAGCCACAACTACGCCGGCCTCTCGTTCGGCAACGTGGCTTCCTTCAGCAACGTGAAGAGCGCCTCGAACCCGAGGCAGGCCGCTCTCCAGGGACTGGCCAAGATGCGCGCGCTGGCCGCGCGCGGCTTCGCGCAGGCGCTGCTGCCGCCGCAGATGCGCCCCAACTTCCGCCTGCTGCGCCGCATCGGCTTCACCGGCACCGACGCCGAAGTGCTGGCGCGCGCCTACCGCGAGTCGCCGGTGATCCTGGCCTGCGCCTATTCGGCCTCGCCGATGTGGACCGCCAACGCCGCCACCGTCAGCCCGTCGGCGGATACGCATGACGGCCGCACCCATTTCACCTCGGCCAACCTGAACAACAAGCTGCACCGCGCCGAGGAGCACCACCAGTCGACCCGCACCCTGCGCGCGCTGTTCGCCGACGAACGGCACTTCGCGGTGCACGAAGCGCTGCCGTCGACGCCGGCCTTCGGCGACGAGGGCGCGGCCAACCACACCCGCCTGGCCGCCGCCCACGGCGCCAGCGGCGTCGAGTTCTTCGTCTACGGCCGCGTCGAATTCGACCCGTCGGCCCCGGCCCCCAAAAAATACCCGGCGCGCCAGACGCTGGAAGCGTCGCAGGCCATCGCCCGCCTGCACGGCCTGGACCCGGCGCGCACCGTCTACGCCTCGCAGAACCCGCACGTGATCGACCAGGGCGTGTTCCACAACGACGTGATCGCCGTCGGCAGCGGCAATGTGCTGTTCTATCACGAGCAGGCCTTCGCCGACGAGAAGGCGGTGCTGGACCAGCTGCGCCACGCGATGGACGGCGTCGGCGCCGGGCTGGCCGCGGTTCGCGTCGACACCAGCCAGGTGGCGGTGGCCGACGCCGTGGCCAGCTACCTGTTCAACAGCCAGCTGCTGACCAAGGACGGCGGCAAGATGGCGCTGGTGATCCCGCAGGAATGCCAGGAAAACGCGGCCGTCGCGCGCTACCTCGAACAGCTGGTCGCCAGCGGCGGCCCGGTCGACGAGCTGATTCACTTCGACCTGCGCCAGAGCATGCGCAACGGCGGCGGGCCGGCCTGCCTGCGCCTGCGCGTGGTGCTGACCGAAGCCGAGGGCGCCGCCATGCACCAGGGCGTGATCATGACCGAAGCCCTGTACGCGGCGCTGGCGGCCTGGGTCAACAAGTTCTACCGCGACCAGCTCGAGCCGAAGGACCTGGCCGACCCGCAGCTGGCGATCGAATGCACGGCCGCGCTGGAAGAATTGACCCGCATCCTGGGACTGCCGGGGCTATACGACCTGTCGTAAAATACGGCAGCCAGGAATTTGAGACTTATTTTTGAGCGGGCCAACCCCGCTCACCTTTAAATCGGCGGGCGCGCTGCCACAAGCATGGCGCGCTCCCGATGAAAACAACCAAGCATTGGAGAAGCACGATGACACACATGCCACAGGATTTGCGCACACAGACGCTGGCGCTGGTACACGCAGGCAAACCGGCCGCGGCAAGCAGCCAGGTCGAAGCCCTGATCAGCGCCTGGCTGGCCTCCCTCGACGACGAAGACCTGGCCGGCACCGCGCCCGAGAGCCTGGCGCCGGTCCTGCTGGAGGGCTTCTCGCAGGCCGCCACCCGCACGGTGCAGGGCTGCCAGATCGCGCAGCTGCGCCACTCCGATGGCCGCGGCGGCCTGGCCACCGCGCTGCTGGTCCTCAACGATGACATGCCTTACCTGGTCGATTCGATCGTCATGGCGATGCGCAAGCAGCGCGTGGCCGTCAACGGCGTCTTGAACGCCGTGCTCGCGGTGCGCCGCGATGCGGGCGGCACCGCCGCCGCCGTCGGCGAAGCGGGCGCCGCCCCCGAATCCTACGTCCTGTGCATGCTGGCCGAAGACCTCGGCGCCGGCGAACTGGCCGCGCTGGTCGCCAGGCTGCAGATGGTCGCGCGCGACGCCGCCGTGGTGCGCCGCGACGCCGTCGCCATGGCCGACCGCCTGACCTCCGTTGCCGCCGGCGCCGCCGCGCTGGGCACCGAAGGCCAGGAAGTGGCAGCCTTCCTCGAGTGGGCCAAGAACGAAGGCTTCGAGCCGTTCGGCTACGCCTACTACATGGTCAAGCCGGGCGAGCGCGAGCTCGAACGCGATATCCCGAGCCGCATCGGCGTGCTGCAGGATACTTCGCATCCGGTGTACGGCACCTGCCTGGCGAACATCCCGGGCGACTTCGACACCCTGGCCAGGCGCCCGCATGCGCTGTCGATCGTCAAGGCCGACGTCGAAGGCACGCTGCACCGCGACCAGCCGCTCGACTTCATCGGCGTGCGCCACACCGATGCCCAGGGCAACATCCTCGGCGAACACTGCTTCGTCGGCTTGTTCACGCGCGCCGCCACCGCGACCCCGCTGGCGCGCCTGCCGTTCGCGCGCGGCCGCGTCGCCAAGGTGCTGTCGCTGGCCGGCGTGCGCCAGGAAGGCTTCCGCGCCGAGAAATTCCTCGAGATCCTCGAATCGCTGCCGCGCACCGAAGCGCTGGAAGCCGATCCCGAATGGCTGGCCCAGGTGTGCAGCTCGGTGGTGTCGCTGTACAAGCAGCCGCGCGCCAAGGTGTTCGCGCGGCGCGACGTGTATGCGCGCCACCTGAACGTGCTGGTCTACCTGCCGCGCGAGCGCTATAGCGCATCGGTGGCCGCCAGCCTGGCGCACGCGCTCAAGGAAAGCTCGGGCGCGACCGACGTGCGTTCGCAGACCCTGGTGGCGGACGGCCCGCTGGCCCGCGTCTACCTGATCGCCCACGCCGCGCGCAATCCGCTCGACCTGGAATCGGACATCCAGACCCCGCTGCTGTCGGTGCTCGACGGCTGGCACGACAAGTTCGCCGCGCTGACCGACAATGTGTTCGACGTCGGCACCCGCAGCGCGCTGCGCAAGCTGTGCTCGACGCTGCCGGTCAACTACGTGGCCGCCACCGCCCCGGGCGTCGCTTTCGGCGACCTGGGCGCGCTGCTGGCCAATGGCCACGACGGCGTGTCGGTCCGCATCGAGACCGAGATCGCCGGCGCCGCCTCGATCCGCCTGTATTCGGTGGACCAGGTGCCGTCGCTGTCGCGCATCCTGCCGGCGCTGCACAATGCCGGCATCGCGATCGACCGCGAACAGACCTTCTCGATCGTCGTCGCCGACGGCACCCGCCACTTCGTCACCAGCCTGGCGGTCGACGCCGAGAGCGCGGCCAAGCTGGCCAAGCCGAACGTGGTGCCGGTGGCGCAGGAACTGTTCACGTCCCTGTTCAACAACGAAGCCGAAGACGGCCGCCTGAACGGCCTGGTCATCGAAGGCGGGCTGTCGATGCGCGAAGTGCAGCTGGTGCGCGCCTACATGAGCTACTGGCGCCAGACCGGCACCAAGTTCTCGGTGCGCTACATCGCCGACACGCTGCGCCGCCAGCCGGCGCTGGTCAAGGAACTGGTGGACGGCTTCCTGCAGCGCTTCAACCCGGCGTTCGATGAAGCGGCGCGCAAGGCAGCCGGCGAGCGCATCGCCAAGGTCAAGGCCGGCCTGGCGTCGGTGAACCATGCCGACACCGAGGAAATGCTGGCGGCGATGGCCGACCTGGTGCTGCACACCGTGCGCACCAGCTACTTCCAGAACGGGCAGAAGGGCGACAAGATCATCTTCAAGTTCGACACCAGCAAGCTGGCGCTGGTGCCCGAGCCGCGCCCGTACCGCGAGATCTTCGTGTTCTCGCGCCGCTTCGAAGGCGTGCACCTGCGCGGCGGCCCGGTCGCGCGCGGCGGCCTGCGCTGGTCGGACCGCATGGAAGACTACCGCACCGAGGTGCTGGGCCTGGTGAAGGCGCAGATGGTCAAGAACGCGGTCATCGTGCCGGCCGGCTCGAAGGGCGGCTTCGTCTGCAAGCAGATGCCGAACGACGCGGCGCGCGAAACCATCGCGGCCGAAGGCGAGGCAGTGTACCGCCTGTTCATCTCGAGCCTGCTGGAAGTGACCGACAACCGCGTGCGCGGCGCGATCGTGCCGCCAGCGGACACCGTGCGCTACGACCAGGACGATCCGTACCTGGTGGTGGCGGCCGACAAGGGCACAGCGACCTTCTCCGACATCGCCAACAGCATCGCCGTCAAGCGCGGCTTCTGGCTGGGCGACGCGTTCGCGTCGGGCGGCTCGAACGGCTACGACCACAAGAAGATGGGCATCACCGCCAAGGGCGCGTTCGAGGCGGTCAAGCGCCACTTCTACGAGATGGACCATGACATGAACACCACCCCGATCACGATGGTCGGGGTGGGCGACATGTCGGGCGACGTGTTCGGCAACGGCGTGCTGCTGTCGCGCCAGCTGAAGGTGCTGGCCGCGTTCGACCACCGCCACATCTTCCTCGACCCGGCGCCGGACGTCGCAACCTCGTTCGCCGAGCGCGAGCGCATGTTCGCGCTGCCGCGCTCCTCGTGGGACGACTACAACAAGGACCTGATCTCGAAGGGCGGCGGCGTGTTCCCGCGCAGCGCCCGCACGATCGAACTGTCGCCCGAGATCCGCAAGGCGCTCGACATCGAGGAGACCGCGCTGGCGCCGGAAGAGCTGATGCACCGCATCCTGCTGGCTCCGGTCGACCTGTTCTACAACGGCGGCATCGGCACCTACATCAAGGCCTCGAACGAAACCCACGCCCAGGTCAAGGACCGCGCCAACGACAACATCCGCGTCAATGGCAATGAGCTGCGCTGCAAGGTCGTGGCCGAAGGCGGCAACCTGGGCGCGACCCAGAACGGCCGTATCGAATTCGCGCTGGCGGGCGGGCGCATCTTCACCGATGCGATCGACAACTCGGCCGGCGTGGACTGCTCCGACCACGAAGTGAACGTCAAGATCTGGCTCGACACCGAAGTGAACGCCGGCGAGCTGCCTGAGGCGGACCGCAACCGCATCCTCAACGAAATGACGCTCGACATCGAGGACCTGGTCCTGCGCGACAACACCCTGCAAACCCACCTGCTGGTGCGCGAGGTGCAGGCCCAGGCCGATCCGGACGTGGTCGACGGCTATGCTTCGCTGATCGCCAGCCTCGAGCTCGAGGGCGCGCTGTCGCGCGAACTGGAGCAGCTGCCGAGCGACGCCGAACTGCAGCGCCGCAAGGCGAACGGCATCGGCCTGACCGCGCCGGAATTGGCGGTCGTCATCGCCAACGTGAAGAACCGCTTCAAGCGCATCCTGTCAAGCCTGCCGCTGACCGAGCTGGCCTGGGCCGAATCGGTGCTCAAGCCTTACTTCCCGGCGCAGCTGGTGGCCACCCGCAAGGCGCTGGCGCACCCGCTGGCCAACACCATCCTGGCCACCGTGCTGGCGAACGAGTCGATCAACCGCTGCGGCCCGCTGATGATCCGCGACCTGGCCGTCGAGCATAACGCCGACGAAGCGGACGTCGTCAAGGCCTGGGGCCAGGCCTGGTCCGCGCTGCACCTGGCGCCGATCTTCGCCGCGCTCGACGCCGACGCGCTGAAGGTGCCGCGCAGCGTGTCGATCAAGGTCGACGCGCGCACCCGCGTGCTGTTCAAGGCCGTCATCGAAGGCGTGCTGTCGGTCCCGGCCGACCAGCAGCGCGGCGCCGGCGGCATGGAAGAACTGAGCCGCCTGTTCGCCCAGCCGGACATGCTGGCCCAGCTGATGCCGGCCAAGGCCGAGGCGGACGCGTATGCGAAGCTGGCGGCGCCGTTCATCCAGGCCTGGCGCGCGGTCGACGCGATCGAGGCGGTGGCGGCCTTCCTGTTCGCCGCCGTGGCGGTCAGCCGGCCGGCCGGCATGTCGCTGGCGCAGTTCCTGCAAGTGGGCATGGCGCTGCGCGGCCAGGTGGGCATCGACACCCTGGAGCGCGGCCTGAAGCTGGCGCCGCACAGCAAATCGCAGGAGCAGCTGCGCAACTACGCGGCCCAGGCCCTGCGCCGCACGCAGCAGCGCCTGCTGATGCAGGTGCTGGCCCGTTCCAGCGACGGTACCGACACGATGGACGCGGTCGAAGTGGTGACCAACACCATGGGCCTGTCCGGCTATGCGCCGGCGGCCGACCTCGAGCAGGCGATGCTGGACGTGTGGGCGCTGTCCGAAGCGAGCAACGCCACCGTGGCGGCCTGAGGCCATGGCGGGCGCGCTGCCGGACGCGGTCCGGGCCATCGCCGAAGCCGATTTCGGCGGCCTGGCCCGGCGCTTTGTCGATGCCGGCTTCAGGGTCGGGCAGCCGGCGGCCGGCATCCTGACCGTCAAGGCCGCGGCGCCAGATGCGGCGCGCGCGAGCGTGCTGGTGTCGGTCGGCGTGCATGGGGACGAGACCGGCCCGATCGAGGTGCTGGCCCATGTGCTCGATGCGCTGGCGGCCGAGCCGGCGCGGCTGGCGGTCGACCTGATGGTCTGCGTCGGCAATATCGACGCGATCGCGGCCGGCAAGCGCTTCATCGACGCCGACCTGAATCGCATGTTCCGTGCCCAGCGCGGTGCGCTGGCCGGGACCGCCGAAGCGGCGCGTGCGGACGCCATGATCGCCGCCACCGCCGGCTTCTTCGACGGCGCCGGGCCGGAGCGCTGGCACCTCGACCTGCACACGGCGATCCGGCCGTCGGTCTATCCCACCTTCGCCATCGTGCCGGACCTGATCGCCGAGCGGGGCAAGGCCGCGCTGATCGGCTGGCTGGGGCAGGCCGCCATCGGCGCCATCATCATGAACCCGCAGTCGGCCGGCACCTACAGCTACCATTCGGCCGAGTTCCACGGCGCCGCCGGCAGCACGGTCGAACTGGGGCGGGTGGGGACGCTGGGGCAGAACGACCTGTCGCTGTTCGCCGACGTGCATGCGGCGCTCGACGGCTTGCTGCGCGGCGCAGCGCCGGGTGCGCCGAAGGTGCGGCCGCACGTGTTCAAGGTGGCGCAGGAGATCATCAAGCTGTCCGAGGGCTTCGCCATGGCCTTCGGCCGCGGCACGCAGAACTTCACCGCGCTGCGCCAGGGCGAGACCATCGCCACCGACGGCGACACCGTCTACAAGGTGCGGCATCCCGAGGAACTGGTCGTGTTCCCGAACCCGGACGTGCGGGTCGGGCTGCGGGCCGGGCTGATGGTGGTGCGGGTCGCGTGAACGGGAAACCCGGTTCCAACCCCGGGTTTTCCGTTCATGCCGCTGTTTGTGCAGTTCGTCGCACATCGCATGCATGCCCGTTGGCCATTTGCTAAGGTGTAAACACTGGCGCCACGGCGCCGCCCACCCGAACAAGACAAGGTCCAGAACATCATGCGTACACTCCTCGCCTTCAGCATCGCCATCGCCCTGAGCGGCTGCGCCATCATCATCGCCCCGAACGACGACGTCCAGGTGCGTTCCATCTTCAGCAGCGACCATGTGGTCGGCGACGGCAAGCTCGCCAGCGAGCGGCGCGCGATCGGCAGCTTGCCGGGCCTGGATGTCTCCGGCCCGGTGCACGTGGATGTGCGCGTGGGCGGCGCGCCCGGCCTGCAGGTCGAGGCGGACGGCAACCTGCTGCCGATGATCCGCACCGAGGCCTCGGGCAGCAACCTGCGCGTCTGGATCGAGGGGAATGTGCGCACCCAGAATCCGATCCGCGTGACCTACACCGTGCCGTCGCTGACCCAGGTGCGCGCCAGCGGCTCCGGGCGCCTGGTCATCAGCGACCTGAATGGCGCGCCTTTGAGCGTGTCGAAGAGCGGTTCCGGCAGCACCGAGCTGGCGGGCCGGGTGGCGAGCCTGGAGATCCAGGCCAGCGGTTCAGGTTCGATCAACGCCAGCGCGCTGCAAAGCGGCTCGGCGACGCTGAGCCAGTCGGGCTCGGGCCGCATCAACCTGGGCCAGGTCGATGCGGACACGCTGACCGCCAACGTCAGCGGCTCGGGTGAAGTGCAGGCCAGCGGCCGCGTGCGCAGCCTGAACGCGCGCGTGCACGGCTCCGGCGGCGCCAAGCTGGCCGGCGTGCAGAGCGACAGCGCCGACCTGAGCACCAGCGGCTCGGGCGACATCTCGGTCAAGGTCCGCAACTCGCTCATCGCGCACAGCAACGGCTCCGGCCGGATCACCGTGTACGGCAATCCGGCGCAACGCAACGTCAGCGGCAAGAACGTGCACGTGGTGCAGTAAGGTCAAAACCGGGGTCAGTGCCTTACTGCAAGTGATCCAGCAATTCCGGCCCGAACACCTCGCGCCGCATGCGCGCGGGCGGCACGCCCGCCTTGAGCAGGCCATGCCACTGCTGTTGCATGAAGGGCAGCGGTCCGCACAGGTAGACATTGGTCTCGCCGCGCGGCCAGGCCGGCAGGCGCTCGATATCCATCCGCCCGGCGCGGGCGTCGTCGCCGAAGGCCATGTCTTCGTAGAAGTTCATCACCTGCAGGTTCGGCATCTGGCTGCGCATGGCGGCGAGATCGCCGAGGTGCGCGTGGCTGGCCGAATTGCGCGCCGCGTGCGCGAACAGCACCCGCCGCTGCGGGTTCACCTTGGCGATGCGGCGCAGGGCGGCGATCATCGGCGTGACGCCGACGCCGGCCGACAACAGCACCACCGGCTCGTTCGACTCGGTGTCGACCAGGAAGTCGCCGAACGGCGGCGACACCTGCAGCACGCTGCCTTCGCGCACATTCTCATGGATCCAGTTCGATACCACGCCGGCCGGGGTGCTGGCATTCGCGTCCTCGCGCTTGACCGTGATGCGCAGCGTGGCGCCGTCCGGCGCGTCCGACAGCGTGTACTGGCGGATCTGGCGGCGGCCTTCGCCCAGGTCGACGCTGCAGCTGATGTACTGGCCGGCGCGGAACTCGGGCAGCGGCGCCGAATCGCAGGGAGACATCCGGATCGCGACCGTATCGGCGCCCTGCGGCGTGATGTCGACCACCCGCATCGCGCGCGTCTGGCCCGGTTCGATGGCGGCGCTCGCGTACAGCGCGCGCTCGGCGTCGATGAACAGGCGCGCCAGCGAATTGTAGGCTTCCTGCCAGGCGGCCAGCAGCGCCGGCGTGGCGGCTTCGCCCAGCACTTCGGCGATCGCGCCGAGCAGGTGGCGGCCGACGATCGGGTAGTGCTCGGCGCGCACGCCGACCGACACATGCTTGTGCATGATGCGGATCACGACCGGTCCCAGCGCATCCGGATGGCCGATGTTGGCGGCGTAGGCGAACACCGCGCTGGCCAGCGACTGCTGCTGGGCGCCGCTGGCCTGGTTGCCCATGTTGAACAGGTTGGCCAGCTGCGGCAGCTCGGCGAAGATATTCCGGTAGAAGACGGTGGTGATCGCCAGGCCATGGGCGCGCAGCACGGGAACGCTGGCGTCGATATACGGGCGGGAGGCGGCGGAAATCATGGTCGATCCTTAAAAAATAAGTGGTGTTCGCGGTGCGCGCTGCGGGTGCATGAACATGCGGTGCATCTGCACGATCTGTGCGCCGGTGCCGCCGCCGCTGATGTCGGCCAGCGTATAGCTGTCCATCGCGCCGTAGAAGGCGGCCATGCCGGCCCGCAGCGCGTCGCGCAGGCGGCAGTCGGCGCGCAGGCTGCAGCTCGTGCCTTCGCAGTCGACCACTTCAGCCTCGCCTTCCAGTTCGCGCAGCACCACGCCGACCCGCAGCAGGGCCGGGTCGGCGGCCAGCCGCAAGCCGCCGTTGCGCCCGCGCGTGGCCAGGATCCAGCCGGTGCGCGACAGGTGGCCCACCACCTTGACCAGGTGGTTGACGGGAATGTCGAACTGGGTCGCGATCTCGGCCATCGTGACCGGCGCGCTGTTTTCGGCGGTACACTCGAGGTAGATCAGGACGCGCAGGCCGATGTCGGAAAATCGGGTGAGCCGCATGGAAGCCTTTAGAATAGGTGCGGAAGGGATTCTGGCACGCACATCCCGCTTAAAGTTGAATTTAAGAACTATTTAAGGTTGCCCAAAAACACAATGCAGATACGCCACGCCCTGCCGGCCGAGGCAGGACAACTGACCGCCCTGGCGCGGCGCTCGAAAGCCTACTGGGGCTACGAGGAAGTCCAGCTCGACGCCTGGCGCGAGGACCTGACGATCACGCCGGCGCTGATCGAGGCGGCGCACGTCTACGTGTGCGAGGCGGACGGCGACATCTGCGCCTTCTACGCGCTGCTGCGCGAGGGCGAAACCTGGCAGCTGGGCCACCTGTGGGTGCTGCCCGAGCAGATGGGGCGCGGCATCGGGCGCGCGCTGCTGCGCCATGCGGCGGCCGAGGCCTTCGAGGGCGGGGCGCGCGAGGTGCTGGTCGACGCCGACCCCTATGCCGAGGCGTTCTACCTGGCCTGCGGGGCCGAGCGCGACGGCGATGTCGGCGCCCCGATCGCCGGCCAGCCGCGGCGCCGCCGGCCCCAGTTGCGGCTGCCTGTCGCGGCGGCGTTGTAAGCCGGACTCACCGGCATTTCCCACCCCAAAGATGTGTATTAGTAAATTGGATAGTCACCTATAATCGCTAGGTTTTGGCGTGGCGGCCATTTAATCGAGCACAACAAAGGGACAATCCGTGAATCAAACCTTGGGCCAGAAGCTGTTCCGAACCAAACCGGTCGACCGCAAGACCAGCGATGCGGACGCGCACGGCGCCGGACTGCAACGCTCGCTCGGGCTGTTCTCGCTGACCATGATCGGGGTCGGCGCGACGATCGGCACCGGGATTTTCTTCACCATGGTCGAAGCGGTGCCCAAGGCCGGCCCGGCGGTGATCCTGTCGTTCCTGATGGCCGCCATCACGGCCGGCCTGACGGCGCTGTGCTACGCCGAGCTGGCGTTCCGCATTCCGGCCTCGGGCTCCTCGTATTCCTTCGCCTACGCCACCGTCGGCGAGTTCGCCGCCTTCATCATGGCCGCCTGCCTGCTGCTCGAATACGGGCTGGCGGCCAGCGCCACCGCGATCGGCTGGTCGTCCTACCTGAACAACTTCCTGATGAACGCCGCCGGCTGGCAGATCCCGGAGCTGCTGCGCACGCCGATGATCGTGTCCGGCGCCAACGGGGTGCAGATCAATGCCGGCCATATCAACCTGCCGCCGATCCTGCTGGTGATCATGTGCGGCTTCCTGCTGGTGCGCGGCACCAAGGAATCGGCCACGACGAATGCGGTGATGGTGCTGATCAAGCTGGCGATCCTGGTGTTCTTCGTCGTGATCGCGTTCAGCGGCTTCGACGCGGCCAACTTCACGCCCTTCTTCCAGACCGAGAGCGCCAAGGGCTTCGTCGGCATGGCCGGGGTGACGGCGGCGGCGGGCACGGTGTTTTTCTCGTTCATCGGCCTGGACACGGTGGCCACGGCGGGCGAGGAGGTGCGCGACCCGACCCGCACCGTCCCGCGCGGCATCCTGGCGGCGCTGGCGATCGTCACCGTGTTCTACCTGCTGGTGGCGGTGGCCGCGATCGGCGCCCAGCCGGCGAAAATGTTCGAAGGCCAGGAAGCGGGCCTGTCGGTGATTTTGCAAAACGTGACCGGGCAGGCGTGGCCGGCGCTGGTGCTGTCGGCCGGCGCGGTCATCTCGGTCTTCAGCGTGACGCTGGTGACGATCTACGGGCAGACGCGGATCCTGTACGCGATCAGCCGCGACGGGCTGGTGCCGAAGACCTTCCAGAAGATCAATCCGCGCACCCAGGCGCCGGTGTCGAATACCGTGATCGTCTGCATCGTGGTGGGGCTGGTGGCGGGGCTGGTCGACTCGACCTACCTGTGGGACATGGTCAGCATGGGCACGCTGACGGCCTTCATCGTGGTGTCGATCGCGGTGCCGGTGCTGCGCGCCAAGGAAGGGGTCACGACCGACAAGGGGTTCCGGGTCCCGTTCGGCCCCTACGTGGTGCCGGGCCTGTCGGTGGCGGCCTGCCTGTACATCATGAAGGACCTGTCGAAGACGACCTTCACCGTGTTCGCGATCTGGATGTGCGTGGCGGTGCTGACCTACTTCCTGTACGGCATCCGCCATTCGCGCCTGAACCAGGCCTGATCCGAATCCCCGCAGCACCCGGGAGCCGCGCCGCGCAAGCCGCGCGGCTTTCTTGCGCCTGAGACATCGAGAAGCCCAATCGGGGTCAGACCTCAATTAAAAATCAATCGGGGTCAGACCTCAAAAAAACATGAATCGGGGTCAGACCTCAATTAACAACACGCAATCGGTTTGGGACCTCGCAGAGGCCAAACCTTAGATGTCCCAGTTCACGATGGAAATTGAGGTCTGACCCCGATTGGGGATTAATTGAGGTCTGACCCCGATTGGCCCTGCTTTTCATGGCTTTAATAAATGGATGGGCGAAAAAACGCCACGCGGCCTTGTGGCGGCGTGGCTTCGTCGAACGTGCAGCTGATTATTCGACGTTCATTTCTTTCAGCAGGTTGTCGGCCTTGTCGACATGCTTCATGTTCCACAGCATGTAACGCACGTCGACCTGGATGTCGCGCGTGTTGGTCTTGTTGAAGTCCCAGTCCGAGATGATCGAGTCGAGCGTGCCGTCAAACGCCAGCCCGATGAACTCGCCCTTGGCGTTCAGCGCCGCCGAACCCGAATTGCCGCCGGTGATGTCCAGGGTCGCCAGGTAGTTCACCGGCACGCTCTTGAGCTTCGGATCGACATACTTGCCGAAGTCCTTGGCCTTGATCGCCGCCAGCTGCGCTTCCGGCGCATTGAACTCGCCTTCGCCGGTGTGCTTCGCCACCACGCCCTTGACGGTCGTGAACGCGGTCCACGAACCGGTGCCGTCGGCGCCGTGCGGACGGCCGGTGATCTTGCCGAAGGTGACGCGCAGGGTGCTGTTGGCATCCGGATAAACCGCCTGGCCCTTGCTGTTCATGAACGCGATCTTCGCTTTCATGTAGCTGGCGTAGGCTTGCTGAATCTTGCCGCCGAGTTCTTCTTCTTCGGCTTCGGCCTTCAGGTCGCCTTCGTACATCGCCACCGCAGCCTTGACGAAGCTGTCGGTGCTGGCCTTGAAGTCTTCCGGCTTCTTGCCCAGCCATGCTGCGCGCTCGGCCTTGACGTTCAGCTTGGAGCCGGCGTACATGGTGTCGAGCAGGGCCTTCAGTTCAGCCTGGCTCATGCCGTCCTTGATGCCGACCGCATTGTCGAAGTTCGCGTTGCGCTGCGGCTTCGGCTGGGCCGCATACTTGCTCAGCTTGTTCAGCACGAGCGCCTTGTCGACCTTCTCGTCGTAGGTGCGGTCGATCGCCGCAATGCCGCTCTGGAAACGCGGCAGGTCGCGTTCCTGGAAGCCGGCCTTGCGCTCCACGTTCGGCTTGGTGCTCTCGTTGGCCAGGCGATACAGCTGGCGCGCGGCGCCGAGCAGGCGCGGGCTCGAGCCGCCCAGGTAGTAGTCGCGCTTGGCGTTGGCGTCGCGCTCGGCAATCAGCTTTTCGATCGCGTCGATGTCTGCCGCGTATTCCTTCTGGCGCGCCGGGTTCGCATTGATCCATGCTTTCATCTCAGCATGTTCCTTGGTCTTGCGGGCCAGGAAGTCGCTGTCGCCGTAGCTGGTCAGCATGCCCTTGCGGTTCTTGTAGTAATTGTTGATGTTGGCGACCTGGCCGGCGTACTTCAGCTTGGCGTCCGGGTCGTTCTTGGTTTCGCGCTCGATGATCGCCAGCGCTTCGGCCGAGGCCTTGATGAAGTTCGGGTAGTCGTAGTCGAAGGTGTACGCCACTTCCGACGGCAGGCGGTGGCGGTTGGTGCGGCCGGGGTAGCCCAGCGCCATGATGAAGTCGCCTTCCTTGACGCCTTCCTTGGCCATCTTCAGGAAGTCTTTCGACACGTAGGGCACATTGTCCTTGGAAAAGTCGGCAGCCTTGCCGTCCTTGCTCACGTAGGCGCGGTAGAAGCCGTAGTCGCCGGTGTGGCGCGGCCACATCCAGTTGTCGGTGTCGCCGCCGAACTTGCCCACGCCGGCCGGCGGCGCGTGCACCAGGCGCACGTCGCGGATTTCCAGCTGCTTGATCAGGTAGAACTCGAGGCCGCCGTAGTAGCTCGGCACGGTGCAGCGGTGGCCGGCGTCCTTTTCGCATTCGGCGATCAGCGACTTCTGGTTCTTTTCGATGCCGTTCAGGCGCGCCTTGCCGGTCAGCCTGGCGACGTCCGGGCTGATGATCTTGTCGCTGACATTGGTCACGGCCTTGGTCACGAACACGCGCGTGCCTGGCGATGCCGGCACTTCGTCGGCAAAGGTCTTGGCCAGGAAGCCGTTGGCCAGCAGGTCGTTCTGCGGGGTCGAATTGACCGCCACGCTGTTGTAGACGCAATGGTGGTTGGTCGCGACCAGGCCCTGCGGCGACACGAAGGACGCCGAGCAGCCGCCCAGGCTGACGATCGCGCTCATCGGGAATTCGGTCAGCTTGGTCAGGGTGGCCGGGTCGAGCTTGAGGCCGGCGGCTTTCAATTGCTTGGCTACTTGTGGCAGCTGTTGCGGCATCCACATGCCTTCGTCGGCGTGTGCGACGGTGCTGAGGAGTGCGAGCGTAATCAGGGATTTTTTCATTCGAGGCGTCTCTATGGGTGGGTGCGGTACGGCGATCCGGAACAGGATTCAGTTTTTCGCTGAACCTTGAAGTATCCGTATCGTCCGAATTTTAGTCAATCAGAATATTTTTTGTGCATATGTATGCCTACACAGTATTCAAGGCGCCATTTTTTTCGAGGGACATATTGGAAGCGCTCCCGTGTTTACAGCCGGGAGCCGGCCAGGGCCGGTTTTCCCACTCCTGCTCGAACACGGCCACCTGGCGCTCGATGCGCTTTTCGCTCGGCATGAAGTTAAACGTCAGGAACACCGCGACAGCGTCACATGCAGCTGAATAATGCAATCAGATAAGGTTTGCGGGGCGAAAAAAAACCAACGCGCTGGCGTTGGTTAGTGGGGCGGGAACGCTCAGCGTGCCTTGCCGCGGCGCAGCAGGTTGACGATGGCGAGCAGGATCACGGCGCCCAGGAAGGACACCAGCAGCGATGTGATGCTGAAGTCGTCGGCGTTGATGGTCCCTGTGCCGAACAGCGGCGAGAGCAGCCAGCCACCGAGGAAAGCGCCGACGATACCGACGACGACGTTCAAGATCATGCCCTGTTCGGCATCTGTTTTCATGACGAGGCTGGCCAGCCAGCCCAAGACACCACCGACGACGATCCAGATAATGAATAACATGGTGATTCCTCCTTTTGGTTGAAAAACTTACCCCCAGGCCACCGCAAGGTACGGCCATGAAAAAAGTCTAGGTGCGGTGTCCGCCGGGGTCGGTGCGGCAACGAACGTAGTGCGGGCCTGCTGCGCTTTGCCGCTGCTACTTGGAAAGTCCGGAGCAGGGTGCGGCAACGTACGGAAGGGGGCGGGCGCGCGCTCTATCTTGGACTGACTGGCAAGCATCCAGGTTCGGCAAGCACATACGTGCCCCACCCAAAGACATTTCAAGGAGATTACGATGAGCAATTACGACACGACGAAAGGCGACTCCCGCATGGTCACCGGCCTGTTCCGTGACCGCGACAGCGCCGAGCGGGCCTACGGCTCGCTGTCCGACCGCGGCTACACCAGGGACGACGTGACCTTGATGATGTCGGACGACACCCGCAAGCGGCACTTCGCCGATGCCGATACTGAACTGGGCAGCAAGGCGGCCGAAGGGGCCGGCGTCGGCGCCGGCATCGGCGGCACGATCGGCGCCGTGCTGGCCGGCGTGGCCGCGGTCGGCACCACGCTGGTGCTGCCCGGCATAGGCCTGGTGGTCGCCGGTCCGCTGGCGGCGGCACTGGCCGGCGCCGGCGCGGGCGGCATCGCCGGCGGCCTGGTGGGCGCCCTGATCGGCGCCGGCATTCCGGAGGAGCGCGTCAAGCACTACGAGGAAGGCATCAAGAACGGCGGCATCGTGATGGGCGTGAAGCCGCGCTCGGCTGAAGACGAAGCGCATATCACGAAGCGCTGGACCGAGCACAAGGGCGAGCACGTCATCGGCACCGGCCTCGGCGCCGGCGCCGGTGCGCTGGCCGGCGCCGGCATCGGTTCGGCGGCCGGCCCGGTCGGCATGGCGGCCGGCGCGGCGATCGGCGGCGTGGCCGGCGGCATGGCCGGCAAGGGTGCGGCCGAGGTCGTCAATCCGAAGGCTGGCGACGATCTCGACGAGCATTATTTCGCCAAGGGCGTGGGCGCCGGCAGCGGTGCTGCGGCCGGTGCGGCCGGCGGGCCGGCGGGCATGGCGGCTGGCGCGGCGATCGGCGCGGTGGCCGGCGGCATGGCCGGCAAGGCGGCGGGCCGCCTCGTCAATCCCGAGGAGGAATCTGCCTACTGGCGCAGCTCCTACCAGAGCGCACCCTACTATTCGCCGGGCTACACCTATGACGACTACGGTCCGGCCTACGAGCTTGGCTACAACAGCCGTGCCCGCTATGCGGGACGCAACTTCGATACGGTCGAGACCGACCTGTCGGACGCGTGGAACACGGTCAAGGGCAAGTCGCGCCTGAGCTGGGAGCAGGCCAAGGCGGCCACCCGCGCCGCCTGGGACAAGGTCGAGCGCGCGATGCCGGGCGACTTCGACGGCGACGGCCGCTAAGCAACTTGCAGCATGAAAAAAGCCACGTGGCCGCAAGGCTGCGTGGCTTGCCGGATTCGGAGAAGTTCAAATAACCAAGCTCTTATTAACGTCGTCCCTGCCTTCGCAGGGACGACGCTGGTGGACCTGGGGGACTTGCTGCTGTCTCGATTTCTGTAAATCAGTTCTTGACCGCTTCCACTTCGATCTGCAGCTTCACTTCCGGCGCGAACGCCGGGCCGCCGATGCTGATGCCGAAGTCGGTGCGCTTGAATTCGGCCGAGGCGTCGGCGCCGCAGACTTCCTTCTTCAGCATCGGGTGTTCCATGCACTTGAACTTGTTGATCGCCAGGATCAGCGGACGGGTCACGCCATGCAAGGTCAGTTCGCCCTCGACGCTGGCCGGCACGTCGCCATTGAACTTGATCGACTTGCCCTTGTAGACGGCGGTCGGGAACTTGGCGACGTCGAAGCCATCCGCCGACTTGACGTGGTTGTTCAGTTTTTCATGGCCGAAATCGAGGCTGGTCGCGTCGATCGTGATCTCCAGGCTGCCGGTCTTGGCCGCGCGGTCCAGGGTGACGGTGCCGCTGTTGCGCGTGAACTTGCCGCGCAGGATGGACAGGCCCTTGTGGTCAGCTTCGAAGCTCGGGTAGGTGTGGCTCGAATCGATGGTGTAGACGTCCGGTGCGGCGATGGCGGCGGTGGCGGAAGCGGCGAACAGTGCGGCGATCAAAAGCTTGAATTTCATGTAGGTCCCTTTATTATTGAAAATAATTACTTGCCCGCAGTCACGCGGAACTTGATGACGACTTCGTCGGCGACCATGCTGGTGTCTTTCCAGTCACCTTCGCCAATGCTGTAGGCCAGCCGCTTGATCGGCAGCGTGCCTTCAAAAACCTGTTTGCCCGCTTCGTCCTTGACGCTCAAGGGGAAGGTGACGTCGCTGGTCCTGCCCTTGAGCGTCAGCTTGCCGGACACGGTCAGCTTGCCCGGCCCGGCCGGCTTGATCGCCGAGGACACGAAGCTCGCCTTCGGGAACTGGGCGCTGTTGAACCATTCCTTCTTGACGACTTCCTTGTTCATTTCCGGGTCGCCCACGTCCAGGCTGGCGGTCTCGACTTCCACCGTGGCCTTCGACGCATCCGGCTTGGCGGCATCGTAGTCGATCTGCGCGCTGAATTTCTTGAACTTCGACTCGACCGGGGCGTTCATCATCTTGAACACGGCGGCCACCGTACTCTTGGCCGGATCGGTCTTGAGCGGCGAGGCGACGGCGAGCGCACTGGCGAGCAGGGTGGCGAGCACGAGGGTGCGCGGTATTTTCATTCGGTCATTCTCCTTCGGTTTTTGGCAGCATCCGGGTCAACAGGCCGTCACGGTCGATGAACTGGTGCTTCAGGGCGGCGCCGACATGCCCCAGCACCAGTGCGGCGAGCAGCATGTTGAGCCAGAAATGCAGGGCTTTGAAAATGGGTTTCAGTTCGGGGCTGGGGCCGATGAACACCGGCAGTTCGACCAGGCCGAACCAGACCACCGGAATCCCGGAGGCCAGCGAATAGAAATAGCCGCTCAGCGGCACCGCGAACATCAGCACATACAGCGCGCCATGCAGGACGTTGGCGGCGCTCGTTTGCCATGGCGGCATGTTGGCGGGGTAGGGCGGGGCGCGGTGCGTCAGGCGCCACAGCAGGCGCAGGGTGGCCAGGGTCAGGATCGTGACGCCGGCCCATTTGTGCCAGCTGTAGTACTTCAGCTTGGTCGGCGTGATGCCGGGCATGTCGGTCATGACCAGTCCCATCGTGAAGGCGCCGATGATCAGCAGCGCGATCAGCCAGTGGAACAGGATTGCCGGTGTTGTGTACCGCTGCATTGACGGGCTCCAATTTAGTTCTCGTTAGAACCAATATACCAAAGATTATCCGGGCGTGCAGGCACGCCCGTTTTTTGCCCGTACACTAACACGGTAACGCACAGCTCCTTGTCCACGCTGACCGCAAAACGACCACAGGCGGCAAATTTTAGTCAATAATGGCGAAACGCTATTTCACAATGTTTTTGTCCAGGGGAACACGATGGGTGATCACCCGTTCCATGGCGCCGGGCGCGCGTTGCGGCCCGCCATGCTCGCCGCGCTGCTGTTCGCAGCACAGGCGGCGCAAGCCGATACCGTGCAAGGCGTCAATATAGTTGACTTAACGATCGAGGAACTGGCCAACCTGCAGATCACATCGGTTTCCAAGAAGGCAGAGCGGCTCGCCGATGCGGCCGCCTCCGTGTTCGTCATCACCGCCGACGATATCCGCCGTTCCGGCAGCAGCAGCCTGCCCGACATCATGCGCCTGGCGCCCAATCTCCAGGTGGCCGCGCGCAGCGGCTATGAATACTCGATCAGCGCGCGCGGCCTGAATGGCGGCGTCGGCTCCTCGCCGAACAAGCTGCTGGTGCTGGTCGACGGCCGCTCGGTGTATACGCCGACCTTCTCCGGCGTGCTGTGGGACATGCAGGACCTGGTGCTGGAGGACATCGAAAGGATCGAGGTCATCAGCGGTCCCGGCGGCACGCTGTGGGGCGTCAACGCCGTCAACGGCGTCATCAACATCATCACGCGCGCGGCCACGGACAGCACCGGCCGCTTGCTGGCGGGCACGGCCGGCAACCGCCGCGCGCGCGCCAGCTTCCGCCAGGGCTGGGGCGGGGCGGACGGCGCCTGGCGCGTCTCCGGCAGCCATACCGACGAGCCCCACACGGAAACGGAGGGCGGCCTGCGGGTCGACGATGCGCGCCACCACAGCGTGATCGGCTTGCGCGGGGACTGGCGGCGCGGGGCTGACCGCTTCAGCCTGCAGGGCGGCGCCTTCCGCGGAAGGGCCGACCAGCCGCTGCCGGGCGCGATCCGGACCAATGAGATCTTCGGCCTGGCCGACGTCGTCACCGCCGGCGCCCACCTGAGCGGGCAGTGGAACCACCCGCTCGACAGCGGCGGCAGCTTGCTGCTGCAAGGATACATCGACCACAACAAGCGCGACATCCTGCCCGCCTACAGCGATTCGATCCAGGTCGCCGATCTGCAATTCCAGCATTCGCTGGCGCGCAGCGGCAGCCAGCAGTTGACCTGGGGCGCGAGCCTGCGCCATGCGCGGGATGATTTCACGAGCAGCCGGTACCTTGCAGTGTTGCCGGGCAAGGTCAGCCAGTCCTGGGCCAGCCTGTTCGCGCAGGACGAAGTGGCGCTACGGGACAAGCTGCGCCTGATCGCCGGCGCGCGGGTCGAACGCAATCCCTACACGGGCGCCGAATTCCTGCCGACGCTGCGGCTGTCGTGGCAGCTCGCGCCCACCCACTCGCTGTGGACGGCCGCCTCGCGCACGGTGCGGGCGCCGTCCCGCTTCGATGCCGACGTCTTCGTGCCGGGCCGTCCTCCCCATCTGCTGATCGGCGGACCGAACATCAAGTCCGAAGTCGCCAAGGTGCTAGAGCTCGGTTACCGGGGACAGCCGCTGGCCGGGCTCTCGCTGTCGGCGACGGCCTTCTTCAATCGCTATGACGACCTGCGCACCCAGTTTGTCGTTCGCAGCCCCCTTTCGGTCACCTTCGACAACCTGATGGAGGGCAAGGCGCGCGGCCTGGAAACCTGGGGCAGCGCCCAGCTGAGCAAGAACTGGCGCATGAGCGCGGGGCTGATGCTGTTGAAGGAGCAGGTATGGCTCAAGCCGGGCGGCCTGGATCGCGCCGCGCTGGCGCTGGTGGGACAAAACCCTTCGCACACGGCGCAGCTGCGCTCGACCTTCATCTTGTCGGAAGACAAGGATCTGGAAGTGGGGGTGCGCAAGGTTGGCGGGCTCGACCGGTTTAACTTGCCTGCTTACACGGCAGTCGACGCCCGCTTCGGCTGGCGCGTGTCGCGCAGCCTGGAACTTGCGATATCGGGGCAGAACCTGAATGGCGGGCACGGCGAGTTCGATCCGGTGGCCACGCGGACCATGCATGACCGCGCACTGGCGGTCAAGCTGGTGTGGCAGGAATAGTGCCGGTGGCGGCGCGTGGCGGATATCGGCCGTTGGCCTCTTCCGCCATGCCGGCACGTCGCAGGCTTAAATCTCGGCTGCCAGCTTCGCCGCAATCCCCACATAATTCGACGGCGTCATCGCCAGCAGCAGCTCCTTCGCTTCCTGCGGAATCGCCAGGGTCTGCACGAATTCGCGCAGCGCATCCTTCGAGATGCCCTTGCCGCGCGTCAGTTCCTTGAGCTGCTCGTAAGGATTGGCGATGCCGTAGCGGCGCATCACCGTCTGCACCGGCTCGGCCAGCACTTCCCAGTTCGCGTCCAGGTCCTGCTCGAGGCGGGCGGCGTTCACTTCCAGCTTGTTCAGGCCGCGCAGGCAGCTGTCGTAGGCCAGCAGCGCGTAGCCGAAGCCGACGCCGATATTGCGCAGCACCGTCGAATCGGTCAGGTCGCGCTGCATGCGCGACACCGGCAGCTTCTCGGCCATGTGCTTGAGGACGGCGTTGGCCAGGCCCAGGTTGCCTTCCGAGTTTTCGAAGTCGATCGGATTGACCTTGTGCGGCATCGTCGACGAGCCGATCTCGCCGGCCTTGGTGGTCTGCTTGAAGTAGCCCAGCGAAATGTAGGCCCAGATGTCGCGGTTCAGGTCCAGCAGGATGGTATTGGTGCGCGCGATCGCGTCGAACAGCTCGGCCATGTAATCATGCGGCTCGATCTGGATCGTGTACGGGTTGAAGGTCAGGCCGAGGCGCTGCTCGATGACGTTCTTCGAGAACGCGGCCCAGTCGAAGCCGGGATAGGCCGACAGGTGGGCGTTGTAGTTGCCGACCGCGCCATTCATCTTGCCCAGGATCTCGACATCGGCGATGCGCTTGACGGCGCGCTGCAGGCGCGCGACGACGTTCGCCATTTCCTTGCCCAGCGTGGTCGGGCTGGCGGTCTGGCCGTGGGTGCGCGAGAGCATCGGCACGGCCGCGTTGGCGTGGGCGATCTGGGTCAGCTTGGCGATCACGTTGTGCAGCGCCGGCAGCATGACGCCGTCGCGCGCCGCCTTGAGCATCATGCCGTGCGAGGTGTTGTTGATGTCTTCCGAGGTGCAGGCAAAGTGGATGAACTCGGTCGCGGCGACCAGTTCCGGCACGTCGGCCACCTGTTCCTTGAGCCAGTACTCGACCGCCTTGACGTCGTGGTTGGTGACCGCTTCGATCGCCTTGATGCGCGCCGCGTCGGCTTCGCTGAAGTCCGCCGCCATCTTGTCCAGCTTGGCGGTCGCCTCGGCCGAAAACGGCTTGATTTCGGCGAAACCGGCCTGCGACAGCGCCTGCAGCCAGGAAATCTCGACCTTGACGCGGTGGTGCATGAAGCCCGCTTCGGACAGGATCGGGCGCAGTTTGTCGGTTTTGGCGGCGTAGCGCCCATCCAGTGGGGACAGGGCCGACAGCGTGGAGTAAGGAGTGGTGGTCATGGCAGCAGGAAGTAGGTGAAGATCGGGTGGAGAAGAAGGTGCGTTGCAGGAGGATTGCGTTCGGCTCCGCGCAAAAGCACGATTTTACCACCGGACCGGCTGTCAAGCCGATGTTGTGGCGGCGCAGCATTGGACCTTGCCCCTGCCATCGGCCCGGGGGGCGATGCTATACTGGCTGCCAATCCTCCACCTGAAGCATCTATGAAACTCATCGGTTCACTCGCCAGTCCCTACGTCCGCAAAGTACGTGTCGTCATGGCGGAAAAAAAGCTCGACTACGCCTATGAGCTCGAGAATGTCTGGACCGCGGAAACCAAAATCCACGAATACAATCCACTGGGCAAGGTGCCTTGCCTGATCATGGAAGACGGCAGTCCGATGTTCGATTCGCGCGTCATCGTCGAGTACCTCGATACGCTGACCCCGGTCGGCAAGCTGTTGCCGCCGAATGGGCGCGACCGGGCCGACGTCAAGGTCTGGGAAGCGCTGGCCGACGGCGTCATCGACGCCGCGGTGCTGGTGCGCCTGGAAAACACCCTGCGCCCGGCCGAGCAGCAGAGCGCGGCCTGGGTCGAGCGCCAGATGGTCAAGGTCCATGCCGGCCTGAACGTCATGTCGGCCAACCTGGGCGAATCGAATTTCTGCAAGGGCAACCACTACACGCTGGCCGACGTGGCCGTCGGCTGCTGCCTGGGCTGGCTGTCGTTCCGCTTCCCCGAGATCGGCTGGCGCGGCGACTACCCGAACCTGGCGCGCCTGTTCGACAAGCTGTCCGAGCGCCCGTCCTTCAAAGACACCCTGCCTCAATAGGCGGCCCGCCCGATGACCAAACCCACCGCCGGCGAAGGGGCAAACGCGGCGCAAAAGCGGCTGCAGATGGCCGATATCGCGCGCCTGGCTGGCGTCTCGACGGCCACCGTGTCGCGCGCGCTCAGCCGCAGTCCCCTGGTCAACGAGGAAACCCGCACCCGCATCCTCGAGCTGGCCAGTTCGCTCAAGTACACGATCAATGTCGGCGCCCAGAACCTGCGGCTGGGGCAAAGCCGCACGGTCGGCGTGGTGATCCCCTACGATTCGGCCACGCGCCAGCACCTGTCCGATCCTTTCTTCCTGAGCATGCTCGGCAGCCTGGCGGACGCGCTGACCGAAAGCGGCTTCGACATGCTGGTCTCGCGCGTCGACGCCGAGCAGCTCGATGCCGCCGCCCAGCCCTTCGACACCGGCCGCGTCATCGGCGTGATCCTGATCGGCCAGTGGCGCCACCATGACCAGCTGAACCAGCTGGCGGCGCGCAATGTGCCGATCGCGGTGTGGGGCGCGCAGCTGCCGCAGCAGCTCTATACGACCGTCGGCGGCGACAATGTCAGCGGCGGCAGCCTGGCGACGGCCCACCTGCTCGACAGTGGGCGGCGGCGCATCGCCTTCCTCGGCGACATCAACCTGCCCGAAGTGGCGCAGCGCTACCGCGGCTATTGCAATGCGCTCAAGGCGCAGGGGCTGGACGCCGATCCCCAGCTGCGGGTGTCGGTGTCCTTCCTGCCGAGCGGCGGCGCGGACGCGGTGCATGAACTGGCGCGCCGCGGCGTGGATTACGATGCCATTTTTGCCTGCAGCGACTTGCTGGCGATGACGGCGATTAACACCCTGCGCGAGCTGGGCCGCGAAGTGCCGCGCGACGTGGCCGTCGTCGGTTACGACGATATCGAGCTGTCGACCTATTTCCACCCGCCGCTCACCACGATCCGCCAGCCGATCAAGGAGGCGGGGCAGGCCTTGGTGGCTGCCGTGCTGGCCAGGGTCGAAGGGCGCGAGGCGCGGTCGGAACAGCTGCCGACGGAACTGATCGTGCGGGCGACCAGCGGTCGCTGAGGCCTGTCCGGATTTATTGGCAGCCGCCCAAGCCAATCCCACCTTCGCAGGGGCGGCCTTGGTTAATTCGCAAGATCGCCACGTCAGCAGCACTCCAAATTGTAATCGATTGCATTTTTATTGAAATCTGTCGCATAAAAGCCGCAGTTTTCGATGTTGCAATGCAGCGATTGCACGAGATTTTTCCGGTAATTTCGACGTTTCCCCCAGTGCGGCCCCACCCAATTCCTCATGCTGCGCCGCCTTATTGCAATCGATTGCAATAAATCCGCAATTGATTGATAATCGCTCCACCAGATCACGAAAAGCGCCGGCACATTGCACGGCCTGCCCCACCGGAGGAGACACATGAACACCACCATCAAGAGCATGGCTGCGGCCGTTTCGCTTGCACTGTTGCACATCGGCGCCGCCGCCCAGCAAACCCAGCCAGCCCAGGACGTCCAAGCCGCCGAAGCCGGCGCCACCGACGGCCTGAACCTCGAGCGCGTCGTCGTGACCGGCACCAGCAGCGGCACCTCGAAGATGAAGTCGAGCGTGTCGATCAGCACCATCGAACTGGACACCCTGCAGAAATCGGCCCCGACCAGCGCCGCCGAAGTGCTGCGATCGGTGCCGGGCGTACGCTCGGAATCGTCCGGCGGCGAAGGCAACGCCAACATCACCGTGCGCGGCGTGCCGATCTCGGCCGGCGGCGCGCGCTACGTGCAAATCCAGGAAGACGGCTTGCCGGTCCTGCAATCGGGCGACTTCAATTTCATCACGCCGGACAGCTACGTCAAGATCGACGGTAGCCTCGACCACCTCGAAGTGGTGCGCGGCGGCTCGGCCTCGACCATGGCCAGCAATGCGCCCGGCGGCATCATCAACTTCATCAGCAAGACCGGCACCGAGCAGGGCGGCAGCATCGGCCTGACCAAGGGTCTCGACTACGACAGCACCCGCTTCGACTTCGACTACGGCGGCGCGCTGTCGCCCAGGACCCGCTTCTTCATCGGCGGCTTCTACCGCAGCGGCGAAGGGATCCGCCAGACCGGGCTGACGAGCGAGCAGGGCGGCCAGCTGCGCAGCAACATCACGCACGAGCTCGACAACGGCTTCATCCGCCTGTCGTTCAAGCGCCTCGAAGACAAGACCCCGACCAGCCTGCCTGTACCGGTGCAGGTGCGCAACCAGCAGGTCGAGGAAATCCCCGGCATCGACCCGCGCACGGTGACCTTCTATTCGCCGTACTGGGTACCGGATGTCACGCTCGACAAGGCCAACAACCGGGTCAGCAGCAAGGTCAACGACGGCCTGTCGGTCAGCAGCACGGCGCTCGGCCTCGAAGCCCAGTTCCGCCTCGGCGGCGGCTGGACCCTGTCCGAAAACTTCCGCTGGTCCGACAACAGCGGCCGCTTCATCGGCGTATTCCCCGCCAATAATGGCGTGGTCGGCAACTACACCTTCGCCACGGGTCCCAACACGGGCAAGCCGTACAGCGGCCGCGCGTTCCCGGCGGTCGTGTTCAACACCTCGATCGACGACGTCGGCGCGGTGTTCAACGACACCCGCCTGGCGCGCAGTTTCACCGTCGGCGGCGCCAAGCTGACCGCCACCGCCGGCCTCTACACCTCGGTGCAGGACCTGGGCCTGACCTGGAACTTCAACGAATACCTGATGCAGGCCAGCGGCGACAAGCCGGCGCTGCTGCAAACGGCCAGCGCCACGCCCGGCCTGGTCGGACCGGCCTGGGGCGGGTGCTGCTCGCGCGCCGTCGACATGCAGTACAAGCTGACCTCGCCGTACGTCAACGTCGGCTACGAACAGGGACCGCTGAACATCGACGCCAGCCTGCGCCAGGACCGCCAGCGCGCCAGCGGCACCGCCAACATCGCCACCGGCGGCACCCGCTACGACGCGGCCACGATGCAGTTCGTCGACTACCGCGTCGACCACACCTCGTATTCGGCGGGCGGCAACTACAGGCTGTCGCCGTCGCTGGCGCTGTTCGCCCGCATCAGCGATGGCGTCGCCTTCAATGCCGACCGCATCCTGTTCGGCACCCCGCTCGACGGCAGCGCGCCGATCAGCATCAACACCGTGCGCCAGCTCGAAGGCGGCGTCAAATGGCGCAGCGGCGGCCTGAGCACCTTCGCCACCGTGTTCCAGGCCAAGACCAAGGAAACCAACTTCGAAGCGACCACGCAAAAGAGCACCGCCAACAGCTACGACGCCAAGGGCCTCGAGCTGGAAGCGGCCTACCGCCGCGGCGCCCTGCGCCTGGCCGGCGGCCTGACCTGGACCGATGCCGAGATCACGGCCACGGCGCCCGGCGGCGAAGCGGTGATCGGCAATACGCCGAGGCGCCAGGCGAAAGTTGTATACCAGTTCGCACCGTCCTACGAGATCGGCGACGCCAGCTTCGGCGTCAGCGTGATCGGGACCGGCAAGTCCTGGGCCGACGATGCGCACACCATCGTCATGCCTGCCTACGCGGTCGTCCACGGTTTCATCAACTACCAGCTCAGCCCGAGCACGATGCTGTCGCTGTCGGCGAACAACTTGTTCAACAAGATCGGCTACACCGAAGTCGAAGGCGACGGCCATGCCGCCCGTTCAATCAGCGGCAGGGCAATCAAGGCCACGCTGAAGTATTCGTTCTAACCATAAAGCATCGACATGACCAAGCATGAACTTTTGCAGCGCCTGCAAGGCGCGCTGCCGCCCGAACTGCACGCCACCGCCGCGCGTCGCTTCGCCAGCCGCGAAGCGGTGCTGCAGGAGCGCCTGCAAAGCCTGTACGGCCACCTGCCGCACTACGGGCAATGGCTCGGCCAGCTGATGGCGGCGCTGGGCGGCCTGATGGCGGCGCGGCCGGCGGCGCTGCGCTGGCTCGATGATCAGCGCGAGGCCGATCCCGCCTGGTTCGCCGGCCAGCACATGCTCGGCTACAGCGCCTATGTGCCGCAGTTCGGCGGCACCCTGCAAGGCGTGGCGGCGCGCATTCCGCACCTGCGCGAGCTTGGCGTCGGCTACCTGCACCTGCTGCCCTTCCTGCGCGCCCGCGCCGGCGAAAACGACGGCGGCTTCGCCGTCGCCAGCTTCGCCGACATCGAACCCGCGCTGGGCGGCGGCGAAGACCTGGAAACGCTGACCGCCGCGCTGCGCGCCAACGGCATCAGCCTGTGTTCGGACCTGGTGCTCAACCACGTGGCCGACGACCATGCCTGGGCGCGCGGGGCGGCCGCCGGCGACGAGCGCCTGCGCGCCTTCTTCCATGTGTTCCCCGACCGCGCCCAGCCGGACCGCTACGAGCAGTCGCTGGGCCAGGTATTCCCGGAAGCGGCCCCCGGCAACTTCACCTGGGTCGACGCCATGCAGGGCTGGGTATGGACCACCTTCTATCCCTTCCAGTGGGACCTGAACTACGCCAACCCCGAGGTGCTGGGCGAGATGGTGCTGGCCCTGCTGCGCCTGGCCAACCGCGGGGTCGAAGCGTTCCGCCTCGATTCCACGGCCTTCCTGTGGAAGCGCGAGGGCAGCAACTGCATGAACCAGCTGGAAGCGCACGCGCTGCTGCAGGTGCTGCGCGCGCTGGTCGACATCGCCGCGCCGGGCGTGCTGCTCAAGGCCGAGGCGATCGTGCCTACCCGCGAACTGCCGGCCTATTTCGGCAGCGCCGGCATGCCGGAGTGCCACCTGGCCTATCACAGCACCCTGATGGCGGCCGGCTGGAGCGCCCTGGCGGAGCAGGACACCGGCCTGCTGCGCGCGGTGGCCGCGGCCACCCCGGCGCTGCCGCACGGGGCGAGCTGGCTGACCTACGTGCGCTGCCACGACGATATCGGCTGGAACGTGCTGCGCGCGGAGGCGAATGCCGACCAGCGCCTGGCGCGCATCGCCGGCTTCTACGGGAACGGGCATAGTTTCGCCGCCGGGGTCGCGTTCCAGACCGGCGCCGGCCGCGCGCTGCACGGCACCAATGGCAGCGCCGCGGCGCTGGCTGGACTGGAAACCGCAGCCGGCGAACAGCAGCGGGAGCATGCGCTGCGCCGCCTGCTGCTGCTGCATGGCCTGGCGATGGCCTTCGGCGGCATGCCGATGCTGTACATGGGCGACGAGCTGGGGCAGGGCAACGACCACAGCTACCTCGACGATCCGCGCCGCGCGCATGACAGCCGCTGGGTCCAGCGCGCCGCGCTCGATCCGGCCGCGTTCGCGCAGCGCCACGATCCGGCCACCACGCCCGGGCGCGTATTCAGTGCGCTGCGCGCGCTGGCCGCCGCGCGCCGCCGCCACGATGCGCTGGCCGCCGGCACGCCGCGCCGGCTGCTCGCCGTCGAGGATCCCGCCTTGCTGGCGCTGGCGCGCGGCGAGCGCTTCCTGGGCCTGTTCAATTTTTCGGAGCGTGAAATGACCTTCAGCCTTACCGCGATGGGCGCCGGCGCCTGGCCGGGGCAGGACGACCGGGTGGTGCTCGCACCATGGGCGATGCTGTGGCTGGAGCGGCCATGAGCGCGCCCGCCATCATCGTATTCGGCGAAGCCCTGGTCGACGACTTCGGCAGCGAACAAGTCGTCGGCGGCGCGCCGTTCAACGTGGCGCGCAACCTGGCCGCCTTCGGCGCCACGCCGCTGATGATCACCTGCATCGGCGACGATCCGGTCGGCGCCATGGTGCGCAGCGAATTCGAACGCTTCGGCATGGCGCAGGGCGGCCTGCAGGTCGACCCGCTTGCTGCGACCGGGCGCGTGGTGGTCGAACGCAGCGAGGGCAGCCACCGCTTCATCATCCTCGACGACCAGGCCTACGACCGCATCGAGGCGGCGCCGGCTTGCGCCGCGGTCGAGGGCGTGCCCGCGGCCACGCTGTATTTCGGTACACTGGCGCAGCGCCGGCCCGGATCGCGCGCCGCGCTGCGCGCCCTGTTCGCGCGCTCGACGGCGCAGCGCTACCTCGACCTGAACGTGCGCGAGGGCCAGGTCAACGAGCGCTGCGTGTTCGAGTCGCTGCACGCGGCCGACATCGTCAAGGTCAACGAGGAAGAGCTGCGCGACCTGTTCGGCTGGTACACCCATGTGCGGCCGGGCACCGACGACATGGACGCAGCGCCGGTGCGCAAGGCCTGCGCCGCGCTGATGCAGACCTTCGGCCTGGAAGGGCTGATCGTCACCCTCGGCGAGCGCGGTTCCGTCTACTTCGGCGAGCATGGCCAGGTCGTCACCAGCCGCGCACCTGACGCGCCGGCCGTTCTGGTCGATACTGTCGGTGCCGGCGATGCGTTTTCGTCGGTGTTCCTGTTCGGGCAGCAGAGCGGCTGGCCGCTGGCGCTGACGCTGGAGCGCGCCAACGCCTTCGCGGCGGCCGTATGCGGCATCGCCGGCGCGGTCGCGCCGGACGAGGCCTTCTATCAATCCTGGCGCGCCGCCTGGTCGCGCGCCTGAACCGAGGTCCGCATGTCGATTCCGAAACCGCTGCTGTCGTTCTGGCAGATCGTGAACATGAATGTCGGCTTCTTCGGCATCCAGTTCAGCTTTGGCCTACAGCAAAGCAACATGAGCCCGATCTACAACTACCTGGGCGCCGACGAGGCCAGCCTGCCCTACCTGTGGCTGGCCGGGCCGATGACCGGGCTGCTGGTGCAGCCGCTGGTCGGCGCCATGAGCGACCGCACCGTCACGCGCTGGGGGCGCCGCACGCCGTACTTCCTGGTGGGCGCCATCGTGTGCAGCATCGGCCTGCTGTTCATGCCCTTCAGCCCGACCCTGTGGATGGCGGCCAGCCTGCTGTGGATCCTCGACGCGGCCAACAACGTGACCATGGAGCCTTACCGCGCGTTCGTGAGCGACAAGCTGGCGCCGAGCCAGCATTCGCTCGGCTTCCTGACCCAGAGCGCCTTCACCGGCCTGGGGCAGACGCTGGCCTACCTGACGCCGTCGCTGCTGGTCCTGTTCGGCATGAACAAGGACGCCGTCAACGGCAGCCATATTCCGCACATCGTGATCGCGGCCTTCGTGATCGGCGCCGTGTTCTCGATCGCCTCGGTGCTGTGGACGCTCAAGACCACGCCCGAACATCCGCTCGGGGAGGCGGAGCTGCGCGCGATCCGCGCCCGGCCGCCGGGCTGGCTGCACACGCTGGGCGACATCGCCAGCGCGGTGCGCGAGATGCCGGCCACGATGAAGCAGCTGGCGCTGGTCAAGCTGTTCCAGTGGTACGCGCTGTTCTGCTATTGGCAGTACATCACGCTGTCGCTGTCGACGACCCTGTTCGGCACCACCGATCCCGCATCGAGCGGCTTCCGCGATGCGAACCTGCTCAACGGCCAGGTCGGCGCCTTCTACAACTTCATCGCCTTCATCGCGGCCTTCGCCCTGGTGCCGTTCACGCGCCGCTACGGGCCGAAAGTGATGCACAGTATCTGCCTGGCGCTGGCCGGCATCGGCATGCTGTCGATCCCGCACATCACCTCGCCGGCGCTGCTGTTCGTGCCGATGGTCGGCATCGGCCTGGCCTGGGCCAGCATCATGGGCAACCCGTATGTGATGCTGGCCGGGAGCATCCCGCCCGAGCGCACCGGCGTTTACATGGGCATCTTCAACATGTTCATCGTGATTCCGATGATCATCCAGATCTTCACGCTGCCGCTGTACTACCGTAGCTGGCTCGGGGGCAATCCGGAGAACGTTATAATGCTGGCCGGAGCCCTCATGCTGTGCGCCGCCCTGGCCGTGCTGCGCGTGAAGGTGGTTCGTCCCGCCTGACGCGGGTGGCACAGGCACACGAGGCACATGATGACAATCGCAGTATTCGGCGAAGCGCTGGTCGACGATTTCACCACCGAGCAGGTCGTCGGCGGTGCACCGTTCAACGTGGCGCGCCACCTGGCCGCCTTCATGGCGCCGCAGCTGATGATCACCCGCATCGGCAGCGACAAGCTGGGCGCCGTCGTGCGCGCCGAGTTCGAGCGCTTCGCGATGTCCGAGCGCGGCCTGCAGGTCGATGCGATGGAAGAGACCGGGCGCGTGGTGGTCGAACGCATCGCCGGCGGCGGCCACCGCTTCGTGATCCTGCCGCGCCAGGCCTACGATTTCATCGCCCCCGATCCGGCGCTGTCCGCGCTGGCCGAGGCGCAGCCGGACACCATCTATTTCGGCACCCTGGTCCAGCGCAGCGAGCGCTCGCGCGAAACGCTGCACCAGCTGCTCGGCGCAAGCAAGGCCACCCGCTACCTGGACCTGAACCTGCGCCCCGGCCAGGTCGACCAGGACTGCGTGCTGCGTTCGCTCGACGCGGCCGATATCCTGAAGGTCAACGAAGAAGAATTGCAGGCGCTGTTCGCGTGGTACTTCGGGATCGACCCGGCCGCGCCGGCGCTCGACGCCGACGAGGTGCGCGCCGCCTGCGGCGCCCTGATCGACAAGTTCAGCCTGCAGGGGCTGGTCGTCACGCTCGGCCACCGCGGCTCGGCGTACTTCGGCGCCGACGGCGCCATCATCTCCACGCGCGACACGCCGGCGCCGCCCTACGTGATCGACACGGTGGGGGCGGGCGACGCGTTTTCGGCGATCTTTTTGCTGGGACGGATGCGCGGCTGGCCGCTCGATACCACGCTGGCCCGCGCCAACGAATTCGCCGGCGCGATCTGCGCGATCCCCGGCGCGGTGCCGAGGGACATGGGGTTCTACGACAAATGGGTGGCGCGCTGGCGCAACGCTTGAAGCACCCGAAGCCGAGAATCTAAAACTTAGTGCACTCAAACCAACGTCGTCCCTGCGAAGGCAGGGACCCATACTGAATACGCTCAGCATGGGGCCCTGCCTTCGCAGGGACGACGTCGATTAGTCTGCCTGGCTACGCTACCGATGCGGTCCCTGTCACCGCGCCGCTTTTTACTCCGCGGTCGCCATCTGGCTCTGCAGGTAGTTCTGGATGCCGACCTTGGTGATCAGGTCGAGCTGGGTTTCGAGCCAGTCGATGTGCTCTTCGGTGTCTTCCAGGATTTCCAGCAGCAGGTCGCGCGACACATAGTCGTGGGCCACTTCGGCCGCGGCGATGCCTTCCTTGACGGTCAGCTGCGACGCCTGTTCCAGCTTCAGGTCGCATTCGAGCATTTCCTGGGTCGATTCGCCGATCAGCAGCTTGTGCAGCGCCTGCAGGTTGGGCAGGCCGTCGAGCATCAGGATGCGGTCGATCAGCTTGTCGGCATGCTTCATTTCGCCGATCGATTCCTCGTACTCCTTCTTGCCCAGCTTGTCCAGGCCCCAGTGGCGGTACATGCGCGCATGCAGGAAGTACTGGTTGATCGCGGAAAGCTCGTTGGTCAGCTGCGCGTTGAGCAGCCGGATGACATTCTTGTCGCCCTTCATGGGGAAGCCTTTTTGGGTAGCGGGTGGGGATGCCGATATGATAGCGCAAAACGCGCCCGCACGAGGCGGCCCGGGGCGCGCGCCCGAAGGGGAAGCGGCCTAGCTGGCCAGCTCGAAATTGAGCGGTACGATGACGAACACGGCGACCGGGCGGCCATCTTCGACATGGGGCTTGAACAGCGCGCGCAGCGCGGCCTGGCGGCCCGCTTCGTCCAGCCGCGCCGAGCCGGAGGAGCTCTGCACGATGACCTGGTCGGCCTGGCCTTTTTCGTTGACCAGCACCCGCAGCACGACCTTGCCCTGTTCGCCCATGCGCTTGGACTGGGCCGGATAGACCGGCTGCGGCGCCTTGATGTATTCGACACCGGTGGTGATGGTTCTCGGCCCGGCAGCCGGCGGCGCGGCTGGCGCGGGGGCGGCCACGACGGCGGCGACCGCTTTTTCGGGCGCGGCGGCGGGCGCGGGCGGCGGCAGGGTGATGGTGTTGACCACCGGCGCGGACTGGATGACCGGCGGCGGCGGCGCGATCATCGGCGGCGGCGCCAGGTTGACGGTTTTGGGCGCGGCCGGCGGCGGTGTTTTTGGCGGCGGCGGCGGGGTAACGAAGCTGACGTAGACGGCTTGCGGCATGGCCGCTTGCACCACGCGGTCGAGCAAGCCGGAGGACAGCAGGTAGAACAGGGCGGCGTGGATGGCGATGACCGTCGCCAGCGGGCCGAACTTGGCGCGCAGGCGGTCCACCAGGGCGACGGCGTCGTCGAACCCGGCGCTGGTGGAGTAGGCCATGGCGCTCATGGAAATCAGGCGGCCTGGGTAGTGCGGAAGCTCAGCTCAGTTGCCTGCATCGTTGCCTGCATTGTCGCTTCGACGTGGTCGTTGAGCACCTGCTTGGCGCAGCTGGCGCACTTGCCGCAGCAGGTGGCGACGCCGAGGTCGCGGCGCAGCTCGGCCATCGAGGACAGGCCGAGGTCGACTGCCTGGCGGATTTCACGGTCGGAGATATTGTTGCAGACACAAACGATCATCGATGCACCTTCTACAAGTTTGGCTTTATTTCTATAATAAGAATCGTTCTCATTAAGATTTGCATTTTCCCGTAACTCGAAAGCGATTGCAAGCAAAATCGCGATCTAAATAGAAATAATTCGCATTTACGTTTATCATGTGGGTGTGACCCATACTATTGAGCAATAACGCCATGACTCTCGCCCCCACCCTGATCACGCTCGACTTCCTGCCGGCCGGCCAAAGCGGCACCGTGGTCCATGTCGCGCCCGCCCCGGCGCACACCGTCGACGCCGGCGTCGACCTGGTGCGGCGGCTGATGGAACTGGGCTTCGTGCCGGGCGAGCGGATCCGCATGCTGCGCCGCGCGCAGCCCGGCGGCGACCCGATGGCGGTCAAGGTGGGGGAATCGACGTTTGCGCTGCGCCGCTTCGAGGCTGCCCTGATCTCGATCCAGCCGGAGTAATCGCATGAGCAGTACTGCACGAATGCCCCTGATCGCCTTGCTGGGCAATCCCAACTGCGGCAAGACCGCCTTGTTCAACCGCCTGACCGGCGCCCGCCAGAAGGTCGCCAACTACGCCGGCGTCACCATCGAACGCAAGGAAGGCAGCTTCACCTCGCCCGCCGGGCGCGCCTTCAGGGTGCTCGACCTGCCGGGCGCCTACAGCCTGTCCGCCACCACCCCGGACGAAGCGATCACGCGCGACGTCGTGGCCGGCCTGCGCGCCGGCGAACAGGCGCCGGACGCCATCGTCTGCGTCGTCAACGCCACCAACCTGCGCCTGAACCTGCGCCTGGTGCTCGAGATCCGCCGCCTCGGCCTGCCGATGGTGCTGGCGCTGAACATGGTCGATGTCGCCAAAAAGCGCGGCATCGTCATCGACACCGCCAAGCTGTCGGCCGAACTGGGCATGCCGGTGGTCGAGACCGTGGCGGTGCAGAGCGGCGGCGAGAAGGCCCTGCTCGACGCGCTCGACGCCATGCCGCAGGGCGCGACGGCGGCGGCCAGGCCGCTGTCGGCGATCGACGCGGTGACGGTCGAGGATACCCAGCGCGAAGTGCGCCGCATCCTCGACGCCTGCGCCAACAGCGCCAACGACACCGGCAACCTGTCCGAGAACATCGACCAGGTCGTGCTGCATCCGGTCGCCGGCCCGCTGATCCTGGCCGTGCTGATGTTCCTGGTGTTCCAGGCCGTGTTCAGCTGGGCCGCGGTGCCGATGGAAATGATCACCGCCGGCGTGGAAGCGCTGGGCGCCGCCGCCACCGCCAGCATGGCCGAAGGGCCGCTGCGCAGCCTGCTGGTCGAGGGTGTCTTCGGCGGCGTCGGCAGCGTGCTGGTGTTCCTGCCGCAGATCCTGATCCTGTTCTTCTTCATCCTGGTGCTGGAAGACTGCGGCTACCTGCCGCGCGCCGCCTTCCTGCTCGACCGCCTGATGGGCGGGGTCGGCCTGTCCGGGCGCGCCTTCATTCCGCTGCTGTCCAGCTTTGCCTGCGCGATTCCGGGCGTGATGGCCGCGCGCACCATCCAGAATCCGCGCGACCGGCTGGTGACGATCATGATCGCGCCGCTGATGACCTGCTCCGCGCGCCTGCCGGTGTACGCGCTGATCATCGCCGCCTTCATCCCGAACCGCGAGGTCGGCGGCTTCATGAACCTGCAAGGGCTGGTGCTGTTCGTGCTGTACTTCGCCGGCATCATCAGCGCGATGGCGGTGGCGTGGTTCTTCAAGCGCACCCTCGGCGGCAAGCACAAGCAGCCGCTGATGCTCGAGCTGCCAAGCTACCACTGGCCGCATCTGCAGAACCTGGCCATCGGCCTGTGGGAGCGCGCCAAGATCTTCCTGTCGCGCGTCGGCACCATCATCCTGACCCTGATGATCCTGCTGTGGTTCCTGTCGAGTTTCCCGGGCGCGCCGGAAGGCGCCACCCAGCCGCCGATCTACTACAGCGTGGCCGGCATGCTGGGCCGCGCGCTGGCCGTCGTGTTCGAGCCGATCGGCTTCGGCTGGCAGATCTGCATCGCGCTGGTGCCCGGCATGGCCGCGCGCGAAGTGGCCGTCGGCGCGCTGGGCACCGTGTACGCGCTGTCGCAGTCCGGCGACGAACTGGCGACCGCGCTCACGCCGCTGATCGCGCAGTCGTGGAGCATGGCCACCGCGCTGTCGCTGCTGGCCTGGTATGTGTTCGCGCCGCAGTGCCTGTCGACGCTGTCGGTCGTCAAGCGCGAAACCAACAGCTGGCGCTATCCCTTGCTGATGGCGGGTTATATGTTCGCGCTGGCGTATGCGGCGTCGTTCGTCACCTACCGCGTTGCGCTGGCGTTTGGAGGCTGAGATGATCGAGAACCTGATCGTGGCGGTGATCGTGGGGGCGTCGGCAGTGTACGCGGCGCGCGCGCTGCTGCCGCGCAAGGCGAAAAAGGGCTGCGGCAGCGGCTGTGATGGCTGTGGGCCGGCGCCGGTGGCGCCGGCCAAGCACCGGGTAATAAGAATCCACGCCCGGGAATCGTAAACAGGCGTAGGGTGGGTGAGCGAAGCGCTACCCACCATGTGCCGCCAACACAGCGCGTGGTGGGTAGCGCTGCGCTCACCCACCCTACGCCCCTTCAAGCGTCACAGTCCCAGTTTTTCTATCAGCCGGTGCGCATCGAACGGCGCCCTTACCTTGACGTCATTGTCGAAGTAGCAGAACACATCCCGGCTCGCCCGCTTCGGCGCCGACTTGGCCGACACCAGCGCCGCATCCTCCGGCTGCCGCCCATCCCGCCACGCGCCGATCCGCGCCGCCCACCTGTCCAGCGCTTCCTCGGTGTACCCGCTCGCGTACAGCGCCTTGTCCCCATGCAGGCGCAGGTACATGAAGTCCGCCGTCACATCCTCGATATACGGCCATTTGCCGGCCGTGTCGGCCACCACCACCGCCACCTTGTACTTGCGCAGCAGCGCGATGAACGCTTCGTCGATGAAGCTCTCGTTGCGGATCTCCACCGCGTGGCGCAGCTTGCGCTGCTTGTCCACCTCCAGCGCGACCTTGCCCGCCATGCGCGATTCGTGGCGCTGCGCCAGCGCCAGGCCTTCGCTGGTATCGTGCGGCAGCAGGCTGAGGAAATGCTCCATCCGCTCCGGATCGAACTTGAAGTTGGGCGGGAACTGCCACAGGAAGGGACCGAGCTTTTCGCGCAGATTGAACACGCCGGAGGCCAGCACATTGGCCAGCGGTCCGTCGATGTCCTTGAGCCGCTTGACATGGGTGATGAAACGGTTGCCCTTGCAGCTGAACACAAAGCCCTTCGGCGTGGCCTCGTACCAGGCCGCGTAGTTTTCCGGCCGCTGCAGGGAGTAGAACGATCCGTTGATCTCGATCGAAGGAAGGTTGTGCGAGGCGAACTCCAGCTCGCGATCCTGCGTCAGGTCCTCGGGGTAGAACACCCCGCGCCATGGCTCGTATCGCCAGCCGGAAATTCCTATGTAGACCTTGCCCATGCCGCCAGCCTACATGGCAGGCCCGGCAAGCACGGTACGTTGGCGCACACTGGCGCTAGAAGACTTCGCGCGAGTAGACGTGCGCCACCTTGCCGCTGTCGGTGAGCAGCACGTGCCAGTCGCGCACCGCGTGTTCGTGGTGCACGCGGTACAGATCGTGGCCGGTGATGCTGACGCCGAGAGCAGTAATTGCCTTCACCTTGCCGAATTTTTGCACGTCGGCGAGCGCGCGCGCTTGCACCTGCGCCACCTTTTGCGCGAGCGCCGGGGTGAAGAGCTGCAGGTCGATCTTGCCGTCGACCGCCCGGTCGATATGCCTTTGCAGGAGGGCGGCGCCGCCGGCAATTGGCTTGGTGCGCGCCGCATTCCTTGCGATTTTCGCATCCAGCGCGGCGCCCGCGTCGGGGCTGAGGCGGGGCAGCTGCTGCGTCAGGCCGAACTGGCGCAGCAGCATCGCATCGACCTTGCCGTTCGCATCGCGCTTGAACGTGACCTGCGCATCGACATCGCGCGAGAAGAACTTGTCATCCGCTTCGGGATACAGCTCGATGCGCTGCTGGCGGCTCATCTGCATCCACAGGCGGCGGCCATCCGGCGTCACTTCGATCAGCGTCAGGTCGTCGAGCTGGTAGGCGCCGATGTAGTGGACCAGGCGCGACGCCTTGACCGGCACCTGCTGGCGGTCCAGCGGATCGGCCGCGGCGGCGGCGAGAGGCTGGGCGGCGTTCGGCGGCGCGACCTGTGCCGCCACCGCCAGCATGCACACGGCAAGGCCGCCCGCCAGCGGAGCCGCGGCCTGGCTCCAGCGCTTCGGCGACTGCACCATCAGGCGGATGCGCTGTTCCAGGAAGGAGCGCGACTCGGCCATCGCCGCCACCGCGCCGACGAAGCCGGACTGGCGCTGGCCGACGTCGATCAGCGCAGCGCCATAGTCCTGCAGGTCGTGGCCGGCGCGCAGCACGCGCGCATCGCAGTCGACTTCGATCGCATGGCGCAGGCGCCGCAGCTGCCACCACAGCGGCAGGTTCCACGGCATCAGCACCAGCAGGCACAGGGCGACCGTCAGCAGCTGCGGATCGCGCGCATCGATGTGGGCCTGTTCATGGGCGATGACGAGCGCCTGCTGCGCCGGCGGCGCCCCGGCCAGCCACGCGGGCAGCACGATGCGCGGGCGCAGCAGCCCGACCACGGCGGGCCCGGCATCCGGCGCCACGAAGACAGTGGCGCCGGCCACGCGCCTTTGCGGCCAGCGCCGCTTGCGCAGGGCGAGCGCCAGCGCGCTGGCGGCCAGCGCCAGCAGCATCGTCGCCGACAGCGCGGCCCAGGCACGCTTGACCAGCGGGTCCGGGTTCGACACGCCGCTCCACGCCGCGCCGGCGCTGGCGGGCAGGCTGCGCGCCGCGATCAGCGCCGGGGCCAGCACGCTCGAGGTGGTGTCGCGCAGGGCGACCGGCGTGGTGTCGGCGGCGGGGGTGAACACCGGCGGCAGCTGCACCGAGACCGACGCGATCGTCGCCGGCAGCAGCAGCGAGGCAAGGATGGCCGTGGTCCAGATCCAGCGCGTGGGCGCGCGCCGCAGCCGCGCCGCGCGTTCGGCGAGCAGGGCGGAGGCGCCGAGCAGGGCGCTGACGGTGATGGTGTAGGCGAGCCAGGCGAGCATCACGTTTTCTCCTTGCCGCTCTTGGCGAGCAGGGCGCGCATGCGGGCGATGTCGTCGGCGCCGAGCTTTTCGTCGGCCACCAGGTGGGCGAACAGCAGTTCGGTGGAGCCCTTGAACAGTTTGCTGGTCAGGTGTTGCAGGGCGCTCTTGCGCGCCACCTGCTGCTCGATGGCGGCGTGGTAGCGGTGGCCGCGGCCTTCCTCGGTGTGCTCGACATAGCCCTTCGCTTCCAGCGTGCGCAGCACGGTGAGGACGGTGGTGTAGGCCAGCTCGTCGTGCAGCTGGGCGCGTACTTCGGCGACCACCGACGGTCCGTGATCCCACAGGATCTGCATGACGTCGGCCTCGCGGTCGGTGAATGAGATTTCCATGATGCTCCTGTCTACTAAAGGTTTAGTAGATGGTAGCGAGCCAAGAAAGTCGTGTCAACTATAAGTTTAGTTGCCGACATCCGCCAATGCATGCGTCAACGCGGCGCAAGCATGGCGGATATCGGCCTTCGGCCTCTTCCGCCCTACGGGCAAATAGCTCAGTTAGCGGCCTTGCCCACCACCGGCAACTCGATCGAGCTCTCCATCCCCGCCGCGCGGTATACCTTCTGCGTCGCCTTCCTGTAGTCCTCCGGCTTCGCAAAGAAAATATTCGGCACGAAGGTCTGCGGATTGCGGTCGTACAGCGGGAACCAGCTGCTCTGGATCTGCACCATCACGCGGTGGCCGGGCAGGAACACGTGGTCGGCATTCGGCAGTTCGAAGCGGTAGCGCTCCACCTTGTTGGCCGGGATCGCGCTCGGCTTGTCCAACCCATTGCGGTAGCGCCCGCGGAAGATCTCCATCGAGATTCCCAGCTGGTAGCCGCCCATCTCCGGCTGCGACGCCATTTCGTCCGGATACACGTCGATCAGCTTGACCACCCAGTCGATGTCGGTGCCCGAGGTCGCGGCGAACAGGTTCACCATCGGCGCGCCCGAAATCTGCAGCGGCGCGGCCAGGGGCTCGGTCACATAGGTCAGCACGTCCGGGCGGTCGGAGAACGAACGCTGGTCGCTGACCAGCCACGGTTTCCATACATTGCCGTCGTGCGCGCGCACCGGGCGCGGGATGAAGGGCACCGGCTTGGCCGGGTCCGACACGTAGTCGTCGAACTGGGCGCCGCCGGCCGGCTTGTCGAAGCCCAGCTTGAAGCCGGCCTTCAGGTAGATCGGCTGCGCCGCGGGCGCCAGCGGCCACTGGTTCAGGCGCTGCCATTTGTTGGTGCCGGTCTGGTACGAGAACACCGGCGGCGTTGCCGCCTTCGGGCCGCCTTCGCGCAGGTACTGGTTGAAGAAGGGCAGCATGACGTCGCGCCGGAACTCGGCGGCGGTGTCGCCGGTAAAGTGCAGCGGACCCAGGGTCGAGCCGTTGTAATTGACGCCGCTGTGGCGCCACGGGCCCACCACCAGGTGGTTCATGTCGTTCTGCTTGTCGAGCTTCTCGGTGGCGGCATAGGCCGCGTACGGGCCGTAGATGTCCTCCTGGTCCCAGCGCCCCACCACGTGCATGGTCGGCACCTTCAGCGGGCGCACGCCGAGGATGCGGTCGAGCGCCTGCTCCTGCCAGTAGCTGTCGTAGGACGGGTGCTCGAAAATCTTCTTGGTGTAGGTCAGCTGGTCGACGCCGAAGATCTTCGCGTAGTCCGAGGTCGAGCCGGCGCGCAGGGCGAACTCGTAGTCGTCGTAGACGCCGGTGGCGAGCGTGGCGCCGGCGCCGCGCGCGGCGGTCTGGCTGGCGAAGTAGTCCAGGTTCGGCAGGCGGAAGGCGCCGTTGTGGAACCAGTCGTCGCCGCGCCAGCCGTCGACCATCGCGCTCATCGGCACGGCGGCCTTCAGGGCCGGATGCGGATCGACCAGCGCCATCAGCACGGTGAAGCCTTCATACGAGGAGCCGACCATGCCGACCTTGCCGTTGGACTGCTTGACGTTCTTGACCAGCCAGTCGATGGTGTCGAAGGCGTCGGTCGAATGGTCGACCGCGGTGTTGTTGAGCGGGCCGCGCAGCGGGCGCGTCATCACGTAGTCGCCTTCCGAACCGTGCTTGCCGCGCACGTCCTGGAACACGCGGATGTAGCCGTTGGCGATGAAGGCGTCGTCGCCTTCCGGCAGCATCGAGGCGAGATGCGGGCTGACATTGCGCTCGGCGCGCTTGGCCGCGTGGTAGGGCGTGCGGGTCAGCATGATCGGCGCGTCCTTCGCGCCTTTCGGCGCCACGATCACGGTGTACAGCTTGACGCCGTCGCGCATCGGGATCATCACGACCTGCTTGGTGTAGTCGGCGCCGGGGATCGCCGCTTCGAAGCGGGTGGCCGCGATGTCCGGCGCCATGGCCGGGGTCTGGGCGAAGGCCGGCGCATGCAGCGCGCCGACTAATAGTGTCAATACGGATAGCTGGGTGCGCAACATGTAAACTCCACGGGTGGCGGGTTGTAGGCTGGGCAATTAGTCTCAGGAACTAATTGCGTCGAAGCATAGTACAGAAGCCCCGCCATGCTTGCAATCGCCGCACCCGAGCGAGCGCCTCAAGGCTTCTTCGGCGCCGGTTCGTGGAAGCGGCTGCGGTAGTCGGCGCGACTGACGCCGAGCCGGCGCATGTAGGCGCGCCGCATATGCGTTAGAAAGTTGCGGAGTTAGTTGCGGTGTTTTCCATGACGTATACCGCGTTGAAAGCAGGGGCTAGCGTAGCGGATGGAAGGATTCGGCCTGCGCGATCGGCCAGTACAGGCCGAACACCGGCGGCAGGCGCTCCAGCTGCGCGGGATCGAGCAGTTCGCCGGGGCTCAGGTAGGGCAGCAGGGCCGAGGCCAGCTTGACCTGGTTGGGCGACACGCGCCGCACGATGTGATGCGGCTTGAGCTGCGACGGGTGGGTCAGCCCGGCTGCGGCGATCAGCTGGGCCAGCGCCTTCATCGTGTTCTGGTGGAAGTTGGCGACGCGGGCGGTCTTGTCCGGCACGTCGAGCGCCTTCTGGCGCTGCAGGTCCTGGGTCGCCACGCCGGTCGGGCAGCGGTCGGTGTGGCAGCTTTGCGATTGCACGCAGCCGAGCGCGAACATGAAGCCGCGCGCCGAGTTGCACCAGTCCGCGCCGAGCGCGATGGTGCGCGCGATGTCGAAGGCGGTGATGATCTTGCCCGAAGCGCCGATCCGGATGCGCTCGCGCAGGCCGGCGCCGACCAGGGTGTTATGCACCAGCAGCAGCGCTTCCTGCAGCGGCGTGCCGACGTGGTCGGAGAACTCCACCGGCGCCGCGCCGGTGCCGCCTTCGCCGCCGTCGACGACGATGAAGTCGGGCGTGATGCCGGTGGCGAGCATGGCCTTGACGATGCCGAAGAATTCCCACGGGTGGCCGATGGCCAGCTTGAAGCCGGTCGGCTTTCCGCCCGACAGATTGCGCAGCCGTTCGATGAAAAGCATCATCCCGATCGGCGTCGAGAAGGCTGCGTGCGATGGCGGCGACAGGCAGTCGATGCCGGGCGCGACGCCGCGCGCCGCCGCGATCTCGATGGTCACCTTGGCTGCCGGCAGGATCCCGCCCTGGCCCGGCTTGGCGCCCTGCGACAGTTTGAGTTCGATCATCTTCACCTGCGGCAGGGTGGCGTTGGCCACGAAGTTCGCCTCCGAGAAGCCGCCGTCGGCGTCGCGGCAGCCGAAGTAGCCGGAGCCGATCTCCCATACCAGGTCGCCGCCATGCTCGCGGTGGTAGCGGCTGATGCTGCCTTCGCCGGTGTCGTGCATGAAGCCGCCCAGCCTGGCGCCGCCGTTCAGCGCCAGGATCGCGTGCGCGGACAGCGAGCCGAAACTCATCGCCGAGATATTGAAGGCGCTGGCGCGGTAAGGCTGGGCGCGCGGGCAGTCCGGATGGTTGCCGATCTCGATGCGGAAGTCATGGTCCTGGATCGCGGCAGGCGTGATCGAGTGGTTGATCCATTCGTAGCCGGCGGCGTAAAGGTCGAGCTGGGTGCCGAAGGGGCGCTTGTCGGTTTCGACCTTGGCGCGCTGGTAGACGATGCTGCGCTGGTTGCGCGAGAACGGCTTGGCGTCGGTATCGTCTTCGAGGAAGTACTGGCGGATCTCGGGGCGGATCGATTCGAGCAGGAAGCGGAAGTGGGCCAGGATCGGATAGTTGCGGCGCAGCGCGCGCTTCTTCTGGCGCATGTCGACGATGCCGACGGCGGTCAGGGCGCCGCTGGCGGCCGCGATCCAGATGGCGGCGCCGCCGCCGCCGACAATCAGGGCCAGCGCGCAGGACAGCAGGAACACGAACGACACGATCAGGAAGGCGAGATAGCGGTATGGGAACTGGCGCATGGGCACTCCGGGGCGGTGGTCGCTGGTGAGTGTACTGCGGTTCTTTCCCCGTGGCCATAGATTTGGCCAACGCGAGGCATGGCGTTGGCCCTCGAATACCCAAAAAAACTGATAAGCTAGCGCCGATCCCCTCCGGCGAAAGACACCATGATTACCGTGCATCATCTGAACAACTCGCGCTCGCAGCGCATCCTGTGGCTGCTCGAAGAACTCGGCCTCGACTACGAGATCAAGAAGTACCAGCGCGATCCGAAGACGATGCTGGCGCCGCCGGAGCTGCGCGCCATCCACCCGCTCGGCAAGGCGCCGGTCATCACCGACGACGGCGTCACGGTCGCCGAATCGGGCGCCATCATCGAATACCTGATCGAGCGCTACGCCGCCGGCAAGTTCGTGCCCGCCGCCGGCACGCCCGACAAGCTGCGCTACACCTACTTCCTGCACTACGCCGAAGGCTCGGCCATGACGCCGCTGCTGATGAAGCTCGTGTTCGACAAGGTCGAATCGAGCCCGATGCCCTTCTTCGTCAAGCCGATCGCGAAGGGCATCGCGCAGAAGGTCAAGTCCAGCTACATCATGCCGCAGATCAAACAGCACCTGGCCTATCTCGAGGGCGAGCTGGCCAGGACCGCCTGGTTCGCGGGCGACGAGTTCACCGCGGCCGACATCCAGATCAGCTTCGTGCTCGAGGCGGCGTCGGCGCGCAGCGGCTTTGGCGCCAAGCACCCGAAGCTGGCCGCCTTCCTCGAGCGCATCCACGCCCGTCCGGCCTACAAGCGCGCGCTCGAACGCGGCGGCCCGTACGAGTTGATCAAGTAGGCGATGGGCAAGCTGCTCGCGATCGACGGCCTCAATATCGTGAGGCGCGTGTACGAAGCCAGTCCGGAGCCGGATTCGGCCGAGAAGGCCGATATCGCCCTGCGCCATGCCCTGTCCTCGTTCCGCAAGCTGCTCGGCGCGCATTCGCCTTCGCATGTGCTGGCCGCCTTCGACTTCGGCGGCCCCACCTGGCGCCACGAGCTGTATCCGCGCTACCGCGAACAGCGTGCGCCGATGCCGTCCTTCCTGCGCGATGCGCTGCCGGGCTTCCACGACAAGCTGCGCGGCGAAGGCCTGCACGTGCTGATGCTGCCGGGCGTCGAAGCCGACGACGTGATCGGCACCGGCGTGCTGCGCTGGCTGGGCGAGGGGCGCGGCGACGCCATCGTCGCCAGCACCGACAAGGACCTGCATGGCCTGATCGCGCACGGCGCCCTGGTGTGGGACCACTTCAAGGGCGAGTGGCACGACGACGCCTGGGTGCGCAACAAGTTCGGCGTGGCGCCCGAGCTGCTGGTCGACCTGCTGGCGCTGATGGGCGACGTGACCGACGGCGTGCCCGGCGTGTCCAAGGTCGGCATGAAGACCGCGGCCAAGCTGCTCAATGCCTACGGCGACCTGGATGCGGTGATGGCCGGCGCCGGGATATTGAAGACGCCGATCGGCGAGCGCCTGCGCGCCGAGCGCGAGGTGCTGTACCTGTCGCGCCAGCTGGTGCGGCTCAAGACCGACGTGACGCTGGGCGTGACGTGGAAGATGCTGTCGTACGAATCGTTTTAGGGGGCTAGTGGATGTTAAAGGCGGTAATTATCGATTCGAGCGCGATGTCGCGCGACTTGCTGACCATGGTGCTGACCGAAGGCGGCTACAGCGTGGTCGGTTCGGTGCACACCAACGAACGCGGCTTCGCGCTGCTGCAGAAGCATCACCCTCACTTCGTGTGCATCGGCGCCGACCAGGTGGACGAGGGCGCTATCGTGGAGCAGATCCGCGAGCAGATGCCCAAGATGCTCGTCTTCATGATGTCCGGGACGCTCAATGCCCAATCGATACAGGCGGCGATGGCGCGCGGGGTGCACGGTTTCATCGTCAAGCCCTTCAATGCGGATGCGGTGCTCAAGTCGATCAAGAATGCGGTGCTGGCGATGATCAAGAAGCAGCAGGGGTAATCATTTGACTCGTAGGGAGAAAGTGCGCGGAATTACTTGGTCGACCCCGCTATGATGCCGCCGCCCAGGCACACGTCGCCGTCGTACAGCACCGCCGACTGGCCGGGCGTGACCGCCCACTGCGCCTCGGTGAACCGCAGCGCGAAATCGCTCATGCCTTCCGGCGCCACTTCGCACGCCACATCCGCCTGGCGGTAGCGCGTCTTGGCCGACAGCGCGCGCGGCGCCGGGGCTTCGCCCGCCACCCAGCTGGCCTGGTCGGCCGTCAGCGCGCCAGACAACAGCCATGGGTGGTCATGCCCCTGCACGATATACAAGGTATTGTTCTCGATGTCCTTGCGCGCCACGTACCAGGCGTCGCTCGACCCGTCGTCCTTCTTGTACGCCTTCAGGCCGCCCACGCCGATGCCCTTGCGCTGGCCCAGCGTGTAGAACGACAGGCCCACGTGCTCGCCGACGGTCTTGCCGTCGTCGGTCTTCATCGGTCCCGGCTTGTACGACAGGTAGCGGTTCAGGAAGTCGCGGAAAGGCCGCTCGCCGATGAAGCAGATGCCGGTCGAGTCCTTCTTGGCCGCATTCGGCAGCTGGAGCTTCTCGGCGATCTTGCGCACTTCGGTCTTCGGGATCTCGCCCAGCGGGAACAGGGTGCGCGAGAGCTGCGCCTGGTTCAGCCGGTGCAGGAAGTAGCTCTGGTCCTTGGTATGGTCGACAGCCTTGAGCAGCTCGAACTTGCCGGCGTTGTCGCGCACGCGCGCATAGTGGCCGGTCGCGATCAGGTCGGCGCCGAGCGCCATCGCATGGTCGAGGAAGGCCTTGAACTTGATCTCGGCGTTGCACAGCACGTCCGGGTTCGGCGTACGGCCGGCCTGGTACTCGCGCAGGAAGTCCGCGAACACGCGGTCCTTGTACTCGGCGGCAAAGTTGACCGCCTCGATGTCGACGCCGACCACGTCGGCCACGCTGGCCGCATCGATCCAGTCCTGGCGCGTCGAGCAGTACTCGGAATCGTCGTCGTCTTCCCAGTTCTTCATGAACAGGCCGATCACTTCGTAGCCCTGTTCCTTCAGCATCCACGCCGCGACCGAGGAATCAACACCTCCGGACATACCGATCACGACTCTTTTCTTCGACATACTTTACTCTTCGCTCTTTACAGATTACGTTACATCGGTCTTCATCGTCAGACCGCCCTCGAACACCGAGGAATGGGTGTGCAGCAGCTCCAAAGGCGCGCGCTTGCCGGCCAGGTAGTCATCCACGCACTGCAGCACGATGGGGCTGCGGTGGCGTTCGTGGCAAGCCGCCATCTCGTCGCGCGTCATCCACAGGGTGCGGATGATGCCGTGGTCGAGCGGCTGGTCGTGCTCCTTGCCCGCCTCGCCGCAGAAGGTGAAGCGCAGGTAGGTCACGTCGGTGCCGCGCCGCTTCGAGGTGTAGCGCGACATGTACATGCCCACCAGCGCCTGCGGCGTGAAATCGTGGGCCGTCTCCTCCAGCACCTCGCGCACCACGGCCTGTTCCAGCGTTTCGAGCGGGTCCAGGTGGCCGGCGGGCTGGTTCAGCCTCACCCCTTCGCTCGTTTCTTCCTCGATCAGCAGGAATTGGCCATCCCGCTCGATGATGGCGGCGACAGTCACGGAGGGTTTCCAGATGTGGGGCATGCGCGTCCTTCGAAATGAGCCGACATTTTACCTTGCAGCAGCTTTTGTCGCCAAAACCACACTTTATGAATTGATTTGATACAAGAAAGGGTGCGTTTTTCCTATGAATGCGACACAACCGGTTTGAAAATCGAGGCTTACATCTATAAAAAACGCACGACCGTGCGACATCGTTGTTTCCGTGTAAGATTCTAGCCAGTTTATCAATTAGGGAGGCAAGCATGAGAATAGGCATACCGGCCGAAACGCGGTCGGGTGAAACCCGCGTCGCGGCTACTCCAGAGACCGTGAAGAAGCTCGCAGCCAGGCACCAGGTCATCGTCCAATCCGGCGCCGGCGTGATGGCATCGGTGATCGACGATGCCTACGTGGCGGCCGGCGCCACCATCGGCAGCGCGCAAGACGCATTCGCTTGCGACGTCGTGCTCAAGGTGCGCGCGCCGAACGCCGGCGAACGCGCGCTGATGAAGCCGGATGCGGTCCTGATCGGTATGCTGAACCCCTTCGACGCCGACAACATCGCCGCCATGGCCGCTGCCAAATTGCGCGCCTTCGCGCTCGAGGCGGTGCCGCGCATCACGCGCGCGCAGTCGATGGACGTGCTGTCCTCGCAGGCCAACATCGCCGGCTACAAGGCCGTCATGATGGGCGCGAACACCTACCAGCGCTTCATGCCGATGCTGATGACGGCGGCCGGCACGGTCAAGGCCGCGCGCGTGCTGATCATGGGCGTCGGCGTGGCCGGCCTGCAGGCGATCGCCACCGCCAAGCGCCTCGGCGCCGTGATCGAGGCGTCCGACGTGCGCCCGCCGGTCAAGGAGCAGGTCGAATCGCTGGGCGCCAAATTCATCGACGTGCCTTACGAGACCGAAGAAGAGAAGGAAATCGCCAAGGGCGTGGGCGGCTATGCGCGCCCGATGCCGGCCGGCTGGATGAAGCGCCAGGCGGCGCTGGTGCACGAACGGGCCAAGCTTGCCGACATCATCATCACCACCGCATTGATTCCGGGCCGCCCGGCGCCGGTACTGATCTCCGAAGAGACGGTCAAGGCCATGAAGCCGGGCTCGGTCATCGTCGACCTGGCCGTATCGCAGGGCGGCAACTGCCCGCTGTCCGAATTGAACAAGACCGTCGTCAAGCACGGCGTGCACATCATCGGCGAGCCGGACCTGGCCACGCTGGTCGCGGCCGACGCCTCGGCCCTGTATGCGCGCAACGTGCTCGACTTCCTCAAGCTGATCATCGACAAGGACGAGAACCTGGTGATCGACCGCGAGGACGAAATCCTGAAAGCCACGCTGGTGTGCGCCGCCGGCGAAGTGCTGCGCAAGTAATCAACATAAAGAGGGAGGCAACATGGAAGTCAGTCACACCATCATCAATCTCATCATCTTCGTGCTCGCGATCTACGTCGGCTACCACGTCGTGTGGACCGTGACGCCTGCGCTGCACACGCCGCTGATGGCGGTCACCAATGCGATTTCGGCGATCATCATCGTCGGCGCCATGCTGGCGGCCGGCCTGACCGAAGGCATGGTCGGGCAGGTGGCAGGCACGGTCGCCGTGGCGCTGGCGGCAGTCAACGTCTTCGGCGGGTTCCTGGTCACCCAGCGCATGCTCGAGATGTTCAAGAAGAAGGAACCGAAAGCTGCTCCTGCCAAGACGGGAGACCACGCATGAACTTCATCAGCATGAACCTGGTCACGATGATGTACCTGATCGCCTCGGTGTGCTTCATCCAGGCGCTCAAGGGCTTGTCCTCGCCCGCCACCGCGCGCGCCGGCAATGCCTTCGGCATGACCGGCATGGCGATCGCCGCCGTCACCACCATCGCCCTGATCCTCAAGCTCAAGTCGGAAGTGGTGGCTGGCAGCGGCCTCGGTTATGGCCTGGTGATCCTCGGGATCGTCGTCGGCGGCTCGATCGGCGCCATCGCCGCGAAGAAGGTCGAGATGACCAAGATGCCGGAACTGGTCGCGGCGATGCACTCGCTGATCGGCCTGGCCGCGGTCTGCATCGCGGTCGCCGTCGTCGCCGAGCCCTGGGTGTTCCTGATCTCGAAGGCCGGCGAGCCGCTGCCCTTCGGTAACCGCCTCGAGCTGTTCATCGGGACTTTTGTCGGCGCAGTGACTTTTTCCGGATCGGTGATCGCGTTCGGCAAGCTGTCGGGCAAATACAAGTTCCGCCTGTTCCAGGGCGCGCCGGTCAGCTTCGCCGGCCAGCACATGCTGAACCTGGCGATCGCGATCGCCATCATCGGCCTGGGCCTGGTCTTTTGCTTCGCGCCTGGCGTCGAGCCGGCATGGACGCCGTTCATCATCATGGCCGCGCTGTCCTTCGTGCTGGGCGTATTGATCATCATCCCGATCGGCGGCGCGGACATGCCGGTCGTCGTCTCGATGTTGAACTCGTACTCCGGCTGGGCCGCTGCAGGCATCGGCTTCTCGCTGAATAACTCGATGCTGATCATCGCCGGTTCGCTGGTGGGTTCGTCCGGTGCGATCCTGTCGTACATCATGTGCAAGGCGATGAACCGTTCCTTCTTCAACGTGATTCTGGGCGGCTTCGGCGGCGACCCTGCGGCTGCCGCTGGCGGCGCGCAGGAACAGCGCCCGGTCAAATCGGGTTCGGCCGACGACGCGGCCTTCATCATGAGCAATGCCGAAACCGTCATCATCGTGCCGGGCTACGGGCTGGCGGTGGCGCGTGCGCAGCACTCGCTCAAGGAGCTGGTCGAAAAGCTGACGCACAAGGGCGTGACCGTGAAGTACGCGATCCACCCGGTGGCGGGGCGCATGCCGGGCCACATGAACGTGCTGCTGGCCGAAGCCGAAGTGCCGTACGACCAGGTATTCGAGATGGAAGACATCAACGGCGAGTTCGGCCAGACGGACGTGGTGCTGGTGCTGGGCGCCAACGACGTGGTGAATCCGGCGGCCAAGGATCCGAAGTCGCCGATCGCGGGCATGCCGATCCTCGAGGCGTACAAGGCGAAGAGCATCATCGTCAACAAGCGCTCGATGGCCTCGGGCTACGCGGGCCTGGACAACGACCTGTTCTACCAGGCCAACACGATGATGGTCTTCGGCGACGCCAAGAAGGTCATCGAAGCGATGGTCAAGGCTGTCGACTAAAACCTGCGTTACATCCCCAGGCGCGCCGCTCGCAAGACCGGCGCGTTTTTTATGTCCGTCTGGAACAATCGGGGTCAGACCTCAATAAATGCTCAATCGGGGTCAGACCTCAATTAAAACCAAATCGGGGACAGACCTCAATTACCGCGAATCATCTGAAACCGGTCTGCCGCCCGGATGCGCACTGCCTGTCTGCATTTGAGGTCTGACCCCGATTTGGTTTTAATTGAGGTCTGACCCCGATTGGAAGGGATTTGAGGTCTGACCCCGATTTCGGATTTCTTGTTATCCTTGGCAATCTTTTTGCCTCGGAATCGCCATGAAAACCACCCGCCTGCTGCGCGCCGTCGCGATCTTCGCCGTCATCGGCACCTACGTCGCGGTCAGCAGCAAAATGGAGCTGTCGCGCATTTCGATCCCGCTGCCGGCGGCCAGCGCGGCCGACCTGAGCGCGCCCGCAGTCGATACGGCGACGCTGCTGGCCGATGTGCGCACCCTGTCCTCGCCCGAATACGGCGGACGCAAGACCGGCACCGAGGGCAACCTGAAGGCCCAGGCCTACCTGCAGAAGCGCTTCGAGGCGCTCGGCCTGCAGGCCTATCCCGGCGGCTTGCGCCAGCCATTCTCGTTCACGAAAACCAGCATCAAGGGCCTGTTCACGCCGGGTATGCCGTACAAGGTCGACTTCCCGTCGGCCACCAACCTGGTCGGTTTCATCCCGGGGTCGAAGAAGCCGGAGCGCGTGATCGTGGTATCGGCCCACTACGATCACCTCGGCGAACGCGATGGCGCGGTCTACTTCGGCGCCGACGACAACGCCTCCGGCATCGGCGCGCTGCTGGCGATCGCCGCCCACTTCAAGGCCAACCCGCCCCAGAACACGATCGTGTTCGCCGCTTTCGACGCCGAGGAGCAGGGACTGCAGGGCGCCAAGGCCTTTCTCGCCAAGCTGCCATTCCCGCGCGAGCAGCTTGCGTTCAACTTGAACATGGACATGATCAGCCATAACGACGACAACACGATCTACGCGGCAGGCGCCGGCCATACGCCTTCGCTCAAGCCGCTGGTCGAGCAGGCCGCCAGGCGCAGCACGGTGCTGGTCAAGCTCGGCCACGACCGGCAGTTGGTGGCCGCGCCCGCGGTCGAGGACTGGACCCACAGTTCCGACCACGGCCCCTTCCATGACGCCGGCCTGCCATTCCTGTACTTCGGCGTCGAGGACCATGCCGACTACCACCGGCAGACGGACACCTTCGACCGCATCAACCAGGGCTTTTATGCCAAGGTTGCCAGTTTGCTTATCGATATGGCCGGCACCCTCGACCGCAATCTCGACGCCATCGCTAAAACGCGCAATTAACAACGGCAGCCGCCGGTCCGGCTAGAGATTGGGGTGAATATCGGCTATGATCGCCGGTTGCTCCAACCTTAAGCACCTTTCCATGCCTCAGTCACACAAGGCGTCAGCCGCAGCTGGCGCGCGCGGATTCCGCCTGCGCTTTCCCGAACCCGCCGTCGAAGCGGCGTTCCTGGCCTCCCATCGCCAGGAATCGGTGCAGGTCGCACGCTGGGCGGTGGTGGCCGCTTTCATCGTGGGCATGTTCTTCGTCTTCCAGGACAATGTCATCACGCCCACCGGCTACCGCGCCACGAATATCCGCATGTACCTGATGGCGCCGCTGTGCTTCGGGTTCTGGTTCCTGCTCGGCGTGCCTCGCCTGCAGCGCTGGATCGAGCCGCTGACCGGCATGTTCATCCTGCTCTACTCGGCCCTGGTGGTGGCGATCTTCGTTGTGTTCGAACCGACGTTCTACGGCCTGTCGGGCGCGGTCGCGGAAGGTAATTTCGTCATCATCATCCTGGCCACGTTCACCATGTCGCACTTGCGGCTGGCGTGGGCCGCCGCGGTGGGCGCGGGCGTGCTGGCGATGTACATGGCCGGTAACTACCTGTGGACCGCGGTCGATTTCGAGCTGTTCCTGAACGGCCATTATGCGAACGCGGTGATGGCCTTCGTCCTCGGCGCGGCAACCTGCTGGATGTTCGAGGTGCTGCGCCGGCGCCAGTTCCTGACCCTGCGCGCGCTCGAAGGCGAGAAGGAGCGCTATAAAAGCCTGCTGTTTACGCTGGTGCCGTCGCAAATCACCGACCGCATCAAGGAAGGCCATGTGCCGATCGCCGACTCGCATGCGGAGATCGCGATCCTGTTCGCCGACATCGTCGGCTTCACCGCGCTGACCAAGCAGGTTGCGGCCGGCACCTTGGTCCAGCTGCTCAATGAGCTGTTCTTCGAGTTCGACCTGGCCGCCGAGCGTTACGGCGTGGAGAAGGTCAAGACGGTCGGCGACGGCTACATGGCGGTGTGCGGTCCGCCGGTAGCGGAGGAGCGGCGCGCCGTGTGCGTGGCGCAGTTCGCGCTGGAGATGGTGCAGATCACGCGCCGCATGGCGGCCCGCTTCAACCTGCCGATCGGCATCCGCGTCGGCGTGCACAGCGGCAGCCTGGTGGCGGGCGTGATCGGCAAGAGCCGCTACACCTACGATATGTGGGGCGAGTCGGTCAACATGGCCAGCCGCATGGAGGCGAGCGGGGTGGCGAACCGGGTGCAGGTGTCGGACCAGGCGCAGCAGCGCTTGCGCGGGCAGTTCGGGCTGGAACCGCATGCGGTGATCGAGGTGGCGGGGAAGCCGGTGAAGACGTGGCTGCTGGGCGAGGCGCTGCAGGCCTAGGCAACGTCGTTCCTGCGAAGGCAGGAACCCATACTGCATATGCGCAGCATGGGCCTCGGACCGCCGCACCGCTGCCTTCGCAGGGGCGACGCTGGTTGCGATCGGGATTTTCGGGCTTTGCCGAATTCGGCCCCTAGCGGTGCCCGAACATCATCACTTCGGCCAGCACGCTGCGCGCAGGCGTCACGGTGTCGATCAGGCCCAGGCCCAATCCCAGCAAGGCCTGCGCCGGGCCCGCGTTCGCAAACACGCGCGCCATCGTGTCGGTCAGGCCCACCACCAGCCGGCGGTCGATCGCGCGCTCCGCGCCGAACCGCGCCAGCGCTTCCGGCGTCGCGCCGCGCGCCAGCAGGCGCGCCAGCACCGCCGCGTCGCGCAAGCCCAGGTTCAACCCCTGCCCCGCCACCGGATGCAGCGTCTGCGCCGCATTCCCGATCGCGACCGTGCGCGCGGTGGCGCGCGGGTCCGCGTTCAGGCCGAGCGGATACGCCACCCGCGCGCCAGTCCCGGTGAAACCGCCCAGCCGCGTACCGAACGCGGCGCCCAGCTGCGCCAGGAAGGGCGCGTCGTCCAGGGCCAGCAGGCGCTCGGCCGTCTCGGGCCGCACGCACCACACCAGCGCGTATTGATGTCCGTCCGCCCCGTCCTGCGGCAGCAGCGCCAGCGGGCCTTCTTCGGTGAAGCGCTCGTAGGCGCGGTGCGCGATTGGCGCGCTGGCCGACACGCGCGCGATCACCGCCGTCTGCTCATAGTCGCGCCGCGTGGCCTTGGCGTCCTGCTCGCCGAACAGGCCGCCCTCGGCCTGCACCGCTAGCTTCGCATCGAGCGTGCTGCCGTCGTCCAGCTGCAGCAGCACGCCGTCGCCGTATTCGGTGCTGCCGGTCACGCGCGCCGGCCGCAGCACCTGCACCCCGGCGCGCCCGCAGGCCGCCGCCAGCACCCCGGCCAGCTCGCCGTAGCGGGTGACGTAGCCGAGCGCCGGCACGCCGTGCTCGCCGCGGTCGATCATGCTGCGCCCGAAGTGGCCGCGGCGCGATACGTGGATCTGGTGGATGCCGGTGGCCGGCACCGGCCAGGCGTGGATCTCGCCGAGCAGCTGGCGGCTGCCGTAGGACAGCGCCAGCGAGCGCGGATCGGCCTGCGCCTGCGCCAGCGGCCTGGCGTCGACCAGGGCGATGCGCGCCGGGTCCATGCCGCGCGCGGCGAGCAGGCAGGCCAGCGCCATGCCGACCGGGCCGGCGCCGCAGATGGCGACATCGAGCTGCAAGGCGCCGCTCATGGACGCCGCATCAGTTCTTCGATGTCCGCCACCAGTTTCGGCGCGGCGCCGGACAGCAGGTAGTGCCCGCCGGCGCTGACGACGACATCGTCCTCGACCCGGATGCCGATGTTCCAGAACTGTTCCGGCACGCCCTCGGCCGGACGCACGTAGATGCCCGGCTCCACCGTCAGCGCCATGCCCGGCTGCAGCGCGCGCGAGGGCTTGCCTTCGGCATGCACGTCGCGGTAGGCGCCGGCGTCGTGCACGTCCAGCCCCAGCCAGTGGCTGGTGCCGTGCATGTAGAACTGCTGGTGCGCGCGCTCGGCGATGACGTCGTCCGCGCTGCCGAACTTGCCCGCTGCGATCAGGCCGGTGTCGAGCATGCCCTGCGCCAGCACCTTCACCGCCGCGTCGTGCACGTCGCTGAACGGCCGGCCCGGCACGATCGCGGCCAGCGCGGCCGACTGCGCGGCCAGCACCAGTTCGTACAGCTGCTTCTGCGGTCCGCTGAAGCGGCCGTTGACGGGGTAGGTGCGGGTGATGTCGGAGGCGTAGCTGTCAAGCTCGCAGCCGGCGTCGATCAGGACCAGGTCGCCGTCGCGCGAACGCGCGTTGTTGGCGCTGTAATGCAGCACGCAGGCATTCGCGCCGGCCGCGACGATCGGCGTGTAGGCCGGGGCCTGGGCGCCGCTGCGGCGGAATTCGTGCAGCAGCTCGGCCTCGATCTCGTACTCGAACATGCCGGGCCGCGTGGCGCGCATGGCGCGCGCATGGGCGGCGCCGGCGATGGTGGCCGCGCGCAGCATGGCGGCCTGCTCGCCGTCGTCCTTGAACAGGCGCATTTCGTCGAGCGTGGCCAGCAGGTCGTGCGCGACGGTGGGCGCGGTCACGCCGGTGCGCGCCTGGCGCCGCACGTTCTGCAGCCAGGTCTTCATTTGCAGGTCGAGCGCGGCGCTGTGGCCCAGCGCGTAGTAGGCGGCCGGCGCATCGGCCAGCAGGCGCGCCATCTCGCCGTCCAGGTCCTCGATCGGATGGGCCTCGTCGAAGCCGAAGGCTTCGCGCGCGCCGTCCGGCCCGTGGCGGAAGCCGTCCCAGATCTCGCGCTCGAGATTCTTCTGGCGGCAGAACAGGATCGCGCGGTCGGGCCGGTCGCCGGTCGCGGCCACCAGCACCAGCACGCTGTCCGGTTCGGTGAAGCCGCTCAGGTAGTAGAAGTAGCTGTCGTGCCGGTAGGGGTAGTCGCTGTCGCCGTTGCGCGCCGCCTCGGGCGCGGTCGGCAGGATCGCCACGGCGCCCGGGACCATCTGGCCGCACAGGCGCGCGCGGCGCGCGGCGAAGGCGCTCATGGCGCCGGCCGCTTGGCCAGCGGCGCGTTCAGTTCCTCGAGCTGGGCGATGGTGCCGACGTTGACCCAGTCGCCTTCATAGATTTCGCCGCCGACCAGGCCGCGGTCGGCGTATTCGCGCATCAGCGGACCCAGGCGCGCGTGCTCGCCCGGCTTGATGTGGGCGAACATCCCGGGACGGTAGACGCCGATGTTGGCGAAGTTCCACTTGGTCTCGCCTTCGTTCGACAGCGAGTACATATTGATCGCGAAGTCGCCGTTCGGGTTGTGGAAGGGATTCGGCGTCAGGTACAGCCAGCACACGTCGCGCTTGTCGACGGGGTGCGGGTTGCCCCACATGTCCTTGTCGTGCAGCACGTCCTTGACCTGCTCGAAGTCGAAGTAGGGGCAGTAGATGTCGCCGGAAATGGCGACGAAGGGCTCGTCGCCCAGCAGGTGCAGCGCGTTGGCGATGCCGCCCGCCGTCTCGAGCGCCGTCTCCTCGTGCGAATACTGGATGCTGGCGCCGTACTTGCTGCCGTCGCCCAGTTCCTGCTCCAGCATGTGGCCGAGGAAGGCGTGGTTGATGACGATCTCGGTGATGCCGGCGCGGACCAGGTTCAGGATGTGCCAGGTGATCAGGGGCCGCCCGCGCACCTTGAGCAGGGGCTTCGGGCAGCTGTCGGTCAGCGGACGCATCCGCTCGCCGCGGCCGGCGGCGAAAATCATTGCTTTCATGTAGTCCCGGAAATCAGAAGGTGTAGCCGACCTGCGGCGCTTTTTCCTCGAAGGTGTCGAGCAGGCGCGCCAGCGGCTTGAGTACCGTGTAGCGGTTGCAGGTCTTGCGCACGTAGTCGGTCACGGTCGGCAGGTCGCCCATGTAGATGGCCTTGCCGTCGCGGTAGTTAAGGCGGCAAAAGATGCCGAGAATTTTCAGGTGGCGCTGCAGCGCCATGAATTCGAAATCGCGGTAGAAGGCGTCGATGTCCGGATTGACCGGCAGGCCGACGGCCTTGGCGCGCTGCCAGTAGCGCACCACCCAGTCGAGCACGATCTCTTCGTCCCACTGGATGTAGGCGTCGCGCAGCAGCGAAGCGAGGTCGTAGGTGACCGGGCCGAACACGGCGTCCTGGAAATCGAGCACGCCCGGGTTGCCCTGGTCCAGGAACATCAGATTGCGCGAATGGAAATCGCGGTGCATGAATACTTGCTGCTGCGCCAGGTTATTCGCGATGATCGCCTCGAACACGGCCTCGAGCTGCTTGCTTTGCTCATCGCTCATGGTAATGCCGAGGTGCTTGCCGACAAACCATTCCGGGAAGATGCCCAGCTCGCGCACGATGAAGGCGCGGTCGTACTCGGGCAGCACGCCCGGCTGGCTGTGCAGCTGGAACTTGATCAGCGCGTCGACCGCGTCCGAATACATGAAGGGCGCGTTGTCGACCGTCAGGCGCTGCAGGTAGGTGGTGGTGCCCAGGTCGCCCAGCAGCAGGAAGCCGTTCGGCACGTCCTGCGCGACGATGGCCGGCACGGTCACGCCGGCATCCAGCAGCAGGCCTTGCACGTGCAGGAAGGCGGGCACGTTCTCGCGCTCGGGCGGCGCGTCCATCGCGATCAGGGTGTCGCCGAGCCTGGCGCGCAGATCGGGCAGGACGTCGAGCCGGAAGTAGCGGCGGAAGCTGGCGTCGGACGAGGCCGGACGGCGCGAGGCGGTGTCGACCAGGCCGAGCGATCCGAGCCAGGTGGTGAGCTGGTCCAGGCGTTCGTCGGACGGTGTGGCGGGAGAATTTGATGACATTGATGACATGAAGCAGCCTGTGGAATCCGAATGAAAGTGACGTATTCCCATATAATAAGGGATTAACCTCAAAAAATCGCCTCCTATGGTGTTGGAACACGTCATTTCATGAGCTGGTTTTCGGCTTATCCCCCCTTCTCGCGCCGGGCCTTCGCCCTGACGGCGTTCGCCGCCGCATCGGCGCTGAACGCGCACGCGCAGACCGCGCAGAAGGCAGCCAGGACCGAAGATCCGAACGCCCCGGTGATCGTGCGCGCCGAAGAAATCAGCGGCCGCCCGGAACGTGAACTGAAGCTCGAGCGCGATGTCGAGGTGATCCAGGGCCAGACCCGCTTGTCGGCCGACAGCGCCTGCTACCGCATGGTCGAGGCCGAAGTGACGGCCAGCGGCCACGTCGGCATGTGGCGCTTCGGCGACCGCTACAAGGGCGACGAGCTGCAGCTGAACCTGGAATCCGGGCGCGGCTGGGTGCTGCGCCCCGAATACCGCATGGAACTGAACAATGCCCAGGGTAAAGCGACGCGCCTCGATTTCCTCAGCGAGGAAGAGGCGGTCATCACCGACGGCACCTACAGCACCTGCGAAGGCCCGAACCCGGACTGGTACCTGAAGTCGAGCACCCTGCGCCTGGACGCCGGGCGCGACGTCGGCGTGGCCGGCAAGACCGTGGTCTACTTCAAGGGCGTGCCCATCATCGGCACCCCGGCCATGTCGTTCTCGCTGTCGGGCGCGCGCCGCTCGGGCTGGCTGCCGCCGTCGATCGGCTTCGGCTCCAAGGGCTCGGCCGAGTTCATGGTCCCTTATTATTTCAACATCGCGCCGAACCGCGACCTGACCGTGTACCCGCGCATGATGCTCGACCGCGGCTTGCAGTTGGGCGCCACCGGGCGCTACATCGGCGAAACCACGGCCGGCAGCTACACCGGCGAGACCCATGCCGAGCTGCTGCTGAACGACCGCGAAACCAAGACCGACCGCTGGCTGGTCAAGTCGGTGCACGCCCAGGCGCTGGCGCGCGGCCTGTCGTATGGCTGGAATATCAATGCCGCCTCGGACGACAATTACCCGTCCGACTTCTCGAAATCGATTTCGACCTCGGCCGAACGGCAGCTGCTGCGCGAAATCCGCAGCGACTACTACGGCCGCTACTGGAGCCTGGCGGCGCGCGTGCAGAACTACCAGGTGCTGCAGGATCCGGCGTCGGCCACCAATCCGGCGCTGACGGTCGCGCGCCCGTATGACCGTTTGCCGCAAATAAACTTCCACGCGGGGCGCTACGATGTCGGCGGCTTCGACTGGGCAACTGACGCCGAGCTGACCCGCTTCTCGCACCCGACCCTGCAGGAAGGCAACCGCGCGATCGCGGCGGCCCAGCTCAGCTACCCCTGGGTGCGTCCCGGCTATTTCGTCACGCCGAAGTTGATGCTGCACGCAAGCAAGTACGAACTCGAGCAGCGCGGCGCGACCCCGCGCACGCTGACCCGCACGGTGCCCACCTTCTCGCTCGACAGCGGCCTGGTGTTCGAGCGCGAGAGCAAGATGCTCGGGCGCGCCATGACCCAGACGCTGGAACCGCGCCTGTTCTACGTGCGCACGCCGTACCGCGACCAGAGCCAGTTCCCGAATTTCGATACCGCCGAGGCGGGCTTCAATTTCGCCCAGATCTTCAACGAGAACCGCTTCATCGGTTCCGACCGCATCGCCGACGCCAACCAGCTGACGGCGGCGGTGACGTCGCGCTTCATCGAGTCGAACGGCGCCGAGCGGCTGCGCCTGGCCGTGGGCCAGCGCTTCCACTTCGACGAGCAGCGCGTGCTGCTCGACGCCAGCAAGCCGCGCGAACGCCGCTCCGACCTGCTGCTGGCCGCGGCCGGCCGCATCGCCGAAGACTGGAGCTTCGACAGCGCAGTACAATACAATGTCAGCAGCAATCGGACCTATACCTCGAACTATGGCGTCCAATGGTTGCCTGGGGAAAAGAAAGTAGTCAACGCCGAGTACCGCTACCTGCGCGACAGCTTCAAGAACGTGGACGTTTCCTCGCAATGGCCGCTGTCGATGCGCTGGTTCGGCGTGGGGCGGGTCAGTTACTCGCTGCGCGACAAAAAGATTCTCGAGAGCCTGATCGGGCTCGAGTACAAGGCAGATTGCTGGGTGTTCCGGATGGGCGCCCAGCGCTTCGTGACGGCGGCGCAGAACACGTCGACGCCGATCTTTTTCCAGCTCGAGCTCAATGGCCTGTCGAAACTCGGTTTCGGCAGCCCGCTCGAATCGTTCTACAAGAGCATCCCGGGCTATTCGAGGCTGAACCCGGGCGCCGGCCGTTAATATCGGTTTTTTTATTCACCTGAATATGAGTGCTACCAAGTAGGATTGTTATGAAAACCTCGCGTAAAGTCACACTGCACCACTTCCAAATCGCCGCCGCGCTGCTGTGCGCGATGCCGGCCAGCCAGGCTTTGGCACAGGCGGCCGCAAAGCCGGCCGAAGCGCAGCCTGCGGCCAAGCCGAGCGGCGGTTTCCTGCCGCCGGCCTCGTCGTCGGCGAATGTGATCGATTCGATCGCGGTCGTGGTCAACGACGAAGTCATCACCCGCAACGAGATCACCGCGCGCGTGCGCAACGTCGAACAGCGCATGAAGGCCCAGGGCGCGCCGATGCCGGAAGCGGCCGACCTGCAGCGCCAGGTGGTCGAACGGATGATCGTCGAACGCGCCCAGATGCAGCTGGCCAAGGAGATGGGCGTGCGCGTCGACGACGGCCAGCTCGACCGCGCGATCGCCCGCATCGCCGAGCAGCAAAAGATGAGCGTCCAGGAATTGCGCAACGCGATGGAGAAGGAAGGCACGACCTATGCCTCCTTCCGCGAAGAGATTCGCGGCGAGATCGCGATGCAGCGCCTGCGCGAGCACGAAGTCGACAACAAGATCCAGATCACCGACGCCGAAGTCGACACCTTCGTCGCCGCCGCCAAGGCCGCCGCCGCCGATGCGGTCGAAGTCGACCTGGCCCAGATCATGGTGCGCATCCCCGAGAACGCCTCGCCCGAGCAGATCGCCGCACGCAAGGCGCGCGCCGATGAAGTGATGCGCCAGCTGCGCACCGGCGCCGACTTCGCCAAGATGGCCGCCACCTATTCGGACGCGCCGGACGCGCTCAAGGGCGGCGCGATCGGCTGGCGCGACCCGGTGCGCCTGCCGCCGCTGTTCGCCGAAGCGCTGGTCAAGCTCAACGCGGGCCAGGTCACGCCGGTGCTCAAGTCCTCGACCGGCTTCCACATCCTGAAGGTGGCCGGCAAGCGCAAGGTCGCCGAAGGCGACGAGAAGAACCTGGTGCAGCAGACCCGCGCGCGCCACATCCTGATCAAGGTCAGCCCGACCGTGACCGCCAACGACGCCAAGCGCAAGGTCGCCGAAATGAAGGAACGCCTCGAGAACAAGGCCACCACCTTCGAAGAACTGGCGCGCCTGTTCGGCACCGACAACACCGCGGCCAAGGGCGGCGACCTGGGCTGGCTGTACCCGGGCGACACCGTGCCGGAATTCGAAACCGCGATGAACGCGCTCAAGCCGGGCGAGCTGTCGGACGTGGTCGAGACCCCGTTCGGCTATCACCTGATCCAGGTGGTCGAACGCAAGACCGACGACCAGTCGAAGGAGCGCGAGCGCAATGCCGCGCGCCAGGCGATCCGCGAGCAGAAGATCGGCGAAGCGACCGAGGACTGGGCGCGCCAGGTGCGCGACCGCGCCTATGTCGAGTTCCGCGACGAGCGTTAAGCATGCCGACGGATCCTGCCTGACGTCCTCCCCTCCCTAAAGGAGGGGATTCCTACTTCTAGCGTCGCACGTCCGCGACGGAGAATGTCCTTTGCAGCATTGAGATCACGGTCATGCAAAGTACCGCAATCAGAACACCGCCACTCCCTTCTTCCAAGGTCTGCGATACCTTTCGGCCCCGAATCGGGCAAGCTGCCGCAATTCGAACAGATCTGGGTGGTGAGGCGTTCGCTCACTTCCTGAAACCACGCGCCATGCTTAACAGCCTTGTACGCCAGTTGTGTTCGGAAGGTCGACCAGCTGACGTCGAACACCGATTTGGCCATGCTGGTTTTGGCCAGTCCAGACGCATTCACATGGCCGACCACGGCGTGGTCGAAGTTGGTAACAAGCTTGCGCGTCTCTTTATGCAGAAAATCGCGGCGCTTGTTGGCGATCTTGGCGTGGATCGCCTTCACACGCCCGCGCTTGCGCGCGCGCTGAGCTCTTCCAAGCGCCTGTTCGGCAGCGCGGTAAAACCCCGGGGCCTCGATGCCGGGGCCCTCGCTAAGCTTCGCCAGTCCGCTGAGCCAGGGTCGGTTGAATCGCAGCGCGACTTTCTGCCGGTCGTTGCAGTAGTTCCAGACAAAATTGACTTTGCGGGCTTGCGCATTGAGCAGGCCCTTGAGCGATTTGACACGATAACGGTAGACGAGTTTCATGTAAGTTCGACTATCAAGGCCAACGCTGGTTCCCCCTTTAATCACAAACCGCTGACTGCTTTGCAGTCGGTCCCTTTCACTCCCCGCCCTGAAGGACGGGGTTTCTCGGGACAGTTCTGATGAACCCCGCTGCACGTCCATGCATTGCGATCACCACCGGCGAACCGGCCGGCATCGGCCCGGAGATTTCGATCCGGGCCGCCTGGGCGCTGCGCGACACGGTCGACTGCGTCCTGCTCGGCGACGCCGCCTTCCTGGCGCTGACGGCCAGCCTGATCGACCCTGACATCCAGCTGGCCGCCATGTCTCAGCAGGCGCTGCGCAACGGCGGCATGCCGCGCTTTGGACCGGGGCGCGTGGCCATCGTCGACGTGCCGCTCGCCGCCCATGTCACCCCCGGCACCCTGGACGCCGCCAACGGCCGCGCCGTGCTCGACACGCTCGACCTGGCGATCGAAGGCGTGGCCGCCGGCTGGTTCGGCGCCATCGTCACCGCGCCGCTGCAAAAGAGCACGATCAACGACGCCGGCGTGGCGTTCTCGGGCCATACCGAATACCTGGCCGAACGGACCGGCACGCCGAAGGTGGTGATGATGCTGGCGGGCGAGCCTGGCCACGGCCAGCCGACCTTGCGCGTGGCGCTGGCCACCACCCACCTGCCGCTGCGCGCCGTGGCCGATGCGGTGACCGCCGACACGCTGGCCCAGGTGCTCGACATCATCGACCGCGACCTGAAAGCCAAATTCGGCATCCCCGCGCCGCGCATCCTGGTGGCCGGCCTGAACCCGCACGCGGGCGAGAACGGCTACCTGGGGCGCGAGGAGATCGACACGATCATCCCGGCGCTCGAGGCGGCGCGCGCGCGCGGCATCGATGCGGCCGGCCCCTACCCGGCCGATACCCTGTTCCAGCCGAAGTACCTGCAGGACGCCGACTGCGTGCTGGCGATGTACCACGACCAGGGCCTGCCGGTGCTCAAGTACGCCAGCTTCGGGCAGGGCGTCAACATCACGCTCGGCCTGCCGCTGGTGCGCACCTCGGTCGACCACGGCACCGCGCTCGACCTGGCCGCCAAAGGGCTGGGCCATGCCGACTGCGGCAGCATGGAAGAAGCGATCCGCACCGCGGTGCAGATGGTTCGTCACAACACACGAAAAGAACAACAATGAAACACGTCGCCCGCAAGCGCTTCGGCCAGAACTTCCTGACCGATAAATTCGTCCTCGATAACATCATCGACGCCATCGACCCCGAAAAAGGGCAGGCGATGGTCGAGATCGGGCCGGGCCTGGCCGCGATGACGGCGCTGATCATCGCCCGCATGGGCCATATGCACGTGGTGGAGCTCGACCGCGACCTGGTGGCGCGCCTCGAGAAGCAATTCAGGCGCGAGCAGCTGACCATCCATTCGGGCGACGCGCTCAAGTTCGATTTTTCGCAGATCCCGGTGCCGGAAGGGCAGAAGCTGCGCATCGTCGGCAACCTGCCGTACAACATCTCGAGCCCGCTGCTGTTCCACCTGGCCGAGTTCGCGCACCTGGTCGAGGACCAGCACTTCATGCTGCAGAAGGAAGTGGTCGAGCGCATGGTGGCCGAGCCGGGCACCAAGGCTTACGGGCGGCTGTCGGTGATGCTGCAGTGGCGCTACGACATGTCGCTGCTGTTCATCGTGCCGCCGACGGCATTCGATCCGCCGCCGCAGGTGGAATCGGCGATCGTGCGCATGGTGCCGACCAGGCGCAAGCTGGCCTGCGACGGTCCGACGCTGGAAGCGGTGGTACTGAAGGCCTTCTCGCAGCGGCGCAAGGTGATCCGCAACTGCGTGGCCGGGATGTTCACCGAGGCGCAGCTGGTGGAGGCGGGGATTGACCCGTCCTTGCGGCCGGAGGCGGTGGGGCTGGAGCAGTATGTGGCCTTGGCGAACCTGTTAAAAGCGCCAGCCTGAGGCATTAAAACGGCGTGCAGCCGACGTCGCGTGCCAATCGGGGACAGACCCCAATTGGCAACGCCGCCGGCAAAGGCTTGCGCCGTCGGCGATTGGGGTCTGTCCCCGATTTTCGACGGCGCTGGTACCTTAACTCCCGATCCGGCCACCGTCATTCTTGGTGATCACAATCGTCGCCGACCGTGGCCGCTTGCCCGCGCCATACCCTGCGTTCGAAGGCCATTGGCTCGTGTACTTGCTCGGATCGCCCAGGTTCGCCTGGCTGGTGTTCTCGCCCGGGTGCTGGATGTTGATGAACATCGCCTTGCCGTCCGGCGTCTCGCTGATGCCGGTGATCTCCGAGCCCGCAGGACCGACCAGGAAGCGCTTGAGCGTGTCCGCGCTCGCTTTCTTGCCCACGTAGGTGTCGACCGCCAGCGTGCCGCCAGCGGTCTTGGTGTAGGTCAGCGTGGTCTTGGCGCCGTCGCCCACCGTGCCCGGGATCGCGGCCAGCATCATGCAGTTGGTGACGTCGGTGTAGGCGCCGTCATCGGTCTGGATCCAGCAGATGCCGGTGTACGGGCTGAAGGCCAGGCCGTCAGGGCTCGAGAAGTCCTGGTCGGCCGTCAGGTTCGACAGGTTGATGGTGCTGGCATTGGCGCCCGATTCCGCACCGAACAGGTACACATCCCAGGTGAAGGCGGTTGCCGCCGAGCCGCCGGCGCCTTCCTTCAGGCGCAGGATGTGGCCGTTCGGATTGCCTTTTTGGGAGGTCGTGCCCTTCATGTCGGTGTAGGCGCGCGGGTTGGCCGCATCCGGCACCAGCTGCGAGGAACCGCTGGCGTCGACCGAACGGTTCGAGTTGTTGGTCAGCGAGTAGTACACCTCGCCGTTGGCCGGATTGACCGAGCACCATTCAGGGCGGTCCATCTTGGTCGCGCCGACGGCGTCGCCTGCGATGCGGGTGTTGACGGCGATGTCGCCCTGGTCGGCGAACTTGTAGGCGGCGTAGCCCGCGATGGCGCTGTTCGACATCGCCAGTTCGATCCAGGCGCCGCTGCCGTCGGCGTTGAACTTCGCCACGTACAGCTTGCCGCTGTCGAGGTATTTATCGCCGGTCGTGCTGCGGTCGGTCGGGGTCGCGTCGGCCGCGCTCCATACCGCCGCCGACACCCACTTGTAGATGTATTCGTTGCGCGAATCGTCGCCCATGTAGACCGCCAGCGGCTGGCCGACGACCGGGTTGCCGAAGGCCGCGCTTTCGTGCGCGCAGCGGCCAAGGCTGGTGCGCTTCTTGAGCGGGCGGGTCTTGTCGTACGGGTCCATCTCGACGATGTAGCCCATGCCGTTCATCTCGTTGCGGTAGTCGTCGCTGCCGTCCGCAGAGGCGCCCAGCTTGCTGTTGTTCCAGCGGACGTACTTGTCGTCGCTGCCGCCCGATTCCCAGCCGTGGCGCGATGCGGCGCCCTGGCTGCGGCCGTAGCGCTTGAGCGCGACCACGCTCTTGTCGTTGCCGCGCGCCGCATCGTCGGCGGCGCCGCGGCTGAAGTAGTTGGCCCAGTTTTCTTCGCCGGTCAGGAAGGTGCCCCATGGCGTCTTGCCGGTGCCGCAGTTGTTCAGCGTGCCGCGCGTCTTTGTGGCGCTGGTCGAGTACTTGGTGACCAGCAGCGGGTTGCCGCGCGCGATGCCTGTCAGTTCCATTTCGCTCAAAGGCGTGACGCGGCGGTTGAACGTCGATTCCTTGACGTAGCCCCAGCTGCTGCCGCTCTTCTTGACCTCGACCACGGCCAGGCCGTGCAGGGCCACTTCGCGGTCGACTTCGGCGGCGGGGCGGGGCAGGGTGGTGGTGCCGCCGTTCGCGTGCACGAAGAACGAGGACAGCTTCTCGTCGGTAGTCGCCTCGTGGTTGATCGCCAGCAGGCCGCGGTCGACGCTCGAGGCCAGCGGCGCGCCGCTGGCGGACAGGCCGAAGTATTCCATGCCGTCGTGGTGGTCGCCCGAACGGTTCTCGAAGTCGGCGTCGGTGCCGTCGTTCTTGAACGCCGTGCCGTTGGCCGTGAGCGGGTCGCCCAGCGCAATGATGACCGAGGCGGTATAGCCGGCAGGGACGGTGACGGTGTCGGCCAGGCTCTTGGACACGGCGGTAAATGCCAGCAGCTTCTCGGTCGGCTGGGTCGGCAGTGTGGTCGCCGGCGGCGCGCCGCCGTCGTTGTCGCCGCCGCAGGCGGACAGGCCCAGTGCGCCCAGCGCGGCGCCGGCTGCCGAGGCGGCACCGCCGCGCAGCAGGCTGCGGCGGCTCAGGCGCGCATCCAGAACCTTGTTGAAGTGCTCGTTCGGCGAGTCGTTGCAATCGATGTCGTCGGCGTCGTGTGGCTTGTTCATGGGCTTGTCCTTGGGGTTGGTAGAAGATAAAGCCCGCAGATTTTAGCCAGCCGAAATGACAAGCCTGTGACGGTCGCGTGACAGGCGCGTGACATGGCCGCCGGGCGGCGGCCCAGCAATGGCGGGCGCGCCTTGGATGGCATGCGTTCGGTCCGGGTTTTTGTGCATCTGTCCCGCGTTTCATGCAGTTCGTCGCACGCCGGTGGCGGCCGGCGGGGGCGTTCGTTAAAGTTCAACCATCGCAAGCCAGAACGGCAAGCGCAACGAACCCAAGGAGCTCAAAATGAACGTCATCAAAAACATGGAAGCAATCTTCCTCGTCACCGCCGCACTGGCTACGGTCAGCACTTACGCCAGCGCTGAAATCCCTGAAATGCGCGCGCTGCGCAACGCCCAGATTTCGGTCGAAGGCGACAGCAAGATCGCAGTGGTGCAGGTCACCGCCAAGCGCCTGACCCCAGCCCAGAAAGCACGTGGCCTGTAATTCAAATGCTGTCCCGCTGTTGCACCAAGTAGTTCCGTTCCACCTCGTTAGCGGCCAGCGCAATCGCCTGGTCGAATGCCGCGAAAGCTTCCGCCGCGCGGCCCATGCGACGCAGTAAATCCGCCTTGGCGGCATACAGATAGTGCGAGCCGGCCAGCGCGCCGCGCGCCTCGATGCCGCCAATGACGCCAATGACGCGCAGGCCAGAGCGGGCCCAACAGACGAAAAAAAAGCCCGCGGTGAGGCGGGCTTAAATCCAATTCTTTTCTGAGGAGAGTTGGAGGAGACGAGTCAATTATGCTGCAACACGGCATATAACACTAATTTATCTTTGTAATACCAGATATTGCGAATTGATATATCCCTCCCGTTTCCCCTTAAACGCAGCTGACCTTGATGCCTGTAACGTTGGCGTCGCCCATGACGCCGGTGCCACTTTCTACCGTGCAAGTCTGGCCAGTCGGCTGTTTCAGGATGGTGACGCCGTAGCTGACGCCGTACTTGACCGTTGCGGCGAAGGTGAACGCGGTCGCGCCCTTGACGATGGTGTTGGTGCCGCCGCTGGTGCCGTTGACCAGCACCAGGCCGTCCGTGGTCAGGCCGGTGACGGTGCCGCCGACCGAATAGTCGAGGATCCGGCAGCCCAGGCCGATGTTGATCGAGGCCAGGCGGCCCGCGGTGTCGTTGCCGTTGATCACGTCGCAGTGCTGGTGCGCCGGCTGGGTCTTGACGGTCACATTGAAGGTACTGCCGTATTCGATCGAGTTGGGGAAGGCGAAGGCGGTGGCGTTGGCCGCCACCGACAGGTCGCTGCCACCGTTATTGACCAGCACCAGGCCGTTGTACAGCAGGCCATCGTAATTCTGGGCCGGACCGGCGACCACGCCCTTGATTTCGAACATGGCTTTGCCGCCGCAAGCTGCCAGGGCCAGCGCCAGGATCACGGCTGCGGAACGGCGGGTAAAAAATGACTTCATTGAATTCTCCAGGAGGTGGGTCAGGCGCAAGCGACTTGCACGCTGGTCAGGCTGTCGGCGCTGCCCATGGTGCCGGTGCCGTTGGTCACGGTGCAGGTCTTGCCGGCCGGCTGGGTCAGCACGCTCACGCCGTAAGGGGAGCCGTCGGGGACTTTGCTGACCGGGTCGATCTTGCCGTCGGCCAGCAGCTTGGTGAACTTGAAGCTGGTGGCGCCGGCGGCCACGGTCACGCGCTGGGAGCCATTGACCAGCACCAGGCCGTCGCTGGTCAGGCCGCTGATGGTGCCGCCCAGTTCGTAGGAATTGGTGATGCAGGTGACAAGGATCGAGGTCACATTGTAGGCGCCGGTCTTGCCCTTGCCGTAGGTGACGTCGCACTTGGCGGCGCTGGGCTGGGTCTTGACGGTGACTTCGAAATCGGTGTCGGAGCCGATCAGCTCCTGGAACACGAAGGACGAGCTGCCTGCCGGCACCGCCACCGTGGTATTGTTCTTGGTGTTTTGCAGCACCAGGCCGTCCTTGGTCAGGCCGAGGACGCTGCCGCCCAGCAGCAGGTTGCCATCGTCGCCGCCGCAGCCGGCCAAAGCCAGCGCGCATGCCAGCGCCACGCCGGAGCGCAGGTAAATACTCTTCATGAATTTCTCCAATAACGTACAGGGTCGGGCCGGCCAGGCGCCGGCGCCGCAAGTGCCAATTTGGACGTCATTTTAGTGCATTTGCCAATAAGCGGGCCAATCGTTGATTTTCGCCGCGCGCGTGGCTATGCTGGTGCCCATGCAAGCCCAGTCCCGCCCACCCTGGCCCAAGGCCATCCTGTTCGACCTCGACGACACCCTGTGGCCGATCGCGCCCGTGATTGCGCAGGCCGAACAGACCTTGCACGCCTGGCTGCAGGCGCACGCGCCGGCGGTGGCGCGCCGCTTCACGATCGACGCCCTGCGCCAGGCCAGGCTGGCGCTGCTGGCCGAACGGCCGGAACTGCATATCGACCTCGGTGCGCTGCGCCGCGCCGGCCTGCACGCGGCCTTTGCCGAGGCCGGCGAGGACAGCGCCAAGGTCGACCTGGCCATGGTCGAGTTCTTTGCCGCGCGCAATGCGGTGGTGCCCTTCGACGACGTGCTGCCCGGCCTGTTGCGCCTGAAGCAGCGCACCCTGGTCGGCGCCGTCACCAACGGCAACGCCGACTTGCAGGCGATCGGCCTGGACCACCACTTCAGCGTGGCGGTGGCCGCCGCGCGCTTCGGCCGCGCCAAGCCGGACCCGGCCATCTTCCTCGAAGCGTGCCGCCTGCTCGGGGTGGCGCCGGCCGACGCCGTGTACGTGGGCGACGACGTGCTGCTCGACGTGCAGGGCGCCCAGCGCGCCGGCCTGCGCGCCGTGTGGCTGAACCGCAATGGCAGCAGCGCCCACCTCGAGCACGGGGTCGCGCCCGACGCGACCTGCGCGAATTTCGACGAATTGCTCGACTGGCTGGCGAACGTGCATAATGAGGACATCCCAGGCCCGTAGGACCTGGCATTTACCAAAAGACCAAGCGCTCAGCAGAAGACAAAGACATGCAACTCGATATACGCGCCAAAACCCTGCTCAAAGCCCTGGTCGAGCGCTATATCGCCGACGGCCAGCCGGTCGGCTCGCGCGCGCTGTCGAAGATTTCCGGCCTCGACGTGTCGCCGGCCACGATCCGCAACATCATGGCCGACCTCGAGGAAATGGGTTACGTCGCCAGTCCGCACACTTCGGCCGGACGGATCCCGACCCCGCGCGGCTACCGCATCTTCGTCGACACCCTGCTGACGGTGCAGCACATCGACGAGCAGTCGGTCGAGGCGCGCATGCGCCTGCCGGCCCAGCAGCCGCAGAAGATCATCTCGAACGCGGCGCAGATGCTGTCCTCGCTGTCGCAGTTCGCCGGCGTGGTGCAAAGCCCGCGCCGCGAGTCGGTGTTCCAGCAGGTCGAGTTCCTGCGCCTGTCCGAAAAGCGCATCCTGCTGGTCATCGTCGACCCGCGCGGCGACGTCCAGAACCGGCTGCTGCTGACCGACGTCGACTACACCCCAAGCCAGCTGATCCAGTCGGCCAACTACATCAACCAGAATTACGGCGGGCTGTCGTTCGACGACGTGCGCGCGCGCCTGACGGGCGAACTGCGCCAGCTGCAGCACGACATGGGGCGCCTGATGCAGGCGGCGGTCGAGGCCGGCAGCGAGGCGATGAGCGACCATTCGGACGACATGGTCATCGCCGGCGAACGCAACCTGCTGAGCGTGTCCGACCTGTCATCGAACATGAGTTCGCTGCGCCAGATGTTCGAGATGTTCGAGCAGAAGACCGGGCTGATGCAGTTGCTCGATGTGTCGAGCAAGGCGTCCGGGGTGCAGATTTTCATCGGCGGCGAATCGAACCTGGTGCCGATGGATGAGATGAGTGTGGTCACCGCGCCGTACGAAGTGAACGGCAAGATCGTCGGGACCCTGGGCGTGATCGGGCCGACCCGGATGGCGTATGAACGGGTGATACCGATCGTCGATATTACGGCCAAGCTGCTGTCGAATGCGCTGAGCCACAATTAGAAATATCCGCCAAGCGGGCCGGCGACCTCAGTGCTTGTGCGGGCACGCCACCTTGGTGCAATTGCCGTAGATGGCCAGCGCGTGCTCGGCGATCCTGAAGCCGCGCTCGGCGGCGATCTTGTTCTGGCGCGATTCGATATCTTCGTCGAAAAACTCTTCGACCCGCCCGCAATCGAGGCACACCAGGTGGTCGTGGTGCGAACCGGCGTTCAATTCGAAGATCGCCTTGCCCGTCTCGAAATGGTTGCGATTGAGCAGGCCGGCCTGCTCGAACTGGGTCAGCACGCGGTACACCGTGGCCAGGCCGACGTCCATGTTCTCGGTCAGCAGGATCTTGTACACGTCTTCGGCAGTCAGGTGGCGCACCTCGCTGTTCTGGAAAATCTCCAGGATTTTGAGTCGCGGCAGGGTCGCTTTCAGGCCGCTTGCCTTCAGGTCGGTCGGATTGTTACTCATGTTTGTGCTCGTAGATTGGCGTAGTGCTTTATCATATAGCGTTTTCGATGGAGGTGCCTAGCCTCCGTTTCACGACTTTGAGGTCACTTATGCGCGTCAAAAATGCAGTTTTGCCCCGTTTCCATGCCCGGATGCCCCTGGTGGCGGCCATGCTGGGCGCGGCGCTGGCCCTGTCCGGCTGCGCCACCTGGCGCGACCTGACCGGCCCGGCCGCCCCCAAGGACGCGGTAGCGCAGTCCGGGCAGGGCGCCGACGCCGCCAATGCCGGCGCGCAGACGACGACGGTTACCCAGCTGCAGAAATTCCTGTGGTTTATTTCGCCTTACCGTCCCGATATCCAGCAGGGTAACTTCGTGTCGAAGGAAATGCTGGCCCAGCTGCAGGTCGGCCAGACCCGCGAGCAGGTTAAATTCATTCTCGGCACCCCGCTGCTGGCCGACGTGTTCCACGCCGACCGCTGGGATTACCCGTTCTACCTGGCGCGCGGCAACGGCGAGCTGACCACGGCCAAGGTGACGGTCTATTTCAAGGACAACAAGGTCGAAAAGTTTGACGGCGGCAACTTGCCGACCGAAAAGGACTACATCGCGCGCATCGCCGGCCCTTCCACGGTCAGCGCCGCCACGACCCCAAAGAAAGAGGAAGCCGGTTCGGCCTCCATCCAGATCAACAAATAACAGGTTGTCGAACATGAAGATTGCGGTAGCGGGCGCCAGCGGGCGCATGGGGCGGATGCTGGTGGAAGCAATTGCCGCCGCGCCGGATGCAACATTGGCCGGCGCGCTCGATGTGCACGGTTCGGCCAGCGTCGGCCTCGACGCCGGCGCCTTCTCGGGCCAGCTGGCCGGCGTGGCGATCCAGTCCGACCTGGCCCTGGGCCTGGCCGGTTGCGAGTACCTGATCGACTTCACCCGTCCCGAAGGCACCCTCAAGCATCTCGACTATTGCGCCGCCAACGGCATCAAGCTGATCATCGGCACCACCGGTTTCGATGACGCCGGCAAGGCCGCGATCCGCGCCGCCGCCGAAAAGACCGCGATCGTATTCGCGCCGAACATGAGCGTGGGCGTCAACGTCACGCTCAAGCTGCTGGAAATGGCGGCCAAGAGCATGGCCGAGGGCTTCGACATCGAAATCATCGAAGCGCACCACCGCCACAAGGTCGATGCGCCATCCGGTACGGCGCTGAAGATGGGCGAAGTGATCGCCGACGCGCTCGGCCGCGACCTGAAGCAATGCGCCATCTACGGCCGCGAAGGCGTCACCGGCGAGCGCGATCCGTCGACGATCGGCTTCGCCACCATCCGCGGCGGCGACATCGTCGGCGACCACACGGTGCTGTTCGCCGGCACCGGCGAGCGTATCGAGATCAGCCACAAGTCCAGCAGCCGCGTCACCTATGCCCACGGCGCGCTGCGCGCCGCGCGCTTCCTGGCGGACAAGCAGACCGGCTTGTACGACATGCAGGACGTGCTGGCGCTGAACGACTAAGCGTCGTGAGCGTTCCCGCCGTCAGCCACTTTACCCTGGCCCGCTACTGGGAACAGGGCGACGCGATCAGCCACGGCGTGGCTTACCTGCTGCTGGCGATGTCGCTGGTGAGCTGGTTCTACATCCTGTCCAAGGCCTACGCCAGCTGGCGCGTGCGCAAGGCGGCGCCGGCGGTGGACGCGTTCTGGGACGCCCCCAGCCTGGCCGACGGCCTGGCCACGCTGCGCGCGGCCGACCCCGAGGGCGTGTTCGCGCCGCTGCCGGCGCAGGGCATGGCCCATGCGGGCGGCAAGGCCACCTTGGCCGGCGAAATGAGCAAGGATGAACAGATCATCCGCGTGTTGCGCCAGGAAATCACCCGTTCCACGCACCAGGTCGAAAGCGGCCTGACCATCCTCGCCTCGATCGGCGCGACCGCGCCCTTCGTCGGGCTGCTGGGGACCGTATGGGGCATCTACCATGCGCTGGCCAATGTGTCGGCCTCCGGCGCGGTGCAGATCGACAAGGTCGCCGGCCCGGTCGGCGAAGCGCTGGTGATGACCGGCTTCGGGCTGGTGGTGGCGATTCCGGCGGTTCTGGCGTATAACGGATTCAACCGGCTCAACCGGCTGACCCTGGCCGAGCTGGACGGCTTTGCCCACGACCTGCATTCCTACTTTATTGGCAAATAAGCGGCAAGTAAGGACCCTCGCTATGGCATTCGGCGCCTTCAATCCCCATCGGCAGCAGTCGATGATGAGCGACATCAACGTGACCCCGATGGTCGACGTGATGCTGGTGCTGCTCGTCATCTTCATCATCACGGCGCCGATGTTCACGCACGCGCTCAAGCTCGAGCTGCCGCAGGCCCAGGCCGCCGGCGCGGCGCAGGATGCTGAAGTGGTGACGATCGCGATCGACGCCGACGGCAAGCTGTACTGGAACAAGGACCTGGTCGACGCCGCCGGGCTGGACCAGCGGATGGCGGGCGCCGCCAAACTGCCCGAGCCGCCAGAATTGCAGCTGCGGGCGGACAGGAATACACGTTACGAAGTGGTCGCCGCGGTGATGGCGGCCGCCCAGTCCCGGGGCCTGACCCGGCTCGGCTTCGTCACCGACCCCAAGAAGGAGAATGCAGATGGCCAGCGCTGAATTGAACGGGGGCTCCATTCTCGGATGGGAAACCTTCCATGCCGAATGCCAGCAGGCGTTCGGCTTTCCCGAGTTTTACGCCCACACGGTGGATGCCTGGGTCGATTGCCTGAGCTACCTGCGCGACGAGGACGGCATGACCAAATTCCGGCTCAAGCCGGACGAAGTGCTCGAAATCGTCGTGAATGACAGCGCCGCGATGCGCGAGCGCGTGCCGGATTTGCTGGAGGAGATGACCTTCTGCATCGCCGGCATTAACGAACGGTATGAGGACTACGGCGAAAAGCCGGCCTTGAAGCTGACGCTGCGTTAAGATTATGCCGGTAGGGCGGACGAGGGACATGGTCCCGACATCCGCCATGCGTCACGTTGACGCGGGCATGGCGGACGGGGGGCGCCTAGCCCTGCGCCTCTTCCGTCCTACGGGAGCCTGCTTAACGGACTTTGTTCGGGTCAAAATGGGGATTCTGGATCAGTCCGATCAAATTCCCCCAGGGATCGAGCAGCGCCGCGACCCGGATGCCGTCACCCACCTCCTGGATCGCCTCGTGCACGGTTGCGCCCAGCGCCACGATGCGGGCGACGTCTTGATCGATATCGTCCACGCCCCAGTACACCTTGCCGCCCTGCCTGCCCGGCTCGCCGTCCGGCACCAGCCCCAGCTCGAAGCCGCCGATCTCGAAGCCCACATAGAAGGGCTGGTCGAAATAGGGCTGCTGGCCGAACACGTCGCTGAACCAGGCCTTGCCTTTGGCCAGGTCGGTTACCGGATAAATCGTCGTGCGCATTCCCTGGATCATATTCTTCTCCCGATCAAAACCCAATTCTGCCAGAGATAGCCGCCCAGCCTAAGGAAAGAACAGTTTTGCCAAAATGCCGAATTGCAGCGCGAACATCAGGCCGAAGCACCATCGCATCACGATAAGTTCGGCCTCGATTTTATCCATGCGGCTCTCGAGTTTCGTGAACCGGACGTCGATCTCCGCCTTAAGGACGAGAAACCGGGCATCCATTCGGGTTTCCATTCTTGCCTCGGCGGCGGCAATCTCGGCGCGCAGCGTATGAACGGCCTCGGCGAGATCGTTTTTGCTGGCGGAACCATTCCGGGAGGCCTCCAGCGCCTTTGCAATAAGGATGGCTTGGGCGTGATTCATCCCCGCAGCCTCAATTTGCTCAGCAAAACCGGTGGGGGAGAATTGATCCGTCATGCAAATTGGACAAGCACCCCGCCGAATGGTTCAGCCAAACTTGGGGGCTGAACCAGTATAATGACCGGTTCATATTCACTTTTGTCCGCTGAAGCCCACCATGCAAGATAAATATAGTCCCGCCGACGTCGAACAAGCCGCCCAATCCCACTGGAAGGCGATCGACGCCTACAAGGCGGTCGAGAACGACCCGCGTTTCCCGAAGGGCAAGTACTACGCTTGCTCGATGCTGCCTTACCCATCGGGCAAGCTGCACATGGGCCACGTGCGCAACTATACGATCAACGACGTGATGTACCGCTACCTGCGGATGAACGGCTACAACGTGCTCATGCCGATGGGCTGGGACGCCTTCGGCATGCCTGCCGAGAACGCGGCAATGGCCAACAACGTGCCGCCTGCGCAATGGACCTACTCGAACATCGCCCACATGAAGGAGCAGATGGAGTCGATGGGCCTGGCCATCGACTGGTCGCGCGAAATGACCGCCTGCAAGCCCGAATACTACAAGTGGAACCAGTGGATGTTCCTGAAGATGCTCGAAAAGGGCATCATCTACAAGAAAACCGGCACCGTGAACTGGGATCCGGTCGACCAGACCGTGCTGGCCAACGAGCAGGTCGTCGACGGCCGCGGCTGGCGCTCGGGCGCGTTGATCGAAAAGCGCGAGATCCCGATGTACTACGCGCGCATCACCGATTATGCCGATGAACTGCTCGACTACGTCGACACCAGGCTGCCGGGCTGGCCCGAGCGCGTGCGCACGATGCAGACCAACTGGATCGGCAAGTCGACCGGCGTGCGCTTCGCCTTCCCGCACCAGATCAAGAATGAGACGGGCGCGCTGATCGGCGACGGCAAGATGTATGTCTTCACCACCCGTCCCGACACCATCATGGGCGTGACCTTCTGCGCCGTGGCCGCCGAGCACCCGCTGGCCGTGCACGCCGCGCAAGGCAATCCGGCGCTGGCCGCCTTCAACGCCGAATGCAAGCTCGGTTCCGTGATCGAAGCGGACATGGCGACGATGGAGAAGAAGGGCATGCCGACCGGCCTGTTCGTCACCCATCCGCTGACCGGCGCGCAGGTCGAGGTCTGGGTCGGCAACTACGTGCTGATCACCTACGGCGACGGCGCCGTGATGGGCGTGCCCGCCCACGACGAGCGCGATTTCGCGTTCGCCAAAAAATACGATTTGCCGATCAAGCAGGTCATCGCCGCCGAAGGCAAGGAATTCTCGCTGGACGCCTGGCAGGAATGGTATGGCGACAAGGACGTATCGATCGTCGCCAACTCGGGCAAGTACGATGGCCTGAACTACGCCGCCGCCGTCGATGCGGTCGCCGCCGACCTGGCCGCCAAGGGCCTGGGCGAAAAGAAGATCACCTTCCGCCTGCGCGACTGGGGCATCTCGCGCCAGCGTTACTGGGGCACGCCGATCCCGATGATCCATTGCGCCGACTGCGGCGTGGTGCCGGTCCCGGAGAAGGACCTGCCGGTGGTGCTGCCCGAGGACTGCGTGCCGGACGGCACCGGCAACCCGCTGAACAAGTACGAAGCTTTCCTCAAGTGCGACTGCCCGCAATGCGGCAAGCCGGCGCGCCGCGAGACCGACACGATGGACACCTTCGTCGATTCGTCGTGGTACTACATGCGCTATACCTCGCCCGGCGCGAGCACGATGGTCGACGAACGCAACGACTACTGGATGCCGATGGACCAGTACATCGGCGGCATCGAGCACGCCGTCATGCACCTGCTGTACGCGCGCTTCTGGACCAAGATCATGCGCGACTTCGGCCTGGTCAAGTTCGACGAGCCTTTCGTCAACCTGCTGACCCAGGGCATGGTCCTGAACGAGACCTACTACCGCGAGGATGAAGCGGGCAAGAAGACCTGGTTCAACCCGGCCGACATCGACCTGGCGCTGGACGACAAGGGCCGCCCGCAAGGCGCCAAGCTGAAGGCCGATGGCCAGGCGGTGTCGATCGGCGGCACCGAGAAGATGTCGAAGTCGAAGAACAACGGCATCGACCCGGCCGCGCAGATCGAGCAGTACGGCGCCGACACCGCGCGCCTGTTCACGATGTTCGCCTCGCCGCCGGAGCAGACGCTCGAATGGTCCGACAGCGGCGTCGAAGGCGCCAGCCGCTTCCTGCGCCGCGTGTGGGCGTACGCCTATGCGCAGTCGCCGCGCATCGCCGGCGCCCTGGCCTCACCGGGCGCCTATGACGCCAGCGAGGCGCACAAGACGCTGCGCCGCGAACTGCACAAGATCCTGCAGCAGGCCGATTATGACCTCAAGCGCATCCAGTACAACACCGTGGTGTCGGCCTGCATGAAGATGCTCAACACGATGGAATCGGCCAAGCTCGAAGACGGCGCCGCCACCGACGCGGTGATCGCCGAGGGCCTGTCGATCTTCCTGCGGGTGCTCAATCCGGTCGCGCCGCACATCACCCATGTGCTGTGGGAAGGGCTGGGCTACGCCAAGGTGCACGGCGACCTGCTCGACGCGCCGTGGCCGCAGGTCGATCCGGCCGCGCTGGAGCAGGCCGAGATCGAGATGATGATCCAGGTGAACGGCAAGCTGCGCGGCTCGATCCGCGTGGCCAAGGACGCCGACAAGGCGACCATCGAGAAGCTGGCGCTGGCCTCCGAGGCGGCGCAGAAGTTCATCGAGTCGCCGCCGAAGAAGATCATCGTCGTGCCCGGCAAGTTGATCAGCATCGTGGTGTAAGCAATGAAGCCCCTTCGCTCCCGCATCCTGCGCGCCGGCGCCGTGTTCGCACTGGCGCTGTCGCTGGCCGCCTGCGGCTTCCAGCTGCGCGGTTCGAACGGGCAGTACAACATGCCGTTCTCCAGCATCTACGTCGGCTTCCCCGAGACCTCGGCGCTCGGCACTGAACTCAAGCGCAACCTGCGCGGCGGCCAGACCGTCGTCAAGGAAGAGGCGCAGGGCGCCGATGCCCAGTTCGACGTGCTGGGCGAGTCGCGCGGCAAGTCGATCCTGTCGCTCAACAGCCAGGGGCGCGTGCGCGAATACCTGCTGACCTACACCCTGCGCTTCCGGGTGCGCGACGCCAGGGGTGTCGAGATGCTGCCCCCGACCGAGATCAGCCTGAAGCGCAGTATCAGCTTCGACGAAACCCAGGTGCTGGCGAAGGAATCGGAAGAAGTGCTGCTGTACCGCGACATGCAGAGCGACCTGGTGCAGCAGATCCTGCGCCGCCTGGCCGCCATCAAGCCAGCATAAGGAGCATCGATGCAGTTGCGCGCCGATGCGTTGGAAGGGCACCTGGCCAAGTCGCTGGCGCCGCTGTATGTCATTTCCAGCGACGAGCACCTGCTGGCGCTGGAGGCGGCCGACAAGATCCGGCGCGCCGCGCGCGCCAACGGCTTTTCCGAGCGCGACGTGCTGACCGTCGAACGCAGCTTCAAATGGGGCGAGCTGCTGGCCGCGAACCAGGAAATGTCCCTGTTCGGCGACAAGAAGCTGATCGAGCTGCGCATCCCGACCGGCAAGCCGGGCAAGGACGGCGGCGCGGCGCTGCAGGCCTACGCCAAGGACCTGAGCCCGGACAACCTGACCCTGGTCACCCTGCCCAAGCTGGACTGGCAGACCGCCAAGGCGGCCTGGGTCGCGAGCCTGCAGCAGGCGGCCGTGTACATCGAGATTCCCTCGATCGAACGGGCGCAGCTGCCGGGCTGGATCGGCACCCGGCTGGCGGCGCAGGGCCAGAGCGCCGACCGCCAGTCGCTCGACTTCATCGCCGACCGGGTCGAGGGCAACCTGCTGGCGGCGCACCAGGAGATCCAGAAACTGGGGCTGCTGCACGAGCCGGGCAAGCTGACCTTCGAGCAGGTCCACGACGCGGTGTTGAACGTGGCGCGCTACGATGTGTTCAAGCTGTCCGAGGCGATGCTGGCGGGCGACCCGGCGCGGCTGGTGCGCATGCTCGAGGGGCTGAAGGGCGAGGGCGAGGCGCTGCCGCTGGTTTTGTGGGCGGTCGCCGAAGAAATCCGCACGCTGTTAAAATTAAAGTCCGGCATGGCGCAGGGCAGGCCGCTGGGCGTGCTGCTCAAGGAATACCGCATCTGGGGCCCGAAGGAGCGCATGATGGAACCGGCGCTGCGCCGCATCTCGCTGGCGGCCCTGGAAGGCGCGCTGCGCGAGGCGGCGCAGGTGGACAAGATGATCAAGGGCCTGCGGGCGAAGGCGTTCGCGGGCGACGCGTGGGATGCGATGCTGCAGCTGGCGTTAAAGGTGACCCGCGGGTCATAGCGCATAGATCTAACTTAATCAGGCAATAAATGAACATCACCGAATACATGCACCAGGTGGGCCAGCAAGCCCGCGCCGCTTCGCGCGCGATGGCGCGCGCCGACAGCGCCACCCGCAACCGCGCGCTGCTGCTGATCGCCGACGCGATTGTGCGCGACGCCGCCCTGCTGCGCGCCGCCAACCAGCTCGACCTCGACGCCGCCGCCGCCGCCGGCCTGGCCCCGGCCATGCTTGACCGCCTGGCCCTGTCCGAGTCGGCCATTGCCACCATGGTCGAAGGCCTGCGCCAGATCGTCGCGCTGCCGGACCCGATCGGCGAAATCTCGAACATGAAGTTCCGCCCCAGCGGCATCCAGGTCGGCCAGATGCGGGTTCCGCTCGGCGTGATCGGCATCATCTACGAGGCGCGCCCGAACGTGACCGTGGACGCCGCAGGCCTGTGCATCAAGAGCGGCAACGCCACCATCCTGCGCGGCGGCTCGGAAGCGATCCACTGCAACCGCGCGCTGGCTGCAATCGTGGCCGAAGGCCTGCTGGGGGCCGGCCTGCCCGCGAACGGCGTGCAGATCATCGACACCACCGACCGCGCCGCCGTCGGCGCCATGATCACCATGCCCGAGTACGTGGACGTGATCGTCCCGCGCGGCGGCAAGGGCCTGATCGCGCGCCTGATGGCCGAGGCCACGGTCCCGATGATCAAGCACCTGGACGGCATCTGCCACGTCTACATCGACGCCAAGGCCGACCTGGCCAAGGCGCTGCCGATCGCCTTCAACGCCAAGTGCCACCGCTACGGCACCTGCAACACGATGGAAACCCTGCTGGTCGCCCGCTCGATCGCCCCGGCCGTACTGCCGCAGCTGGCCGCGCTGTACCTTGACAAGCAGGTCGAGCTGCGCGCCGACCCCGAGGCCTTCGCGATCCTGCAGGGCTACCCGCACCTGGTCGAAGCGACCGAGGAAGACTGGCGCACCGAGTACCTGGCCGCGATCCTCGCGGTCAAGGTGGTGGCGGACATGGACGAGGCGATCGACCATATCAACACCTGGTCGTCGAAGCACACCGAGTCCATCGTCACCGAGGACTACAGCGACGCGCTGCGCTTCCTGCGCGAGGTCGATTCGGCCTCGGTCATGGTCAACGCCTCGACCCGCTTCGCGGACGGCTTCGAATACGGCCTGGGCGCCGAGATCGGCATCTCGAACGACAAGCTGCACGCGCGCGGCCCGGTCGGCCTGGAAGGCCTGACCTCGCTCAAGTACGTGGTGTTCGGCCACGGCGAAGTCCGCAACTAATCGTCAGGATCGATATGCTCTGGATCAAAGCGCTGCACATCATCTTCGTCGCGTCCTGGTTCGCCGGCCTGTTCTACCTGCCGCGCATCTTCGTCAACCTGGCGATGGAGTCCGAGACTGTGGCGCAAACCCGTTTGCTGCTGATGGCGCGCAAGCTGTTCCGCTTCACCACGATGCTGGCGGTGCCGGCGATCGTGTTCGGCCTGTGGCTGTGGCTGGGCTACGGCTTCAAGGGCGGCTGGCTGCACGCCAAGCTGTTCCTCGTTCTGCTGGTGATCGGCTACCACCACGCCTGCGGCTCGCTGCTCAAAAAATTCGAGAACGGCGCCAACAAGCGCAGCCACAAATGGTACCGCTGGTTCAACGAGGTGCCGGTGCTGCTGCTGGCGGGGATCGTGATCCTGGCCGTGGTCAAGCCGTTTTAGGGAGGCGCGATGGCCAAGACGATCGAATATTTCTTCGCACCGCAGTCGCCATGGTCCTACCTGGGCCACGAGCGCCTGGTGGCGATGGCCGCGGCCAGGGGCGCGCAGATCGAGCCCAAGCCTTTCGACCTGGGCAAGGTGTTCTCGGTATCCGGCGGCCTGCCGCTGGCGCAGCGCGCGCCGCAGCGCCAGGCTTACCGCCTGACCGAGCTGGCGCGCTGGTCGGCGCACCTGGGCATGCCGATGAATGTGCAGCCGAAGCACTTTCCGATTCCGCCCGACGCGGCCGCGCGCCTGATCATCGCCGCGCGCACCAGCCTGGGCGCGGAGGCGGCGCTGCAGCTGACCGGCGCCATCATGCGCGCGCTGTGGGAAGAGGAAAAGAATATCGCCGACGAGGATGTGCTGGCGCAGCTGGCCAACCTGATCGAACTGGATGGGGCGATGCTGGTCCGTTCGGCCAACACGCCCGGCGTGCAGGAGCAGTACGACCGCAATACCGACGAAGCGATGGCCGCCAGCGTGTTCGGCGTGCCCTGGTACATCGTCGACGGCGAAAGTTTCTGGGGGCAGGACCGCCTCGAGTTTGTCGAGCGGGCGCTCGACAGATAGTTTTAAGTTTCACCAACGGATAAAGGGTACACCACATGCCATCATATTTTTGCCCATGCCCGCGCGGCATGGAAGCGGCGCTTGCCGAAGAACTGGGCGAGATCGCCCAGCAAAGCACCACCATGAAGGTGCACAACCAGGTGCCGGGCGGCGTTCACTGCTCGGGCGACCTGACCGACTCCTACCGCATCAACCTGCATTCGCGCATCGCCTCGCGGGTGCTGATGCGCATGGCGCACCAGAGCTACAACAACGAGAACGATATCTACGACCTGACCCTGGCCCAGCCCTGGGAAGACTGGTTCGACGTCGAGCACACGATCCGGGTCGACGTCACCGCCGTCAAGTCGCCGCTGCGCAGCCTGGAATTCACCACGCTCAAGATCAAGGACGCGATCTGCGACCGCTTCCGCGACCAGTTCAACAAGCGCCCCTCGGTCAACACCCGCGAGCCGGACATGCGCATCGTCGGCTTCCTCGACCAGCGCAATTTCACGCTCTACCTCGACACCTCGGGCGAAGCGCTGTTCAAGCGCGGCTGGCGCGAGGAGACGGGCGACGCGCCGCTGCGCGAGAACCTGGCCGCCGGCATGCTGCGGGTGGCGGGCTGGAAGCCGGGCACGCCGCTGTTCGACCCGATGTGCGGTTCCGGCACCATCCTGGTCGAAGCGGCGCAGATGGTGCAGGGCATTCCGCCCGGCGCGCGCCGCCGCTTCGCCTTCGAGAAGTTCAACGGCTTCCGCGCCGCGCCGTGGCAGGACATGAAGCTGGCCATCAAACCGAACCCGCTGCCCGAGTCGCCGACCATTTTCGGCTCCGACATCTCGGGCGACATGGTCGCGATGACGCGCCATAACCTGAAGGTGGCGGGCATCATGTTCGACATTCCGCTCAAGCAGATCGAGGCGCAGGAAGTCAAGCCGCCGACCGAGCAGCCGGGCATCCTGCTGACCAACCCGCCGTACGGCGAGCGGATCGGCGTGCGCGGCGACAGCACCATGCCGGCCGACGAGATGTCGGTGTCGTTCTACGCGGCGCTCGGCACCACGCTCAAGCAGCGCTTCGCCGGCTGGACCGTGTTCCTGTTCACGGCCGACCTGTCGCTGCCCAAGCTGCTGCGCCTGAAGGAAGCGCGCAAGACGCCGTTCTTCAACGGCGCCCTCGAATGCCGCCTGTTCCGCTTCGACATGGTGGCCGGCTTCAACCGGCGCGAGGAAGCCAAGCCCAAGACCTCCGGCCCGGCATAACGATGTTCCCGCCGCCGTCGAACCTGCCGCCGGACCCGGTCACCCCGGTCCCGGCGCCGCCGACACACAAGGTGGCGATGCTCGGCACCACCGGCCTGGCGATGCTGCTGGCCGGGATGTCGATGCTGGGACCGTTCTCGATCGACGCCTACCTGCCGGCCTTCCCGAATATCCAGGCGCAGCTGCACGCCACCCCGCTCGAGGTGCAGCAGACGCTGACGGCCTACATGCTGGCCTTCGCGGTGATGGTGCTGTGGCACGGCGCGCTGGCCGACGCCTTCGGCCGCCGCAACGTGATCATGGTCGCGCTGATGGTGTTCGCGATCGGCACCTTCGGCTGCGCCGCCTCGCACTCGGTGCACTACCTGTGGGTATTCAGGATCATGCAGGGGGTGTCGGCCGGGGCCGGGGTGGTGATCGGGCGCGCCATCATCCGCGACCTGTATGCGGGCGCGCCGGCGGCGCGGCTGCTGTCGCTGGTGACGATGATCTTCTCGATCGCGCCGGCCATCGCGCCGGTGCTGGGCGGCTGGATCGTCACCTGGTTCGACTGGCGCGCGATTTTCCTGGCGCTGCTCGGCTACACGGTCGTGCTGATAATTTTCTGTTACCGTCATTTGCCGGAAACCTTGCCTCCGGATCAACGCCAGCCCTTCAACCCGCGCTTCCTGGCGAAGAGCTACGGCGCCATTTTCAGTTCGCCGCTGTTCCACATGAAGACCGGCGTGGTCTCCTTCAATTTCGCCGGCCTGTTCCTGTACATCTCGGCGGCCCCGGTGATGCTGCCGGTGCACCTCGGCCTCGGGCCGCACCAGTTCGCGTGGCTGTTCATCCCCTGCGTGTCGGGCATCTTCCTCGGCGCGCTGGCCGCCAACCGCATCGCCGGCAAAATGAGCTTCGTGCGCCAGATCGGCATCGGCTTCTGCTTCCTGCTGGCCGCCGCATGCGCCAACGTGCTGTACCACCTGTTCCTGCCGGCCGCGCTGCCATGGTCGGTCGCGCCGCTGTTCTTCTATACCTTCGGCATGTCGATCATCGCGCCCGGTGCGACGCTGCTGGCGCTCGACCTGTTCCCGCAGATCCGCGGCACTGTGGCGTCGTGCCAGTCGTTCGCGGTGACCTTGCTGGGCGCGCTGGTGGCCGGCGTGATTTCGCCGATCCTGTCCGATTCGGTGCTGTGGCTGGCGCTGGGGCAGCTCGGCTGCGCCCTGTGCGCCCTCGGATTATGGTTGACGTCCCGACAATACCGGCGCATCCTTTCTCGCGATTTCGGCGCTTAGCGGCCTCAACCGTGGCAAACACGATACTTTTATGAGAAAGTATTTTTCCTCTAAGGAAATTTCGTGTATATATGCTAATATAACTTTTTTTAAAACCAGAGCATGCGCCCGGAAACCGCGCTGTTCCGGGGCTGGATAAAAGAAAACGTCGTGGACGCTTCGCCGTTGAGCGCCACCTCCCGTACCTTGTTTATTGGCGGCAGTGCTTGAGACAATGCATCAATCAGACCACGATATTCGCAATCGCCTGCTGATTGCCCGTCTGCCGGCCATGCCGCAGATACTCATCAAGTTGATCGAGCACTTGCAGGCCGACGACCTGGGCATGCAGGAGCTGGCCGCACTGATTTCAAAAGACGCCGGCATGACCAGCAAGATCCTGGCCGTCGCCAACAGTTCCGCCTACCACCGCAGCAGCCGCAGCGTCGGCCTCGAGCAGTCGCTGGTCGCGCTCGGCACCGACATGATCAAGACGCTGGTCATCAGCGAGTCGGTATTCCAGACCTTCAATAACTTCCCCCATTCCGGCAGCACCGACCTGCGCGCCTTCTGGAAGAACTCCCTCACGGCGGCCGTCATCGCGCGCGACCTCGCAAAAAAGCTCGGTTACGCCCACGTCGAGGAGGCCTATCTCGCCGGACTGCTGCACAACGTCGGGCGCCTCGCGCTGCTGTCCACCGCGCCCAAGGAATATGCCTTCAACTTCACCGCGCGCGATGACGAAGACCTGTGCGCGGTCGAGCAGCGCACCTTGCAGATCACCCATTCGGAAGCGGGCGCCTGGCTGATCGAACGCTGGCACCTCGATTCCTTCCTGGCCGATTCGGTGCTGTACCACCACGAGCCGAGCGAGCGCCTGACTGCCGCCCATCCCCTGATCCGCATCGTGCGCGTGGCGCACCTGCTGGCCACCCACGAGGCCCACGGCGACGCCGTGCAGGCGGCGCTGGGCCTGTGCGGGCTGGTCGACGACGACATCGATAACTTGCTTGCCGCCGCCGCGCGCCAGGTCGACAAGTCGGCCGCCCACCTGGGCATCGACCTGGCCGGCGCCGACGACATCCCGCCGCCGCCGGCGTTCGCGCCGCCGCCGCAGGACCCGGTCCAGCAGCGCCTGTCGGAAGAGGTGCGCAACCTGGTGCTGGTGTCCGAAGTGGGGCAGGCGTTCGCGCGCCAGCATGGCGAGAACGGCCTGCTCGAATCGATGACGCGCTCGGCGCGCATCCTGTTCGACTTCGACAATACCGTGATCCTGCTCGAGAATCCGACCGGCCAGTCGCTGGTGGGCATGCCGAGCGGCGAACAGCAGCGCATCGCCGAGTTCTCGATCCCGCTCGAAAAAGGCGGCATGGTGGCCGACGCCGCCATCGAACGCCGGCTCGCCTTCATCTCGCGCACGGGCCAGCCGGTCGGCCTGGCCGAGGAACAGCTGTTCCGCATCCTCGGCACCGACAGCCTGGTATGCCTGCCGCTGGTGGCCGGTTCGCGCTGCCTCGGCGTGATGGTCGGCGGCGTCGCCGCCTGGCAGCTGCCGAACTGCATGAAGCGCGAGCGCTTCATGCAGTCGTTCGGCGCGCAGGCGGCCAGCGCGCTGGAGACCGCCCTCGCCGAACGCGGCCACGCGCGCCGCCAGCTGGCCCACGTGGCCGAGGAATACCGCGAAGCGTCGCGCCGGGTGGTGCATGAAGTGAACAATCCGCTGTCGATCATCAAGAACTACCTGTCGGTCCTGGACGGCAAGCTGGCCAAGCGCGAACCGGTGGTCGGCGAAATGTCGATCCTGAACGAAGAGATCGACCGCGTCGGCCAGCTGATCAGCGGCCTGGCCGACCTCCAGCCGACCGACAGCGCGCCCAGCACCGATGTCGGCAAAGTGGCCGAGGATGTGCTGCGCCTGTTCCGCGCCACCGATTTCCTGCCGCCCGGGATCGACGTCAACATCAGCATGCAGGAAGGCGCCTGTGCCATCGAGGGCGACGCCGATGTGCTCAAGCAGATCCTGGTGAACCTGGTCAAGAACGCGATCGAGGCGCTCGGCGGACGCGGGCGCATCGACATCGTCAACCGCGGCCATGTGAACCGCGATCGCAAGCTTTACTTGGAGCTGGCCGTCAGCGACAATGGCCCCGGCCTGTCGGCGGAGGTGCTGGCCAACCTGTTCTCGGCCGTGCGCAGCACCAAGGACGGTGCGCACCACGGTCTCGGCCTGTCGATCGTGCATGGCCTGGTCAAGAAACTGCAGGGCCAGATCACTTGCCGCAGCGGCAGTTCGGGCACCACCTTTGAAATTCTGCTGCCGGCACGGGGCGGAGCAAGCATGGTCGCCGGCGTGCAAGCGCGGGTGATGGATTCAGTTTAAGGGAACAATGAACGCTGCCAGCGCACCTACGGCAATGACGACCGACGCAGAAGGGCCAGACCAGGCCCCCCACTTCGACACCGAACTCCTCCCGCGGATTTTGCTGGTGGATGACGAGCCGCGCCTGCTGTCGTCGCTGTACGAATTGCTGCGCGACCGCGACTACCTGCTGTTTACGGCCACCTGCGGCAGCGAGGCGCTGGCGCACCTGAACAAGATGCGCTTCGACCTGGTGCTGCTCGACCTGCGGCTGCCGGACATGAGCGGCCACGAGATCATGGACTACATCAATGCCAGGGGCATCGAGTCGGACGTGATCGTGATGAGCGGCGATGTCGGCATCGAAGCGGCGATCGGCGCCCTCAAGCGCGGCGCCTACGATTACCTGCGCAAGCCATACAGCCGCGAGGAGCTGCTCAAGACCGTGGCCAACGCACTCCAGCAGCGCCGCCTGGAACTGGCCAACCAGCGCATCGCCTCGCAGCTGGAGAACTCGGAAAAGCTGTACCGCTACCTGGTCGACAGCTCGCCCGACATCATCTACACGCTGAACCACGAAGGCCGCTTCACGTTCGTCAACGACCGCGCCTACCAGCTGCTCGGCTTTTCGCGCGAAGACCTGATCGGCAAGCATTACTCGATCCTGGTGCATGACGAAGACCTCGAGCGCGCGCGCTACGTGTTCAACGAGCGCCGCGTCGACGAGCGTGCCTCGCGCAACGTCGAGCTGCGCCTGAAGTGCCACAGCGGCAGCGGCGCCGACCGCACCTTCAACAACACCCTGATGACGATCTCGCTGAACTCGATCGGCATGCATGTCCCCGACCACGACGTCAAGAAGCTGGAGTTCTTCGGCACCTACGGCGTGGCGCGCGACATCACCGACCGCAAGCGCGCCGAGGAAGTGATCTCGTACCAGGCATACCACGACATCCTGACCGACCTGCCTAACCGCATGCTGTTCAAGGACCGCCTGGGCCTGGCCGTGATCCAGGCCAAGCGCAAGCTGACCGAGCTGGCCGTGATGTTCATCGACCTCGACCGCTTCAAGCTGGTCAACGACACGCTCGGCCACGTCAAGGGCGACGAGCTGCTGCAGCAGGTCGCGATCCGCCTCAAGGACTGCCTGCGCCGCGGCGACACGCTGGCGCGCCAGGGCGGCGACGAATTCACCATCGTGCTGCCCGAGCTGCGCGACCGCGAAGACGCGAAGGCGATCGCCGACAAGTTCCTCGAGTGCCTGCACAAGCCGTTCGACCTGGATGGCCACGAAGTGCACATCTCGGCCAGCATCGGCATCGCCATCTACCCGGGCGACGGCGAGTCGATCGACGAACTGCTGCGCCATGCCGACATCGCCATGTACCAGGTCAAGGCGCTCGGCAAGAACGGCCACAGCTTCTATCACAACTCGATGCTGGACGTGTCGCACCAGAAGATCGCGCTCGAGCAGAGCCTGCGCAAGGCGCTCGAGCAGAACGAGCTGGAGATGTACTACCAGCCGCAGATCGACGTGATCACCGGCCGCATCATCGGCGCCGAAGGCCTGATGCGCTGGAACCATCCGGTGCGCGGGCTGCTGACCGCGGGCGAGTTCCTGCCGTTCGCCGAGGACAACGGCCTGATGCTGCCGATCTCGGACTGGATGATCGGCGCGCTGTGCCGCGACATGCTGCTGTGGAACGCGGCCGGCGGCCAGGCGATCCGCCTGTCGCTGAACCTGTCGCCCCAGTACCTGGACCGCGGCGACTTCTTCGAGAAGATGCGCGGCGCGCTGGTGCGCTACGGGATCTCGCCGGCCCAGATCGAGGTGGAAATCACCGAGAACATCTGCATCCGCAACCCGCAGTACGCGATCGAGCAGCTCAACAAGCTGTGCCAGCTCGGCGTGTCGGTCGCGATCGACGACTTCGGCACCGGCTACTCCTCGCTGTCCTACCTGCACCGCTTCCCGATCCACACGATCAAGATCGACCAGTCGTTTGTGAAGGAAATCCACGACGAGCAGGGCCACTATCCGGTCATCCTGGCGATCATCTCGATCGCGCGCGGCCTCGGCCTGCACCTGATCGCGGAAGGGGTCGAGACCGACATCCAGGCGCGCTATCTGAAGGCCAACGGCTGCCTGACGATGCAGGGCTACCTGTACCACCGCCCGATCTCGCTGGCCAGCTTCATCGGCGTGTTGCAGGACCAGAACGCGCTCGGCGGTCCGCTGCCGTCCAGCCTGACGGTCGTCCAGGCCTGATCCGCCGTGCTGGAATCGCGCGCCATGTCCAGTGCCGGCCTTGACCGCCATACCGCCGAATTCCTGCGCATGAAAGGCCTGGCCGAACGCGGCGTGGCCAACGCCCAGCACAGCCTGGGCTTCATGTACGTTAACGGCCAGGGCGTGGCGCAGGACTTCGAACAGGCGGTGGCGTGGTACCGCATGGCGGCCGACTCCGGCCTCGAACATGCGCAATACAACCTCGGCGTAATGTACCAGAAGGGCCAGGGCGTGGCGCAGGATTACAGCCAGGCCGCGCACTGGTACCAGCGCGCCGCGGAGCAGGGCTATGCCGCGGCCCAGTACAACCTGGGCTGGCTGTACGCCAAGGGCCAGGGCGTGGCGCAGGACGTCAAGCGCGCGATGCACTGGTTCAGCATGGCGGCCGAACAGGGCGACGCCGGCGCGCAGAACAACCTGGGCATGATGTACGAGACCGGCAAGGGCGTGCCGCAGGACTATCGCCAGGCCATCCTGTGGTACCGCAAGGCGGCCGAGCAGGGCTACGCGCGCGCCCAGTTCAGCCTTGGCCTGCGCTACGACAACGGCCAGGGCGTGGCGCAGGACGTGCAGCAGGCGCTGTCGTGGTTCCGCAAGGCGGCCGACCAGGGCTACGCGCCGGCCCAGTTCAACCTGGCGCTGCGCTACGACAAGGGGCAGGACGTGCCCCAGGATAGCCACAAGGCGATCGCCTGGTACCGGCGCGCGGCCGAACAGGGGCACGCCAGTTCCCAGTTCAACCTGGGGCTGATCTACGACAGCGGCAGCGGCATCGCGCGCGACGAGGCGTTCGCGCTCGAGTGGTACCGCAAGGCCGCCGAGCAGGGCCACGCCGGCGCGCAGGACAATATCGGCCTGCGCTACGAGCATGGGCAGGGCGTGGAGCAGGATTACGCGCAGGCGGCGCTGTGGTACCGCAGGGCGGCCGAACAGGGCTTCGCCGGCGCCCAGTACCACCTGGGCCTGTTGTGCGGCGCCGGCCATGGCGTCGAGCAGGACCAGGGCCAGGCCTTCGACTGGCAGCGCAAGGCGGCCGACCAGGGGCACCTGCGGGCCCAGTTCGAACTGGGGCTGCGCTACGAGAACGGCAATGGCGTGGCGCAGGACCTGCGCAGCGCGATGCAGTGGTACCGGCGCGCGGCGGAGCAGGAGTATGCCGCCGCCCAGTTCATGGTGGGCGCGCTGTTCGAGCATGAGGAGGCGCCGCTGCAGGACCCGCGCCAGGCCTTCGAGTGGTACCGCAAGGCGGCCGACCAGGGCTACGCGCGCGCCGAGTTCGCGCTCGGCCTGCGCTACGACAGCGGCAACGGCGTGGCGCGCGACTACCGGGCCGCGCACGGCTGGTACCTGCGCGCGGCGCGCCAGGGCCACCCGCGCGCCCAGTTCAACCTGGGCCTGATGTACGCCAGCGGCCATGGCGCCGAGGCCGACCTGGTGCAGGCCTACGCCTGGCTGCTGCAGTCCGAGCGCAGCGGGGCGCAGGCGGCGCGGCGCCACATCGTGCAGCTGTCCCAGCGCCTGGACGCCGGCCAGCGGCTGCAGGTGCAGCAGCTCGAATCGGCGCTGCACGCGCTGCGCTGAAACACGCATCGGAACCCGCAAAGCTGATCCCCCGACCTCGTCCCTGCGAAGGCAGGGACGAGGTCGGGGGATGTAGAGAATTCCCAGCGCGGCGATTTTTGCCCTGTCCCGCTTTTCCGCGTTCTACCCCCATTTTCCTGCCATCCGTCGGAATCCGCGTGCATACCTTTGCGCCGGCACTAAAATGCCATTCTCCCCATCCTGCGAGAAGGCGATACCCATGAAGCAAGCGATCCTCGTCCCAATGCTGCTGGCATGCGCGTTCGGCGCCCAGGCCGCCGCCCCGGCCAGCGTCAAGTTCGACGCCAAGACCTACGCCATCGCGCACAAGAAGTTCGTGCTGGCCAACGGCCTTACCCTGGTTGTCCATACCGACCACAGCGTGCCCGTCGTCGGCGTCAACATGTGGTATCACGTCGGATCGCGCAACGAAAAGCGCGGCAAGACCGGCTTCGCACACCTGTTCGAACACTTCTTCTTCAACGGCTCCGAGAACTACCCGCACGGCTTCCGCGAGGCGATGGACGACCTTGGCGCGACCAACCGCAACGGCACCACCAATACCGACCGCACCAACTTCTTCGAGGACGTGCCGGTGTCCGCGCTCGAACGCACCCTGTTCCTCGAGTCGGACCGCATGGGCCACCTGGCCAACTACATCTCGAAGGAGATGCTGGAGCGCGAACGGGGCGTGGTGCAGAACGAGAAACGCCAGGGCGAGAACCAGCCGTACGCGCGCGTCTTCAACGAGATCAGCGCCAAGATGTATCCCTACTCGCACCCGTACTCGTGGTCGGTGATCGGCAGCATGGACGACCTGGGCGCCGCGTCGCTGGAGGACGTGCGCGAGTGGTACCGCACCTACTACGGCCCGAACAACGCGGTCATCTCGCTGTCCGGCGACATCACGCCGGAACGTGCGCTTGAACTGGTGACCAGGTATTTCGGCGCGATCCCGCCGGGGCCGGCGCTGCCGCGCACCGAGACCTGGATCCCCGCGCTCGAGCGCAACATCCGCGACGAGATGGAAGACCAGGTGCCGCAGGTGCGCATCTACCGCGCCTGGCACGCCGCCTCGTGGAAGGATGCCGACACCCAGCCGCTCGAACTGCTGGCCGATGTGCTGGGCGGCTCGAAGAGCGCGCGCCTGGACAAGCGCCTGGTGTACGACAAGGGGCTGGCGACGAACGTATCGGTGCGCATCGACGACGGCGAACTGGCCAACACCTTCCAGCTGTACGTGACGGTCAAGGCCGGCGTCGATCCGGCGCTGGTCGAGCGCGAGCTCGATGCGGTGCTGGCCGAGCTGCTCGAAAAAGGCCCGACCGACGGGGAACTGGCGCGGGTGAAGACCGCGGCGCTGGCCGACTTCTCGCGCCGCATCGAGCGCCTGGGCGGTTTCGGCGGGCGCAACGACGTGCTGGCCGAGAGCCAGACCTACGGCGGCTCGCCCGACGCCTACCTGAAACGCCTCGAGCGCATGGCCAGGGCCACGCCGGCCGAGGTCAAGGCGGCCGGCCAGCGCTGGCTGCGCGCCAACCACTACACGATGACGGTGCGCCCGGCGGCGAAGCTGGCGGCCGTCAAGACAGGCCTGGACCGCAAGGTACTGCCGGCGCTGGGCACGCCGCCCGACGTCAAGTTCCCGGCGATGCAGCGCGCGCAGCTGGCCAACGGCCTGAAGGTGGTGCTGCTCGAGCGCCATGGCGCGCCGATCGTCAACTTCGCGCTGGCGCTGGACGCCGGTTCGGCCGCGGACGCCGGCGGCAAGGCCGGTCTCGCCTCGCTGACGCTGGACCTGCTCGACAAGGGCAGCAAGACGCGCAACCTGTTCCAGCTGTCCGACGCGCTCGAATCGCTGGGCGCGCGCCTGTCGACCGGCACCGGTTCGGACCTGTCGCTGGTGCGCCTGCAGGCCACCACCGGCAACCTGCAGCCCTCGATCGAGCTGCTGGCCGACGCGGTCGTCAACCCCGCCTTCGCGGCTGACCAGTTCGCACTGGCCAAGCAGCGGCGCCTGGCCGCCATCGGCCAGCAGCGCGCGCAGCCGGTCCAGCTGGCGGGCAACTTGGCCAGCGCGCTGCTGTACGGCGCCGACCACGCCTACGGCCGGCCCACCCTCGGCACCGAGGCGACCGTGGGCGCGATGACCCGCGAGGATCTCGCCGGCTGGCATGCCGCCTGGTTCAAGCCGGGCAGCGCCACGCTGGTGGTCACCGGCGACACCACGCTGGCGGCGCTGATGCCGATGCTGGAGTCGGGCTTCGGCAAATGGAAGGCTGGCAGCGCGCCGGCCAAGCAGGTGCCGGCGGCGCCGCGCACCGCGGGCCGCAAGGTGTACCTGGTCGACAAGCCGGACGCGCCGCAGTCGACCATCGTGGCGGCCCATGTCACCGAGGCCTACGGGCAGCCGGAAGACCTGGCGCTGGAAGCGGTGATGCAGAACTTCGGCGGCATGGCGACTTCGCGCCTGAACCGCAACCTGCGGCTGGACAAGCACTGGAGCTACGGCACCCAGGGCCAGGTGACGACGCAGCGCGGCCAGCGCAGCTTCATCGTGTTCGCGCCGGTGCAGACCGACAAGACGCGCGAATCGATGCTGGAAGTGGCCCGGGAGATCCGCGGCGTGGCAGGCGAGCGCCCGCTGGTGGGCGAAGAGTTCAACAGCATCATGCGCAACATGACGTCGCGCCTGGCCGGCCGCTTCGAGACCCTGGGCGCGCTGGAGGCGGCCGCGCTCACCTCGCTGAACCTCGGGCTCAGGGACGATTACTGGGCCAGCTACGCGGGCAATATCCGCGCGCTGGGCGAGCCGCAGCTGGCCGCGGCCGGCAAGAAATTCGTGCGCCCGGATGAACTGGTGTGGCTGGTGGTGGGCGACCTGCGCAAGATCGAGAAGGGCGTGCGCGAGCTGGGCTGGGGCGAGGTGGTGATCCTGAACGCGGACGGCACGCCGGCCAGGTAGCGACAGCGGCAGGCCGGGGCGCGCGCGGTGCGTGCGCCGCCAGCGCCGCAACTGTGCGATACTGGGTAAACATACAGTTATCGTGCTCCTGCCATGGAATTGACCGACAAACTCGCGCTCCTGGCCGACCGCTCGCTGGCGGCGCAAGCCGCACGGCTGGACCCATGGACCGAACCCAAGGCCGCCTGAGCGCCGCGGCATCCGCGTCCTCCGGCCACCCGGTGCTGGTGCACAGCTTCGCGCAGTGGCGCGAGGCCGCGCGCGACCTGCTGGCCCACCACGTGCCGCCGCAGCTGATGCAGTGGATTTCCCACAAGAACGATGGCAGCCTGTTCGCCGGCGCGCCGCCCGCGCAGGCAGCCGATGCGGCGCCGCCCGATGGCGCCTGCGCGCTGCGCGTGCCGCGCCAGTTGATGGACATGCTGCAAAGCGCGGCCTGCTGCCGCGTGCCGAACCGCTGGGCCTTCCTGTACCTGGTGCTGTGGCGCTGGCAGCAGGGCGAAAAGGACGTGATGTCCGCGGCCGACGAGGACGGCGCGCGGCTGCATGCGATGGTCAAGGCGGTGCAGCGCGAGATCAGCGGCATGCATGCCGCCATCCGTTTTCGCGAACGGCGCGAGGACGCCGGGCCGCCGCGCTTCGTCGCCTGGTTCGAACCGGGCCACGACGTGCTGCCCCAGGTGGCCCGGCATTTCGCCGCGCGCATGGGCCGCGTGAGCTGGATGATCGCGACCCCGGACGCGAGCGTCATGTGGGACGGCGAGCGCCTGCACACGACCGGCCCCTTGATGCGCGGCCCGCAAGACATCGACGACGCCGGCGAGGCGCCGTGGCTCACTCACTACCGCAGCATCTTCAACCCGGCGCGCCTGAATGCGGACCTGCTCACGAGCCAGGTCCCGACCGCGGCCGGCAAGGCGCAGCCCGGCGCCGTCAGTTCGCCCACCTCGCTCGGCCAGTGCCGGCGCTGCGACCTGTGGCAGCACGCCACGCAGGCGGTCGGCGGCGAAGGGCCGGCGCAGGCGCGCATCATGCTGGTCGGCGAGCAGCCGGGCGACCAGGAGGACCTGCGGGGCAAGCCCTTCGTCGGTCCCGCCGGCCAGCTGCTCGACCGCGCGCTGCACGAGGCCGCGCTCGACCGGCGCCAGGTATGGATCACCAACGCGGTCAAGCATTTCAAGTGGGAGCCGCGCGGCAAGCGGCGCCTGCACAAGTCCCCGGCCCAGCGCGAGATCGACGCCTGCGGCTACTGGCTGCAGCGGGAGCTGGCGCAGGTGGGGCCGAAGGTCGTGGTGGCGCTGGGCAGCACCGCGCTGAAGGCGGTGCTGGACAACCCGCATGCGACGCTCAAGGACATGATGGGGCAGCCGGTGGCGCATGGCGGGCGCTGGGTGGTGACGATCTACCACCCGGCGTATGCGCTGCGGGTGCCGGATGCCGCGGCGCGCGAGCGTGCATTCCATGCGATGGTGGAGGGGCTGAAGCAGGCGCGCGAGCTGGCGCAGGGCCCGCGGCCGTGAATGCAGGGCAGGGCGGGTAGGCGCGGCCAGGCTGGCCCTGGATATTCCCGGCCGCCAGCTATCGACGGCGCCCTGGGGGGGCGGCAGGCTAGGTGGCGTCTGTGGGCGGCTTGCGGACTCTGTTCTGAAGAGGGCGAATCAAGTAATGGGCCGGAGTTCGCTTGTCGTCAAGCGATTTGGCGATGCCCCGCGGACCGTCTTTACGCTACTATCATCGTCGTTCATGCCGCAAAGGTCGTCGCCGGTCGCATCGGGGTCGCCCCGACGATGCGCCATCCCTAGACTGGCATCAGGTACTTAACTTGATGCGAAGGAATAAAAAATGTTCAAAAAACTGGCTCGGTGGTACACCGACTGGGAAGACGAAACCATTGAAGTGCTCGCCAACCCGGCGCTTGCGGCCCAGGTAACGCCCTATTGGCGGCGCTGCGTCGCCAACCGGATCGCCGAACTGTCTGCCATCGAACGCATGCACCTGCACGAATTTTCCATCAAGTACCGCGGCGCCCTGTTCTTCAAGCGGGTCGGCCTCATCATGGTGCTGCTGGCGCTGCTCGGCGGCGTCCTGTTCCTGGCGCTGCCGGGCAAGCAATCCTTGCTCGAAGCGGTGATCGTCGCCGAAGTCGCGGGCTTGTCGCTGTCGTTCGCCCTGGTCGGGGTCTGGTTCAACTACCGCTACCTGACCCGGCTCAAGCCGCTCAAGATCGTGCAGACCGTGGTGATCTCCTGCCTGGCGGCCCTGGCCGGCATGAGCGCGGTGCTGCTGGCCAAGGGCCAGCCGGTGATCGCCTCGCTGTTGCAGTCCGCCCCCAGGCTGGCGATGGCCGCACTGGTCGTCGGCGGCGGCATGCTGCTACTGATGGGCATGGTCGCGCTGTACCGCAACCGCCAGTACGATGCGCTGGCGGTTCAGCTGGAGCATGACGCCGAGCGCGAGAAGCTGGCGCGCCAGCTGTCGGAATCCCAGCTGCGGCTGCTGCGCTCGCAGATCGAGCCGCACTTCCTGTTCAATACCCTGGGCGCGGTCCAGCAGCTGGCGGAACAAGGGGCGCCGCGCGCGGCCGAACTGACGGCCAACCTGATCGACTTCCTGCGCGCCAGCATGGAGGAAATGCGCACCGACCAGGTCAGCCTGGCCGATGAATTCAAGCTGGTCGAGGCCTACCTGAAGGTGATGCAGGTGCGCCTGGGCAGCCGCCTGCGCTATACGCTGCAGCTGCCCGAAGCGCTGTGCGGCGCGCAGGTGCCAGGCATGGTGGTGCTGACCCTGGTCGAGAACGCGATCAAGCACGGCATCGAGCCGGCGCTGCGCGGCGGCGAGATCGGCGTCGCCGCCGTGCAGGCCGGCGACGCCATCGACATCACGGTGCATGACAGCGGCGCGGGCCTGGCGGGCGTGCCCGGCCAGGGCTTCGGCCTGCAGAATGTGCGCGAGCGCCTGCAGCTCGCGTACCATGGCGGCGCCTCGATCGCGCTGCGCGAAGCGCCGGACGGCGGCACCCTCGCCGCGCTGCACCTGCCAACCCTCGCCCCAAGGCCACAATGAAAAACGTACGCATCATGATTGCAGAGGACGAGCCGCTGATGCGCGAGCGGCTGCTGGACATGCTGCCAGCCGCCTGGCCCGAGGCCGAGGTGGTGCTGGCGGCCGAGAACGGCAACGACGCCTGGGATGGCTTCCTCGAACACGAGCCGGCGGTGGTGTTCCTCGACATCCGCATGCCCGGCCTGTCCGGACTCGAGGTGGCGGCGCGCATCGGCGCCCGCGCCCACGTCGTGTTCCTGACGGCCTACGACCAGTACGCGGTCGACGCCTTCGAGGCCGGCGCCGTCGACTACCTGCTCAAGCCGGTGCAGGCGCCGCGCCTGGCCAAGGCGGTCGAACGGGTGCGCGCGCGGCTGCAGGGCGCGCCGGCCGACCTGGCGGCCCTGCTCGGCAAGCTGCATGCGGCGATGCCCGCCCCGGCGCAGGAAAGGGTCAAGTGGATCAAGGCCTCGGTCGGCAAGCAGATCAAGCTGATCGACGTCGACGAGGTGCTGTTCTTCCAGTCCGACACCAAGTACACCCGGGTGGTGCTGTCCGGCTCCGAGGCGCTGGTGCGGATCGCGCTCAAGGACCTGGTCAGCAGCCTCGATCCGGACAAGTTCTGGCAGATCCACCGCGGCACCATGGTCAACGTCAAGGCGATCGCCGCGGCCGAGCGCATCGACGCCGAGCGCATGCACGTGCTGCTCAAGGGCTCGGACGAGAAGCTGCCGGTCAGCCGCGCCTTCACCCATCTGTTCCGGGACTGATTGCGGGCGCCTGCGCGGCGCCGCCGGGACGCAGGCGCTGCAGCCTGCGTTCGCGCAAACCGGGGTCAGACCTCAATTGTCGAGACGCACGGCTTTTCTCCGCTCATACATATATTCTTTTTGTAACATTTCCTTCTTCGCGCTTGCGGGAAGTGTTGTAAAGACATAATCTTGGCGTCCGATAACAGGACCGCCCCTATGACTTCAAGATTGATCGCCATACTCTTCCTGGCAGTGCTGGCCGCGCCGGCCTGGTCGCAATCCACGTCCGAAGCCGCACCGGCCGCCGATGCCGCCAACGCCTCCGAAGCCGCGCCCGAAAAAATCCTCGTCGTCGGCCAGCGCCCCGGTCCGGGCCTGTGGAAGGTGTCGAAGGGCGACCATGTGATGTGGGTGTTCGGCACCTATGGCCCGCTGCCGAAGGGCATGGAGTGGCGCTCGCAGCAGGTCGAGGCGATTCTCGCGCAGTCGCAGGAGTACCTGACCCCGCCCAGCGCCGGGGCCAGCGTCGGTTTCTTCCGCGGCCTGACCTTGCTGCCGCACGTGATCGGCCTGAAGAAAAATCCGGACGGCGCCAGGCTGAAGGACCTGCTGCCGGCCGACGTCTACGCGCGCTGGGAAGTGCTCAAGGCGAAGTACATCGGCGACGACGACGGCATCGAACGCGAACGCCCGCTGTTCGCCGCCGAGCAGCTCTTTCGCAGCGGCCTGACCCATGCCGGCCTGTCGAACGGCAGCGAGGTGTACGCGGCGATCGAAAAGATCGTCAAGAAGAACAACATCAAGAAGACGCCGACCGGCATCAAGCTGGAGATCAGCGACCCGCGCCAGATGATCAAGGACTATAAGAAGTCGACGCTCGACGACGTCGCCTGCTTCGCGAAGACGCTGGACCGCCTCGAAACGGATATCGACGCGATGCGCGTGCGCGCCAATGCCTGGGCCAAGGGCGACCTGGCCGTGATCGAGAAGCTGGACTATACCGACCGCGAAACAGCCTGCGGCAACGCGATCCGCAACGCCGAATTCGTCAAGTCCAAGCCCGAGTTTCGCGATATGGAGGCCCGCATGCAGGAGGCCTGGCTGGCCGCGGTCGACAAATCGATGGCGGCCAACGCGTCCACCTTCGCCATCGTCCCGCTGCATAAGCTGCTCGACCCGAAGGGCATGATGGCGGCGCTGCAGGCACGTGGCTACACGGTCGAAAGGCCGGAGTAGGCCGACGGGCGCAATACTCAAGGTGTTGAACGCTCGGCGGCCTGCCGCGCAGGGCATAATGGAGTGCAAGCGCGTGCAGTCCGCCTCCACCGGCATCGGCGGGAACCTCGGCGCCGAGGAAAGGAAGTAGAAAAAATGAGCGCACGCCTGGACGGCAAGGTCGCCATCGTCACCGGCTCCACCGAGGGCATCGGCGCGGCGGTGGCGCGCCTGTTCGTGGCCGAGGGCGCGAAGGTAGTCCTCAACAGCGACCGCGACGACGCCGCGGCCGCCGCCATCCGCGCCGGGCTGGGCGCGGCGCACTGCCTGTTCGTGCAGGGCGACGTGGCCGACCCGGGCGCGATGCAAGCGCTGGCCGCCGCCGCGCTGGCGCGCTTCGGCCAGGTCGACATCCTCGTCAACAACGCCGGCATCAATGTGTTCGCCGATCCGCTGCAGATGACGGCGGCGCAATGGCAGCGCTGCTTCGCGGTCGACCTGGAAGGCGCGTGGAACGCGATCCGCGCCTGCCTGCCGGGCATGCTCGAACGCGGCGCGGGCAGCATCGTCAACATCGCGTCGGTGCACGGCCACCGCATCATCCCGGGGGCGTTTCCCTACCCTGTGGCCAAGCATGCGCTGCTCGGGCTCACCAAGTCGCTGGGGATCGAGTATGCGGCGCGCGGGATCCGGGTCAACTCGATCTCGCCCGGGCTGATCATGACCGAGTCGACGCGGCGCTGGCTGGCAAGCTGTCCCGACCCGGAAGCGGAACTGGCACGCCAGGCGGCGCTGCTGCCGTGCAGGCGGATCGGCGAACCGCAGGAGGTGGCTTACACCGCGCTGTTCCTCGCCAGCGACGAGGCGCGCTTCATCAACGCCACCGACATCCTTATCGACGGCGGGCGCTCGCAGCTGTACCACGAATGAACCTGGCCGCTTAGCGACCTGGCGCCGAGGATGACCCGAAGCTCGCTGGACCAGGCCCGCAGTTTGCGCCTCAGGCTTCGGCGGCGAGCCAGGCGACCCGGTTGCGGCCTTCCTGCTTGGCCCTGTATAGCGCCCGGTCGGCGCGTTCGAACAGCGATTCGTAGCTGTCGGCGGGCGTCATTTCGGCGAGGCCGAAACTGGCGGTGAGCATCTGGCCATTCAGGGGACTGGCATGCAGGTGGATGCGGATCCGTTCCGCGATCGCGGCGGCGGCGGCGTGGTCGTTGCCGGGCAGCAGGGCGACGAATTCGTCGCCGCCGAAACGGCCCAGCATGTCGGACGGCCGCAGCGCGTGCTGGGCGATCGCACAGGTGTGCTGGAGCGCCTTGTCGCCGAGCGCGTGGCCGAAGTCGTCGTTGATCCGCTTGAAGTGATCGATGTCGAACACGATCACGGTCAGCGCCTCGCCATGCGCGCGGCAGCGCTGGATGTCGAGCCGGGCGCGCTGTTCGAGCGACGCGCGCGAAGCGGCCTGGGTCAGCGAGTCGGTGTCGGCGATCCTGCGCAGCGCGATATTGTCGGCCAGCAGGGTCGGCAGCGCCAGGCCGAACAGGGTATTGGCCGCGATCACGTTGATCGCGAACTGGTACACCATCGAGAATTCCCTGAGTCCGAACGCATGCACCAGCAGGGCGATCATGAAACTGCCCAGGGCCACGCTGACCAGGTTGCAGAGCGCCGACTCGGTGCTCGCGATCCACATGTAGGGGATCACCAGGAAAAAGATCGCGAAGGCGCTGTTGGGCGAGCGCGTGCTGTGCGCCAGCCACATCGACATGGCCAGCAGCACCAGGTTGAACAGCAGCTTGTACTTGAAGCGCGGCGTGGCGCGCTGGTGGTTCAGGTCGACCGAGGCGGCCAGGAATGCCGCCTGCGACGGGCGCAGGGCGCTCAGCATGGCGGCGAAAAACGGCGCCAGGACGATCACGCCGGCCATGTCGCCAATCCAGTACGGCAGCCAGGTGGCATCGACATCGGCCGCCGGCATCATGCCGCTGAGGACCAGCGCCGCCATGCCGGTGGCGGTGGCCAGCAGGGAGCTGCCGGCGGCGATCAGCAGGAAGCCAACCACCAGCTGCGGCAGTTCGCGCTTGCCGCGCACTGCGATCAGGCGCAGCAGCCAGGCTCCCAGTGCGTACGAGCCGATATGCGCCAGCGCCCACAGCATGCCGGCGCCGGCCAGCGCGGGCACGCCCAGCGGCAGGTCGTACAGGCGGCCGACCCAGATCGTCACCACGACGCAGCCGGCGAACAGGCCGGGCGCCAGGCGCGGGCCTTCGAGGAGGACGGCGGCGAAGGTCAGGCCGGCGACGGGAAACCACACGCTGGCGTGCTCGGTGTACTCGACCAGCCTGCCCAGCTGCCACAGCAAGACCCACAGCGCCAGCATGACGGCATTCGACAGGACGGACGAATTCCAGGCGGCGCGCAGCGTCGCCGAATCCTGGAAGCGGCGCCATGCGCCCCGTTTGCTGTCGTCGTCGATCAAAACTGGCATGAACTCAAGGAGAATCCTTCGGATGCCGCGGCGGAACGCGGCACTGCGCCTGTACTTGTTTTTTGATCATACTACAGGGCAAGAGAATTAACGCGAGGCAATCGTCTCGGTGGCAGGCATGCGACACGCGCCGGAGGCGGCCGATTTGTCAAAATGTCTAAAACCCGCGTAGAATGCGGGTCACGCGGGTGTAGCTCAATGGTAGAGCAGAAGCTTCCCAAGCTTACGACGAGGGTTCGATTCCCTTCACCCGCTCCAATAAGATCAATGACTTAGCCAAGTTCCGCTGCTTTCCGCTCCGCAAAATCATCGCGATAGTTCATTTCACGAATGGGACGTTTCTCTCCCATTTTCGTTCCCTTACTCTGTGCGCGCCAGCAGTTCGATGTAGTTTTGATAGCCGAAGGTACGGTTCTTTCGTTGCCCGGTCATTTCCGTCACGATGCCGAGCTCGTTGAGTAATTTGACGGCGGCATTCGCAGTCGGAAAGCTTGTCCCCAATTGCTGCCTTGCTCTCTCCACCGTGAAGCGTGGCATCATCGGCAATAGCTCAAACAGGCGGAACGCGGCGGAGCCTGCCTTGGGTGATGCCAGCAGGCGACGCCGGTCCGCTGCGACCAGCGTGGCCACGTCGACGACGCTTCGTTCGGCTTCGGCGGCAGCTTCTGTCACGCCGACAAGGAAGAAGCTGACCCAGGCTTCCCAGTTGCCGTCGGTGCGCGTAGCCGAGAGCAGGCGGTAATATTCCGCCTGATTGCGTTTCAGGTATCCGCTCAGGTAGAGCAGCGGTTCTTTCAGCAGATTCCAATGTTCGAGCAGCGCGGTAATCAGCAAGCGGCCGATGCGCCCGTTACCGTCGAGAAAAGGATGTATCGTTTCAAACTGTGCATGGGTGAGGGCGATGATGACTAACGGCGGCAGCGGCGCGGGTTCGGTGTGAATGAATCGTTCCAGGTCGCCCAGCAATCGCGGCACATGCTCAGGTGGCGGCGGGACAAATGCCGCGTTGCCGGGCCAAGTGCCACCGATCCAGTTTTGGGAGCGACGCAATTCACCTGGCTGTTTGTTGGCACCCCTGGCGCCATCGAGCAGTATTCGATGGGCGGCACAAATCAAGCGCACGCTCAATGGCAGTCCGTGGACATCTTGCAGGTTCTCGCGCACCATGCGGAATGCCAGCATGTAATTAGTGACTTCTTCCACGTCGTCGCGATTGTTCAACTCAATGCCCGCTTCCTGATCGAACAAGTCGGTCAGGGTAGCCTGGGTACCTTCGATTTGAGAGGTCAGCAGCGCTTCCTTGCGTACCGCGCTGTACAGCAGCCATTCTACTGACGGCACCAGCCCTGAGACCGCCGAGAGGCGAGCCAGGGCGACTTCTGCGGCACGGTTCTGGGGTTCGTACGATTGTGGCGCCAGCGACGGTTCGGATGGCGGCAATGGATGCGGCACGAAGGCGCGCACCGGTTCGTCGAGTGTCGTGGTATTCACAATCGAGCCAGAGACGCGTGCCATTTTCAAGCTTCCTTTAATAGACCTTGTGCATATTAAAGCATTCTTTAATAAGATGAAAGCGTATGAAGGAGATGCTTAATTTGGCTAACGTGCCACCGTCCTCGCTGGAATGCCCCTGTGGCTGGAATCGTTTTTCGCCGCTGCCGCTCAGCAAAAACAGGATGGTGCGCATCGGCACGGGCAGACCAGGCAGCCTAAATCGCGAGTTTTTGCGGAGCAAGAACTCGCAAGCAAGCCATGTACAATCAGCATTCCCGAGCCAGCTTCCCAAGCTTACGACGAGGGTCAGGCCCGGCGCGCCATCGCGATCTGCCGCGGTTTGCCGGCCGGCGCCGTGGCGCGCTTGCCGGCGCCGGGCGCCTGCGCCACCAGCTTGAACACTTCCAACGCCCGCGCCACCGACTGGGCCTGCACCTCCAGCACCCCGGTCGACACGGCCGCTTCGTCCACCATGCGCGCGTTTTGCCGGGTCACTTCATCGAGCTGCACGATGGCCTGGTTGACGTTGCCGATGCCGCCGTTCTGTTCGCGCGTCGCTTCGCTGATGTCGCCCATGATCCTGGCCACCTGGCCGATGGCGGCAATCACCTGGTCCATGTTCTCGCCCGCGTGGCTGGCCAGGCCGGCGCCGGCCTCGATCTTGCTGGCCGAGGCATCGATCAGCGCCTTGATTTCCTTGGCCGCCGCCGCGCTGCGCTGGGCCAGGTTGCGCACCTCATTCGCCACCACGGCAAAACCGCGCCCGCTTTCGCCGGCGCGCGCCGCTTCGACGGCAGCGTTGAGGGACAGGATGTTGGTCTGGAAGGCGATGCCGTCGATCATGCTGATGATGTCGACGATCCTGGCCGAGGCCCGGCTGATATCGTCCATCGCCGTCACCACCTGGCCGACCGCGGCGCCGGTGCGCCCCGCCAGTTCGCAGGCGGTGGCGGCCACCGCGCTGGCCTGGTTCACGTTGTCGGCGGTATGGCCGACAGTGGAGGTGATGCGCGCCATCGTGGCCGCGGTCTGGTCCAGGTTCCCGGCTTGCGCTTCGGTGCGGGTCGCCAGGTCGGTATTGAAGGCGCGCACCTGGCCGGCCGTGCTGCGGGTCAATGCGAAATTGCCGCGAATGTCGCCGATGATCGAGGCCAGGTTCAGGTTCAGCTGGCGCACATAGGCTTGCAGCTGGCCCAGTTCGTCGCGCCGGTCGACGGCGATGCGCGAAGTCAGGTCGCCGCCGGCGAGGATGCGGGTGGCGTTGATGCTGGCCTGGATCGGGGCGACGATGGCCAGGTGCAGGTGGCGCCAGCAGTACAGCGCGAGCAGGCCGATGGCGCCCGCCAGCAGGCTGACCGTGGAGGCGGAGTAGGGGATGGCCGCATGCAGGGCCAGGCCTGCCGCGAGCACGGCGATGCCGCCGAAGCAAAAGGCCAGGCGCTGCGCCAGCGTGATCGCGCGCACGGCGGCGGTGAGCTTGCGCCAGCCGCGCGGGGCTTTGGATCCCCGCAGGATCGCCACGCCGTCGGGATTGGCGCCACCGAGCGTGCGGTACAGGCTTTCCGCCTGCTCGACCTGGGCGCATTTCGGCTTGGTGCACACGGCCATGAAGCCGGTCGTCACGCCCTTCTCGATCACCGGCGTGAAGTTCGCGATCGCCCAGAAGAAGGCGCTGTTCCTGCTGCGGTACTTGACCAGTCCGCGCCACGGCTCGCCGGTGCCCAGGGTGCGCCACAGGTCGGCCTCGACCTGGGCCGGCATGTCCGGGTGGTACAGCTCGCCTTGGGTGCTGCCCTGCAATTCCCCTTCGCCCACGCCGCTCACTTCGTGGAAGGTCGAGTTGGCATAAGTGAGGCGGCCGTGCAGGTCGGTCGTGGAGACCAGCGGCTTGCCATCTTCAAGGAGGATTTCGCGTTCGACAGCATGGAGCGTGTTGCGCATGGGATTTCCATAGACCAAGAAAGTAATGGGTTGCCATCTTAGCAGGTGTTTGGGTAAAAAAAATTGCAAATTAGTACTAACCGTTGCCACCGGCTTTCCCTATAATCAATTACATCCGATACTTTCTAGCCCGGCCATGCCGCTTATTTCGCACGGGACTGTGTTCGCCGCAGCACTAGCGCTGTGCACCGCCGCGCGCGCGGCGGAACCGGAGATCGTTTTCCTCGCCCCCACCAGCAACGCCATGCCGATCGCCCAGTTCAGCGACGGGCGCCTGACCGGCGGCATCCTCAAGGACCTGGGCGACGCCATCGCGCTGCGTCTCGGGCGCACGGCGCGCTATATCAGCCTGCCCGGCAAGCGGGTCGAACAGGCGCTGGCCGCCGGCCAGGCCGATGTCGTGTGCAATGTGATGCCGGGCTGGATCAGCGGCGACTTCGCCTGGAGCCGGCCCCTGATCCCGAACGCGGGCATCATCATCTCGCACCGCGACGCCCCCATCATCCGCAGCCTGAGCGACCTGGCCGGGCAGCGCGTGGGCACGGTTCTCGGCTACAAATACCCGGTTCTCGAACCGGTGCTCGGCAAGCTGTTCCAGCGCGAGGACGCCGGCACGATGCAGCATGCGCTCCTGAAGATGGAGGCAGGCCGCAACAAGCACGCGATCGGCGAGCGGCTGGAGCTCGAGTACGGCATGCGCGTCAACAAAGCGCTGGCCCTGCGCGAAGACCTGGTGTTCGAGACCTACAGGACGTCCTGCGCCATTTCGCGCGCGAGCAAGATCCCGCTGGCCGACATCGAGCAAGCCACCGCAGGCCTGCTGGCCTCCGGCGTGGTCGATGTCATCATCGCCCGCTACCGCTAGGCGCACGGGCGGTGCGATATAATGTCGTCCTGCCTTTTTTCCCCATTGATCCCATGTCTTCCGATACCCCGAACCGCCCCATGCTGTACGACCCGACCGAACACCGGATCCGCAGCTTCGTCACGCGCGCCGGCCGCCTGTCGATCGCGCAGGCGCGCGCGCTGGAGGAGCTGGGGCCGAAGTTCATGATCGAGTACGCCAAGGCGCCGCTCGACTTCGAACAGGCGTTCGGGCGCAAGGCGCCGGTGATCCTGGAGATCGGCTTCGGCATGGGCGATACCACCTCGCATATCGCGCGCGGCATGCCGGACAAGGATTTCATCGGCGTCGAGGTGCACACGCCCGGCGTGGGCAGCCTGCTCAAGCAGATCGGCGAACAGGGGCTGGCCAACCTGCGCCTGATCCAGCACGACGCGGTCGAGGTGCTGAACCAGATGATCCCGGACGGCTCGCTGGCCGGCGTGCATGTGTTCTTCCCGGACCCGTGGCACAAGGCGCGCCACAACAAGCGCCGCCTCATTCAAGGCCCGTTTGTCAGGCTGCTGGCAGACAAGCTGGCGCCGGGCGGCTACCTGCATTGCGCCACCGACTGGGAAGACTATGCGGTGCAGATGCTCGAGGTGCTGGGCGCCGAGCCGGCGCTTGCCAACACGGCCGAGGGCTATGCGCCGCAGCCGGCCTACCGTCCTCTGACCAAGTTCGAGAACCGCGGCATCAAGCTGGGGCACGGGGTGTGGGATTTGGTGTTCGTGAAGAAGTAGGCGCGTTCGAATTCGGTTCGCGGCGATTTCGAAGTCGCAAACTGGAAATCGAGGTACAGGACTCAACGTCGTTCCTGCGAAGGCAGGAACCCATAGCACCCTTGCTTCGATAGGACGCGACTCTGACCAACGGTGCTATGGATCCCTGCCTTTGCAGGGATGACGTTGGCTTATTGCGGTAACCGATTCGAGGCCGCGGCTTCGGGAACTACAGCATCTCGCTGATCATCGCGACGATCTCGTCGCCATACGACATCAGCTTCTTCTCGCCGACGCCGGTCACGCCGCGCAGCTGGTCGAGCGAGGTCGGCTTGGCCTTGGCGATCTCGCGCAGGGTCGCGTCGACAAAGATCACGTAGGCCGGCACATTGTGCGCACGCGCGGTCTCCACGCGCCACCAGCGCAGCTTCTCGAAAATCTCCTGCTCCGAGCGCGACAGGTCCATCTCGACATGGGCCTTGGCCGACGACGGCGCGCGCTTGGTCTTGACCGGCTTCTGGTACTGGCGCAACTGCACCTTCTGCCCGCCCTTGAGCACCGGGCGCGCCGCGTCGGTCAGCTTCAGCGAGCTGTAGACCTCGTGGTCGACAGTCACCAGGCCCAGCGCGATGACCTGGCGCAGGATCGCGCGCCACTCCGCCTCGGCGCGCTCGGCACCGATGCCGAACACCGACAGCGAATCGTGATGCCAGGTCTTGATGCGGTCCGAGTCGACGCCGCGCAGCACGTCGATCACGTGGCCGGCGGCGAAGCGCTGGTCGACCCGGTAGATCGCCGACAGCAGCTTTTGCACCGGCACCGTGCCGTCGAAGGACACCGGCGGTATCAGGCAGGTGTCGCAATTGCCGCACGGGGTGGAGCGTTCGCCGAAGTATTCGAGCAGGCGCGTGCGGCGGCAGCTGAGGGTCTCGCACAGGCCGAGCATGGCGTCGAGCTTCATGCCCAGCACCCGCTTGAACGTTTCGTCGGCCTCGGATTCGTCGATCATGCGCCGCTGCAGCACCACGTCCTGCAGGCCGTAGGCCATCCAGGCCGACGCCGGCAAGCCGTCGCGGCCGGCGCGCCCGGTCTCCTGGTAGTAGCCCTCGATGCTCTTGGGGAGGTCGAGGTGGCACACGAAGCGCACGTCGGGCTTGTCGATGCCCATGCCGAATGCGATGGTGGCGACCATCACGATGCCGTCCTCGCGCAGGAAGCGGGCCTGGTTGGCGCTGCGCTTCGGATAGTCCATGCCGGCGTGGTAGGGCAGGGCCCGGACCCCGCTCTCGTTGAGGAATTCGGCGGTCTCTTCGACCTTCTTGCGCGACAGGCAGTACACGATGCCGGCGTCGCCGCCATGCTCGGTGGTGATGAAGTCGAGCAGCTGCTTGCGGCCGTTGGCCTTCTCCACGATCTGGTAGCGGATATTCGGGCGGTCGAACGAGGATACGAACTGGCGCGCATCGCCCAGCTGCAGGCGCAGCGCGATCTCGGCGCGGGTCTGCTGGTCGGCGGTCGCGGTCAGCGCGATGCGCGGCACCTGCGGGAAGCGCTCGTGCAGGATCGATAGCTTGATGTACTCGGGACGGAAGTCGTGGCCCCATTGCGATACGCAGTGCGCCTCGTCGATCGCGAACAGGGCGATCTTCGAAGCCTCGAACAGGTCCAGGCAGCGCGGCGTCATCAGGCGCTCGGGCGCCACGTAGACCAGGTCGATCTCGCCGGTGCGCACCAGGCGTTCGATGCGCATCGATTCTTCGAAGGTCTGGGTCGAGTTGAGGAAGGCGGCGCGCACGCCGACTTCGGCCAGCGCGTCCACCTGGTCCTGCATCAGCGCGATCAGCGGCGACACGACCACGCCGACGCCGTCGCGAACCAGCGCGGGAATCTGGTAGCACAGCGACTTGCCGCCGCCGGTCGGCATCAGCACCAGCGCGTCGCCGCCGCTGCCGACGTGTTCGACGATTTCCGCCTGCTGCCCGCGGAAGGCGGGGTAGCCGAAGACGGTCTGCAGCAGGTCGAGGGCGCGCGCGCCGATCCCGGGATCCATTATTCCGCCCAAACTACCCAACCATAATGTGCGCTGGCGATGACGACGATGCCGAATACGATGCGATACCAGGCGAAGATCGTGAAGTCATGGGTGCTGATGTAGCGCAGCAGCCAGCGCACGCACAGGAAGGCGCTGATGAAGGAGGCGATGCCGCCGACGCCGAACAGCGGCAGGTCGGCCGTCGACAGCAGTTCGCGCTCCTTGACCACCGAGTAGGCGGTGGCGCCGAGCAGGGTCGGGATCGCGAGGAAGAACGAGAATTCGGTGGCGGCCTTGCGCGACAGGCCGAACATCATGCCGCCGATGATGGTGGCGCCGGAGCGGCTGGTGCCAGGGATCAGCGCGAAGGCCTGGGCGCAGCCGACCTTGAACGCGTCCAGCAGGGTCATGTCGTCCACCGATTCGACGCGCGGCGGCTTGGGATTGGCCTTGGCCCGGCCCTCGACCCACAGGATCACGAAGCCGCCGACGATGAAGGCCATCGCGACCGGCACCGGCGCGAACAGCACCGCCTTGATCGCCTTGCTGAACACGAAGCCGAGCAGCGCGGCCGGGAAGAAGGCGATCACCACCTTGAGCACGAAGTGGCGCGCCTTGGGATCGCTGGTGAAGCCGGTCAGCACGCCGCCGATGCGCTGGCGGTACTCCCAGATCACCGCCAGCATGGCGCCGGCCTGGATCGCGATCTCGAACACCTTGACCTTCTCGCCGGTGAAGTCGAGCAGGCTGCCGGCCAGGATCAGGTGGCCGGTCGAGGAAATCGGCAGGAACTCGGTGAATCCCTCCACCAGGCCCATGATGATCGCTTTTATCGCAAGAATAATATCCATGTAACGCTATTGAAGTGTGATCGGGGGAAGTGCCGCGTGCGCGGACCGGCAAAGGCGCCGGGCTGCGGGGTCGAAGCTTACCACGAGCGCGGTCCCGCCCGCCCGGGATGCGCCAGGGAAGCGCCAAAAAACGCGTTGACACCACCGAACCGTACCGCTACCATCCATTCGCTTGATGTTGGTAGCGCTACCATGTTTTGCATCGTTTAAGGATGACAATGAATCTTGTGCCGAGCCTGCTCTCGGGCGCCCTGTGCGCCGCCGCCTTCGCCATGCCCGCCGCCGCCCAGGCGCCGGCGGCGGTCGATGTCCAGCTGGCGGGCACGCCCGCCGCCCAGGCCGCGGCCAGCGCCCTGAGCCGGCCGCTGCAAAACATCCGCGCGCGCCGCCACACGAGCCTGAACGGCCGCTGGCAGTACATCATCGACCCCTACGAGACCGGCTACTACGACTACCGCCACCAACCGTTCGACGCTTCCGCCAGCGGCAGGGGCGGCTACTACGACGACCGCGCGCCGAAGGACAAGGGCGACTGGGTCGAGTACAGCTTCGAGCATTCGCCGAACATGAAGATCCCGGGCGACTGGAATTCGCAGGCCGAGAAGCTGCAGCTGTACGAGGGCACGCTATGGCTGCGCCATGTGTTCCAGGCCGAGCCGCAGGAGGGCAAGCGCTACTTCCTGTACTTCGGCGCGGTCAATTACGAAGCCCATGTCTACCTGAATGGCAAGAAGCTGGGCATGCACAAGGGCGGCTTCACGCCGTTCCAGTTCGACGTGACGGGCAAGTTGAACAAGGGCCGCAACTTCGTCGTCGTCAAGGCCGACAACCGGCGCCACCAGGACGAGATCCCGACCGTGAACACCGACTGGTGGAACTACGGCGGCATCACGCGCGACGTGCTGCTGGCCGAGGTGCCGGCCACCCACATCGCCGACTACAAGATCCAGCTGGCCAGGGGCGACCTGAAACGCATCGAGGGCTATGTGCAGGTCGACGGCGCGCGCGCGCCACTGGACGTCACCGTGACGATCCTTGATGCGGGCATCCGCAGCACGGTGCGCACCGACGCCGAAGGGCGCGCGCGCATCAGCATTCCGGTGCCGAAGCTCGCTTACTGGTCGCCCGAAACGCCGAAGCTGTACAAGGTGGACGTTGCCGCCGGCGGCGACAGCGTCAGCGACATGATCGGTTTTCGCACCATCGAAACGCGCGGCGAAGACATCCTGCTGAACGGGAAATCGATCTTCCTGCGCGGGATATCGCTGCACGACGAGAATCCGCTGATCGCCGGGCGCCTGCGCGGCGAAGGCGACATGCGCATGATGCTGCAGTGGGCCAGGGAGATGAACGCCAACTACGTGCGCCTGGCGCACTACCCGCACAGCGAGGACATGCTGCGCCTGGCCGACGAAATGGGGCTGATGGTGTGGGCCGAGGTGCCGGTCTACTGGACGATCTCGTGGACCAATCCCGAGACCTTCCGCAACGCCGCCGCCCAGCTGACCGACATGATCGTGCGCGACAAGAACCGCGCCAGCGTCATCGTCTGGTCGATCGGGAACGAGACCCCGGTCAGCGCGCCGCGCAACGTGTTCATGAACAAGCTGGCCGCCACCGCCCGCGCCAACGACGACACGCGGCTGGTGGCAGCCGCGCTGGAACTGCACCGCACCGGCGACGAGGTGGTCGTCGACGATCCGCTGGCGGACAAGCTGGACCTGGCCAGCTTCAACGAGTACGCGGGCTGGTACTGGTCGAACAACAAGGAGATGCTGAAGTGGCGCTTCAACATCAAACTGAACAAGCCGGTCGTGATCTCGGAATTCGGGGCCGATGCGCTGGGCGGCTACCATGCCGACGACGACACCCGCTGGAGCGAGGAATACCAGGACACCCTGTACAAGAACCAGTTCAAATTGCTGTCGGCGATCCCCGGCCTGCGCGGCATGACGCCGTGGATCCTGGCGGACTTCCGCTCGCCGCGGCGGCATCACCCGGTGTACCAGGACTTCTGGAACCGCAAGGGGCTGATCTCGGACAGCGGCAAAAAGAAGAAGGCCTTCTTCACGCTGAAGGAGTACTACGGGCGCATGCAGGAAAAGTACCGCTGAGGTTTATCGAAGATACCGTTACCATTGCCCGATGTTAGAATCCACGCATGGAAAATGAAGACCATCCGGTCCCGCTGCCGGAGATCACGCCGGCCAAGCGCAGCCGCCGCAGCGGCGGCGGCTTCACCCTGCGCGACGTGGCGCGGCTGGCCAATGTCGCGCCGATCACCGCCTCGCGCGCGCTCAACACGCCGGACGCCGTGTCCGCGCCGATCCTGGCGCGCGTGCGCGAGGCGGTCGAGCGCACCGGCTACGTGCCGAACATGCTGGCCGGCGGCCTGGCCTCCAAGCGCAGCCGGCTGGTGGCGGCGGTGGTGCCGACCATCACCGGCTCGGTGTTCCTCGAGATGGTGCAGTCGCTGACCGAATCGCTGGCCGCTTCCGGCTACCAGCTGATGCTGGGCCAGGCCGGCTACGAAAATTCGCGCGAGGACGCACTGCTGGAAGCGATCATCGGGCGCCGTCCCGACGGCGTGGTCCTGACCGGCATCATGCGATCGGCCAAGAGCCGGCGCCGGCTGCTGGCCAGCGGCATTCCGGTCGTCGAGACCTGGGACCTGACGCCGACGCCGATCGACATGCTGGTCGGCTTTTCGCACGAGCGCATTGGCGCGTCGGTGGCCGAGTACCTGCACCAGCGCGGCCGGCGGCGCGTGGCCACCATCAGCGCCAACGACGAGCGCGCGGTCCGGCGCAACAAGGCCTTCTCCGACGCCGCACTGCAACTTGGCATGGCGGCGCCCGGCACGGCCGTGGTGCCGACCTGCATCGTGCCGGCGCCGACCACCGTCGGCAGCGGGCGCAGCGGCCTGCGCGAGCTGCTGGCGCAGCATCCCGATATCGACGCGCTGTTCTGCAGCTCGGACATGCTGGCGCTGGGCGTGATCACGGAAGCGCATGCGCAGGGGATCGAGATTCCGGGGCGGCTGGCGGTGGTGGGGATGGGCGACCTGGGCTTCTCGCGCGACCTGCATCCGGCGCTGACCACCGTGCGGATCGACGGCACCACGATCGGCAGCACCGCGGCGCGGTTCATCATCGAGCGTTCGCAGGGGAAGGTGGTGGCGAACGGCGTGGTCGATATCGGGTTCACGATCGTGGAGCGGGCCAGCGCCTGAGACGTGGATAGAGGGTAGGGTGGGTGAGCGGCAGCGCTACCCACCAAGCGTCATCGGCGGCTCGTGGTGGGTAGCGCTGGCGCTCACCCACCCTACGCCAATTTCGACGTCCCAGTCCCCGGCGCGGTCGCCACCTCCAGCGCCGCGATCCACACCATCGCCGCCTCGCGCGATTCGCCGCACATCTCCGCCGACGGCTGCAAGCCCGCGCAAAACGCCGGCCGCTCCGGTTGTCCGAATATCATGCAGCGCTGGTCCGCATCGAGCTGCACGCACCGCGCGCCCGCCGGCTTGCCGTTCGGCATACCGGGTATCGGCGAAGTGATCGAAGGGGCGGTGCAGCAGGCCCCGCAGTGGTCGCGGCAGTTCATTCCTCCATTTTACGCCATACGCAACAGTCATCTTAAGATAGGATGTCATACAACCGATACCGGAGGTATAATTTAAGCATGACCCCTACCGCCGCCACCTATCCGCCCGCATTGTCGCGTAAAAAACACCGCACCCTGGCCCAGGGCGTGGTCGAGCATATCGTCGGCGAGATCGCCCAGGGCGGCCTCAAGCCGGGCGACAAGCTGCCCACCGAATCGGCCATCATGGAAGTGCACGGCGTCAGCCGCACCGTGGTGCGCGAGGCCATTTCGCACCTGCAGGCGGCGGGCTGGGTCCAGACCCGGCACGGCATCGGCACCTTCGTCATCGAGCGGCCGACGGCCGGCATCGGCATCGGCGCCGAGAATATCGTCACCGTGCGCGATGTGCTGGCGATGCTGGAACTGCGCATCAGCATGGAGGCCGAGGCGGCCTGGCTGGCGGCCTCGCGCCGCACCGAGGCCCAGGTGGCCGAACTGGCCAAGGTATTGGGCAGCATGCAGCGCAGCGTGGCGCGCGGCGGCCCGGCGGTCGACGCCGACGTCCAGTTCCACCTGCTGATCGCCCAGGCCACCGGCAACCGCTACTTCGTCGATATCCTCAGCCAGCTGGGCAACACCATCATTCCGCGCGCGCGGCTGAACATGCCGCAGCTGGCGCACGACGACCCGGCCGCCTATCTGGAGCGGGTCAACCGCGAGCACGAAGACATCTTCAACGCCATCCTGCGCAAGGATCCGGAAGCGGCGCGCGCCGCGATGCGCACCCACCTGAGCAACAGCCGCGAACGCCTGCGCGAGGCGCAAGCCCAGCTGGAGGCGTCGCGCACGTAAGTGCGCGCTCACTCTTGCAATTCTCCGGTAATCGTTTTCCAAAAAATGAACGTTCTGCTTGCTTCTGTCCGTCTCTAGTTGTACGATGACGTATCACTTGAACCCACGCACACCTCACTCCCTGGAGAATCCATGAACCCGCAAGACCTGAAAAAAATCCTGTCGTCCGGCCTGCTGTCTTTCCCGCTGACCGACTTCGATGAAAACGGCGACTTCAACGCCCGCACCTACGCCGAGCGCCTCGAGTGGCTGGCGCCGTACGGTGCGACCGCGCTGTTCGCAGCAGGCGGCACCGGCGAGTTCTTCTCCCTGACCCCGAACGAATACGGCGGCATCATCAAGACCGCGGTCGAAACCTGCCGCGGCAAGGTGCCTATACTGGCCGGCGCCGGCGGCCCGACCCGCGTCGCGATCCAGTACGCGCAGGAAGCCGAGCGCCTCGGCGCGCACGGCATCCTGCTGCTGCCGCACTACCTGACCGAAGCGAGCCAGGACGGCCTGGTGCGCCATGTCGACGAGGTATGCAAATCGGTCAAGTTCGGCGTGGTGGTGTACAACCGCGGCGCTTGCCGCCTGACCCCGGATTCGCTGGCGCTGCTGGCCGATCGCAACCCGAACCTGATCGGCTTCAAGGACGGCATCGGCGACATCGAGCTGATGGTGTCGATCTGGCGCAAGCTGGGCGACCGCTTCAGCTACCTGGGCGGCCTGCCGACTGCGGAAGTCTACGCACAAGCGTACAAGGCGCTGGGCACGCCGGTCTACTCGTCGGCCGTGTTCAACTTCATGCCAAAAATGGCGATGGACTTCTACCACGCCGTCGCCGCCGACGACAACGCCACCTGCAATCGCCTGATCGACGACTTCTTCCTGCCATACTTGGAGATCCGCAACCGCAAGGCCGGCTACGCAGTCAGTATCGTCAAGGCAGGCGCACGCCTGGTGGGCCACTCGGCCGGTCCAGTGCGCGCACCGCTGACCGACCTGACGGCCGCTGAAGATGAAATGCTGCTCAAGCTGATCCGCGCCCAGGGTCCGCAATAATCCGTCTCACACAGAATCAGGAAACACACCATGCAAATTAACGGCGACATGATCATCGGCCAACGCACGCTGCGCGGTACGGCAGGCCTGGTGCGGGCGATCGATCCCTCCATCAACGACAGTATCGCACCAGACTTCGGCCTGGCCACCGACACCGACGTCGATGCCGCGTGTGAGCTCGCAGGCAAGGCATTCGACGCCTACCGCAACACCAGCCCGATGGCGCGCGCCGCCTTCCTCGAAGCGATCGCCGAAGGCATCCTCGCCCTCGGCCCGGTGCTGATCGAGCGCGCGATGCGCGAGACCGGCTTGCCGCAGGCGCGCCTGGAAGGCGAGCGCGGCCGCACTGTCGGCCAGCTGCGCCTGTTCGCCAAGGTGGCGCGCGACGGCTACTGGACCGGTGCGACGATCGACACGGCGCTGCCGGACCGCACGCCGCTGCCGCGTCCCGACCTGCGCCTGCGCAAGATCCCGCTCGGCCCTGTGGCCGTGTTCGGCGCCAGTAACTTCCCGCTGGCGTTCTCGGTTGCCGGCGGCGACACCGCTTCCGCACTGGCGGCAGGCTGCCCGGTCGTGGTCAAGGCGCACGGCGCCCACCTCGGCACCTCCGAACTGGTGGGCAAGGCGGTGCAGCAAGCCGCCGCCGCGTGCGGCATGCCGGAAGGCGTGTTTTCGATGCTGTTCGGCGAAGGCCGCCAGGCAGGCCAGCGCCTGTGCGCCCATCCCGCCATCAAGGCGGTCGGCTTCACCGGCTCGCGCCAGGGCGGCCTGGCGCTGCTGCGCACCGCGGCGCAGCGCAAGGAACCGATCCCCGTGTACGCCGAGATGAGCAGCATCAATCCGGTCTTCATGCTGCCAGGCGCATTGGCCGCCAATGGCGCCGCGCTGGCGCAGGGCTTCGTCGATTCGCTGACGCTGGGCGTGGGCCAGTTCTGCACCAACCCGGGCCTGGTGCTCGGCTTGCGCGGCGCGGCCTTCGACCAGTTCGCCGAGGCTGCCGCCGCGGCGCTGAAAGCCAAGGGCGCGGGCACCATGCTGACCCCGGGCATCCACAAGGCTTACGTGTCGGGCGTGGAAAAGATGTCCACTGTCGGCGGCGTGCGCCTGCTGGGCCAGGGCAGCCAGGAAGGCGCCGGCTGCGCGGCACAGGCTTCCCTGTATGCCTGCGATGCGTCGACCTACCTGTCCACCCCTGCGCTGGAAGACGAGATCTTCGGGCCTGCCGCCTTGCTGGTGGCTTGCAACGACGAAGCCGAGATGCTGGCGCTGGCCGAGCACCTGGAAGGCCAGCTGACGGCGACCGTGCATGCCGTCGCCGCCGACCGTGCCCACGCCGCGGGCCTGCTGCCGGTCCTCGAACGCAAGGCCGGCCGCATCCTGTTCAACGGTTTCCCGACCGGCGTCGAAGTGTCGCATGCGATGGTGCATGGCGGCCCGTTCCCTGCCACCTCGGACAGCCGCAGCACCTCGGTGGGCGCGTCCGCCATCGACCGCTTCGCGCGGCCGGTGTGCTACCAGAACGTGCCGCAGGATCTGCTGCCGGATGCACTGGCAGACCAGAACCCGCTGAAACTGGCGCGCCTGGTCGACGGTTCGATGCAACTGCCAGGGTAAGGTAGAGTAGTCCGTGCTGGCGGCGACGGTGAGGAGACCGCCTGCCGCCAGTGTGCGTTTTTAAAACATAACCATAAAGACATGACCTCATGAACCAGCAATCCATAGGCAAGTACCGGTGGACCATTTGTACCCTGCTGTTCTTTGCGACGACCGTCAATTACCTGGACCGCCAGGTATTGAGCCTGCTGGCGCCAGACCTGTCCAGGCAGTTTGGCTGGACCAATAGCGACTACGCCAACATCACTTCCGTATTCCAGTTCGTGTATGCGATCTCGATGCTGTTCGCCGGCCGCGTGATCGACAAGCTGGGCACCAAGGCCGCCTTCCTGCTGGCGATTTTCGTCTGGTCACTCGGCGCGGTCATGCACGCTTACGCGATCGGCGTGGGCGAGGGCGTCAACACCATTTTCACCGCTGTCGGCCTGGCTGCGGTGCCGGTATCGATTGCCGGTTTCATGATTTCGCGCGCCGTGCTGGCGATCGGCGAGGCGGGCAACTTCCCGGCCGCGATCAAGGCCACCGCCGAATACTTTCCCAAGCGCGAGCGCTCGTTCGCGACGGGTATCTTCAACTCCGGCGCCAATGTGGGCGCGATCCTGGCGCCGCTGTCGGTGCCGCTGATCGCGGCTGCCTGGGGCTGGCAAATGGCGTTCATCATCATCGGCGCGATCGGCTTTATCTGGATGGGCGCCTGGACCCTGCTGTACGATACCCCGACCGAACAGAAACGCCTGAGCAAGGAAGAACTGGCCTATATCAACAGCGACAGCGGCGCCGAGGCGAATGCCGCGCCGGCCGCGGGCGCGGTCAAGAGCTCGTGGTTCAAGCTGCTGGGCTACCGCCAGACCTGGGCCTTCGCCTTCGGTAAGTTCATGACCGACGGCGTGTGGTGGTTCTTTCTGTTCTGGCTCCCCAAATACCTGTTCGACCAGTACGGCATGGGCAAGACCGACATCGTGATTCCGCTGGCAGTGCTGTACTCGATGACGATGGTCGGCAGTATTGGCGGCGGCTGGTTCCCGACCTACTTCATCAACCGTGGCGACAACCCGTACGACGGGCGCATGAAGGCGATGCTGATGATCGCGTTCATCCCGCTGGTGGTGCTGCTGGCGCAGCCGTTCGGCTACATCAGCTTCTGGGTGCCGGTTATCCTGATTGGCATCGGCGCCTCCGCGCACCAGGCATGGTCGGCCAACATCTTCACCACCGTGTCCGACATGTTCCCGAAACATAGTGTCGGTTCGGTGGTCGGCATCGGCGGCATGGCGGGCGGCTTCGGCGGCGTGTTCATTTCCAAACTGGGCGGCTACCTGTTCGACTACTACGGCGCCATGGGCCAGATCCGCACTGGCTACATGATCATGTTCTCGATCTGCGCCGTGGCCTACCTGGTGGCATGGGCAGTGATGAGGACCCTGGTGCCGCGCTACAAAGAAATCACCGACCTGTAAGGCGACGCCAATGAGCAAGTGGGAACGCGTAGGCGATATCAAGTGCACGGTGGGCGAAAGCCCGGTGTGGGACGCGGCGCACGGCGCCTGGCTGTGGGTGGATATCCCGGCCAAGCGCATTTGGGGGCTGGATGACGCTTCCGGCGAGCTTCGCAGCTGGAACACCGGCGAGATGGCTGCCTGCATCTCTCCCAAGGCCAGCGGCGGCATCATCGCCGGCATGGAAAGCGGCATCTTCGGCCTGATGCTGGGCGAGGGCCAGATGGCGCTCGCCGAGCGGCTGGCGGCGCCGCCCGAGCTCAAGCCGGGCATGCGCTTCAACGATGGGCGCTGCGACCGCCAGGGCCGTTTCTGGAGCGGCACCATGGTGCTCGACATGGCCGAAGGAAGGCCGGAAGGGCACCTGTTCCGCTATACGAAGGAAGACGGCATTTCGGCGCCGGTGGTGTCGAACCTGATCGTGCAGAACGGACTCGGATTCTCGCCCGATGGACGCACCATGTACCTGTCCGATTCGCACGGCTCGCGCCAGCTGGTGTGGGCCTTCGACTACGACATCGACGCCGGCATGCCGTCCAGCCAGCGCCTGTTCGTCGACATGAACGCGCATCCCGGCCGTCCCGATGGCGCGGCGATGGATGTCGACGGCGGCTACTGGATTTGCGGTAACGATGGCGGCTGCGTGCTGCGATTCACGCCGGACGGCAAGCTCGATCGCAAGGTCGACCTGCCGATGGCCAAGCCCTCGATGTGCGCCTTCGGCGGCGCCGACATGCGCACCTTGCTGGTGACGTCGATCGCGGCCGGCGCCCCGCCGGGCGACGAGTATGCCGGCGCCGTGCTGCTGGTACGGCCCGACGCCACCGGCATGCGCGAAACGCCTTTCCGTGGCTAGGCAAATCCGCCTGGCTGCCGCCGCGCTGGCGCTGGCGGCCAGCCATGCGGCGCTGGCCGGCATCACCGTACAATCCTGGGGCACGACCCGTGCCGGCCAGCCGGTCGAGCGGGTCACCCTGTCCAACACGCGCGGCATGCGCATCTCCATCATCGACTACGGCGCCACACTGGCGGAAGTCCAGGTCCCTGGCCGCAACGGCACCGCCGCCAACGTGATGCTTGGCTTGCCCAGCCTGGCCGCTTACGAAGCCAGCCAGCGCCGCCATGGCGCCGTGATCGGCCGCTATGCGGGCCGGATCGGCAATGCTCGCTACACCCTGGGTGGCAAGGCAGTCTCGCTCGAAGCGAACGCGAAGGGCGTTTCGCTGCACGGCGACCCGCATGGTTTCGACAAGCGCGTATGGCGCCGGCGCGATGTGGCCGATGCCGATTCCATTGCCGCCGTCTATTCGCTGGTCAGCCCGGACGGCGACCAGGGGCATCCGGGCCGGCTGGCACTGAGCGTGACCTACCGCCTGCTGCGGCGGCGCAATGAATTGCGGATCGAATATGCGGCCACCGCGGATGCGCCGGCCGTCCTCAACTTGACCAATCACGGCTTCTTCAACCTGGCGGGGGCGGGAAGCGCCGGCCTGGCCACGCACACCTTCCAGGTCGATGCGGACCGCTACGCGCTGACCGATGCGCTGAAAGTGCCGACCGGCGTGCTGGCGCCGGTGGCGGGCACGCGCTTCGACCTGCGGCGCAAGGCGGCGGTGATGGACCGGATCGAGGATGGCTACGACCACGGCCTGGTGTTCGCGAAGAAGGAGGGCGTGCTGGCGCTGGTGGCCACGATCGACGAATCAGGCAGCGGACGCAGGATGCAGGTGTGGACGACGGAGCCGGCGGTGGTGTTCAATACCGGCAATGGCTTCGACGGCAGCGAGGTGGGGAGCGAAGGCGCGGCCTACCAGAAGCACGCCGGGTTTGCGTTCGAGACCCAGCATTTGTCGGACAGCCCGAACCGGCCCGAGTTTCCGAGTACGGTGATCGGGCCGGAGAAACCGTATAAATCTGTGACGCACTACCGCTTCAGTACTTCGGTCCCGCCACCGTAAACGGCCCGCCCTGGTAGGTCGTCGCCATATCGTCCTTCGGCGGTCGCTCCGCCGTATCCGGGAACAGGTGCGCGAACTTGCGCGAGCTGTCCTTCGGCCGGTAGCCCAGGTGCGCCGCCTTGCTGTTGTCCCACCATCTGCTGTCGTTGTCCGAGGTCGCGAACGCGATCGTATGCCCGACGCGCGGCGCGAACAGGCTGCAGCGGATCAGCTCCACCAGGTCGTCGTAGCTCAGGTAGGTGATCATCATGCGCGCATTCTTCGGTTCCGCGAACGAGGAGCCGATGCGAAGGCACACGGTCTCGGTGCCGAAGCGGTCGTAGTAGTAGCGCGACAGCGCCTCGCCGAACACCTTGCTCACGCCGTAGTAGCCGTCCGGCCGCACCGGCATGTCGGCGTCGACCAGGTCGGTGGTGCGGTAAAAGCCGGTGGCGTGGTTCGAGCTGGCATACACCACGCGCTTGACGCCGGCCTTGTGCACCGCCTCGTACAGGTTGACCACCCCAAGGATATTGGCCTGCATGATCGGCTCGAAGCGCTCCTCGACCGACACGCCGCCGAAGTGCAGCACCGCGTCCACGCCTTCCATCAGCTCGAGTACGGCCGTGTTGTCGGCCAGGTCGCACTGGACGATCTCCTCGCCCTCGCGTGCCTCGCCAAGGTCGGCCAGGTCGCTCAGGCGGACCACATCGGCCCAGGGCTTGATGCGCTCGCGTAGCACCTTGCCCAGGCCGCCGGCGGCGCCGGTCAGCAGGATGCGTTTGAAAGGCTTGGTCTTGTTTTGTTCGGTCATGATGCGTGGCCCGTGATAGTCAGTAGTAAGATGAGGTTAAACGTTTAACTTCAGTATATCGATTTTATTTCCATCGTCAACTGCTTTTCCCGGGGCCAGAACCCTGCCGATCACGGGAAAACTGTGCCATCATGTCATTCGCACCCCGACCGGGAGTGAAGCGCTTAACCTGATTGCATGAAAAAAAATATACCCACCATTCGAGATGTGGCCGCCGCCGCCGGCGTGTCGACGGCCACGGTGTCCAAATATGTCAACGGGGCCCAGCGTTTTTCGCCTGCGGTGGAGGCGACCATCAAGGCCGTCATCGAGCAGCTCGGCTATCGTTCGAATCCGCTGGCGCAGTCGATGATCACCGGGCGCACCAAGACCATCGGCCTGTCGGTGCTCGACATCAGCAACCCGCACTTCACCAGCATCGTCAAGGGCGCCAACCGGGTGGCGCTCGAACACGGCTACACCCTGCTGCTGGTCGACACCGATGAAAACCCGACCCGCGAACGGCCGCTGCTCGAAGCGCTGAGCCGCCGCGTGGACGGCATGATCGTGTTCTCGCGCATGCCGGAAGAGGAGATGGAGTGGATGGTGGCGCTCGACAAGCCGCTGGTTTTCTTCGGCCGCCTCGACCACCTGAAGCTGCCCTCGGTCGGCAGCGACGACCACCGCGGCGCCTACATGATCACCCAGCACCTGGTGGCGCTGGGGCACAAGAACTTCGCCTACCTGGGCTTCTCCAAGTCGCGCCGCGACGCCGAGCGCATGGGCGGCATCCGCGCCTGCCTGGAGACGCACAAGCTGCCGCTGCAGGTCTTCGACTGCAATTCGCCGTCGGCGATGGAGGGCGAGCGCATGAGCTCCCCGATCATGCTGGGCGCCGAGCATCCCGACGCGCTCATCTGCTACAACGACATGATGGCGATGGGCTTCATGAAGGAAGCGCAGACGCTGGGTTTCCGGGTGCCGGCCGACATCTCGGTGGCCGGGTTCGACAACATCCTGTTCGGCCGCTACTGCTCGCCGGCGCTGACCACGGTCGACCTGCAGAGCGAGCGGATGGGCGTGGCGGCGATGGAAAAGCTGCTGTCCACGATCGCCGGCGATGCCGCGATCGACTTTATCAAAGTCGAACCGCAACTGATCCTGCGCGCCTCGACGGCCAGCCGCAGGTAAGCAAAATTTTTCACAAGTCCTTTACCGTCCCGGGAAAATCACATACTATCCAGTTAAACGTTTTCCTAAAATGACATAAACGAGACTTATGACCAATCTGAAGCCCTTGCTCCGCGCGCTGCTGCTCAGCGGATTCGCCCTTGCCTCCGTCAGCGCCCATGGCGCCCCGGCCGCCACGCCCTCGTCGAGCTACCGCGCGCCGCTGTCGGCCACGCCGATGAACGTGCTGGTCAAGCAGCACGCCATGCCGCAGCTCGACGCCCTGTTCGACAAGATGACCGCGGAACAGGCCAAGGTCACCATCGACGGCGTGGAAGCCTTCAAGACCAACGACAAATTCCTGCCGGGGAAAATAGCGACCGGCCTTGCCCATTCGCTGCTGAACCTGGCCAAGGACGACCCGCGCCTGCCTGCGCGGCTGGCGGAGTTCCGCACCATCGCCGACCTGACCGTCGGCATGCCGAACGAAACCTGGGGCGTCTACTACTACCTGCAGGCGCTGTACCGGCTGAAGAAGGCCGGCCGGCTGGAGCAGGCGATCAGTCCCGAGACGATGGAAAAACTGCGGGTCAAGCTGGACTGGCGCAAATTCGTCCGCACCGATACCTTCGAGCTGATCAAGCTGCCGACCAATTACTACGGCGTCGCCTTCAGCGTGGCGCGGCTGCGCATGCTGCTCGGCTGGGAAGACGACAGCGGCGGCAAGACCCTGCTCGACAAGATGCTGACGCACTACGAGCAGTACTCCGGCAAGTACGGCTTCTCCGACGAAACCGCCGGCGAAGGGCGCTTCGACCGCTACAGCATCCTGCTGATCGCCGAAATCTGCGAACGCTTCCTCGAAACCGGCCTGACCGTCACGCCGGAACTGAAGGCGATGCTGCGCAAGGCCGCGGTGGTCGCGCTCAACATGGGCAACGAGGCCGGCGACGGCTTCAGCTTCGGCCGCAGCCTGGGGCCCTATGGCGAGACAGCGGTGCTGGAGATCCTGTCCGTTTCGGCCTACCTCGACGTGCTTACGCCCGAAGAGAAGCAGTACGCCTACGCCTACGCGAACGGCATCGTCGCCAAGTACATGGACTTCTGGTACGACCCCGCCATGGGATCGGTCGACATGTGGGGCAAGGGACGGCGCACCGACGCCTATCGCGGCAAGCACCGCATCCTTGGCGAGAACTTCTCGCTGCTGCACCAGATTATCTTCACGACCGAATTGTGGAACAAGGCCGGCTTCGGCAACGAGGCGCCAAAGGCGGGCCTGAAGGCCTGGCTCGACCGCACCCAGCCGCGCAGCAGCTTCACCTGGTTCGCCAGGGGCGAGTACGAGCGCGCGCTGGCGATGGTGCGCGACGGCCGCCACGTGTTCACCCTGCCCATGATCAACGGCGGCGCCAGCCAGCACGACAACAGCCCGTACTATCCGCTGCCGTTCGCAACGGGGATCGTATCCGGCACGCCGGACAGCGGTGGCGCCCATCCGCAGCTGACGCCCAAGTTCACGCTGGCCGACGGCAGCGAATTGATCGGCACCGCGTGGATGAAGGACATCTCGTCCAAACGCAGCGGCAAATCGTTCGCCGTGAAGTACCGCCAGGACGAAGTGACCAAGCTCGGTGCGAAGGCGCCGATCAAGGATGGCCGCATCAAGATGGCGACCACCTACACTTTCCGGCCCGGGACCATCACCCGCACCGACACCTACACGCCGACAGCGCCGCTGCAGGTAGCGCGCGCGAGCCTGGAATTTGCATCGTTCTCGGATGGCGCGCAGATCAATGGACGCAAGGTGCGCTTCAATGAAGGCGACGTGACCGGCTTCGAGGTGAGCGGGCTCGATGCGTGCGCGGTGGCGAAGACCGACGGCGCGGAGCCTTACCGCGCACCAGCCGGCGCCATGCGCAGCCTGGTAAGTTGCGACAGCAAGGCCTTCAGCTTCTCCAAGCCGCTGACGATCAAATGGACCTTGCGCTACCGCTGACACCATGCCGCACCTGACCATCCACTACACCGGCGCGCTCGATCCCGTCATCCAGATGGACGCGCTGTGCCAGCGCCTGGCCGCCGTACTGGCGGAGCAGGCAGACGCGCAGGGCAAGCCCGTGTTCCCGCTGGCCGGCACGCGCGTGCTGGCGTACCCGGCGCCGTACCACGCGGTGGCGGGCGGTCAGGCGGGCGCCAACTTCATGTACCTGAACTTTCGCATCACATCCGGGCGCAGTCCTGAAGTGGTGAGCACGGTCGGCGATGCGCTGCTGGCGGCCGTGCGTCGTCATGTGGATGCGATCAGGGCACTTGGTTCGCTGGGGATTACCTTGCACATCGACGAGGGCATGCCGGTTTACGAGGGCAAGTACCGACCTTAACACCGGTGCCAGTTCTGACATTCGGACACGGGCTCAACCGTGCGCCCCCCATTGATCCTAACGCACTCTGCGTTTCGTCATCTCCTCGGACCATCGACAAGGTAGTGTCGCGAGATGACACGACCACTTCGACTTGAATATCCTGGCGCGCTGTACCACGTAACTTCACGGGGTGATCGCAAGGAAGCCATCTATGTTGACGACCACGATAGAACCGCGTGGCTTGAGACCTTGGCGCTCGTCTGTACGAGATTCAACTTCGTCGTGCACGGCTACTGTCAGATGACGAACCATTTTCATCTTGTCGTGGAAACAGTTGAAGGAAACCTGTCGCAGGGTATGCGCCAGTTGAACGGGCTGTATTCCCGCTATTTCAATCGGCGATATAAGCTCGTTGGTCATCTCTTTCAGGCGCGTTACAAGGCGATCCTGGTTCAGAAGGAGAGCTATCTGCTCGAACTTTCCAGGTACGTCTTATTGAATCCACTTCGTGCAAATGTAGTGAGTTCCCTTGATGACTGGCCATGGAGCAGCTATCGGCACTTTAAGGGCGCTGTTGCGGCGCCGGTTTGGCTGGATGTCGATTGGCTTCTGAGCCAGTTCGGGAGCCAGCGGCGTAAGGCTTTGGAAGGGTTTGATCGTTTTTTGATGGATGGCCTTGGTTGCCAAAATCCCCTGGCGAAGATTAGCCACGCACTGATATTGGGTGACGATGAATTCGTCAAAATACATCAGCAACCCGTGTCCCCCATGATGCTGCGGGAAGTATCCAGACCTCAGCGCCGGGTGCTGTCGCTCTCATTGCCAGAGTACGAGACTCGGTTCCCGTCGCGCGAGGAAGCCATGGCCAAAGCATATTTGTCGACTGCATTTACAATGGCGAAGATTGCCGAGCATTTTGGCGTCTCCTACAAGACAGTGAGCCGTGCCGTCGCGCGTTATGAAGCTGGAGCAACTTGAGATCGTGGGTAGTGATGAGCTTGTGTCCGAATGTCAGAACTGGCACCGGAGTAGGGTCAGGTCGGGCAAAGTGCCAAGCACGGTCGTTGCCAAGCTAGTTGTCGCCACTAAATACGGAGCCAACGATTTGAGTTCTCATTTGAGTTGTAAAGTTGTCGGTGCAGGAGGCGCTGCCGCTGGAACGCTGGCCACGCCGATAGGCTCGGCGGTGCTGGGTGTTGGAGGCTGCATTATTGGCGGATATGCAGGATATAGAGTCGGTGCCAAGATCGGAAATGTCGTGTACGACTGGGGGCACGCGAGTTTCCATCCCATCCCGCAAGTGGCGGCACCAAAATGAAGAAGCGAATCTTCGTATGCTTGAATCCTGTTGCCCCTCACTGGCAGCTCGATCTCTCCCATCCATCTGACGCGGAGGTCATGCTGGTCGGATGGTCCGCGCCATGGGATGAGCGCGATGATGGCGTCTCACTCGAAGTGGCCGCCGTGATCGCACGCGCGCTCACCTTCATTTCCCGCTTGAGTTTTCCGATTTCCGAGTCTTTGGAACTCGCCGGTTTGAACACGGAAAGCTCTGACATGGCCTCAAGTACAGTTGAACGGCTCCATGCCAGGCTCATACATGAGCCGACTAACATCCGTCTGGTGACAACCGACGATCCAGATGTCGCATCGAGCATTTTCTTCGACCCTGGCTTTCCATGGCAGCTGCAAGGTCAGATCGCACTCTTGCTCCCGCCAGGCTCAGCAACGCTGCGGCTTGATCGAAAAAGTTTGCGGATGTTAATGGAAAGCGATTGGCGGCAGGCGATTGCCCGACCCGACCTGCGGCATCTGCTAGGACTCATGCGTCCCGGTGTCGATGGTGCCGTGGCCGGGATCTGGTCATTCGACAAAAAAGTGACGCAGGAACTGTTGGCCAGCCTGGAGCGCGAAGCCCATCAATTGGGCTTCGAGTTCTGCACAGTCGCCGAAGACACCTTCACCGGCATGCTCGCTAACTGACGTCCCCTGCCCGCGCCAGCGCCGCGCTCTGCAGCAAGCACTCCCGATAATACCGGAACCCCTCGCGCACGCTGTCGCGCAGCACGGACGGATTGCACGGCTTGACCAGGTAGCTGAAGATCGCCCCGCGGTTCACCGCATCGATCACCGTCTCCGATTCATCGTAGGCCGACAGCATGATCCGCGCCGTGCCCGGATACAGCCCCTTGATCCGCGACAGGAACTCCACCCCCTCCATGGTCGGCATGCGCTGGTCGCACAGCACCACGCCCGCCCGGTTCGCGGCCAGCAGCGCGAACGCCTCGCTGGCGGAACTCGCCGTCAGGATGCGGTAGCCGTCCTGCCCCAGCACGATGCTGGCGATCTCCAAGGCGCTGGCCTCGTCGTCGACGACCAGCAGGGTGTCGCGCGGGTCGTGTTCCAGCGATGCATCCGGCGGCAGGCATTTTTCCGCGCGCAGGATGGCTTCGAACTCCGCCGCCGGGACCGGTCTGCAGAAGTAGAAGCCCTGGATCATGTCGCAGTTGTGCCGCTGCAGGTAGGCCAGTTGCGCGCGCGTCTCCACACCCTCCGCAATCACCTGCAGGCGCAGGCTGTGGGCCAGCGAAATGATCGACAGCACGATCGCGGCGCTGTCCGGATCGGACTCCACGTCGTGCACGAAGGACTGGTCGATCTTCAGCACATCGATCGGGAAGCGCTTCAGGTAGGCCAGGCTGGAATAGCCGGTGCCGAAGTCGTCGATCGACATGTGCACGCCCAGTTCCTTCAAGCTGCGCAGCACGGCGATCGAATACTCCACGTCGGCCATCACGGAACTCTCCGTGATCTCGATTTCGAGGAAGGCCGGGTCCAGCCCCGTGTCGGCCAGGGCCGCGCCGATCGACTGAACCAGCGTCGATTCCATCAGCTGGCGCGCCGAGAAGTTGACGGCGATGTGCACCGGCCGCAGTCCCGCGCGCTGCCAGGCCTTGTTCTGCGCGCACGCGGTGCGCAGCACCCAGGTGCCGATCGGGCCGATCAAGCCGCTTTCTTCGGCCAGGCCGATGAAGCGCGCCGGCGACACCGGGCCGAGGCCGGGGTGGTTCCAGCGTATCAGCGCCTCCATGCCGACGATCTGCCCGTTGCGCAGGTCGACCTGCGGCTGGTAGTGCAGTTCGAACGCGTTGTGGGCGATCGCGTGGCGCAGCGCCTGTTCCATGTGCACGCGCTCGAGCAGGCGCAGGTTCATCTCCGTGGTGAAGAACTGGAAGTTGCTGCGGCCGTTCTCCTTGGCCCGGTACATGGCGATGTCGGCGCGTTCCACCAGCAGCGCCGGCGTGGTGCCGTCGGCCGGATAGGCCGCGATGCCGATGCTGCACGAGAGCGAGAACTCTCGCCCCTCCAGCTTCATCGGCTCGTTTATCGCGTCCATGATGCGCTGCAACGTGGTGGCCGAGAGGTCGGCGTGCTCCGGCCCGCGCAGGATCAGCACGAATTCGTCGCCGCCGATGCGGGCGATGGTGTCGGTCTCGCGCAGCACCGCGCGCAGCCGCTCCGCCATTGTGTTGAGCACGAAATCGCCTGCCTTGTGGCCCAGCGAGTCGTTGACGACCTTGAAGCGGTCCAGGTCCACGAAGGCCACCCACAGCGGATGCTGGTAGCGGCTGGCGAAGGCGATCGCCTGGCTCAGGCGGTCGCTGAGCAGGTTGCGGTTGGCCAGCCCGGTCAGGGTGTCGTGCGTGGCCTGGTATTGCAGCTGGTTGGCATATTCGGCCCGTTCGGCCAGCGCCGCCGTCAGGTCGCGCGTACGCTCGGCCACGCGCTGCTCGAGCATGTCGACCTGGTTTTTCTGCTCGCGGTGCAGCAGCCATTTGCGCGACAGCGCACCGGCCATCTGCAGCACTTCGATCTTTTCGAAGGGCTTGCGCAAAATGAGCAGGCGGTCGGTATGGCCGAACTTGTCCGTGATGTCTTCCCACGAATAGTCGCTGAAGGCGGTGCAGATCACCACCTGGATCGCGGGATCGACCATCCACAGCGCCTCGATGGTCTGGATGCCGTCCCAGCCGCCCGGCATGCGCATGTCGATGAAGGCGACGGAGAAGGGGCGTCCGCCGTCGCGCCCCGCCAGCGCCGCCTTGCAGGCCTGCTCGCCGTCCTGGTGGAAGGCGACCTCGAAGTGCTGCGTGGCCTTGGCCTTCGGCGCGCTGGTGGCAAACAGCGCCGCTTCGAGCGCATCGAGCGATTCCGTCGAAATCTCGTCCTCGTCGGTCAGGATCTTGCGATACAGCTCCAGCAGTTCGGCGTTGTCGTCCACCACCAGTACGCGCGGCGTCGCCGCCTGGTCGGGGTCCGGAAGAGTCAGCGTGCCCCTGTTGGCATGCAGGTTTACCATTGATATTTGCCTTGTCCAGGTCAGACGGCGATCGATACGGCATCGTTCGACGCGTGCTGCGGTGCCGCGACGGCCAGTTCGAAAATGAAGGTCGCCCCTTGGTTGAGGCCATCGCTGCTGCAGCTGAGCGTTCCTCCCAGCTCGTGCGCCCAGTTCGCGCTCGAGTGCAGGCCGATGCCGTGGCCGTCGCTCTTGGTGGTGAAGCCCTGGTTGAACATCTGCGGCAGGTACCGCGCTTCGATGCCGATTCCATTGTCGCGCACCGACATGCGTATCCGCCCGTCGACCAGGCTGGTGCCCAGCCACACGCGGCGGTCGTTCTGCGCGCGCTCGCCCACCGCATGGCGCGCGTTGGCGAACAGGTTCAGCAAAATTTGCAGCGCCTTGTTGCAGTCCACCGCGATGCTGGCGGTGCTGTTGAATTCGCAGGTGACGTCGACGCCGCGCATCGCGAACGCGCCGCGGCTGAGCACCAGCGCGCGGTCCATCAGCACGTTGGCCGACACCACCTCGATCAGGGCGCTGTGCGGCAGCGCGAACTGCTGCTGGGTCGTGATGATGCCGATCGCATGTTCGGTGCAGGCGCGCAGCGCTTCCACTTCGGCGAACAGCGCAGCCAGCTCGCTGCCCAGGTGTTCGCTCAGCTGCGTAATGAAGGCCGGCAGCACCTGGCCGCGGCTGTCGGCCGACATGAAGGCCGGCAGGTCGCCCGAATGCTCCTGCAGCAGTTCGGCCACCTTCTGCAGCTTGGGGATCTTCGATTTGTGCAGCTTTTCTTCGATCAGGCCGGACGATATCGTCACCCCATTCAGGATATTGCCCAGGTTGTGCAGCACGCCCGTCGCGACGATCGCCATGCCGGCCTCGCGCGATTTGTCGCGCAGCTGGACCTGTACCTGGGCCATGCGCAGCACCGCGCGCACGCGCGCCCGCAGTTCGAGCGGCGAGAATGGCTTGGCGATGTAGTCGTCCGCGCCCAGGTCCAGGCCGGCGGCGCTGGCATCGGTCCCGCCGCGTGCCGTCACCAGGATGACCGGCAGGTGCGAGAACTGGGGCATGCCCTTGATCAGCGCGGTCAGTCCCAGGCCGTCGAGCTCCGGCATCATCACGTCGGATACCACCACGTCCACGTGGCGCCCCTGCAGCAGGTCCCAGGCCGCGCGCCCGTTGATGGCGGTGACCACGTTGCAATCGGCCTCCAGCAGCTCGCTGATGTACTGGCGCATGTCGGGGTTGTCGTCGACCACCAGCACCGTGGGCAGCTCATGGCGGGTGGCGCTTTCGGCCGCCGGCGCAAGCTCGCCGCGGCCCTCCTGGAAGCGCACATGGCGCAGCATGGTTTCAGTCGTGGTCAAGGCGCGCGAGGCCACGTCGCCGGGGCTGTGCACCAGCGCAGCCAGGCGCTCCACGTTGCGCGGCAGGCGCACGAAGAAGCGCGAGCCTTCCAATGGCGTGCTCTCCACGCCCACGCTGCCGCCCATCGCCTCGGCCAGCTGCTTGACCAGCGCCAGGCCAATCCCGGTGCCGGCATGCGCGCGGGTCGCCGAATTGTCGATCTGCTGGAAGCGGTTGAACAGCAGCGGCAGCTTGTCTGCCGGGATGCCGATGCCGGTGTCGGCCACCGCGAACTCGAACCAGTCGGCGTCGACCGCGGCGGCTGTCACCCGGATCGCTCCGCCCGCAGGCGTGAACTTGAGCGCATTGCTCAGCAGGTTGAGGAAGATCTTTTCGAAGTGCGAACGGTCGATGCACACGGTGGCCAGTTCGGACGCGACCTCGCAGTCGAGCGTGCAGGCTTTGGACTGGGCCACGGGTACGGCGTCGCCGGCCAGGGTCGGGATCAGCTGCTGCAGGTCGACCGCTTCCCAGTGGATCGCGAGGCGGTCCGCATCGACCTTGGAGAAGTCGAGGATGTCGTTGACCCGGTTCATCAGCAGCGAGGCATTGCGCTGCACCCGTTCCAGCTGGGCGCGCCAGCTGGGCGGCGCCTGGTCCTGCGCCAGCAGCTGTTCGATCGGCGCCAGGATCAGCGTCAGCGGCGTGCGCAGTTCGTGGCTGACGTTGGCGAGGAACTCGCTCTTTGCCAGGCTTGCCGTTTCGGCCGCCACCTTCAGGTCGATCAGTTCCGCATTGCTTTGCTGGAGCGCCAGTTCGGCGCGCTTGCGCTCCTCGACTTCGCCGGTCAGCTTTTCGTTCGCGCTCAGCAGCGAGCGCGCCAGCTGGGCGGTGTTCGAGGTCAGGCGCGCGTCGAAGATCGATACCAGCATCGTCGCCAGCAGGAACAGCAGGGTGCAGCCGGCGATCGTGGCGGCCATCCACAGGTTGCCGACCGGCGAAGGGGTGGCCAGGCACACGCTGCCCGGCGCGAAGATGGCGGCGGCCATGCCGGTGTAGTGCATGCCGACGATGGCGATGCCCATCACGACGGCGGCCCCCATGCGCTTGAGTCCGACGTTCTTGACGTTGTCGGAGCGCAGGTTGAACGAGATCCACAACGCCGCGATCGATGCAGCGATGGCGACCAGCACCGACAGGCCGTACAGCAGGGCGTCGTAACGGATCGGCGGCGACATCTGCATCGCGTCCATGCCGCGGTAGTGCATCGCCGCGATGCCGATGCCCATCACCAGCCCCGACGTCAGCAGGCGCGGCAGCGTCAGTTCGTCGCGGTTGATGGTGAACAGGGCAAAGCCCGAGGCGAGGATCGCGATCAGCATCGACTGCAGCGTGATCGACACGTCGTAGCTCATCGGGATCGGCAGTTCGAAGGCGAGCATGCCGATGAAGTGCATCGACCAGATGCCGGTGCCCATCGAGATGGCGCCGCCGATCAGCCAGAACTTGGCCAGCTTGCGCGACGACGAGGACACGCGCGAGGCGGCGTCGAGCGCGACATGGGAGGCGATTACTGCGACCAGGAAGGACAGCAGTTGTAACCAGATATTGTATGTACCCGTCATGCGACGTCCCTAGTAAGACTGGCTATGTGATGCATGTGTAAATATGGTGCAGACACCAAGCAGTATTTCTCCAGGTTAATTTGAACTGAAAGCCGCCAAGTGTCAAATGATAACGCCGAAAATTGTCGGGTTTTCGCGGATTGGACGATACTCGCCTCGCTAGCACTTTTTCTTCCTGCGCCGAGACTTGCAAAACAATAAGTCCACCTCGGCGTTCTCGATGCAGGCCAGCACCATCTCGGCGCGACCGCCGTTCCCCTTTCATTTCCCCTTCCATTGTGTGCGGCTGTTGGATTTTATGTCGTGGATTGACGGTTTTCAGCATTGCGATCAAGTCCGGATCCAAGCAGCATGACAGTCTAGGTACTAAATATATATAGAACACGTTTGGCGCCCATGGGCACCGAACCTGAATACATAAGAAGTCAACAATGTCATGAGGAGACAAATAATGAGATTCCAGCTTTCGGCTATCGGTCTAGCCTGCGCCACATTGCTTTCCGCCTGCGGCGGCGGTGGCGGTGGCGGCAGCGGTGGGGCGGTACAGGCCATTTCCTTCCCCTTCCCGGGCGGGGCGACGGTGGCCATCCCGCCCGCCATCGAGACAGTCACGCTGAAGGCGACGGCCAGCTCCGGTGGGCCCGTGACCTATGCATCGAATACGCCGGACGTCTGTACCGTCAGCGGCAGTACGCTGTCGCTGCTCAAGGCCGGCGAATGCTCGGTGACCGCCAGCCAGGCTGGTTTCGAGGACTATGGCCCGGTCTCGGAGCGTCAGCTGTTCGTCATTCCCAAGCGGCCGCAGATGATCGTCTTCCGCAACCCGGGGGCGCAGGCCCTCGATACGCAGCAGCTTGTGCTGACCGCAACGTCCGACTTGGGCAGGCCCGTCACTTTTGCATCCACCACGCCTTCGGTATGCACGGTCAGCGGCAGCACGATGACCAAGCTCGCCAACGGGATGTGCAGCATCACCGCCCAGCAGGACGGCGGCGATATCTATGCGACGACATCGGTGGTCAAGAACATTCCGATCGGCACCGAGAAGTCGCCCGCGCTGACCTTCACGACTGGCTTCAAGGATGCTTTCAATACCAACGAGGGGGGCGCCGTCAACGGCTATGCCGGCGTCAACCTGAACGGCTGGTGGTGTAACGGCTGGTGCGATCAAGTCCTTGCTGGCGACGGCAGCCTCAATTTCACGTTCAATACCAAGCTCAGCGCCCCCTACGACGGCAGCTGGATCGGCGGCTACTACGGCCTGCACGTGCTCGCTGGCGGCCTGAAGGAATTGTCCAAGACCGGCACCACGGTGAGCGGCGTGCGGATTGATGCCCAGGCGGCGGCGAAGTTCAAGCTGGCGCAGAACGCCGAATGGATCAGTACGGGCAGCAACGCGGTCAACGTCGACCTGATCCTTGGCCACTTCGTCCTCAAGGACGGCAAGGACGCCTGCAATGTGTCGGTGCGGGGCACCGTGAAACCAACGACGGTCGCCACCGACTACAGTGTCGCCCTGAAGGGTATGACGATCGGCGAGTCGTGCGGCTTGACGGACCTCGATGCCTGGAATGAGCTGCAGGACTACGCGATCTCCCAGGTCTCGTTCGGCGCGGCGAGCATGAACACCACGGTATCGAGCACGCCGCTGGAAAAGCCGACCTACCCGACCCGGCTCACGCTGACCGGGCCCATCACCTTCCAATGACCGCGGACGGCCAATCTCTGCCACCGCCCGGCGCGGTGGGCACACAAAAGTACTTATAAGAGGAAAAGAACATGAGGAGCATCGGAACAATGATGAACAGGAAATCCTTCAGGATGACGGCGCTGGCGCTCGCCGCGGCCCAGGTCGCGCTGCTGTGCGGCGGCGCGCAGGCGCAGACGGTACCTGCGGAGCCGGTGGCCAAGGATGGCGAGCCGGTCGTGATCGTCGTGACCGGCCAGCGCAAGGCGCTCGAGACTTCGCAGAAGATCAAGCAGGAGGCCGAGCAGATCGTCGACTCGGTCGTCGCC
>JAKFDH010000021.1:0-54469 GCA_036676245.1 Massilia sp. | reverse complement strand
TGCTGTCCATGAAGTTGTTGAAGCGCACCGGCAGCACGGGCAACCCGTCTTCCAGGATCGCGGTCCAGAAGTTGCCCGTGGTCGGGCTGCCGCTGCCGACGCTCATGCCGCGGGTGAACGATTCATTGCGGGCCACGCCTTCGTTGCTCTCGACAACCACGCCCGGCATGTCGCGCAGGTAGTCATCCGCGCTCATCGGCGCGAACTTGCCCAGGTCCTTCGCGTCCAGCACCGAGTACGACACGTTGGCGCTCTTGGCTTCAGCGGCGCCGACGGTGCCGGTCACGATGACGGTCTGGGTTTCGCCTTCCTTCTTGAAGGCGTCCGGCTTGGCCTTCTCCTGCTGCGCGGCCTTTTGCTGGGCTGCGGCTGGCACGGGTTCCTGCGCCAGGGCGGCGCTGGCGTTGAGCAAGCCGGCGCTGGCCACGATGGCGAGCGCGAACTGCGGCGAAGGCACGGCAAAACGGCAACCGTACAAGTTGAGTTTCTTTTTCATTGGTCTTTGTCTCCTGCTTGTCTCTGTGGACTGTTGGTTGTTGTTATCGATAAATGTTATCGATAACTTGTGGCAAAGATAGCACGATGTTCAGACTGCGTCAATCGAATGCGCGCGTCTCTTTTCAACAACAGTAAGGGAGTATTGCGGCTTCTGCTTGCTACGGCAGGCGCACGATGCGCACGGCCATGTATGGACGGCCCGGCAGCGCGATGCTGCGTCCGTCCTTGTCGGCGAAGTTGTAGGCATCCTGCTGTTTGACCTCGAAGGTGCCGTCCACCGGTGTGACTGTCATGTTCCAGGTGTCGATGACTTCGCCCCTGAACTTCATGCCGTCCTTGAGGCCAGTCTTGTGCAGCACGAAAGGCCAGCCGGCCGGCGCCGACGCGCCGAAGTAGCCCAGGTAGTATTCGTTATTCCTGACGCGCACCGGGCCATGGTTGCCCGGTCCCGGCGCGATCGCCTCGAACCGTCCCTTCCTGCCGTTCAGCTCGGGGCGGTTGCTGCGCCAGCGTGATCTCCATGCTGCCCCAGCGCTCGACCGGCGCCTCGGGGTTCCAGCCCTTGCCGCCACCGTACAGCGCGAACACCTTCGCGCGGCTCGACAGGCGGGCCGCCTGCCCGGCGTCGAGCGTGCGCCCGCCGCTGCGGCGCGACAGGTCCAGCGGCTTGCCGTCCAGATCCATGCTGCCATATTCGCCCCAGCCTTCGCCGCCGCGCGGGCTGCCTTCCCATCCCGCCGGCTTGATGTGCGGGCCGATGCGCGTGCTGATGTAGCTGACCTTGTCCCAGGCCGTGGCGACGCCTGGCCGCGCGAGGTAGATCGACCCGGGCAGCACGTCGTTGCCGAGCGGTCCGGGGCCATGCGTGAGGCGGCTGTTGAGGAATACGAAGCCCGGATCTTCCTGCGACACGGTGCGCGCCTGCACCACATAGCCGCCCCGCTCCGAGCCGCCGCTGTGGCCGAGCGAACGGATCTCGCTTTCCTCGAACAGCGCGGCACGGTTCGGGCCCCAGATGAAGTCGACGGTGCCGGCCACCAGGCAGCGGTAGAACCACGAGTAGCCGCTGACGCGGATCGTATCCTGCTCGCTGACGAAGCTGGCATTGGTCGCGATGAAGCGGCCGTCGCTGGCGAAGTTGACGGTTTCCGCCTGGCCGCCGATGCTCTTGCTGTTGATGGTGGTGTTGACGATGCTGAGCGTATCGACCTTGAGCAGGTCGGCATCCTCGACCAAAAACACTGAACGCCCGCCGCTGGCGCCGGGCGCCAGGGCCGCCTGGCCGGTGCCGGCGCCCGCATTGCGGCCATCGTTGTTGTCGAACGCAATGACGACGCCGTCCCGGCTTTCGCCGCGCAGCGTGACTTTGTCCTTGCCGCGCAAGTAGAGCAGCTCCTCGTAGCGGCCGTTGGCCAGCCGGATCGACACCGGCTCCGCGCGCGGCACATGGCGCATCGCGTGGTTCAGCGCGCCCTGCACGGTGCGGAAGTGGGCCGCGCCGTCGTCGTCCACCGTCAGGCTGCGGCCGTCCGGCTTGCGCTCGCGCGTGCGGAAACGCCAGCCCGCCGCCTTGCCGATGCCGGTGAAGTCCGCGCCGCCGAGGCGCGCGCCGCCCAGCAGCTTGGCATCGACGGTGACATAGTAGTCGGTGCCGTAGGCGAGCTTGTCGTCATGCAGTCGCACCGTCACTTCATTGCCGCTGACGCGGATCGGCTGCTGGCGCACGACACGCCGCACCCCGTCCGTCGAGGCGCCGACGGCGTTCACTTCATGGCTCGCGTGCACCTCGTCGACCACGGCATCGTCGCGCGCACGCACGATGCGCACCGCGCCCTGCGCGCCCAGCAGCGGCGCGCTGTCGAAGCGCAGTTTGAGAATGCTGTCGACCGGCACGCCCGCGGCGCGCACAGCCGGTTCGACCCGGCCCCGCAGCGCGTATGTTTGCTTCGACGTGGCGAAGGCGGTCCCGACCTGGGTGTTGATGGTCAGCGCGACGTTGTTGTCCTGCGCGCTGGCGATAGTGATGGCGGCGGCGCCCGCGCGCCTGGGGGTGAGCACCAGCGTGCCGCCGTCGACCGCCGCTTCGGCCACCGACGGGTCGGAGGAGCGCGCGGTGAACGCGAGCGCCGCGATCCCATCCCTGCTGGTGGCGCGCACCGGATAGCCGCGCGGGCCGCCGCCAGCCAGCAGGCTCAGTTGCAAGGCACGCTGGGCGAGGCCGATCCCGGCCGGGGCGATGCGCATGTCGCCGATGCGCAGGTCATCGACCTCGAAGTCGCCGCCTTCGGCCAGCACGCCGGCGCGGGCCGGCGGCAGCGAAGGCTCGTCCACGCCGATGGTGCGCACGCCGTTGACGTGCAGGGTCAGCGCGTCGCCGCCGCGGTCCAGCCGCAGCGTGGTGAAACTGCCCGGCGCATCGGCCGCCCGCCCGACCCGCTTGAGCTGCCTGAGTTTGCCGCCTTCCATCCTGGCGATGATGATGGCGAGCCGGTCGCTGCCCGGCGTGATCTCGAGCCCGAAGCCGAGCCAGTTGCCTGCGTCGGCGTAGGCAGCGATCAGGTAGCCCTGGCTGCGCCCCTGGCCGCCGCCGGCCGCCGGCCGCAAGCGTCCTTCGACAAAATAGCCGCCCTCACCCGCGCGCGCCGTCTCAGGCGCCGGGACCAGGCCCATCGCTTGGCCGCTGCGCACCAGCAGCAGCTGGTTCGCGGTTTCCGCCTGCGTGCGCACGGCGGGCGCGGGGCCGTCCCATGCGCCGGCGCCCTGCTCAAAGTCACGGCACCAGGTGGCGCCGCCCGGGCAGGCGGCACTGGCGGCGATGGACAGCGTGGCGCCGCACAGGGCGAACAGCACCAGGACACAGGCATGGCGGGATGAGGTCATGGAGAATCGGGCTCCAGAAGTAAAAAAGCGGGCCCTTTGACGGGACCCGCTCCGTGCAGCAAGTTCCTTAGAACTTGTATTCGACCGAGGCGCGGAACACGCGTCCCATCATGTCGGCCATACTGGTCACGTAACCGCCGCCGTAGATGCTGTTGGCGGTCATTGGTGGCCATTCCTCGGTGATGTTGTTCACGCCGACGGAGAACGTGGTGTTCTTGATGCCGGTGTAACGGACATTCACGTTGAACTGGCTGTACGCGTCGACCTTGGTCATCGTCGATCCGGCGCGTGGCGTCAGGTCCGTCAGGCCGGTCTGGTAGCGCTGCGACAGGGTTGCCTTCCATGGACCCGTGCCCCAGGTTACCGAAGCGGTGTGCTTCCAGCGCGGGTTAATCTGCATCATGCCCGCCAGGCCGGCGTTCGGACCTGCACCACCGTAGCGGCCATCGTTGGTGATGATGCCGACGTTCTTCATCCATGGGCCGTCCTTCTCGCTCTGGAACTCGTTCTTGTGGTACCAGGTGCCATCGAGGTTGGCGTCAAAGGTGCCGTAGCTGGTCGCAGGGAAGCGGTAGCGGGTCGACAGGTCGGCGCCGCGGATGCGGGTCTGGCCGCGGTTCGCCTGGCTGGCCACGATGTGGTCGATCAGGCCGGCGCTGTCACGCACGAAGAACTCGGCATACTTGGCCGGGTTCTGCTGGATCTCGGCGATCGTCACCGCGCCCAGCACGTCGCGCATCTTCAGGCCCCAGTAGTCGACCGTGATCGACAGGTTCTTCATCGGCTCGAGCGCGAAGCCGTAGGAGAAGCCCTTCGATTTTTCCGGCTTCAGGTGGGTGTTGTTCGGCGACTTGGTCCAGTAGCTGGTGGTCACGTTGCAGACCTGGTCCGCCGTGAACGGGGCCTTCGGCGTACCGGTGGCGGGCACCAGCGGCTGCGAGCTTGGGCACAGGACCGGATCGTCCATGACCTGCGTGCGCACTTCCGGCGTCGGGTTCTGGATGTCCATGATCGACGGCGCACGGAAGCCGGTCGACACGGAACTGCGCAGCACCAGGGCCTGCATCGGCTGCCAGCGGGCGGCGACCTTTGGATTGACCGTGGTCTGCTTCAGGTCGCCGTAGCGGTCGGCGCGCACGCCGGCGTTGATCAGGATGGTTTCGGTGATCGGCGCATCGAGCTCCATCATCAGCGACGAGATATCGCGGCTCAGCTTCTTGGCCACGCCCTGCGGCAGCTCGCCGATCAGGTCGGACCGCACCACGTTGCCGGCGGCGTCGATGTTGTAGCTGCCATCGACCTTTTTCAGTACATAGTCCAGCGGTGCGTTGCTGGTGCGCGCATAGTCCTTGCGCACTTCGCCGGAGACAGCGAGCACCATCTCGCCGCCGCCCAGGTTCATCAGCGGACGGGTCACGGTGATGTCGGCGCTCTTGTTGTAGGCGCGGTTCAGTCGGTAGGTGTAATCGAGCGCCTGGATGCTTTTCAGGTATTCGACGCCGGCCGCGTCCTGCAGGCCGAACGGGTTCAGGGTGCCATTGTTGAAGCCTTCCTGCGCCTTCGAATACAGGATGTAGCCTTCGCCGACGCGGGTATCGCGCTTGGACTGGCCGTAGTTCACGCCGGCGCGATAGTCCCAGCCCATGACCGTGCCTTCGGCCGACAGCACGATGCGGTCGTTGAACTGCTCGTCGTTGCGGTAGGCGCTACCCAGTTCGGCAGGACCCCACTGGAAGTACAGGGTGCGGTTGTTCAGGTTCAGGTCGGTGACGGTACCCGGGGTCTTGGTCCCGTCGATGTAGGCGGTCGGCGTATTGGCGCCGGTATTGCTGCCCACAACTTTCACGCCCGGCGTGATGCCCTTGCCTGGATAGAAACGGCTGGTCGACGGCAGCGAGTACGTCGTGAATGGCTGGTTCGATCCCGGCACCTGCATGCCGCGGTACTTTTGCACGGTGAAGTTACTGCGCAGGATGTCGAGGTCGATCTTGTGGCCGCCGGACAGGTTCATGCTGGCGCGCGCCGCGATGGTGGTGATCTCGCTGCCGTCGGTGATCGCGGTCCAGAACAGCGGATTGCGGTAGCAGCCCGGCGCGTAGGTCGGCGGGGTATTGGCGCTGGCCGCGCCCAGTGCCGGCAGCGCATACGTGCCGCCGCAACCGGTGGCGAAGGCCGGGTTGTAGTTCGAGTTGGCGGCGCGGGTGAAGCCGAAGTTGGCGATCGGCGAAGCGTTGCGCGCCGGCGGCGTGATGCCCAGGCCCAGCGTCTGCAGGATGGCCGGATCGTGCTGTTCCGGACGGTCATTCTGCATCAGGGCCGACTTCTCCTGGTGGTCGACGGCGATGTAGGCATTCCAGCCGTCGGCCTTCAGGTCGCCGAAGCCGGCCATGACGCCGAAGCCCTTGGTGCGGCCGCCGCCCTTGATCTCCGGCGCCGCCAGTTCGCCCTTGAAATTGAAGCCCTTGAAACCGCGCTTGGTGATGTAGTTCTGCACGCCGCCGATGGCGTCCGCGCCGTAGGTCGACGCAGCGCCGCCGTTGAGCGTTTCAACGCGGTCGAGCGCGATTTTCGGGAACACGTTGACGGACACGTACTGGTCCTGCAGCGGTTCGTTGGCCAGGCGGCGGCCGTTGAGCAGCGTCAGGGTACGCATCGGACCGAGGCCGCGCAGGTTGGTGATCGGACCGGCCGCGCCCGAGTTGGTGCCGAGGGACAGCGACTGCGGCTGCTCAAGCACGAAATCCTTCAGTTCGGTATTGCCGCGCGCCTCGAGCTCGGTGGCCTTGATGGTCGCCAGCGGGGTCGCGCCTTCGTTGGCGATGCGGCGGATCAGCGAGCCGGTGACGACCACGGCCTGGATCGGCTCGGCGGCAGGGTCGTCGGCGGCGGTCTGGGCATGCGCGGTGGCAGCCAGCTGCAGCACGGCTGCAGCAACGGCGGCGGCCAGCACGGCACGTTTGAATTGGGGTTGGCGCGGGCGATTCATGTAGTCTCCTTCGGTTTCGGATCGAATTGGTTCGATCACTTCTTTTCTTTGGTTAAACCAAATACTAAACTGGCCAGACCAATTCAACAAGCAAAAAAACGACCGGGCGCGCCCGCAGCAGCGCCGCGCCGCCAATTCCAGGGGCAACAGGGGCGAGCGTAAACAAGGCCGGCGTTGCGTTTTCGGCACAGAAAGGGAGAAATCGGGCGCCCGCGGGCGGGTGTGCTTCACCCTGCGGCTCGATCCCGCGCCGTGAAGCCCGGGGGCGAGCGGTTACACTAGGGCCAATGAAGCTCGCACTCAACATCATCGGCGTCCTCGCGGTCCTGCTCGGGATCATCGGGATTTTCCTGCCGCTACTGCCAACGACACCGTTCCTGTTGCTGGCGGCGGCGTGCTTTGCGCGCAGCAATGAGCACATGCACCAATGGCTGCTGAGCCACGGCGTGTTCGGCGAGTACCTGCGCAACTACGAAGCGGGCCGCGGCATCCCGGCCAGGGCGAAGGCACTGGCGCTGGTGATGATGTGGAGTTCGCTGGCATACGCGATGTGGCGCTACGACCACGGCTTGCTGCGCGTGCTGCTGGCGGCGGTCGGGACAGGCGTCAGCATCTACCTGCTGCGCCTGCCCACTTTTGTCAGGCGGTGAAAGTAAGCGCGGCAATCATGCCGCGCCTGGCTCGGTCCCGCAGAGCCGGACCTTAGAACGCCACCCTGACACCGGCGCTGACGCGGCGGCCAACGTCTTCCAGGGTCAGGAACTGCGTCTCGTTCTTGGCATACTCGCGCATCCGCGAATTGCCGACATTGATGGCATCCGCGTACAGCGAAACCGACGGCGACAGGTTGTAGCGCAAGCTGGCATCGGTCTGGCCATACGCAGCGCGGTTGCGCGGCATGGTGCTGCCGCCGCCGCAATCGACCGAGTAGTCGTTACGCCAGTTGTAGCTGACCCGGGCCGAAAACTTGCTGTTCTCGAAGAACAGCGAACCGTTATACGACTGCGGCGACAAGCCGGGGTAGCCGCAAGCCGGCGCACTGTTGTCGGTGCGGGTCGCGCTCGCGTCCACGTAGGTGTAGTTGGCCGCCACGCCAAAGCCCTGCAGCCAGGAGATCGACGAATCGAAGGCGTACTGGCCGGCGATTTCCACGCCCTTGATCTTGCCCTTCTGGCCGTTGCGCACGCGGGTGTCGTGAACGGTTTCGTCAAACTGCGGGATCTTCATGTCCACCAGCGTCCGTTCGAGGAAGTTCGAGACATTCTTCTTGAACATCGCAACGCCGAAGAAATTGGTCTTCGACAGATACCATTCATACGACAGGTCCAGGTTCTTCGACTCCATCGGCTTCAGGTAGGGATTGCCGCCGCCGGTTTGCACGTCGCCGTAGCGCCCGCCGTACCAGTTGTCGACACCCATCTGGCTCAAGGTCGGACGGGTCTCGGTTTTCGATGCCGCCAGGCGCAGCATCATGTTTTCCGTCAGGTCGAATTTCAGGTTGGCCGACGGCAGCACGCTGTTATAGCTGTTGCTGACCGAGTTCGTGACGTTCGGGCCATAGGTCGTGATGTAGGTCGTATCGTTCGGGCTCTTCACCGCCGACAGCAGGATCCGGCTGGTGCCGCTCGAGGTCGAATCCACGTGCACGAGGCGAACCCCGGCGTTGGCGGACCAGCGCTCGCCTTCCCATCTCGTGTCGAGGAAGACGCTCGATACTTTTTCCTCGACCCCGGTAAACGATGGCTTGGTGTAATCAATCGCCATCGGTCCGTTCGGGAAGCGCGTCTTGTCCGAATACGTTGCCGGGTCGTTCGATTGGCTCAGCAAGGACGGCTGGTTCAGGTAATTCATGTACGCGTTGGGATCGAAACGCAGATAGTGGCTCGGCTGCGCGCCTTCGCCCATGAAATTATCCATCGGCGTCACCGTGAACAGGGACGACGGCAAGCTGACGTGGTAGCCGCTGAAGGCATTCCAGGCATCGTTGCCCCAGCTCGTGCGCTCGACGTTGCGCTGCGAATAGGCGACGCCGGAATCGATCCCCTTGAACGCCCCCATCTCGCGATTCCAGGACAGGTTCAGGCGCCCTTCCTGCAATTCATCGAGCCTGAAGTTGTCGCCTGCGGAGACGGCATGCGCGCGCACCGCGGCCGGATCGGCGATGCCGTCGCCGAAGACCACGCTCGGGGTGCTGCCGAAGGTCAGCACATCGCCATTCTTCGGCACCATGCCGGCGACCACCCACATGTTCGGCGATTTGGACGTCGAGCGTGAACTCGAGATATCGCCTTCCAGTTTCCAGTCCTGCGACACCTTCCATTTGGAGTTCAGTCCGAATGCCTGGGTGACCGACAGGCGGTCGCCGCCCTTGACGATCATGTCGTTCGAGTTGGCCTCGCCCAGCAGCTTGCCGGGTCCGGCGATTTCCGGGTTGTTCGCGAAGAAGATCGAGCCGGGCCGGAGGAAACTGGTGATCTGGTCCTTGCTGTCGTACTTCACGCCGAGCTGGGTCGGGTTATTCCAGTCGCTGATGGCGATCACGGAATTGACCTGGTTCAGGCGGGAATACAGGGCGTCGGCGGTCAGCTTCCAGTCGGTGGACGGGTTGTACTGGACCGTGACATTGCCGACGAGGCGCTTGCGGCTCTCGATCTCCTGCTGGAATCCGTAGCTTTGCGGGATGTACAGCTTCCTGGTGGTCACGTTCGCCATCGTCAACCCCTTGGAGTTGAGATCGCCGTCGATCATCGCGACATCGCGGTAGTTCCAGGCGTCGTTGATCGCCTTGTTCTGCTTGGAGGCGCGGTCGGTGTAGGACAGCGACGCGGTCACGCCGAAATTGCGCTCGGCATTCGCGAACGAGTACATGCCGCTGGCGTTGGGCGTGTGTTTTTTCGAGTTGGTGTCGTAGGCGTCGGACACGCTGATGACCGAGGAGTGCCCCACCTTGCCCGACAGCGGACGCGCGGTCTGGATGTCCACGGTCGAGCCGATGCCGCCCTCCGGCAGGAAGGCCTGGGACGTCTTGTAGACCAGGGCTTTCGAGATCAGGTCGGAGGACAGCAGGTCGAAGGAAAACTCGCGGCCGCCGGTGTCGCTGGTCAGGGTACGCCCGTTGACCAGCACGTTGTTGAATTCCGGCCCCAGGCCGCGCACGGAAATATAGCGTCCCTCGCCGTCATTGCGCTGGATTTGCACGCCGGTGACCCGTTGCAGGGATTCGGCGATATTCGTGTCCGGGAATTTGCCGGCGTCCTCGGCCGATACCGCATCGACCACACCATCCTGCAAGCGTTTGGTATTCAGCGACGAGCTGAGGGAGGCGCGGATACCGCTGACGACGACGGTCGCCGCTGGATCGACGACGACGGGTTCATTATTGGTCTGTGCAGTGGCGGAAACCGACAGCAGCATCTCGGCAATGAGCGCGGCCAGTACGGTTTTACGCATGTTATTTCTTGGCATTTTATTCATCTCCATCTGCGATAGATGGACCGGGATTCCCAGTTGCTTATCTATGTGTAAGCGTATCCGCCTGCGGAAACTCTCGATCCAACATCTTCTTGATACTCCTCCTGATTGCAGTCTGTTTTGTACGGCTCCGCTGCATGAAGTCCATGCTACGAGCACTCTCGGATATCAACTTATCGTTTCTTTGCGTTTTGGTATTCCGAAAACATATAAGTAAATTAACCTTGTAAAAGATTCAATGTGTGGTATGGCGGGGGAGCGTCAGAAATCGCGAGGTAAATGATTTCAACAACACTAAATGACGTCGTCCCCGCTTTCGCGAGGACGACGTTGGAGGGGACAGCTGCCTTTCTGACTTCGCGAATTCTTCAATCCACCGGTTCGAGATCGACCACGACCACCGCCTCATGCTTTTGCCACGTCAGCAGAATCGCGAACGGCCTGGCGCGCACGGCCGACTTGATTTGCGCGGTCGTCCCCTTGATGGCGATCGGCACCGAGATATCGAGCCCGCTGCCAAAGTGGCGCCGCGCGTTGCCCGAAATCGTATTCGCCACTTCGCCGACCGCGTCGAGCAGGTTCTGCTCGCAGGTGTCGGGCTCCTGCATTTGCAGCAGCAACTCGCGCATCAGCAAGCGCGGCGCGGAAAAATACACGCAGCCGCGGAAGCGGCCCGCCAGGGTGATCAGCCCGGTGTAATCGAAATGCGGCAGCTCAGCGTCGGCCAGGTAGGACGAGCGGATCACGGCCGTCTCGTTCGTCAGCTGCTCGAAATAGTTCGACACCGCCGCAATAAAGACCTTCAGTTCGGTTTCGCTCAAATGCGTCATTCTGGATTCCTAGGATTGAATTTCAAGCAGGGCGTCGACCAGCTGGTCGTCCGAAAACGGCTTGTGCAGGAAGCCGCGCGCGCCCTTCTTGAGCGCGGCGATCGCCGTGGCCTTGTCGCCCAGCGCCGACACCACCAGGATATTCAGGCCGGGCTTCTCCGCCATCAGCGCGGCGATGCAGGCGATGCCGTCCATTTCGGGCATGGTCAGGTCCATCGTCACCACATCGGGCGGGGCGCGGCGCGACAGCTCGACCGCCTCGCGTCCATTCTTGGCCAGGCCGACGATGGTGATGTCCGGCAGCCGCGGATGCAATGCGATGCGGGCGATGCGCGAGCGGATGATGTTGGAGTCGTCGACAATCATGAGTTTCATTTGCGGCTCCTCAGATCGCGAAGTGGATGCTGAACTGCGTGTACTGCCTGGCGCGCGAAGACACGCGCAGGCGCGCCCCAAGCTGCTCGATGCGGTGCTTGACCACGTCCATGCCCACGCCATGGCCGGCATCGCGGCTCACCGACTGCGCGGTCGAGAACCCGGGCTCGAAGATTTTCATCACCACCTGCCGGTCGTCCAGCTCGGCCAGCTGCTCGCCGCTGTAGCGGCCCGAACGCAGCAGTGCTTCGCGGATCGCCTGCGGCGACAGGCCGCGGCCATCGTCGCGCATCGTCAGTTCGTACTCGCCGGATTCGGACGGCTTGAGCGCCACGTAGATGTTGCCGGCCGCCGGCTTGGATTGGCCCTCGCGTTCCAGCGCCGGCTCGATGCCGTGCGTGACCGCGTTGCGCAGCAGCTGGATGGTGATGTCCTTGAGCTCCGCATGCATCTTGCGCGGCAGCGAATCGAGCAGGTCCAGTTCGGCGACCAGGGTCACCTGCTTGCCGTGATCGCTCGCCACGCGCTGCGCCAGGCGCGCCAGATTGTCGGCGAAGGCATCGCTGTCGGATGGCGGCGCGAAGGCGTCGTGGTAGGCCGCCAGGCGCGCGGTCAGGCTGCGCACCATGGTGATCCGCTGTAAAAATTCTTCCAGCGGGAACGGCAGCGCCAGCAGGTCGTCGCCCGATACCTCGCCCTTTTCGCGCAGGCCCGCCAGCAGCGTTTCGAACTGTTGCGCCAGGGTTTCGAACATGTCGATGCCGAGCGTGGCCGCCTCGCCCTTGAGCGTGTGGATCTTGCGGAATACCGTGTTGACGGTGCGCCGGTAGTCGAGCGCGCCGCCCGCCGTGCCCAGCAGTTCGTTAATCTCCAGCAGGGTCTGTTCAGCCGACTTGAGGAACAGATTCAAGGTGCCGGGATTGATCTTGAGCAGGTCGAACATGACTTCCATTTCGGCCTTGGCCTTGCCCTTGGCGTCGACCAGCGCGCGTTCGAGCTCGACCTGGGTGGTCACGTCGAATACCGTCACCAGCAGGTGGGTGGTCTTGCCATTCTCGCGCACCCGGTTGAACTGCATGGTCAGGAAACGGCGCGTTGCAGGGCCGCTGCCGTCGCGCACCATCACCTCGACGCTGGTCAGGGGATTCAGGTCGCCGATCAGCGCTTCCTTGACGTGGTCGCCGAACAGCAGGTCGATGTAGTCGCCGGCCAGCGCCAGCACGTCGTCCGGCACCATATTGCCCAGCATCTGGAGGAAATCCGCCCCGGCTTCGACCTGGCGGCCCAGCATCGCTCCGAGCGAGGTCGAAAACTGCGAACCGATCTTGAATTGCGGGTCGAGCAGGAACAGGCCCTCCTTCACCGTGGCGAGAATTTCTGCCGTTTCCTGCTGCGCCATTTCGACCTTGCGATCGTTGGCGAACAAATGCCGCAGGGACGCGAACACGGTGTAGGCGAAGTTCAGCAGCGACAGCACAATGCCGACGGTCTGGATGGTGCGCAGGCGGCTGGCGCGCGAGGCGCCGATGGCCTGGGCCTCGGTCACGAAATCGTTGGCCACGTTGAGCAGGGCCAGGTTGTTGGCCTGGCTGAAGGCGAGCGCGGCGGACAGCTGCGCCGGAGTGAAATCGTCGCTCTTGAGGAGCGGCTGCAGCAGTGCGTAGTAGGGGTTCCACAGCGCTTCGGCCTGGGCCTGCAGCGCGCGGCCGCGCTCGGACTCGACCGCTTCCAGCCGCACCGGCTTGCCATCGCCCCCGGGCACCACGCCACCATGGCGGAACGCGTTCATCGATGCCTGGAAGATGTTGGCGCCGGCGCGCAGTTCATCCAGCGTGGCCCGCTTCGCCGGCTGGCCGGCGGCGCGCGCCGCGTCCAGCTCGAGCAGGGTGCGCGCCACCCGCTGCGATACATAGCGCTGGCGGCCCGACAAGTTGATCGACACGGCGTCCTGGTCGATCTGGAACGAGGTGTAGAAATTGAGGATCAGTACCGAGATGTCGAAGGCGAGGAAGAGCGCCACCGCAATGATGATTTCCCGGTACTTCCGGAAGTAGGTCCCGTTGGCCTTGGTTTTCATGGTGTCCCTGGTCGTTTGAACTGCTGTTCAAGACCAGATACAGCAATTCTCGTGCCATACGGCAACATCCTAAAAACGCCAGGACAGTGCAGGGAGGGTCGGGCGGCGCGCCGTTCCGCACCGACTTTTGCCCCGCCTGCGGGCGGGCGCACCAAAAAAAACCTCGCCGCAGCGAGGTTCTTTTGGGGAAGGCGGGGTCAGAGCTTGTCGACCTGGACCGGTTTGCCTTTTTCGATCACACGGTTTACCCCCGCCGTCTCATGCCAAGCAGGCCCAGCATGCCGGCGCCAAAGAGCCACAGGGTTGCGGGAAGGCTTACCGCCGTCACTGGGCCGGACGGAAAAGCCTTGGTCCAGTCGAATCCCGAGGCCGATGTAAGGCCATAGCCACTCAATACAGTGCCATCGGCAAGATGCACTTCGCTGATTCCCTTCCACAGGCCAGAAGAACCAAAGTTGCTGTGAGCGCTCGCCACGCTGCCAGCAGCACCGCTCATCGCCTGGGTAAAGGCGTCGAGCGAGCCTGTCATCTGGAACGCGACGCCAAATACGAAGGGAATGTCGAACGCGAATTGTCCGGTCAGCGCGGAAACGCTCTCATTGGCGACAAGGCCGTTGACCGACTGGCCGCGCCGCAGATCATTGATGGTGATCGCACCGCCTTGTGAAACGAGTTGCCCGGTGCTTGTGAACACCGTGTTGCCGCCAGCTTGTATCCGCGCCGCGATCGTGGAATTGCCGACTGCGCCAGGATCGGACAGGGAATTCAAGCCGCCCGACAATTGAAAGATCGCCCGTGCGTATGCCACGCCTGTATAAGTTGCGCTGGAGAAGGTAAGCTGGTCGCTCCAAAAGGCGCTGCCGAGGGCGCGCGTCTGAGAAGTAGCGCCAATACCTGGATTCGCAGCTGCCGAAAACGCATTGACATGGAGTGCACCATATGCGGCCGTCCCAAGCCCGGAAGCGGCAAGCCCCGGAACGATCCCGCTGGTAAAGCCAGCAACGCTCGTGCCACCATTCGTCACGGTCGGGCCATTAATCGTAAATGAACCGTTAAATATGCCTTCGTCGTACACCACGGCTGAACTCGCAACGAGTGTTGCCTGCGCGGGGCTTGCGAATGCAAGCAGGCAACTCCACAACAAAACCGGACCGAAAAACGCGCTGCGCACTAATTTCATGATGGCTCCTTGGCATTATTAAGATCGACGAGCTGGCAGGTCTCAGCGCAGCCCTTCTCCTGGCACCGGGATCATTTCGATGGTGGAAGGTTAGATAAGAGGAATAAACAGAGACCGTCGGTCTTGGCCCACGTCGTCTGCGAGGACTGATTCAAGCATTAATCGAGCCATAAAATTAATAGTGAATGAAAACAAACAGCTAGCATCGGCTGGAAGTGCAGCCTTAGTGGAAGTGTCAATATTTCCGACATGCGGTGGCAGATCGTTGCGCGCGGCAAGCGCGGTCGTGGGCAAGAAAAAAGCCTGCTCTCCTCTCGAAGAACAGGCCTCTATCAACAAAAAGTCTGTTTGTCTGGATTAGAACGGAATGTCGTCGTCCATATCCGAGAAGTTCGGCGCCGGCTTCGGTGCCGGGCGTGGCGCCGGTGCCGGTGGCGCCGCTGGGCGTTGGGCCGGACGCGATACCGGTGCGTCGTAGCCGCTGTCGTCCATGCCGCCTGCGTCGCCGCCCGCGCCTGCACGGCCGCCGAGCATCTGCATGTTTTCGGCGATGATGTCGGTCGCGTACTTCTCGACGCCGTCCTTGTCCGTGTATTTACGGGTTTGCAGGCGGCCTTCGACGTACACCGAAGAACCTTTCTTCAAGTACTGGCCAACGATTTCAGCCAGGCGGCCGAAGAAGGAAATGCGGTGCCATTCGGTCAGCTCTTTTTGTTCGCCGGTATTGCGGTCCTTCGATTTATACGAGGTCGCAACCGCGATGTTGGCGATGGCGTCGCCGCTGGGCATGTAGCGAATTTCCGGATCGCGCCCCAGATTGCCGACGATGATGACTTTGTTGACTGATGCCATGTATTACTCCTGTTGAACCGCGGCGGCCCGCCACGCGATAAATTTTGTCAGACGGGGATTATACAGCCAGCCACCCCCACAGGGATTGGCTTTCTTAGCGCTTCGTCATCCGTTTGCCTGCGGCACGAATACTGGTATTATATACAGTATTTAGCCGCTCAAATACTGAGCGCGATCAATACGGTTTCACTCGCTTTACAGCCACAGCAATCATGGCAAGGCCGGACGTGCCGATTGAATCGCGGCTATAGTAGCAGGTTGACCCTCTAAGGCAAAACACATGGAACAGATCCGCATTCGCGGCGCACGTACGCACAACCTCAAGAACATCAATCTCGACCTGCCGCGAAACAAGCTGATCGTGATCACCGGCCTGTCCGGATCGGGCAAATCCTCGCTCGCATTCGATACCTTGTATGCGGAAGGCCAGCGCCGCTATGTGGAGTCGCTGTCGGCCTACGCGCGCCAGTTCCTGCAGCTGATGGAAAAGCCCGATGTCGACCTGATCGAGGGCCTGTCGCCCGCGATCTCGATCGAGCAGAAGGCCACCTCGCACAACCCGCGTTCGACCGTCGGCACCGTGACCGAGATCCACGACTACCTGCGCCTGCTGTACGCGCGCGTCGGCACGCCGTACTGCCCGGACCACCCGGAGAACGCGCTGGCCGCGCAAACGGTGTCGCAGATGGTCGACGCCGTGCTGGCCATGCCCGAGGGGACCAAGCTGATGATCCTGGCGCCGGTGGTGGCCAACCGCAAGGGCGAGCACGTGGACCTGTTCGCGGCGATGCAGGCGCAGGGCTTCGTGCGCTTCCGCGTCCAGAGCGGCACCCACGAGGCGCGCATCTACGAAGTGGACGACCTGCCCAAGCTGAAGAAGACCGAGAAGCACACGATCGACGTCGTCATCGACCGCGTGAAGGTGAGCGCGGACATCAAGCAGCGCCTGGCCGAGAGCTTCGAGACCGCGCTGCGCCTGGCCGACGGCCGCGCGGTGGCGTCCGAGATGGATGGCGGCGCCGAGCATGTGTACTCGAACAAGTTCGCCTGCAACACCTGCGGCTATTCGCTGCAGGAGCTCGAGCCGCGCCTGTTCTCCTTCAATAACCCGATGGGCGCCTGCCCCGAGTGCGATGGCCTGGGCCACATCGAGTTCTTCGACCCGAAGCGCATCGTCGCCTTCCCCAACCTGTCGCTGGCGTCCGGCGCGGTCAAGGGTTGGGACCGGCGCAACCAGTTCTACTTCCAGATGCTGTCGAACCTGGCCGCGTTCTACGAATTCGATATCGACACGCCGTTCGAGCAGCTGCCGAAGGCGGCGCAGGAAGCGGTGCTGTACGGCTCCGGCAAGACCTCGATCCCGTTCACCTATGTGAACGAGCGTGGCCGCACCGTCATCCGCGAGCACACCTTCGAGGGCGTGGTCAACAACCTGTCGCGCCGCTACCGCGAAACCGATTCGATGGCGGTCAAGGAAGAACTGGCCAAGTTCATCAACGAGAAGCAGTGCCCCGGCTGCGACGGCGCGCGCCTGCGCGTGGAAGCGCGCTATGTGAAGGTCGGCACCGGCAAGCAGCAGCGCGCCATTTATGAAGTGGCCAGGAAGCCGCTGCGCGACTGCCTGGAGTTCTTCGAGAAGCTGGTGCTCAAGGGCGCCAAGAAGGAGATCGCCGACCGCGTGGTCAAGGAGATCATCTCGCGCCTGAAGTTCCTCAACAACGTGGGGCTCGACTACCTGTCGCTCGACCGCAGCGCGGACACCCTGTCCGGCGGCGAATCGCAGCGCATCCGCCTGGCGTCGCAGATCGGCTCGGGCCTGACCGGCGTGATGTACGTGCTCGACGAACCGTCGATCGGCCTGCACCAGCGCGACAACGACCGCCTGATCGAAACGCTCAAGCACCTGCGCGACATCGGCAACAGCGTGCTGGTGGTGGAGCATGATGAAGACGCGATCCGCACCGCCGACTACATCGTCGACATGGGCGTCGGCGCGGGCGTGCATGGCGGCGAGATCATCGCCGAGGGCACGCTCAAGGACATCATGAAGAGCAAGAAGTCGCTCACCGCCCAGTACCTGTCCGGCAAGCTGAAGATCGCGGTGCCGAAGAAGCGCCACAAGGCCGACCCGAACCGCCAGCTGGCGATCACCGGCGCGACCGGCAACAACCTGAAGAAGGTGTCGCTGAACCTGCCGGTGGGCCTGCTGACCTGCGTGACCGGCGTGTCCGGCTCGGGCAAGTCCTCGCTGGTGAACGACACGCTGTACCCGGCGCTGTCGCGCCACCTGTACGGCTCGCAGACCGAACCGGCGCCGCACGATTCGATCAGCGGCCTGGAGCACTTCGACAAGGTGATCTCGGTCGACCAGGCGCCGATCGGCCGCACGCCGCGCTCGAACCCGGCCACCTACACCGGCGTGTTCACGCCGATCCGCGACCTGTTCTCGACCGTCCCGACGGCCAAGGAACGCGGCTACAGCGCCGGGCGCTTCTCGTTTAACGTCAAGGGCGGCCGCTGCGAAGCCTGCCAGGGCGATGGCGTGATCAAGGTCGAGATGCACTTCCTGCCGGACGTCTACGTGCCGTGCGACGTTTGCCACGGCAAGCGCTACAACCGCGAAACGCTGGAAGTGCATTACAAGGGCAAGAGCATCACCGAAGTGCTGGACATGACGGTCGAAGACGCGCACGAGTTCTTCAAGCCGGTGCCGCTGATCGCGCGCAAGCTGCATACCCTGCTCGACGTCGGCCTCGGCTACATCAAGTTGGGCCAGAGCGCGACCACGCTGTCCGGCGGCGAGGCGCAGCGCGTCAAGCTCTCGCTCGAACTGTCCAAGCGCGACACCGGCCGCACCCTGTACATTCTGGACGAGCCGACCACCGGCCTGCACTTCCACGACATCGACCTGCTGCTCAAGGTGATCCACCGCCTGCGCGACCAGGGCAATACCCTGGTCATCATCGAACACAACCTCGATGTGATCAAGACCGCCGACTGGATCGTGGACCTCGGTCCCGAAGGCGGCGCGGGCGGCGGCCAGATCATCGCCACCGGCACGCCGGAGGATGTGGCCAAGAACCCTGCCAGCGTCACCGGCAAATACCTGGGGCCTCTGCTCGCGGCTTGACCATCATGCGCGTGCTCATCGTCGGCAATTCCGGTTCCGGTAAATCGTGGCGGGCGCGCGCGCTGGCCGCCGAACACGGGCTGGCGCACCTGGACCTGGACACCATCGTCTGGGTGCCGGGGCTGATCGCGGTCGCGCGCCCGCTTGACGAGGCGCTGGCCGACCTGCGCGCATTCTGCGAATCGCACCCGCGCTTCGTGGTCGAGGGCTGCTACGGCGACTTCATCCAGGCGGCGCTGCCGTACTGCTCGGAACTGGTGTTCATGAATCCGGGGAAGGACGTATGCCTCGCCCATAACGCCGCTCGTCCTTGGGAGCCGCACAAATACGAATCGAAGGAAAAGCAGGACAGCATGCTGCCCTTCCTGCTCGACTGGGTCGGCAAATACTATGAGCGCGACGACAGCTGCTCGTACGCCAACCACCGCCGCCTGTTCGACGCCTACAGCGGCAACAAGATCGAGGTGGCCGGAGCGCCGCATACGGTCCGACAGACTGCTCGAACCTGTCAGCTGACGATCCCAAAGCAATCATCTTCTTGATTGCTTTGGGACTTGGCGCACGGACGCGCGCGGCCAAGGACCATTTTCTCCTAAGATATCCGGTCCAGGGCGCCCGCCCTTTCACTTCGATCCCATCCCATGCGATTCCTGCGCCCGCTCCTTGCCGTTTTTGCCGCCACGCTGCTATTGCAGTCCGCGCCCGTTCGCGCCGCCGAAGCCCCGGTGCGCGAACGCCTCTCGTTCAACGCCGACTGGCGCTTCGCCAAGGGCGAACATGGCGCCGCCGAGCCCCTGTTCAACGACGCAGCCTGGCGCAAGCTGGACCTGCCGCACGACTGGGGCATCGAGGGTCCGTTCAAGCAGGAGTATCCGGGCGAGACCGGCAAACTGGCCTGGTGGGGCGTGGCCTGGTATCGCAAGACTTTCGACGTGCCGGCCAGCGATGCCGGCAAGCGCATGTACCTCGACATCGACGGCGCCATGTCCAACGCCAGCGTGTGGCTCAACGGCCGCAATATCGGCGGATGGCCTTACGGCTATGCGTCGTGGCGGGTCGACCTGACGCCGCATCTCAAACCCGGCGCGAAGAATGTGGTGGCGATCCGGCTCGACAACCCCGAGGAATCGTCGCGCTGGTATCCGGGCGGCGGTATTTACCGCAATACCTGGCTGGTAAAGACCTCCGCCATCCACGTCGCGCACAACGGCACCTTCGTCGCCACGCCGGCCGTCACGTCCGACGCGGCCACGGTCGACGTGCAGGTCACGCTCGATAACCACGGGGCGAATGCGAACGTACAAGTAGCGACCCAGGTCTACGCGCTTGACGCGGCAGGCCAGAAGACCGGCGCGCCGGTGGCCAGCAGCGCAGCATCCCCGGTCACGAAGATGACTGCCGGGCGACAGGCCCTGCTCGCACAAAGCCTGTCCGTGGCAAAGCCGCGCTTGTGGAGCCCGCGCAGTCCGCAGCGCTACGTGGCCGTCACCACGGTCACCAGCGACGGCAAGACGGTCGACGTGCTGGAAACGCCGTTCGGCATCCGCACCATCGCCTTCGACGCGGCGCGCGGCTTCATTCTCAATGGCGAGCGGCTGGAGCTCCAGGGCGTATGCCAGCACCACGATCTTGGCGCATTGGGCGCCGCGCTGAATGTCCGCGCGCTCGAGCGGCAACTGGAGATCCTGCGCGAGATGGGCGTCAACGCCATCCGCACCAGCCACAACCCACCCGCGCCCGAACTGCTCGACCTGGCCGACCGCATGGGCTTTGTCGTCATCGCCGAGGCCTTCGACGCCTGGCGCATCAACAAGAAGAAAAACGACTACGGCCGCCTGTACGACGAGTGGCACGAAAAGGACCTGCGCGCGATGGTGCGGCGCGACCGCAACCACCCGAGCGTGATCCTGTGGAGCATCGGGAACGAGATCAGCGAGCAAGGCAAACCAGAAGGATGGAAGGTCGCCGCCCATCTTTCCGAGATCGTGCGCGGCGAAGACCGCACCCGACTGACCACCGCCGGCTTCAATCACATCATCTCCGGCTACAACGGCTTCCAGACCGCGATCGACGTGTTCGGCTATAACTACAAGCCGGAGGAGTATGCGAAGCTTCGCAAAAGCGCGCCGAGCCTCCCTATCATCGGTAGCGAAACTGCATCGACGATCAGCTCGCGCGGCGAGTACTTCTTCCCGGTCAGCGATGTCAAATCGAAGGGGCAGGCCAACTTCCAGGTGAGCAGCTACGACCTGTCGGCGCCTCCGTGGGCCTGGGCGCCCGACGTCGAGTTCAAGGGACTCGACGACAATCCCTTCGTCGCCGGCGAATTCGTCTGGACCGGGTTCGACTACCTGGGCGAGCCGACGCCGTACAACGACGACGCCACCAACCTGCTCAACTTCACCGACCCGGCGCAGCAGGACCGCGCGGCGAAGGAGCTGGCGGCACTCAAGAAGATCCAGGTGCCCTCGCGCAGCTCCTACTTCGGCATCGTCGACCTGGCGGGCTTCAAGAAGGACCGCTTCTACCTGTACCAGGCGCGCTGGCGTCCCGAACTGCCGATGGCGCACCTGCTGCCGCACTGGAGTTGGCCGGAGCGGGTGGGCCAGGTCACGCCGGTGCACCTGTACACCTCGGGCGACGAGGCCGAGCTGTTCCTCAACGGCCAGTCGCTGGGCCGCAAGAAGCGCGGCCCGCGCGACTACCGGCTGCGCTGGGACGACGTGGTGTACCAGCCCGGCACGCTGAAAGCGGTGACGTACAAGGACGGCAAGCCCTGGGCGGAGGACACCGTGCGCACCACCGGCAAGGCGGCCAAACTGAAGCTCGCCGCCGACCGCGCCGCCCTGCGCGCCGATGGCACCGACCTGTCGTTCATCACCGTGACGGTGGCCGACAAGGATGGCGCGCAGGTGCCGCGCTCGCACAACCGGGTCAGCTTCAGCCTGACGGGGCCGGGCGAGATCATCGCCACCGACAACGGCGATGCGACCGGTTTCGAGTCGTTCCAGTCGCACAAGCGCGCCGCGTTCAACGGTCTGGCGCTGGTCATCGTGCGGACCAGGGCGGGGCAGGCGGGCAAGGTGGTGGTGACGGCGAAGAGCGAAGGGCTGGGGAGTGCGCAGGTGGCACTCGATACCAAGTTGAACAACTAAGCGCTCGTTAAGGACTGGATTTCGAGGGAGGGTAGGATGGGTGAGCGATAGCGCGACCCATCAAGCGTCATCGGCGGCTCATGGTGGGTGGTGCCGCGACCGGTTACCGGACCCACCCTACGCCACCCTCCAAGTCCCGGAGCATTATGCGGATTTCGGCGCCGCGCCGCGCGGGTTCATGCTAGATCATGCTATTTTGGACTGATAAATTGTCAGCTCCATCATTCCGTTCAAGGAACGCGCACAATGACCCAGCCATCCGTCTCGCCGCGCCGCCGGCTGCTGCTGAAAAGCTCCGCTTCACTCGGCCTGTGGCCTGGCGTGAGCCTGGCGCGGACGCAAGGCGGCGCACTGCCTGCCAAGGCGACGGCACTGCCCCTGGCCGATGTGCGCCTGCTGCCGTCCCACTATGCCGATGCCGTAACGGCCAACCTGGCCTACCTGCTGCGCCTCAGCCCTGACCGCTTCCTGCACAACTACCACGTATTCGCCGGCCTGCCGGCCAAGGGCGCCATCTACGGCGGCTGGGAATCGGACACCATCGCCGGCGAGGCGCTGGGCCACTACCTGTCGGCGCTGGCCCTGATGCTGGCCCAAACCGGCAATCCCGAGCTGAAGCCGCGCATCGACTACATCGTGGCCGAACTGGCGCGCGTGCAGCAGGCCCAGGGCGACGGCTATATCGCCGGCTTCATGCGCAAGCGCCCGGATGGCAAGGTCGTCGACGGCAAGGAGATCTTCCCCGAGATCATGCGCGGCGACATACGCTCGGCCGGCTTCGACCTGAACGGCTGCTGGGTGCCGCTGTATAACTGGCACAAGGTGTTCGCCGGCCTGTTCGACGCCCAGGCGCTGGCCGGCAACGAGCAGGCGCTGGCCGTAGCGATCGGCCTGGCCGGCTACGTCGAGCGCGTGTTCGCCGCGCTGGACGACGAGCAGGTGCAGAAGGTGCTGGCGTGCGAGCATGGCGGCATCAACGAAAGCTTCGCCGAGCTGTATGCGCGCACCGGCGACCAGCGTTGGCTGCGCCTGGCGCGGCGCCTGTACCACGCCAAGGCGCTCGACCCGCTGGTACAGGGCCGCGACGAACTGGCCACGCTGCATTCGAACACGCAGATCCCCAAGCTAATCGGCCTGGCGCGGCTGCACGAGCTGGCCGGCAAGCCGCAGGATGCCGAGGCGCCGAAGTTCTTCTGGCAGCGCGTGACACGGCATCACAGCTACGTCATCGGCGGCAATGGCGACCGCGAATACTTCTCGGCGCCCGACACCATCGCCGCGCACATCACCGAACAGACCTGCGAAGCCTGCTGCAGCTACAACATGCTCAAGCTCACGCGCCACCTGTACAGCTGGTCGCCGGACGCCGCCTACTTCGACTACTACGAACGCACGCACCTGAACCACATCCTGGCGCACCAGAACCCGAAAACCGGCATGTTCACTTACATGACGCCGCTGATGTCCGGCACCGCGCGCGCCTACTCCAGCGAGGAGAACGACTTCTGGTGCTGCGTACTGTCCGGCATGGAGAGCCACGCCAAGCATGGCGACTCGATCTACTGGCAGGGCGGCGACACCTTGATGGTCAACCTGTACATTCCGTCGACGGTGGCGTGGCGCGCCAAGGGAGCGGCGTTCGAACTGACCACGCGCTATCCCTACGAAGGCGGTGTCGGCCTCACCCTCAAACGGCTGGACAAGGAACAGGATTTCGCACTGGCGCTGCGCATTCCCGCATGGGCCACATCGCACCGCATCCTGGTCAACGGCACACCGTTCAAGGCGGTGCGCGAGAAAGGCTACGCGCTGCTGCGGCGAAGCTGGAAGGCGGGCGACACGGTCAGCCTCAGCCTGCCCCTGGCGCTGCGGCTCGAGGCGGCGGCCGGCAATCCCAAGGTGGTGGCGCTGCTGCGCGGGCCAATGGTGCTGGCGGCCGACCTGGGACCGGCGGCGGCGCCTTATACGGCGCTGCCCCCGGCGCTGGTGGGCGCCAATATCCTTGCCTCGTTCGCGCCGGTGGACAGCAAGCAGGCAGTGTACCGCACGCGCGGCAGCGGCCGCCCGTCCGAGCTGCGCTTCGAGCCCTTCTACCGCCAGTACGAGCGGCGGTCGGCGGTCTACTTCAACGCCTACACCGACGCGGAATGGGCGGCCTCCGGCGCGGCCTACCGCAAGGAGCAGGCGCGCCTGAAGGAGCTGGCGGCGCGCTCGGTGGATGTGATGCACCTGGGCGAAATGCAGCCCGAGCGCGATCACGACCTGCAATCCGATATTTCCTACCCCGTGTCCTACCGCGGCCGCAACGGGCGCGATGCGCGTACCGGCGGCTACTTCAGCTTCCGCATGAAGACGGCGCCCGGCCCGCTGGTGCTGCAGGCGAGCTACTGGGGCGAGGAGCGCAACCGCGATTTCCACATCAGTATCGACGGGGTGCGCTTCGCGCGCGTGGTGCTGAAGGGCGAGCACGCCGGCGTGTTCATCGACCGCGACCATGCCGTGCCGGAAGAGCTCACACGCGGCAAGGCCAGCGTCATCGTGCGCTTCGATCCCGAGCCGGGCCGCACGGCAGGCCCGGTGTTCGGCTGCCGCCTGGTGCGCGCCGGGAGGGCCCTGTGAGCGCGCGCCGCGACTTCCTGTTGACCGCCGGCGCCGGGCTCGCGGCGCTGGCGCTCCCGGCCGCCGCCGCGGATGCCGCGAATCCCGCCGGGCTGGCGCTGCTGACTTCCATGGACGGGGTGTATGTCGCGCCCAAGGGCGAGGCGCAGATGAAGTTCAGCTACGCCTGGCCGGAGCCTTCGGTCGAATTCGGCGGCCTGCAGTTCGCATTCGACATTGTCACCTTCGAGAACGCCTACGCGGTCGACCCTTCGAAGGTAACGGTCAAGCGCAGCGCCGATACGCTGCACCTGGTCGCCACCGGTTTCACCTGGGCCGGCGGGCAAGAGAAGGTGGCAGGCCATCTGGAGGTCACGCTGCAGCGCATGCCGGACCAGTCGCTGCAATGGCAGGTCGCCGTACGTTTTGCGCACGCCGTCAAGGCGGTCAAGACCATCGTGCGCGGGCTGCCGCGCGGGCGCTTGTCGGTGTCGGCCGGGCGCTGGCAGGACCTCAAGGACGACGAAAAAATCGCCGAGTACCCGGACCTGATGACCGGCATGGGCACGCCGCTGGTGGCGCTGGAAGGGAAGGACCGCGTATGGGCCATCTCGGCGCTGCAGCGCGAAGTGCGGCCTGCGCGGTTTTACTTCCTGCCCGGCGCGGACGGCTACAAGGTCGAGCTGCTGTACGAGCAGGCGGGCTGGGACCGGCGCGGCGACGTGGCGACCCACCGCTGGCGGATCGGCTCCGCGGCCGATTTCGATGCGGCCGTGCGGCCCCATTTCGCCCACCTGGAACAGGCGTACGCGATTCCGCAGTTCGAGTCGCGCACCGATGCGCCAGGCTGGATGAAGCAGCTGGGCCTCGTGCTGGCCCTGCATGGCCAGCACTGGAGCGGGCGCATCTTCAACGACTACGCGCGCCAGCTGGAGATCCTGCGCTGGGCCGCCACCAAAACCGATCCGCGCCACACCCTGGTGTTCCTGGCCGGCTGGGATGCGCGCTATTACTGGGACTACCCCGCCTTCGAGGTCGACCGGCGCATGGGCGGCGAGGCGGGGTTCCGGCGCCTGGTCGACGAAGGGCACAAGCTCGGCTACCGCTTCCTGCTGATGTTCGGCGCGAACATCGCCAATCCGGCGGCGCCCGGCTTTGCCCGCTTCGCCCGGGCGCGCGTGCGCACCGTATACGGCGAGCCGATGGCGAGCAGCTACGTGGACTGGGACGGCGACCGCAAGGGCGATGCCTCGATGGTGTTCATGAACCTGGCTGTCGACAGCTGGCGCATGCACGTGGAAGGCCGCATCTCCGCGATGGTGAAGCGCTACGGCGTGGATGCCTACTTTCTCGATATCTGCGGCATGTGGGAGAACAACCCGGACGGCGACATGTTCGTCGGCACGCGCCGGCTGGTGCAGGCACTGGCGGCGCGCCATCCCGGCGTGCCGGCCGTGGCCGAGATGCAGTATGACGCGCAGATGGGCATCACGCCGATGGCCCAGGTGGCGCGCTACCAGCAGTACCCGCGCGGCCATTTCGACTACGTGGCGTCGTTCTCGCACCTGAGCCGCGCCTCGCCCGGCACCGGCGCCAGCGGCGTGCACGAGGCGGGCTTCGGCACTTACAAACCGGTCACGCTGGAACAGCGCGACATCCCCACCATCACCTTTGCCGACGACACCTGGGAGCGCCACCGCGCCCTGGCTGAAGCCGACATCGCCACTGCCAACAAGCGCTTCGAGCAGCGCGGACGAAAGACCTGACACCATGCGTTTCCATCACCTGATGTTTGCCCTTGCCGCCGTGCTGAGCGTACCCGCCCATGCGGCCGAAGCCCCGGTGCGCGAGCGCATCTCGTTCAATGCCGACTGGCGCTTCGCCAAGGGCGACCATGCCGCCGGCGATGCCGGGTTCGACGATGCGGCCTGGCGCAAGCTGGACTTGCCGCACGACTGGGGCATCGAAGGCCCGTTCAAGCAGGAGTATCCGGGCGAGACGGGCAAGCTGCCGTGGTGGGGCGTGGGCTGGTATCGGAAGTCGTTCGACGTGCCGGCAAGCGACGCCGGCAGGCGCATGTACCTGGACATCGACGGCGCCATGTCGAACGCCACCGTATGGCTCAACGGCCACAACCTGGGCGGCTGGCCCTACGGCTATGCGTCCTGGCGGGTGGACCTGACGCCGCACCTGATGCCCGGTGCGAAGAACGTACTGGCGATCCGGCTCGACAACCCGAAGGAATCGTCGCGCTGGTATCCGGGCGGCGGCATTTACCGCAACACCTGGCTGGTGAAGACCTCCCCCGTGCACATCGCCCAATACGGCACCTTCGTCACCACGCCGATCGTCAAGCCGGACGCCGCCACCGTCGATGTGCAGGTCACGCTCGACAACCGCGGCGCCGATGCGAACGTGCAGCTGGCGACGGAGATCTACGCGCTCGACGCGGCAGGCCGCAAGACCGGCCCCGCGCTGGCCAGCAGTCCGGCGAGCCCGCTGACCAAACTGGTGGCGGGGCGCCAGGCGCAGCTTGCGCAAAGCCTGGTCGTGCCCAGGCCGCGTTTGTGGAGCCCGGGCAGCCCGCAGCGCTATGTGGCGGTCACCACGGTCACGGACGGCGGCAAGCCGGCCGACGTGCTCGAGACGCCGTTCGGCATCCGCACCATCGCTTTCGACGCGGCGCGCGGCTTCATCCTCAATGGCGAACACCTGCCGATCCGCGGCGTGTGCCAGCACCACGACCTTGGCGCGCTGGGCGCCGCGCTAAACGTGCGGGCGCTCGAGCGGCAGCTGGAGATCCTGCGCGAGATGGGCGTCAACGCCATCCGCACCAGCCACAATCCAGCGGCGCCGGAACTGCTCGACCTGGCCGACCGCATGGGCTTCCTGATCGTGGCGGAAGCCTTCGATGGCTGGCGCGTCAATAAGGCGCCGAACGACTACGGCCGCCTGTTCGACGAGTGGCACGAGAAGGACCTGCGCGCGATGGTGCGGCGCGACCGCAACCACCCGAGCGTCATCCTTTGGAGCATCGGCAATGAAGTGGGCGAACAGCGCGATCCCGAAGGCTGGAAAGTCGCCGTCCGCCTGGCCGAGATCGTGCACGGCGAAGACCGCACCCGCCTGACCACGGCCGCCTATGATCACGTGACCTCCGGCTACAACGGCTTCCAGAGCGCGATCGACGTGTACGGCTTTAACTACAAGCCGACCCAGTATGAAAAGCTGCACCGCAGCGCCCCGCAGATCCCCATCGTTGGCAGCGAGACCGCGTCCACGGTGAGCACGCGCGGCGAGTACTTCTTCCCGGTGAGCGACGACAAATCGAAGGGGCTGGCCGACTTCCAGGTCAGCAGCTACGACCTGTCCGCGCCGCGCTGGGCGTGGCCGCCGGATGTGGAATTCAAGGGGCTCGACGACAATCCGTACGTGGCCGGGGAGTTCGTGTGGACCGGGTTCGACTACCTGGGCGAGCCGACGCCATACAACGACGACGCAACCATCCTGCTCAACTTCTCGGATCCCGCACAGAAGGAACGGGCGGCGAAGGAGCTGGCCGAGCTGAAGAAGGTCAGGATGCCGTCGCGCAGTTCCTACTTCGGCATTGTCGACCTGGCGGGGTTCAAGAAGGACCGCTTCTATATGTACCAGGCGCGCTGGCGCCCCGAGCTGCCAATGGCGCACCTGCTGCCGCACTGGAACTGGCCGGAGCGGGTGGGGCAGGTCACGCCGGTGCACCTGTACACCTCGGGCGACGAGGCCGAGCTGTTCCTCAATGGCCAGTCGCTGGGCCGCAAGAAGCGCGGGCCGCGCGACTACCGGCTGCGCTGGGATGATGTGGTGTACCAGCCGGGCACGCTGCAGGCGGTGACGTACAAGGACGGCAAGCGCTGGGCCGAGGATACGGTGCGCACCACCGGCAAGGCCGCCAAACTCACGTTGGCCGCCGACCGCGCCGCCCTGCGCGCCGATGGCACGGACCTGTCGTTCATCACCGTGACGGTGGCCGACAAGGATGGCGTGCAGGTGCCGCGGTCGCGCAACCGGGTCAGCTTCAGTTTGACGGGGCCGGGGGAGATCGTGGCCACTGACAATGGCGACCCGACCAGCCTGGAGTCGTTCCAGGCGCCGCAGCGCAAGGCGTTCAACGGGCTGGCGCTGGTGATCGTGCGCACGAAGGCGGGGCAGGCGGGCAAGGTGGTGCTGACGGCGAAGAGCGAAGGGCTGGGGAGTGCGAAGGTGACACTAACGAGCAGCCCCTGATGCTTACCCGGGCGGAAGAGCGCTCGCGCGACATCCGCCCTACGCCACTCGCGGTGTCCCGGGCCGTAAAAGAAAAAACCCCGGCGCTGGGACCAGCGGCCGGGGTTTTTTTATAGGCTGCGATTTACGCAGCCAGCCGCTTTTCCAACGCGGCTTTCGTCTCCACCAGCTCTTGCGGCAGGTGATACGCCAGCTTCTCGAACAACTCGGTGTGCAGCTTGATCTCTTCGTTCCAGGCCGCCTTGTCGATCGAAGTGATCGTGTCGAACTGCTCCTGGGTGAAGTTGATGCCGTCCCAGTTGATGTCATCGAAGCGCGGGGTGGTGCCGAATACGTTCTCGACGCCGCCAGCCTTGCCTTCGATGCGGTCCAGCATCCACTTCAGCACGCGCATGTTGTCGCCAAAGCCAGGCCACACGAACTTGCCCGCTTCATCGGTGCGGAACCAGTTGACGCAGTAGATCTTCGGCAGTACGGCGGCGTTCTCTGCGGCGATCTTCTTGCCCATGTCGAGCCAGTGCTGGAAGTAGTCGCTCATGTTGTAGCCCATGAACGGCAGCATCGCGAACGGATCGCGGCGCACGATGCCCATCTGGCCGGCTGCGGCGGCGGTGGTCTCGGAACCCATGGTCGCGGCCATGTAGACGCCTTCGGTCCAGTCGCGCGCTTCGGTCACCAGCGGCACGGTGGTCGAACGGCGGCCGCCGAAGATGAAGGCCGAAATCGGCACGCCGGCAGGATCGTCCCAGGCCGGGTCGATGACCGGGTTCTGGGTGGCGGTCACGGTGAAGCGCGCGTTCGGGTGCGCGGCCTTGGTGCCCGATGCCGGCGTCCAGTCCTTGCCCTGCCAGTCGACCAGGTGCGCAGGCGCTTCCTTGGTCAGGCCTTCCCACCAGACGTCGCCTTCGTCGGTCAGCGCGACGTTGGTGAAGATGGTGTTCGCGCCCAGCGATGCCATGCAGTTCGAGTTGGTCTTGGTGTTGGTGCCAGGGGCGACGCCGAAGTAGCCCGCTTCCGGGTTGATCGCGTACAGGCGGCCGTCGGCGCCCGGCTTGATCCAGGCGATGTCGTCGCCGATGGTCGTCACTTTCCAGCCGTTGAAGCTCGCCGGCGGGATCAGCATTGCAAAGTTGGTCTTGCCGCAGGCCGAAGGGAAGGCCGCCGCGACGTAGTGCTTTTTGCCTTCCGGCGATTCGACGCCGAGGATCAGCATGTGTTCGGCCAGCCAGCCGATGCCCCCTGCCTTGGCTTCCTGGTGGCCCATGTTCGAGGCGATACGCAGCGCAAAGCACTTCTTGCCCAGCAGCGCGTTGCCGCCGTAGCCGGAGCCGTAGGACCAGATTTCGCGGGTCTCAGGGTAGTGCACGATGTATTTGGTCGGGTTGCATGGCCATGCGACGTCCTTCTGGCCGGCGGCCAGCGGCGCGCCGACAGTGTGCACGCAAGGAACGAACTCGCCATTGGCGCCCAGCACGTCATAGACTGCCTTGCCCATGCGCGTCATGGTGCGCATGTTGACGGCGACGTAAGGGGAATCGGACAGTTCGATGCCGATGTGGGCGATCGGCGAACCCAGCGGGCCCATCGAGAACGGCACCACGTACAGCGTGCGGCCGGCCATGCAGCCGTCGAACAGCTCGTGCAGGGTGTTGCGCATTTCTGCCGGGGCCATCCAGTTATTGGTCGGGCCGGCCTGCTCCTTGGTGGCGGAGCAGATGAAGGTGCGGTCTTCGACGCGGGCGACGTCGGTCGGGTCCGAGCAGGCGAGGTAGGAACCGGGACGCAGCTCCTCGTTCAGCTTCTTCATGGTGCCGGCGGCTACCATTTCACCGCACAGGCGGTCATACTCCGCCTGTGAACCGTCGCACCAGTAAATGCGCGCCGGCTTGGTCAGGGCAGCGATGTCCGACACCCAATTGATAAGCTTTTGATGCTTGATGTAAGCTGGGACGTTCAGTGCTGCAACGCCACCCATAACGGGCTGATTCATAAGTACCTCCAATGCCAATAAAGAATTCTTGTCTTGTCCCGGCACGGCAGGATCGTCGTCAGCTTTTGGCTTTGCGCCCGGAAATCCATCCTGGGATGGCTCGGCGATACGGCGGTCATGTCGATTGCGCCCGACTTGGCGGGCGCGCAAGCTCTCTCGATGGGAGGCCTGGTGGAACTGTGCTGCACGGATCCGGCAGGGCCGAATCCAAAATTAGGGGGCGATTGTACACCCGTCGTTGCCTGTTTAAAACGCAAATGTAGTAATAATAGTTGAGCAATGTAGTGGGCTATTCGAGAAATCGCCATTCCTGTTATTTACCTACGAAAATTTATATAACTTCTGCTAACTCCAATGAAAATAGCGATTCTCGACGATTTCCAGGATTCCGTGCGCCAGCTTGCCTGTTTCGATGTATTGGCGGGCCACGAGGTCAAGATTTTCAACAATTCGACCCGCGGCGTGGGCCAGCTCGCCATCCGGCTCGCGCCCTTCGACGCCCTGGTGCTGATCCGCGAACGCACCATATTGACTCGCCCTTTGCTGTCCAAGCTCCCGAACCTGAAGCTCATTTCGCAGACCGGCAAGGTCAGCGGCCACATCGACGTGGCCGCCGCCAGCGAGCGCGGCATTGCGATCGCGGAAGGGGTCGGCTCGCCGGTCGCTCCGGCCGAACTGACCTGGGCGCTGATCATGGCGGCGTCGCGCAAGATCGTCCCTTACGCTAACAACCTGAAGGACGGGCTGTGGCAGACCGCGTCAATCAATCCCGTATTAAACGGACTAGGGACGGTGCTGCGTGGAAAGACGCTGGCGATATGGGGTTACGGCAAGATCGGCCGCATGATTGCCGGCTACGGCAAGGCCTTCGGCATGCGGGTGCTGGTGTGGGGCGGCGAGAACAGCCGGCAGGCGGCAGCGGCGGACGGGTTTGCGGCCGCGGCTTCCAGGGAGGAATTTTTCGCCCAGGCCGATGTGCTGAGCCTGCATCTGCGCCTGGCCGACGCGACGCGCGGAATCGTGACCGCGGAGGACCTGGCGCGGATGAAGCCGACTGCGCTGTTGGTCAACACCAGCCGGGCCGAACTGGTGGCGGACGGGGTGCTGGAAGCGGCGCTGGTGCAGGGACGGCCGGGGCAGGCGGCGCTGGATGTGTTCGCCAGCGAGCCGCTGGCGGCCGATGCGGCGATCTTGAAGATACCGACGGTGCTGGCGACGCCGCACCTGGGGTATGTGGAGAAGGAGAGCTACGAGCTGTATTTTGAGGCGGCGTTCAGGAATGTGGTGGCGTTTGCGGAGGGGAAGCCGGCGAATATCCTCAATCCTGAAGCGCTGAAACCCTGACCCGTAGGGGTGAGGCAGGGGTTTCATGCGGCATGCCGCATGCCTGCAGAACGCCATTAACGTGTACGTTTGTGGCTTGGGAGAGCGATAGCGATATCCGCCGAACGCGTGCGTCGACGCTACGCCGGCGGATGTCGCTATCGCTCTTCCGCCCGGGGTATGTTGTCATATTCTAGCGGGGCTCTTCTTCCGGCGTCAGCCGGATCTTCGGCGCCGGCATCGCATGCGTGCGCGTCCAGATCCCCGCCCAGCCCGGCGGCCAGGCGATCACCGGGCCGCTGTACTCCGGCAAGGTCGCGCGCACCGGCATCACCGGCACCGGCGGCATTTCCCTCAGCCCGCCCGCGGTGGCGCGCTCCATGTCCAGGCTATACATGTAGCCGGGCAGCAGCGCGTCGCACACGCCGGCGAACCAGGCGGTGTGGTCCTCGTCGCGCCCCAGCGCCTGCGCCAGGCCCTGCGGATCGAACTTGGCCAGCGCCGTGACCAGTTCGTCGGTGTCCGCCCCCGGCGAATCGCCCCAGCCCATGACCGGATTCATGTTGTAGTCCGCCCCCGAGCCATACCAGCCTTCGCGCCAGGGGCGCTGCATCCAGTCGCGCTGGCCGGTGAACAAATGCCAGCGCCAGTGCAGGCCGGACGGCTTTGGCCAGGAATACAAATACAGTTTTTCGTAACCGGCCTGGTGCAGGGCGCGAACCATGGCCATCAGGCGCGCATGCGGCATGCGGTCGGGCGGGGCGCGGCGGAACAGGATGGCCTCGCCGTCGGCGTGCTGCACGTCGTCGGTGGACAGGTTCAGGTCGAGCGTGCGCGATTCGCTGCCGAAGCGCGCCGATATCCACCCGGTCAACAAATTCACGTGCGTGATGACGCCATAGCCACGGTGGCGATGGAAGATGACGGTTCCTGGAGCTAGGGCTTTCATGGTGGCGGCGCGAATAAAAGGAGCTAGTGTACCCATGCACTTTGGACGATTCTAGCGCAGTCACAAGCGGATACATCCTTCTTGCGTATTTCGCCTTCAACTGTGCTACACGCTATCATAGTGAACTTTCGCTGATATCCTGATACATGACCATGAGCCTGCGCATCATCGCCACCGGTGGCACCTTCGACAAGCATTACAACGAACTGACCGGCGTGCTCGGTTTTTCCGACAGCCACCTGCCTGCCGTCATTGCGCGGGCGCGCCTGACCGTGCCGGTGGCGCTGGAACTCCTGCCCCTGCTCGATTCGCTCGACATGATGGATGCCGACCGCGAGCGCGTGCTGGCCAGCTGCAAGGCGGCGCCGGAGGACAAGATCGTCATCGTGCACGGGACCGATACGATGAAGGAAACGGCAGGGGTACTGGGCGCTGTGGCGCTGGGCAAGACGATCGTGCTGACCGGCGCGATGATTCCTTACGAAATCGCCAATTCGGATGCGCTGTTCAACCTGGGATTTGCGACCGCCGCCGCCCAGACCTTGCCGCCGGGAGTGTACGTGGCGATGAACGGGCAGGTGTTTGCGTGGGATAACGTGACCAAGAACCGCGCGGCGGGCGTGTTCCAGCCGCTCTAGAGTCGGGGAAGTGGGGGTGACGCGGGGGTTTCATGCGGCATGCCGCATGCCCGTGGAACGCCATTCACGTGCTGGTGTGTGGCTTGGAAAAGGCCGAAGTGGCTGGGCGCCCCTCCGTCCGCCATGCCGGCGTCGCGTTGACGCAAACATGGCCGATGTCGACCTTCGGCCTCTTCCGCCCGGGTAATGAACTGATTACGCCTTGGCTTCGCCGCCCAGCGCTTCGACCACATCGGCCAGCATCTTCGCCAGTTCTCCCGTCATCAGCATCATGTCGCCGTCGAAACGCTCTTCGTCGTTGCGGGTGCTCGCTTCGTTTTCCTTGATCACGTCCAGCGGCTTGATGCCCTTGATCGCGAGCTGCTCGGTCAGGACGAAGGAAATCTTGTCGTTCCACGTCATCGCCAGGCGGGTGCACTGCTTGCCCTGCTTGATGTGGCGGCGGATATCGTCCGGCTCCAGCGTGTGCTTCACATAGCGCACCGCTGCCTTGCTCTCGCCGGTGGCGCGCAGCTCGGTGTCCTGGTCGACCGTGAAGCCGACCGGCGCTTCATCCGTCTCCAGCCAGGCGGTCATCACGGCCACCGGCGAGCGCTGCACGCGCAGGCTTTCCAGCGGCATGCGGTCGACCGCCTTGAGCAGGAGCTTGATGACATCGTCCGCCTTGGCCGGACTCGCCGCATCGACCACGAGCCAGCCGTTGACCGGGTCGATCCAGGTGAAGATGTTGCTGCGGATGCTGAAGGCGCGCGGCAGCAGTTCATCGGCCACGCGCTCCTTCAATTCCTTCATCGCCTTCTTGCCCGGGGCGAAGCCTTGCGCTTCTTCCAGTTCGGCGGCCTTGGCCTTGGCCACCTGGTTGATGACCGAATTGGGCAGCAGCTTCTTCTCGGTGCCGAGCTGGATCAGCATCTGCTTGTTCACGGTATGGACCAATTGGCCGTTGCCGCGCGGCGAATCCCAGCCCTGGCGCAGCAATTCATTGCTCGATGCGGGAACGAAGCTTTGTGGCGCCAGCGCCGCTTCGAGTTGTTCAGGAGTGTAAGCCCACGGTGCGGGGAGACGGTAAACCTGTAGATTCTTAAACCACATTTGCTAAGCCTTGTTTCAGTCAATATTTCCAGCGGAACGGTATTTTACACGGTCGGGCGGACGCTTTAACCCCATTTCGGCAATTGCGCCGTTCAACAACAGGCAGGCCCCGCCCAAGCACCTGGAGACACCATGTTGACACGAGCACTTGCCCTGTTTGCCTGCCTGCTGGCATGGGCGGCCGGCGCCCCGGCCGCCGACGAGCCCGGCAAGTACACCGTCAAGGCCAACTTCTGCGGCAGCGGCCAGCAGCTGGTGACCGGGCCAGCCACCCTGCAGCTGCAGCTGACGACCGGCTTCGGCGCGCAAACGCTCAGGCCAGCGCGTCCTCGAACAAACTGAGTTGTTCGAGGTTTTCTTCCTCGCCGAGGCGCACGCCGACGCCCAGCAGGCGCACCGGCTGGCCGCGGCGGGCGAAGCCGGTTTCCATCAGGCGCGTGAACTGCGCCATCTGCGGTTCCGTGCCCACGCATTCGACCGTGGTTTGCTGGAAGTCGGCGAACTTGATCTTGACGAACAGCTTCTGGATGAACTTCTCCGCGCCGCAGCGCCGGATGCGCCCGTTGAGATCCTCGAACAGGGCCGGCAGCAGGGCCAGGCAGGCCGGCAGGTCCGGCACGTCCGGCGTATAGGTCTCCTCGACGCTGACCGATTTGCGCTCGCGCGAAGGCGACACCTCGCGCACGTCGATGCCGCGGCACAGGTCGTGCAGGCGGTTGCCGAAACTGCCGAAATGGTGCTGCAGCTCGGGCAGCGGCCATGTGCGCAGGTCGGCGCAGGTCTGCACGCCCAGCTTGTTCATCTTGGCCGCGGTGACCTTGCCGACGCCGAACAGCTTCTTGACCGGCAGCGCCGCGACGAAGGCGTCCACCTCGGCGGGCTTGACGAGGAACAGGCCGTCCGGCTTGTTCCAGTCGCTGGCGATCTTGGCCACAAACTTGTTCGGCGCCACCCCGGCCGACGCCGTGATGCCGACCGTCTCGAAGATGCGGCGCCGGATTTCCTGCGCGATCAGGGTCGCGCTGCCCTTGCAATGTGAAGACTCACTGACGTCGAGATAGGCTTCGTCCAGCGACAGGGGTTCCACCAGTTCGGTGTAATCGCGGTAGATGGCGAGGATCTGGCGCGACGCCGCGCGGTACTTTTCCATGTTGGGGGGCAGGACGACCAGGTCCGGGCACAGCTTCATCGCCTGGGCCGTGGCCATGGCCGAATGGATGCCGTAGCGGCGCGCCTCGTAATTGCAGGTGGCGACGACGCCGCGCTGGTCCGGGCGGCCGCCGACGGCGATCGGCAAAGCGCGCAGGGCCGGGTTGTCGCGCATTTCGACCGAGGCGTAGAAGCAGTCGCAGTCGCAATGGATGATTTTTCGGGCAGGGGCGTTCACGCTGGCGTTGGCTGCCCGCTTCGGGCGACTACTGTTGTTTTATACAGTATCGACCGAAACCTTCAATTTTGCAAGTGGCTGCGGATCACGCGCACCGTGCTGTCGGCGAAGTCGTCGACATTGACCTTCGCCGCGCCATACTTCCAGCGCTTGACGTACCAGTCCTGGAACAGCGCCAGGAAATGGGCCGCCAGCAGCGTCGGATCGCCCTGCGGGCGCGGCTCGACCGCCGCGATGATGGCCGCCACCTCGGCCTGGATCGACAACTCGGACTGCTTGGCCATGGCGCGCTGCTCGTGGCCGAGCGAACGCGAATCCATGTAAACGAAATAGAACCAGGGCTGCAGGATCTCGGACAGGTAGATCGACGCGCGCACCAGCGACTCGAGGCGGTCGAGCGGCGCCTCGACATGGCGGAACATGCGCGGCAGCTCCTCGCTGGCGTGGCGCACCACATCCTCGATCATGTCCGCCAGCTGGTCCTTGGAATCGATATAGCCATACAGGCCGCCCATCGACAGCCCCGTTTCGCGGCACAGGTCGCGCAGGCTCATGGCCCGGAAGCCGACCTCGTTGGCCAGCTTGAAGGTGGCGCCGAAGATCTTCTCCAGGTTTTCCAGCGCCGACGCGCGGCGCTTGACGCCGGTGCGCTCGGCATTGCGGTCGACGATGAAGGCCCAGATGGTGTCGCCGTTAAGCGGCGTCATATGCTGGAACTGCGCGAAATCGAAGCGGATGGACAAGGCGGGGTTCCTGGATGGCGGGCGAAAGGCCACTGAAGTTGACTTGAGGAACAATTATAGCTCCGAAAAACCACGCTTCTGCAGGCATCGTCGCACAAGGGCCCGTTCTATTGCGCCGCATCATGCAATTTGCAAAACACGGTGCTACATTTTATAGACCGAGCGCTCGCTCTATTTTTTGTTCCAAGGTGAGCCCCCGGCCACAAGCAGGCGTGACCATGTGGAACTTGATGGCGCGCACTGCCAGTCCCATCCATCGACTTCAGCCAAAAAAACCATTGGAGACAGAATGAAGAATCGCATCTGGAAGTGCCTGACCGTCTTGCTCATCACCCTGACCACCCTGCCTGGCTTCTCATGGGCGCAGGGCTATACCCAGACCCGCTACCCGATCGTGCTGGTGCACGGGCTGTTCGGCTTCGACAATATCGGCCCGGTCGAATACTTCTACGGCATACCGTCGGCGCTGCGCAGCGGCGGCGCCACCGTCTACATCACCACCGTCTCGGCGGCCAACAGCACCGAAGTGCGCGGCGAACAGCTGCTCACGCAAGTGCGCCAGATCCTGGCCGCCACCGGCGCCGCCAAGGTCAACCTGATCGGGCATAGCCACGGTGGGCCGACCGCGCGCTACGTGGCCTCGGTGCGGCCGGACCTGGTGGCCTCGGTCAGCACCGTGGCCGGCGTGAACAAGGGCTCCAAAGTGGCCGACATACTGGCCGGCCTGGCGCCGAACACCGCGGGCGCGCTGGTCGACGGCCTGGCAGGCCTGATCAGCTTCCTGTCGGGCGGCAGCGGGCTGCCGCAGAACGGCAAGGCGGCGCTGCTGTCGCTGAGCACCGCAGGCACCGCCGCCTTCAACGCGCGCCATCCGCAAGGGCTGCCCGCCACCGAGTGCGGCGAAGGGGCAAACCTGGTAAACGGCGTGTACTACTTCTCGTGGAGCGGCGGCCAGCCGTACACCAACATCTTCGACATCGCCGACCCGTTCATGGCAGGCACCTCGCTGGCATTCGGCTTCGCCAGGAACGACGGCCTGGTGAGCAGTTGCTCGAGCCACCTGGGGCGCGTGATCCGCGACGACTACGGCATGAACCACCTCGATGAAGTGAACCAGACGATCGGCATCGTCAACCTGTTCGAAACCAGCCCCGTCACCGTGTTCCGCCAGCAGGCCAACCGCCTGCAGGCGCTGGGCCTGTAAGGGGGGCGCCATGGCCGCACAGACGAACCTGATCGGGATCGGCGCGTCGCTGGTGTTCGCGTCATTGCTGTACGCAGCATGGCCGGGGCAGGAAGGCATCCCGCCGGCGGTGGAGGGCGCGCGCGCCGGGCCCGATCCGTTTGCATTCGTGCGGTCGATGGAAGGCACCCGGCCGGACGGCGACATCAGGCAGGACGCCGCCGGCCAACTGGTGGTGGACGCCGAACTGGGGCACCTGTTCGACTACTACCTGGCAGGGCTGGGCGAGAAGGACCTGAACGCGATCCGGATGGAGATCGAGCGCGAGCTGGAACGGCGGCTGAAGGCGCCGGCGGCGGCAAGGGCCAAGCGCCTGCTGGCCAGCTACCTCGATTACAAGCGCGCGCTGGCCGAAGTCGAGAAGGCGCTGCCGCCGGAGGCCAACCCGGCCAAGGCCGCGCGTGCCCGGCGCGACGCCATACACAAGCTGCGGCCCGCCTACTTCAGCGCGCAGGAGATCGCCGGGCTGTTCGGCTTTAGCGATGCGTACGACGCCGATGCGCTGGAACGGCTCGACGTGGCGCAGGATAAAGCGCTGGACGCCGCGCAAAAAGCTGCGCGGCTGGCGGCGCTCGACAAGAAGCTGCCGGCGGCGCTGCGCGAAGAGCGCGAAGCGCCGGCCAGGGTCGTCAACACCGAAGCGGCGGTGCAGCAGCTGCGCAAGCAAGGCGCCGGCGACGACGAGGTATACCGCTTGCGGGCGGCGGCGTTTTCGCCGGAGGCCGCGGGGCGGCTGGCCGACCTGGACCGCGAAGAAGCGGACTGGCAGCGGCGCATCGCGCTGTACCTGGCGCAGCGGACGAACAGCGGCGCGATGGACGCGGCGGCGCTGCAGCAGCTGCGCGACAAGCATTTCAGCGCGGACGAACAGCGCAGGCTGGGCGCGTATGAATAAGCATCAATAAAAAAAGCGGCTGGTTCATCGAGAACCAGCCGTTTTTACTTGCTGCTGCGGGGCGATTACCAGACCAGCTTGAGCGTGTACTTGCCGCTGGTGCTGCCGGTGGCGCCGCTGTAGTACTTCACGCGCACATAGCGGGCGATGGCGCCGGTGCCCGTGTTGGTGACCGAGACCGCGTCGGTCGAGCCGGCGCCGTTTTCGCTGGAGGCGATCTGCGTGCCGACGCTATTGTAGGCATACAGGTCGTAGTCGGCGGTGGAGGTGCCGATGGTCAGGGTCGCCGTCAGCGTCTTGCCGGCCGGCAGATTGACCAGGAAGTAGTCGGAGTCGGTGGTCGAGCCCATGTTGCCCAGCACCGTCGTACCGGAAGTCGTCACCGTATTGGCGGTGCCGGTCGTATTGTTCGACTCGGCTTCGTTGATCGTATTGACGATGACGATGGCCGAATCGACGGCCGCGGTGGCGTTGACGATACCGGTGCCGCAGCTGGTGCAGGTGGCCGGGAAGGCGCGGGTGGTGGACTTGAGCTTGGACTCGATTTCGTCAGGCGTCAGGTTCTGGTTCACCGAGAACATCAGCGCGGCGACGCCGGCCACGTGCGGGGTCGCCATCGAAGTGCCCTGGTAGAAGGCATAATTGTCCGCGCCAGGCGCGCCGGTGCCGGCGTTCAGGGTCGACAGGATGCCGTTGGCGGTGACGCTGGTATCGCCGCCCGGTGCTGCGACATCGACCACGCTGCCGTAGTTCGAATACCATGCGCGTCCGCCGGAGCGGTTGACCGCTGCGACCGTGACCACGCCCGCGCAGTTGGCCGGATTCGAGCCGCTGGCGTTGGTGTTCTCGTTACCGGCGGCGACGATGACGACCGTGCCGCGCGAGCGTGCGCTGTTGATCGCGCTCTGGGTCGTGGCATCGCAGGCGCCGCCGCCGCCGAGCGACATATTGATCACCTTCGCCTTGTTGGCATTGGCCGGCACGCCGGTCACGGTGCCGCCGGACGACCAGATGATCGCGTCGGCGATGTCGGAGGTATAGCCGCCGCACTTGCCGAGAACGCGCACCGGAACGATCTTCGCGTTGTAGGCCACGCCCGCGACGCCGACGCCGTTGTTGGTCAGCGCGGCGATGGTGCCAGCCACGTGGGTGCCGTGCCAGCTCGAGGACTGGTCCTGTTCCGGCTCGCCGTTGCCGCATTCGCCGGCGACGATCGCGTCGCCCGTATCCTTGGCATCGGAGTCGCGGCCGCCGCCGTCGTTGGAGATCGCGGCATCGCTGATGAAGTCATAGCCGCCGACGAACTGGCCGGTCATATCGACGTGCGGGCGGTAGCCGGTGTCGATGACAGCGACATTGACGCCGGTGCCGGTGGCCTTGTCCCAGGCCGTATTCAGGCGCAGGCCGCCGTTGGTCTCGAAGTAGTGCCACTGCTCGGCGTAGCGCGGATCGTTCGGCGTGGCCAGCTTGCGCATCATGCGGTCCGGCTCCGCGTATTCGATCGACGGATCGCGGTCGGCCAGGTCCTTGGCGAGGGCGGCGACTTCGTCGACGGTCATCTTCTTATCGAGCTTGATGACATGGGCGCCGGTGGCGGTCGAATGCAGCATCTTCATGGTCAGGCCGAACTGCTGGCCGGCGCGGGTGACGGCGGCCATGCGGTCCTTGCCGAGGGCAGGCACGTTGGCGGCGCCCTTCATGCTCGGCGATGCGTCCTTGTACTTGACGATCAGGCGGTCGGTGGTATTGATGAACTTCGCGGCTTTCGCGCCGGTGTGGAACTCGGGGACACCCGCGCCGGCCAGCAAGGGCCCGGTGGCGATGACGGCGGCTGCACAGAATTTCAAGAATGCGGGGTACGTCGAATGCTTCTGCTTCATGTCGTTCCTTTATTTTCCGTAAGAATATTCTGATGACGAGCGCGAGCGGATAGCGGGCGCCGTCGCTTTCTCCGTGTCGTTCACCAACACAGACCCGCCTTTTTTGAGCGAGCTGTGCAGATTACTTTTTTAACGAGCTCATGCGTAGAAAATTCGAATCGAATTCGGTTGTTTCGCAACACTGGCGGGTGGTTTTGAGGAAGAAACAGACGATGTTTTGCGAGACGCGATTTGCGCCTAATTCTGTAGTGTCTGTATTTGGACAAGTTCGTGGCGGAGTGTTAAAAAATTGCTGGGTTTGTTAGCCCTGAATCCGCAACCCAACCCCGGGGTCAGACGTGCATTGATGCGTTCATCTTCACATTCACCCCGGGGTCAGACGTGCGTTGATGCGTGGACGGCCGTCCATGGGGCAGGGTCAGACGTGCGAGGTCACGTTTTTCAGTATGGTCTCCGCCTTATAGAGCAGCGAAAGAAATTCATTGTCCGCGCACTCTTCCCTGATCTTCAATACTGCCCGCGACATCGTCGTCCGATCACGTCCGACAAATGGTGCAAGTTCTCCCAGGCTCCCGAGGCGGTGGCTCACTATGAGGTAGGCGGCCACGTTCCGGATGCGAGTCAGCTCTGCGGTGTTCGCGCGCGAAGCGAGCGCCTCCGGAGCGACAGCACAAAGATCGCAAACAATGCGACAAACAGTTTGTGGCGATAATGGCATTCCGAATCGTCGCGCAACACCTTCCGATTGCAATTGCAACGCGAACTCGTCTAGTAACAGTGGCACATCGGATTGCTGGACATGGAATTCTTCGCGCCATTTCTCGGAGCGTCCTTCCCAGACAAAACGCTGGTAACGTTTACGCGCGACGTTTTCTGTGTCGCCGAACAGCGACAATACCCATTCGGTACGTAGCCACGGGCAGGTCGTTTGTCCAAGGTAACTGCGATGGCCGCTCCAGGAATAATCCTCCGCGAGTTCACAAATATTTGCCCTTACCGGGTTGAGATGGATGTAGCGTACCAGCTGCAGCAAATAGTCATCGGCATTGATCAGGATTGCTTTAAAGCGGCCCTGGAACAAGTGCCCGCACCGTACATGACGGCGATTAAAATAGGCGGCATAGCGGAACGCCAGATTCTGCACAACGCGCGACAAAGGCTCGTTCCCGCATTGAATAGCCAGATGAACGTGGTTGCCCATCCAACAGTAAGCGTGGATGCGATGCCGATAGCGGGTCACGCCATCGGACGTATAGCGCTCGAACTGGCGGCGGTCATCATCGTCGAGAAAAATACTGCGGCCATCATTGCCGCGCAACATCACGTGAAAAAGCCCACCTGGAATATGAATGCGGGATTTGCGTGCCATGATTTTCTGGTGCCGTCAGGTTGGAATCCTATGACACTAACGCTGATGTAGTCATTTCGGCTGCCGCACATCAAGCCAACCGCTCCGAACTAAAAACTCCGCCCGGAAAACTTCGCGAGGTAACGACGCACGTCTGACCCCGACGTTTTACTTGCACCTTGCGCATCAGTGCACGTCTGACCCCGGGGGTGAAGTGCAGGTCAACGCATCAACGCACGTCTGACCCCGGGGTGTGGTACGGCGGCATATGCATATCAATTCCCGCACAAAATGGCTTGGGGTTTTCTGAACTCGGTCCTATGATACTTGCACAAATTCAATCAAGGAGCGTACGTGTCGCCACTCAAGATCCCCGCACTGCTTGCCGCCATGCTGATCGCATCGGCCAGCGCCCTGCCCGCCCTCGCCGCCGATACCCCGGCGCCGCCGGTCGCCGCCAAGGCGGCATGGCAGGAAACCCGCCACGGCGAAGTCGTCACCGACGATTACCGCTGGATGCACAAGAAGGAAAATCCCGAGGTCATCGCCCATCTCAACGCCGAAAACGCCTACACCGAGGCGATGACGGCCACCCTCCAGCCGCTGTCGGATAAGCTGTACGCCGAAATCAAGGGCCGCATGCAGGAGGTCGACCTGTCGGTCCCGGTCCGCCGCGGCGCCTACTTCTATTACACCCGCACCGAGGCCGGCAAGCAGTACCAGATCAATTGCCGCCGCAAGGCCGGCCCCGGCATGGCCTACGACGACAAGGCGCCGGAGGAAATCCTGCTCGACCAGAATACACTGGCCGCCGGCCAGAAGTTCTTCGCGGTCGCCTCCTTCTCTGTCAGCCCCGATGACTCGACCCTGGCCTACACCACCGATACCACCGGCTACCGCCAGTTCACCCTGTTCGTCAAAGACCTCAAGACCGGCAAGCTGCTGGCCGATTCCGCCGCGCGCGTGACCAGCGTGGCCTGGGCCCTCGATAACAAGACCCTGTTCTTCGTCCAGGAAGACCCGACCACCAAACGCGCCGACCGCCTGTTCCGCATGGCCCTCGGCAGCGCGCCGCAGCAGGTCTACCATGAGCCGGTCGAGCAGTTCGCGATGTCGGTCTCCACCACCCGCGACCGCAAGTTCATCCAGCTCGCTATCGGCGCGACCGACACCAGCGAAACCCGCCTGCTCGCGGCCGACAAGCCGAACGGCGAGTTCATGTCCCTCGGCCGCAGCAAGGGCCATCGCTACTCGGTCCAGCACCGCGACGGCCAGCTGACGATCGTCACCAACAAGGATGCGAAGAACTTCCGCGTCGTCACGGCGCCGCTGGCCATGCCCGGCCAGAAGCACTGGAAGGAGCTGGTCAAACACGACTTGAATGTGCTGGTGCGCAGCGCCGATGTGTTCCGCGATCACATGGTGGTGATCGAGAAGGCCAATGCCCTCACCCGCGCCCGCATCTACGACTTCAGGAAGAAGGCCTGGAAGACGGTCAGGTTCGACGACGAGGTCTACCTGGCCACCGCCGCCGGCACGCCCGAATTCTCGTCCTCGCTGTTCCGCATGTCCTACCAGTCGCCGCTCACGCCCCTGACCACGCTCGACGTCGACATGGCCTCCGGCGCACGCACGGTCCTCAAGCGCCAGGAAGTGGTCGGCGGCTTCGACGCCAGCCGCTATGAAGCCAAACGCCTGTGGGCCACTGCGCGCGACGGCAAGAAGGTGCCGCTGTGGACCGTCTACAAGAAGGGCGTCAAGTTCGACGGCTCGGCCCCGCTGATGCTGTACTCGTACGGCTCCTACGGTATCCCGACCGAGGCCACGTTCTCGATCAGCCGCATCTCGCTGCTCGAACGCGGCGTGATCTACGTGCAGTCGCATATCCGCGGCGGCACCGACCTGGGCGAGGCCTGGCACGACGACGGTATGCTGATGAAGAAGAAGAACACCTTCTACGATTTCATCGACAGCGCCGAATTCCTGGTCCGGCAAAAATGGACCAGCCCCGATCGCATGATCATCCAGGGCGGCAGCGCCGGCGGCCTGCTGATGGGCGCCGTGGTCAATATGCGCCCCGACCTGTTCCGCGCGGTCCATGCGGCGGTCCCCTTCGTCGATGTGATGAACACGATGATGGATGCGACGCTGCCGCTGACCACCGGCGAATACCTCGAATGGGGCAACCCGAACGAAAAGGCGGCCTATGACTATATGCGCAGCTATTCTCCGTATGACAATATCGAGCGCAAGGCTTACCCGGCGATGCTGGTCACCACCGGCCTGAACGACAGCCAGGTGATGTACTGGGAACCGGCCAAGTACGTGGCCAAGCTGCGCGCGTATAAAACCGATAACAATCCGCTGCTGCTCAAGACGAATATGGGCGCAGGCCATGGCGGCGCCTCGGGACGCTATGACGCGATCCGCGAGGGGGCTTTCCAGATGGCCTGGATGCTGTCGCAGTGGGGCATCAAGGAGTAAAAAGGGCCTATTTTTCGAAAACCCCTTGCGCACCCGGGAAAAAATAGTATATGATTCGGCCTCTTCAGACGAGGTGACAATCGTCGGATGCAGTCTCCGGTAGTGTTTGCGGGCGCTTAGCTCAGTTGGTAGAGCGGAGCCCTTACAAGGCTTAGGTCGGGAGTTCGAGCCTCTCAGCGCCCACCAGCCAGGGACAGTGCATCATGATCAGCTTCACCGATCATAGTAAAACGGAGTGGTAGTTCAGTTGGTTAGAATACCGGCCTGTCACGTCGGGGGTCGCGGGTTCGAGTCCCGTCCGCTCCGCCAGCATCAAAGAAGGGCCCGATTCGTCGGGCCCTTTTTCTTTTCCGCCCACCGTATCGGAATGCCTGTGACGCACCTGCCTGTGAACTCTCACGTGTATGTCCGGTTTCGCATCCGCCTAGCGCGCCACGCGCTGCGCCAGTTCGTGGCCAGCTTCCTCAGTTCCGCCGAAATCGCGATCCTTGTCTGCGGCCCCGTGGTGCTTGGCCTGGTGGCGGCCGTCGCGCTGCCGCCGATGCTGGCCGCCTCCGAGCCGCTCGCGCTGGCCGTTCCGCTGCTGACCGTACATGGCCTGCTGATGGCGCTGCCGGCGGCGCTGCTGCGCAAGCGCGTGCTGCCGCAGGATGTGGCGCAGTGGCTGCATCCGCTGCCGGTCCCGCCGCGCCAGCAGGCGCTCGCCGCGCTCGCGGTGGCGGGCATGCTGGCCGGCCCGCTCGGCCTGGCCTATCTCGTTTCGTTCGCGGTCTGCGCGTGGCAGCAGCCGGCCTGGCTGCAGCCGCTGCCGGCCTTCGCCGCCGTGCTCTATTCGCTGGTCCTGACCTGGGCCGCGTCGGCCGCCATCCTCGCGCGGCGCGCCCGCCTGGCCCTGCCGAACCCGCGCTGGCAGCGCTTGCGGCGCACGCCACCGGCTCCGTTCGCGCGCGGCGCCCGCATGCCGGCGGCGCTGATGCTGTGGCTGCGCCTGTTCTGGCTGCCGTTCTGGCGCGCGGAGAATGTCGTCGGCTGGCAGCAGTCGGCGCTGCTGGCGGCGTGCGCGGCCAGCGCGCTGGCCTGGATCGCGCTGCGCCACGGCGCGCTGGCCCTGTCGACCAGCGTGCTGCTGGTGCTGCTCACCGACCGCGGCGACAAGGCGGTGCGCGAACAGGCGGCCCTGCTGCGTCCGATCACGGCCAGCTGGCCGGCGCCGCTGCGCAGCCTGTCGCTGCTGGCGCGCGCGTTTTCACTGCTGCCGGCGCTGGCGGTGCTGGGCCTGATGCTGGCCGCCGCGCCGCAGATGGCCGCCGCCACCGCCGGCCGCATCTACCTGGGCCTGGCGCTGGCGGCGCAGCTGCTGCTGGTGGCGATTCCTTCCTCTAGCGCGCGCGCACGGGTGGCGCTGACCGTCGGCGCGATGCTGCTCATGACCGCCGTTGGGAGCGAAATATGGCACTGACCATCGATGCGCTGCGTTTTCATTTCGACGCGCGCCATGTCTTCAACGGCCTGTCGGCCACGCTGCCGCCCGGGATCACCTGGCTGCGCGGCGCCAACGGCACGGGCAAGACTACCCTGCTCAAGCTGGCCGGCGGCGCGCTGGCGCCGCACGGCGGCAGCATCCGGCTGGGCGAACTCGATGCGGCGCTGGATCCGCTCGATTACCGCCTGGCGAGCCATTTCTGCGGCGGCGATACGCCCGACCTTCCCTGGCTGACGGTGCGCGAGTTGCTCGACCTGCATATGGCCCTGTATCCGGCCGCGCAGGCCGCTGCCCTCAACGCGCAACTGGCGGCGTTCGGGATCGCCGCGATCATGGAGCAGGCGGTGTCGACGCTGTCGCTGGGCCAGCACAAGAAGCTGCAGCTGGCGCTCGGGCTGGCGCTGCCGGTCGCGCTGCTGCTGGTCGATGAACCGTTCAACGGCCTCGATGCGGCGGCGATGGCGACCCTGCGCGCCGAACTGGGCGCACGCGCGGCCGCCGCCCGCCAATGCATCGTGCTGACCAGCCATGTGGATCCGCAGGTGCCGCTGGCCCGCGTGCTCGACCTGGATGCCGCCTAGGCGCACCTCAGGATCGCGTCGCCGATCTCGATCTGGTTGCGGCCCGCGCTCTTGGCCATGTACAGCGCACGGTCGGCGCGCGCCAGCGCGGCGTTGATGTGTTCATTCGGATCGGCCAGGACGACGCCGATGCTGACGGTCATGCGGAACGGTTCGCCGCCATTGGCGACGACTGCCGCTTCCACCGCCTGGCGCAGCCGCTCGGCCGCCTGCACCGCGCCGGCCATGTCGGTCCCCGGCAGCAGCAGCGCGAATTCTTCGCCGCCCAGCCGGCCCATGACGTCGTGCTCGCGCAGCGTGCCTTGCGCGGTGTCGGCGAACACGCACAGCGCGTGGTCGCCGCAGGCATGGCCATGGCGGTCGTTGAGCTGCTTGAAGTGGTCGATGTCGAGCATCATCAGCGCGACCGGCTGGTGCATGCGGGCGGCAAGCAGGCGCAGGCTGCCGGTCTGCTCGAAGAAGGCGCGCCGGTTCAAGAGGCCGGTCAGGCTGTCGATGGTGGCCAGCAGCGCCATCTTGCGGTCGTCCTTCTCTTTGCACAGCAGCAGGAAGCCGAAGCCGTTCACGATCAGCAGCAGGTAGCCGGTCAGGTAGGTCAGGCTTTGCAGCAGGCCCGGCGTGAACGCGACCACGCCGCCGTCGGCATAGGCGAAGTAGCCGCGCGCCGCCATCGCCACGCAGAACACGGCATTCATCGACCCCATGATGCGCCGCAGGACCGAGGCGCCGGCGCGCGGCAGCAACAGCAGCGCCGCCATCGTTGCGCTCATGGCCACGATGATGGCCGACATCAGTGCCATCAGGTGGGCCGGCGCCATGCCGCCGAAGCGCGCGCCGTGGAAGGCGGCGATGGCCAGCAGCGTGGCCGGCGCCAGCACGCTTTTCCAGCGCCGCACGCCGAAGAAGGTGCAATAGGCGCCCAGTTCGAGCGCGATGCCGAGGATCAGGGCGGTGTTCGCCGCGACGCCGACGGCGATGTAGGGCAGGTCCGGCCGCATCCAGCCGAGCAGGTGGGCGCCGCCTTCGACCAGCTTGGCCCAGGTCCACAGGCGCAGGGCGGCATTGTCGGCGCTGCCGCGGGCGTAGCCGGCCATCAGCAAGGCAAAGCCGATGTTGCCGATGGCCAGCACCAGCATGAAGGTGTTTATATCGATCACTGCCCGTTCCTTGTGGGTGAGCTTGCTACGGTGGCGGCGTGGTCGCCGGCACTTTACTTATAAAAAAGTAATATTTATTACTTTTAAGAACTATACTACACGGGAATCCTGACCGGTGGCTGGCTTAAGCAACATTTAGAATCGTTGCCGGCGATTTTTGATGTTGTTCCTGTGCCACTTGCTGCGCGGCGACAGGTGTAGGCGCATAATCTGTCTCGCGCTGCAATATTTCAAAGCGACAAACATCCAGGAGGCAGTTTGATTTTCGGTTTTCTGAAGGCGCCGATGCTGTCGCCGCGCCTGCACCGCCTTAAGAGCGCGGCCCTGTTCGCGCAGCTGACGCCGCTCGAACTGAAGATCGTCGATGGCCTGATGCACGAGCGGCGCTACCTGGCCGGCGAGATCGTGTTCGACGAAGGCGAAGAGGGCCAGGCCCTGTACCTGGTCATGTCGGGCCGGGTCGAGATCCGCCGGGTGCACGGCCCGCTGCCGCAGGTGGTGGCCGAACTGGACGCCGGCAGCGTGTTCGGCGACCTGGCGCTGCTGGACGATTCGCCGCGCAACGCGCAGGCGCGCGCGCTCGAAACCTGCGAGCTGGCGGTGTTCTTCCGCGCCGACTTCATGGGCCTGATGGAGACCGACGCCGTGATCGGCTACAAGATCTCGCTGGCGCTGGCGCGCCTGTCCGGCCAGCGCCTGCGCGACTGGATGGCCGGCCGCCCTCAGGTCGAGGCGCTGTGAGGCACGAACAGCGTTCCGGCCCGGTCGTCTGGACCGGGATCATCGCCGCCACCTGCCTGCTGCTGGTGCTGCTGCAGCACACGCTGTGGCTGGCGGTCCCGTTCCTGTTCGCCGTGGTCCTGTACTACATCCTGCTGGCGCCGATGCAGCGCCTGATCCGCCTCGGCATCGGCCACAACGCGGCCGCGCTGATGGTCGGCGCCCTGTTCTTCGCGGTGCTGGCGCTGGCGCTGGTGATGGCCTTCTCCTGGACCGACAGCGCCGACGATTCCTGGAAGCGCGCGCTGGCCCGCTACATCGACGGCGGCGTGACCTTCGTGCGCCACACGATGGCGCTGCTGGAGGAAAAATTCCCGGTGCTGCGCCAGATGCGCCTGACGTCGATGGTCAACAAGGGCATCAAGGCCTTCACCGACAATTTCGCGCGCGAACACCTGGCCGGGATCCTGGTGGCGGCCGCCGGCTGGCTGCCGTCGCTGCTGCTGGCGCCGTTCCTGACCTTCTTCTTCCTGCGCGACGGCACCCGCTTCAAGAAATTCCTGGCGCGCGCCGTGCCCAACGCTTTCTTCGAGAAGGCGCTGTTCCTGCTGTACGAGGTCGACCAGACCGCGCGCCGCTATTTCGAAGGCCTGATCCGCCTGACCCTGATCGACACCGTGGTGCTGGGCCTGGGCCTGTGGGCGATCGGCATGTCCTCGCCGCTGGTGCTGGCGCTCATTTCCGCGGTGCTGGCCTGGGTGCCCTTCGTCGGCTCGATCCTCGGCTGCGTGCTGGTGGTGGTGGTGGCCTCGACCGATGCGCCGCATTCGCCGCTGCTGGCCTATGGGGCGATCGGGGTGTTCGTCGCGGTGCGCATGCTCGACGACTTCGTGTTCATGCCGATGACGCTCGGCCGCAGCCTGCAGATCCATCCGCTGGTCACGGTGCTGATGATCTTCGTGGGCGGCGTGCTGGCCGGGGTGGCGGGGCTGATGCTGGTGCTGCCGCTGCTGGGCGTGGTGATGGTGGTGGGCGATACGCTCGGGCGCCTGGTCAACAATCCGCGCCTGCGCGCGCGCCACCGCAATGCGATGGCGCTGCGCATGCGCCAGGCCAGTTCAGGCCTGGTGTAAGGGCATGCGCTGGGTGCGCAGCATGGCGTCGAAATCCTCGGCCGGCAGCGGCCGCGAGAACAGGTAGCCCTGGCCGTAGTCGCAGCCGGCCGCCAGCAGCAGGTCGCGCTGGGCCTCGGTCTCGACGCCCTCGGCGATCACTTGCAGCTCCAGCTTGTGGGCCATCACGATGATCGCTTCCGACAGCGCCATGTCGCTCGACTCCGGCGCCAGGTTGCGGGTGAAGCTGCGGTCGATCTTCAGGTAGTCGATGTCGAACTTCTTCAGGTAGGACAGCGAGGAATAGCCGGTGCCGAAGTCGTCCAGCGCGACCTGGATGCCGGCGTCGCGCAGCTGCAGCAGCTTGTCGGTCACGCCGCTGCTGGCGTCGAGCAGCAAGCCTTCGGTGATCTCGACCACCACCGACTTGCCCTCCAGGCCGACCTGGCGCATGTGCTGGAACCAGCTCTCGTAGCCGCGCCCTTCGCGCTGGAATTCGAGCGGCGACTGGTTCACGCTGACCTGGAAGTCCGGATGGTACTCGTTGCGCCAGCGGCTGGCCCAGCGCGCCGATTCCTTGAACACCCATTCGCCGATGTCGACGATCAGGCCGGACGATTCGGCCAGCGGGATGAATTCGAGCGGGCTGACCAGGCCGCGCTGCGGATGCTGCCAGCGCACCAGCGCTTCGGCCTTGTGGATGCGCCCGCTGCGCAGGTGGACGATCGGCTGGAAGTAGACGCGCAATTGATCGCCCTTGAGCGCGCCGCGCAGGTCGTTGGTCAGGCGCATGCGGTTGAGGGCCGCCACCTGCAGCGCCGGCGTGAAGTAGCTGAAGCGGTTGCGCCCCGCGCCCTTGGCGGCATACATGGCCTGGTCGGCGTGCTTGAGCAGGTCGTCGATGTCGCGCGCATCGTCCGGATACAGCGTGATGCCGATACTGGCCGACACGAAGGCCTGCTCCTGGCCCAGCGCGAACGGCGCCTGCAGCACCGTCAGCACCTTGTGCGCGATCGTTTCGGCGCTGGCCACGTCGGGCAGGTCGGAAACGATGACGGTGAATTCGTCGCCGCCGAGGCGGGCGACGGTGTCCGATTCGCGCACGCAGGTGCGGATCCGGCGCGCCGCCTCGACCAGCAGCACATCGCCCTGGTGGTGGCCGAGGGTGTCGTTGACTTCCTTGAAGTGGTCGAGGTCGATGAACAGGATCGCGATGCGGGTGCCGTCGCGGCGGCACTTCATGATGTCGTGCTCGAGCCGGTCGTGGAACATGCGCCGGTTCGGCAGGTGGGTCAGCGCGTCGAAGTTGGCCTGCTGCCAGATCAGCGCTTCCGACTTGCGCTTCTCGGTCACGTCCTCGATCATGCACAGGTGCAGCGGCTGGGCATTGGCGCCGGCGTCGATCGCGGCCATCGACATGTCGATCCAGACCACGCTGCCATCCGGGCGCATCAGGCGCTTGGCGGTCTTGAAGCCGGCAATCTCGCCCGCCCCCAGTTCATTCATGCGCGCCGTTTCGTTCGACACGTCGTCCGGATGGGTGATCGCCGACCAGTGGCTGCGCTTGATCTCGTCGGCCGTGCGCCCGGCGATCTCGGCATAGCGCGGATTGACGTCGCGGAACTCGCCGGTCGACGAATCGATCAGCGCGATGCCCATCGGGGCTTTCTCGAACATGGTGCGAAACCGCAGTTCGCCCTTGCGGATGGTCTCTTCGGCGCGCTGGCGTTCGCGCGCCAGCTGCGAGAAGTGGAGCGCGGCCGCCACCGCCAGCAGCGCCGCCGCGCCGATCACGAGGCGGTACAGCCAGCCCAGGTCGGCCGGCGTCTCGGCGCTGTACAGGAAGCCGTCGAAGCCGATGCCCTTGGGCAGCATGCCGAGGTCGGCGTAGACGTCGGCGATGTGGCGCCAGCGCTCCGGGTTCATATAACCCATCTCGACCAGCACCGGCTGCACCAGCGGCATCATCTGGCGCGCCTCGAACAGCAGGTGCTGGCGGTCGTTGCGGCGGGTGTACTTGGCCAGGATCAGGTCGGCGATTTCTTCCTGGTTGGCCATGGCGTAGGCCCAGCCTTTCATGCTGGCGGCGCGGAAGGCCTTCACGCGCTCCGGATGGGTGGCGATTTCCTTCTCGCTGGTGAACAGGTTGTCGCCGAAGAAATCGATGCCGGCCGCGCGCGGGCTGTAGCTGTCGTACAAGAAACCGATCCGGTCCAGGTAGTCCGGCTCGTTGGTCACGTACGAGGACATCGCGTCGACCTTGCCCTTGATCAGGTCGTCCGGATTGTAGCTGTGCTCGACGCGGATCAGGCTGCTGATCGGGATGCCTTCCTTCTTCAGGTAGGCGACCAGCTCGTCGGCCTGGGTCAGTTCGTCGGTCAGCGAACCGATCATCACACGCTTGCCCTTGATGTCGTGGATGTCGGGCGAACGGTTTTTCTGGCGCACCAGCAGCACATAGGGCGAATGCTGGAAGATGACGCCCAGCACCACCAGCGGCTTGCCGGCATGGCGCGCCAACAACAGGCTGCTGCTGCCGACGCCATAGTCGGCGGTGCCGGCGATCACGTTGCGTTCCGGCTCGTTGCCGTCGCGCCCCTCGGCGATCCGCACGTCGAGCCCGGCATCGCGGTAATAGCCCTTCTCGAGCGCGGCGTAGTAGCCGGCGAACTGGAACTGGTGGGTGTGCTTGAGCTGCAGCGTGACTTTTTCCAGCGCTTGCGCCGGCAGCGCCGCGGCCAGGACGCAGGCCAGCAGGACCAGCCTGGCGCCCAGCGCGAACTGCTGCGATGCGCGGAGAGTCAGCGGTGAGCGGGGCGTCGGAGCTTGCGGCATGAGGGGGTGCACATTGGAAATTGAACCCGCAAATTGTACGTTCGTTCGCGCTGCAAGGCGAGTTCGCCACGCATCGCGCATGCCGCGCATGGTAAAACGGCCGCCCGCAGGCAGCCGTTGTTGTTACTTGAACATGATCAGGGCAGGGCGGTCGGCGTCGCCACGTTGACGTTCTTGCCATCGCCGAGCTGGCCTTCGATATTCCGGCCCCAGCCCCACAGGGTGTTGTCGGCCTGCAGTGCGAAACTGTGATCGCGTCCGGCCGCCAGCGCCGTCCAGCTGGTGGCGGTCCCGACCTTTTTCGGCGTCGAGTTCTCGAAGAAGGAACCGTTGCCCAGCTGGCCATGATCGTTGCCGCCCCAGGCCCACAGCGTGCCGTCCGAACGCAGCGCCAGCGTGTGCCTGGCGCCGGCCGCGATCGCCGCCCAGTTCTTGTCGGTCTCGACCTGGGTCGGGGTGCTGGCGAAGTCGTCGGCGTCGTTGGCCAGCTGGCTGTCCAGGTTCGAGCCCCAGGCGAACAGCGCGCCGTCGGCGCGGATCGCCAGCGAGTGGTTGGCGCCGGCGGCGATCGCGACGAAGGTCGCCGGGGTTGCCGTGATGACGGTCGGCACGGTGACGTCCGACAGGTTGCCCGTGCCGAGCTGGCCGAATTCATTGCCGCCGAACGCATGGACGGTGCCGTCGGTCTTGCGGGCCAGCGAATGGGTGTCGCCCGCCGCCACGTCTTTCCAGGTGGCCAGGGTGCCGACCCGGGTCGGCACCAGGCGGTCGGTGTTGGAATTGTCGCCCAGCTGGCCGCTGAAGTTGCGGCCCCAGGCCCACAGCGAGCCATCTGCCTTGACGGCCAGGGTGTGCGCCTTGCCGGCCGCGATCGAGGCCCAGTTGCTGGCGGTGCCGATCTTGACCGGGGTCGCGCGGTCGGTGGTGCTGCCATCGCCGAGCTGGCCGTTCTGGTTGAAGCCCCAGGCCCACAGGGTGCCGTCCGAGCGCAGCGCCACGGTATGGAATTCGCCGGCCGCGATTTTGCTCCAGGTCAGCACGGTGCCGACCACGGTCGGGACATTCTTGTCGGCCACGCTGCCGTCGCCGAGCTGGCCGGAACGGTTCAGGCCGAAGGCGACCAGCGAACCGTCGGCCTTGCGCGCGACCGTGTGGCTGCCGCCGCCGGCGACCGCGGTCCAGGGCGCCTTGACGCCCATCGTGACGCTGCCCTTGACGCTGCCGACGGTGGCGGTGATGGTTTCGGTGCCGACTGCCTTGCCGGTGGCCAGGCCAGTGCTGCTGACGATGGTGGCCTTGTCGCCGGTCACCGACCAGGTCACGCCGGTGGTCAGGGCCGTGCTCTTGCCATCCGAATACTGGCCGGTCGCGGCGAATTGCTGGGTGACGCCGACGGCGACCACCGCGTTGTTGGGCGTGACCGTGATCGATTGCAGGGTTGGCGTGGCCGGGGTCGCCGGGGCGCTGTCACCGCCGCCGCCACCGCAGGCGGCCAGCAGCGCCAGCAGGGAAATGGAGATAGCGCGCGCGAAGGTGATTTTCATGGCAATTCCGTGGTGAAGGTGCTTACCAGTGTAATCCTTCGACTCGGAAAGCGATCGCACGAAAAGGGCGGGTTAACCGCGGCATTTCGGATGCAAACTTCCGCCCTGCGGTCCTTCTTTTAGCGTTTGCGGGCGCCCTTGGCAGCGGCAGGCGCCGCCTTCGGCTTGCTCTTGATGGTTGCAAGAATGGAAGGACGCACCTTCGATTCCGGCGCGATGAACGGCGTCGGCGCGATCGCGCGTTCGGTCTTGCGCTTGGGCGCGGCCGCGAACTTGTCCAGCGTGCCGGCGCCCGAGGTCTGGCGCTTGCGCTCGCCGGCAGCCAGGCCGCCTTCTTCGCCATTGGTCCAGCTCGGAACCAGGTGCTTGTCGCCGTTGCCGATCAGGTCGCCGCGGCCCATCTTGACCAGGGTCTCGCGCAGGATCGGCCAGTTGGCCGGGTCCTGGTAGCGCAGGAAGGCCTTGTGCGAACGGCGCACCTTGCCGCTGCGCGCGGTCTCCACGATCTCCGAATCGGCCGTCACCTTGTGCAGCGGGTTCTTGCGCGAGTGGTACATCGTGGTCGCCATCGCCATCGGCGTCGGCATGAAGGTCTGCACCTGGTCCAGCTTGAAGTTGTTTTTCTTCAGCCACAGCGCCAGGTTCAGCATGTCTTCGTCGGTCGTGCCCGGATGGGCGGCGATGAAGTAGGGAATCAGGTATTGCTTCTTGCCCGCTTCCAGCGAGAAGCGGTCGAACATTTCCTTGAACTCGTCGTAGGCGCCGAT
>JAKFDH010000020.1:0-26435 GCA_036676245.1 Massilia sp. | reverse complement strand
CGCTGGCGCGCGCCCAGGCGCCGGTGGCGGCGGTGGAAGCCCCGCGGCCGGCGCCGGCCAAGCCGAAGAAGGTGGCGGCGGCCAGCGACGACTGGGAAGAGTTCTAGGAGCTCCTGTCGTCACAGTAATGCGGTCAACAACGTGAAGGTCTAACAAGGTGCCGCAAATGAAACAAGAAAGCGCCAAGGAGTTCAATTTCACCAGCGGTGACTTTGAACGGGTGCGCGCGCTGATCTACCAGCGCGCCGGCATCTCCCTGGCCGACAGCAAGCAGGAAATGGTCTACAGCCGTCTGGCGCGGCGGCTGCGCGCGACTGGCATCGTGTCGTTCGGGCGCTACCTGGACGAGCTCGAGGCGGGCCGGCTGGGCGAGGAGTGGGAGTCGTTCACGAACGCGCTGACGACCAACCTGACCTCCTTCTTCCGCGAAGCCCACCATTTCCCGCTGCTGGCCGAGCATCTGAAGAAGGCGCACGGCAATCCGCTGACGATCTGGTGTTCCGCCAGTTCCACCGGCGAGGAGCCGTATTCGATCGCGATGACGGCCTGCGAAGCATTCAACACGCTGTCGCCGCCGGTGCAGATCGTCGCCACCGACATCGACACCAACGTGCTGGCGGTGGCCGAAAAGGGCGTGTATCCGATCGAGCGCATCGACAAGCTGGCGCCCGAGCGCGCGCGCAAGTTTTTCTTGCGGGGCAAGGGCGAGCAGGCCGGCATGGTGCGCGTGCGCAACGAGCTGCGCCAGCTGGTCGCGTATCGCCAGCTCAACCTGCTGGCCGACGGCTGGCCGCTGCAGGGACAGTTCGACGTGATTTTCTGCCGCAATGTGATGATTTATTTCGACAAGGCGACCCAGCGCCGCATCCTGGCGCGCTTCGTGCCGCTGATGAAACCGGATGCGCTGCTGTTCGCAGGCCATTCCGAGAATTTTCTGTACGTCTCCGAGTCCCTGAAACTGCGCGGCAAGACCGTGTACGAGCTCGACGAGCGCCGCAAGTGAGAACCGACCATGGCAAACGACAATAACGGACAATTCGCGACCAACGTCTACTTCGACCGCACCTTCGACTGCGACGCGGCCAAGATCCTGCCGGGCGAGTACTACTACACGCCGAAGGACATGCTGATCGTGACCGTGCTCGGGTCCTGCGTGTCGGCCTGCATCCGCGACCGGGTGTCCGGCCTGGGCGGCATGAACCACTTCATGCTGCCGGACGGCGGCAGCGATCCGAACAGCCCGGTGTCGGCCTCGATGCGCTACGGGACCTATGCGATGGAGGTGCTGATCAACGACCTGCTCAAGGCCGGCGCGCGGCGCGAGAACATGGAGGCCAAGGTGTTCGGCGGCGGCGCCGTGCTCAAGGGCTTCACCGCGATCAACGTCGGCTCGCGCAACGCCGACTTCGTGATGAACTACCTGAAGACCGAGAAGATGCGGGTGGTGGCCGAAGACCTGAACGACGTCTACCCGCGCAAGGTGTACTTCTTCCCGCGCACCGGCAAGGTGCTGGTCAAGAAGCTGATGCAGACCCACAACGATACGCTGGCACGGCGCGAGCTCGACTATGCGAGCCGCCTGAAGATCGCGCCGGTGGGCGGCGACATCGACCTGTTTTAATATTGAAAGCAGCGCATTATGAAGATCAAGGTACTGATCGTGGACGACTCGGCGCTGATCCGCAGCGTCATGAGCGAGATCATTTCGAGCCAGCCGGACATGGAAGTGGTCGGCGTGGCGCCCGACCCGCTGGTCGCGCGCGAGCTGATCAAGCAGACCAACCCCGACGTGCTCACGCTCGACGTCGAGATGCCGAAGATGGACGGCCTCGACTTCCTCGAAAAGCTGATGCGCCTGCGCCCGATGCCGGTGCTGATGGTGTCCTCGCTGACCGAGCGCGGCTCGGAAATCACGATGCGCGCGCTGGAACTGGGGGCGGTCGATTTCGTGACCAAGCCGAAGATCTCGATCCAGAGCGGGATGCGCGAGTACGCCGAACTGATTTCCGACAAGATCCGCGCCGCCGCGCGCGCGCGCATCAAGCCGCGCACGCTGACCGCCCCGGCCGCGACCGGCGCGCTGCCGGCGCTGCGCAATCCGCTGACCTCGTCGGAAAAGCTGATCATCATCGGCGCCTCGACCGGCGGCACCGAGGCGATCCGCGAATTCCTGATGCAGATGCCGAGCGACTGCCCCGGCATCCTGATCGCCCAGCACATGCCGGAAGGCTTCACCACCTCGTTCGCGCGCCGGCTCGATTCCCTGTGCAAGATCAGCGTGCGCGAGGCCCACGGCGACGAGCGGGTGCTGCCCGGCCACGCCTACATCGCGCCCGGCCATTCGCACCTGCTGCTGGCCCGTTCCGGCGCCAACTACGTGACCCGGATCGAGCAGACCGACCCGGTCAACCGGCACCGGCCCTCGGTCGACGTGCTGTTCCGTTCGGCGGCGCAGGCGGCCGGCAAGAACGCGGTCGGCGTGATCCTGACCGGCATGGGCAAGGACGGGGCCGCCGGCATGCTGGAGATGAAGACAGCCGGGGCGTATAATTTTGCCCAGGATGAAGCATCGTGCGTGGTGTTCGGCATGCCGCGCGAAGCGATCGCCATTGGTGCGGCGCACGAAGTGGGGCCCCTGAACGGCTTGCCGGGCATGGTGCTTAACTATCTGGCAACGCAAGGCAGCCGTGCGTTGCGCGTATGAGCCGCGAAAGGCGCTTTTTACCGTAAGGTTGTTCGCCTCAGAGCAACAAAAATGCTATCCTTAAGTCTGCTTGTGCGCAGCGTCTCGGGCAGCGTCTATCAATAACCAGAGTAAGAGAATCAACGGAGTAATTCATGGCTGATCCAAAGATGCGTTTTTTAGTGGTGGACGATTTCTCGACGATGCGCCGGATTGTGCGCAACCTGTTGAAGGAGCTGGGTTACGCCAACGTCGACGAAGCTGAGGACGGCGTCATGGCCCTGGCCAAGCTGCGCAGCGAGCCCTTCGATTTCGTGGTCTCCGACTGGAACATGCCGAACATGGACGGCCTGACGATGTTGCAGAACATCCGTGCCGACCCCGCGCTGGCCAAGCTGCCGGTGCTGATGGTGACCGCCGAAGCGAAGAAGGAAAACATCATCGCGGCGGCCCAGGCCGGCGCCAACGGCTACGTGGTCAAGCCATTCACCGCCGCCACCCTGGACGAAAAGCTCAACAAGATCTTCGAGAAACTCGAAAAAGTCGGAGCCTGAGATGGGTGAGCACATTGCCGAGGGCGCCGTCCTGCTGGACAGCGCACCGGGCGCCGGCGCGGCCTCCTCGCAGGAGGACGAAGTACTGAGCCGGATCGGGCACATGACGCGCGCCCTGCATGAAAGCCTGCGCGGCCTGGGCCTGGACAAGCTGATTGAAAAAGCCGCCACCGACATTCCGGATGCGCGCGACCGCCTCGACTACGTCGCGCGGCTGTCGGAGCAGGCGGCGCAAAAAGTGCTGAACGCGACCGACGCCGCCAGTCCGCTGCAGGACAGCATCGAGCAGCGCGCCAGCGCGCTGTCGGCCAGCCTGGAAAGCGCGCTGGCCGCGCCCGGCACCAGCGACGCCGCATGGCGCGCCCTGGCGGCCCAGGCGATCGCCGGCATGGCCGCGACCAGGCGCGACACCAGCGTCACCCGCAGCCACCTGATGGACATCATGATGGCGCAGGACTTCCAGGACCTGACCGGGCAAGTGATCACCCGGGTCACGACGATCGCGCACGACCTGGAGCAGCAGCTGGTGCAGATGCTGGTCGATTTCGCGCCGCCCGACGTCCGGCGCGAGTTCGACAACAGCCTGCTCAACGGCCCCCAGATCAAGCCCCAAGGCAACAGCGACGTGGTCTCCAACCAGGGCCAGGTCGACGATTTACTGGACAGCCTGGGCTTCTGAGCGTGCCGCCGGCCGAACGCGGCCCGGACCATCCGACAGCGAATCCAACAGCGACCCAAAAATAATGCACGAAACAAACTTTATCGTCCGTGAACCACTGCTCGATCCGAAACAGCGGGTCGTCGGCTATGAATTGTCCTGGCAACAGCATGAAGGGCAGCAGAAAGTCACCGACGCCGACCTCGAATCGCTGATCAGCTTCGTGGCCGAGAACGTCAACGACGACGAGCATGGCTGGCTGCTGCGCGACAAGATCCTGTTCCTTGATGCGGTGCCGGCGATGCTGTCGACCGACGCCCTGTTCAACATGCCGCCGGACCGCACCGTGCTCACGCTCAAGGCGAACGACCTGGCCGACGCCGATACCCTGGCCGCGGCGCAGGGCCTGGTGGCGGGCGGGGTCGGCATCTCGGTGCGCGACGGCGAACTGACCCACCTGGGCAAGAACCTCGGCTTGTCGGCCTCGTACATCGAAGTGCGCTTCTCGGGCGCCGACGTGGCGGCGCAGGCGCGCACCTACGCCGCCGCCAAGCAGTCCTCGGTGCGCATGGTCGGACGGCCGGTGACCACCTGGGCCGACTTCGACTCCTGCGCCGCGCTGGGGCTGGACGCTTTCGTGGGCAAGCTGCACCTGACGCCGCGTCCCGGCATCCCGGTCAAGGGCATGAACCCGGCCCAGACCATCATCCTGCAACTGATGCAGATGGTGCAGGCCAACGATGACATCGCCAAGATCGAGAACGTGCTCAAGCGCGATCCCGCGCTGTCGTACAAGCTGCTGCGTTTCATCAACTCGGCCGGCTTCGGCATCGGGCGCGAGATCCAGTCGCTCAAGCAGGCGATCACGATGCTGGGCTACGCGCCGCTGTACCGCTGGCTGACCCTGCTGCTGGCGACGGCCAGCACCAGCGGCTTCTCGCCGGTGCTGATGGAAACGGCGGTGGTGCGCGGGCGCCTGGCCGAGCTGCTCGGGCAGAAGGCCCTGGCGCGCGGCGAGGGCGAGAACCTGTTCGTGGCGGGCATGTTCTCGCTGCTGGACCGCTTGCTGGGGCTGCCGATGAAGGAAGTGCTGGACACCATCCAGCTGCCGGACGAAGTGGTGCGCGCGCTGCTCACGCGCGGCGGCATGTACGGCCCCTACCTGGCGCTGGCCGAAGCCTGCGAGCTCAATTCGCAGCTGGTGGCGTCGCTGGCCAAGTCGCTCGGCATCGCGCCGGTGGACGTCAACAAGGCGCACCTGTCGGCGCTGGCGTGGGCGCAGAATGTGACGACCTAAGCACAGTCAAGGTCGTCGAAGCCTAAGACAACGTCGTCCCTGCGGAGGCAGGGACGACGTTGGTTTTTGTACTTCCAGAGTCGCGCTTGCGATTTCGGTCGCGGCTTAGATCTCGAGGTTGTCGATCAGGCGCGTCGTGCCGAGCTTGGCCGCCGCCAGCACCACCAGCGGCGCGCCCTGCGCCAGGTCGCCGGCGCTCGGCGGCTGCAAGTCGGCCTGCCTGCGGATCGAAATGTAGTCGGGCGCCCAGCCGCGCTTGGCCAGGTCGGCCATCGCCTTGTGCTCGAGCTCGAACACGTCGAGGTGGCCGGCACGCACTTCCTCGGCCACCGCGTTCAGGCTGCGGTACAGCGCCGGCGCCTCCGCCCGCTCGCTCTCGGACAGGTACATATTGCGCGACGACAGCGCCAGCCCATCCTCGGCGCGCCAGGTCTCGGCCGCGATGATCTGCGTCGGCAGCGCGAACTGGCGGCTCATGTTGCGCACCATCATCAGCTGCTGGTAATCCTTCTTGCCGAACACGGCCACCTTCGGCTGCACGCAGGAGAACAGCTTGAGCACGATGGTCGTCACGCCGGTGAAGAAGCCGGGCCGGAATTCGCCCTCCAGCGTATTGCCCAGGTCGTCCGGCGGGCGCACGCGGAATTCCTGCGGCTCCGGATACAGGTCTTTCTCGGTCGGCGCGAACAGCACGTACACGCCTTCCTTTTCGAGCTTTTCGACGTCGGCCTGGAAGGTGCGCGGGTACTTGTCGAAATCCTCGTTGGGACCGAACTGCAGGCGGTTGACGAAGATCGAGGCGACCACCGGGTCGCCATGCTTGCGCGCCAGCCGCATCAGCGACAAATGGCCTTCATGCAGGTTGCCCATGGTGGGCACGAAGGCGGTGCGCAGCTGTCCGCTCAGCTGGTCGCGCAGTTCTTCGACGGATGAGATGATTTTCATGGGGGTCCTAAGCAGGTTTTTTTGGGGAATTCGGGGTTGCCGGCTCAGGCTGGCGAGTAGGCGAGGCGCACGTAGATCGGCGCGAACGGTTCGGCCTGGGTAATCTCGATCAGGGTTTCCTTGGCCAGTTCGAGCATCGCGACGAAGTGCACCACGACGATCGGCACGCCGTGCTGGCCGCTGAACAGGTCGCCGAACTCGACGAAGCGCGCGGCCTGCAACTGGCGCAGGATGGCCGACATGTGCTCGCGCACCGACAGTTCCTGGCGGCTGATCTTGTGGTGCTGGGTCAGCTTGGCGCGCTTGAGCACGTCGAGCCAGGCGCGCTGCAGGTCGCCGGCGTCGCATTCGGGCCAGTTCGGCACCAGGCTTTGCTCGACGAACAGCTGGGGGCGCACGAAGTCGCGGTCGAGCTGGGGCACGGCGTTCAGGTCGTAGGCGGCCAGCTTGATCTGCTCGTAGTCGAGCAGGCGGCGCACCAGTTCGGCACGGGGGTCGCCCGCTTCCTCGTCGTCGTGCTTCTTCTGCGGCAGCAGCATGCGCGACTTGATTTCGATCAGCATCGCCGCCATCAGCAGGTATTCGGCGGCCAGCTCGAGGTTGTGCAGGCGGATCTGGTCGACATACTTCAGGTATTGCAGGGTGACCTGCGCCATCGGGATATCGAGGATGTTGAAGTTCTGCTTGCGGATCAGGTACAGCAGCAGGTCGAGCGGGCCTTCGAAGGCGTCGAGGAAGATTTCCAGCGCATCCGGCGGGATGTACAGGTCGGTCGGCATGCGCAGCAGCGGCTCGCCGTACAGGCGGGCAATGGCGGCCGCTTCCGCCGCAACTTCGGGCGCCGCTTCGGCGAGCGCCGCGCCCGTCGCCTCATCTGGCAACATGTCCGGTCCAGTCGCTCAGAGCTTGTTCTGGTACACGTAGGCTTGCTGTTTGACGGCCGATTCGCGCCGCCGTTCCTGCTCCGACAAGGCGGTCGGGGCCTTGTCCCACAGCAGCGCGCGGCCGGCTTGCTGGCCCTGCTCGATCGTCGGGTTGGCGGCCTTGAGCTGTTTGATGAACAGCGTGTGCTCGGATTCGTACATCGAGTGTTGTTTGGACAGTTTCATATCGTGGAATAGTGGGGCGGACAGGGCTATTTTACCGCGTGCGCCGGCAAGGCGGGGCTTTGGCGCCCCGCGCCTGCCGGCAGCGCCGGACTTAGGGGTGCAGGGCGTTGAGTTTGCGCGCGATGATGTCGTGGTTCAGCCACAACACCGGGCCGATGCTTTCGGCGGCGCCGTGGAACATCAGCGGACCGGCGCTCTCGAGCACCAGCGAGCTCAGATGGTCGGTGATCAGGGCCTTGCGGTCCTTGTGCAGCTCGGTCACTTCGTCCGAGGTGCCGATCATCACATCGGCCAGGGCCGGCGTATTGTCCATCGGCCAGGCCGGGAAATTGCGGAAGCTGGCGCTGGTCGCGTCGGCGTTGTAGGACTCGATCATGTCGAGGAGGGTGTCGAGCTTGACGCCGTCCTTCAGCAGGGCCTGGCACGCGGCCCATTGCTGGTCGGCCCAGGCGCCGCCGCCTTCCTTCTTGAGCGCCAGCAGCAGCGGCAGCAGCGGCAGTTCGACGCCGACGAAGATGTCGGAGGAATTGGTGCGGATTTCCGGGCAGTTGAACACGGTCGCCTTGACGCCCTGCGCCCAGGCCGCCTGCGCCACGGTTTCGAGGCGCATCTTGGCGTAGCCCTGGGTGTAGTTGGTGTAGCTCTGCCAGGTGTACTTGCCGTCGATCAAGATCTCGGTGCCGTGGTAGCCGTAGGCCGTGTAGCGCACCTGGCCGCCTTGCCGCTCGAGGCGGGCGCGGATCGCGGCGCTGCCGTTGATCAGGTGCTGCAGCGTGTTGGCGGTGACTTCGTCGAAGTTCATCAGGATCAGCTTGCCCAGGTCGCTGTCGAGCAGGGCGCGCGAGGACATGAAACGCTCGCCGCGGCCCTTGTAGATGCGGTTGGCGATCGCGAGGAAGGCCTTGATGCGCGGGATGCCGCCGGCCATGGTGTGGGCGAAGAAGGCATTGGCGCCGTCCGGGATCAGCTGGTCGATCTGGGCCATCGCCTCGGCCACCGAGGCGGTGAAGCGCTTGACGCCCGCTTCGCGGCAGCGCTCGATCGCGGACCAGTCCAGCTTGTCTTCTTGCCAGCTCTTCAGGGTGATGCCCGACAGCAGCTCGGTCGGGTTTTGCTCGCCTGCCGGCGCATCCATGTCGAAACCGGCCATCAGCGGCACGTTGATGATCTTGCCGCCCAGTTTGGCTTTGGCTTCGGCCAGCTCTTCGTCGTTCAGGGCGCGCAGCGCATTGTTCTCGTCGCGGCGGCCGACGGTGATGCCGACGATGGTCATGCCGGCCTTGCGTGCTTCGTCGATCAGGCCATTGGCATAGCCGCGGCCGAACAGTTCGCCGAACAGGACGAACACGTCGCCCTTGCGAAACAGGTTGGCCTGCGGAATGTGCCTCAAGGAAGTCAGTTCGGTCATAGGGTCGCTACCACTCTAAAAATGATGGGATTCGCCCTGTTCATGGCAGGGCGATTTCTGCTTAAGCTCGCATTATAGCGCCCCCGCAGCAGGGGCAATTGATTCCAGCGCCCTTTAAATGCGGATGGTCAGCCGCGCAGGAAGCGCCGCATGACGGCAGGCGCCGGTTCGGCCGGGTTGGCATGCGAATAGTCAAGTTCTTCGGCCAGTTCGAATTCGAAGGCCGTGTAGAAGTCGATCAGCTTGGGCTGGTCGCTGCGCACGGCCAGGCGCAGTTCGTCGACGCCGCTGGCCAGGCTGCGGTGGATCACCGCTTCCAGCAAGTGCTGCGACAGGTTGCTGCCCCGAAATGCTGGCAGCACATCCATGCGCAGGATTTCCCAGACGCCGGCGTCGCTGTCGTGCGGGATCCAGCGCACCGAACCGGCCGGTTCGCCGTCGACATCGAGGATGAAGGCGCCGCCGTCGCGCAGGTGGCGCGCGACCAGCTCCGCCGATTCGCGGTGGCCCGAGGAGCTGGCGCCGACCTTGCCCTGCCAGCAGGCGCGGGTCAGGTCGGCGATCAGGCCGGCGTCATGGTCGCCGGCTTCGCGTACGACGATGTCCATGCTTAGCGGATGCGCATGCCCGGCTGGGCGCCCGGCCATGGCTCGAGCACGTACAGGCCGGGCGGTCCGTCGCTACGGTTTGCCTTCTCGTCGGCGGCCGAGGCGCACAGCACCATGCCTTCGGAGACGCCGAACTTCATCTTGCGCGGGGCCAGGTTGGCCACCAGCACGGTCAGCTTGCCGACCAGCTGCGCCGGCGTGTAGGCCGACTTGATGCCGGAGAACACATTGCGCAGCCGGCCTTCGCCCACGTCCAGCGTCAGGCGCAGCAGCTTGTCGGAACCGTCGACCTGCTCGCAGTTGACGATCCTGGCGATGCGCAGGTCGATCCTGGTGAAGTCGTCGATCTTGATCTCGGGCGCCAGTTCCTCGATGCCTTCGGCGCGCGCCGGGGCGGCCGGCGCCGCTGGCGCGTCCGCGGCCGGCGCCGCGGCGGCCGGCTTGTCGAACAGGTCTTCGACCATCTTGGCGTCGACCCGGGTCATCAGGTGGCTGTAGGCGCCGATGGTGCGGCCGAGCATGGTGTTCCACACGGCGTCGCCCTGGGTGTCGCGCCAGCTCTGCACGTCGTCGCCGAGGAACTCTGCCACGCGCGCCGCCACTTGCGGCAAGACCGGCGACAGCAGGATGGTCAGCTGGCGGAACAGGATCAGCGCCGCGGTGCAGACATCGTGCAACTCGGCGACCTTGCCGTCGTCCTTGGCCAGGATCCAGGGCTTGTTTTCGTCGACATACTGGTTGGTGATGTCGGCGATCTCCATGATTTCGCGCAGCGCCTTGCCGAACTCGCGGTGTTCGAAATTGTGGGCGATGCTGGCCTGGCGTTCGGCGCCGCCCGCCGTCAGCGCCCTGGCGATCCAGTCCTGCGCGCCACTCGACAGCGCCGGCGCCAGCTTGCCGTCGAATTTCTTGGCGATGAAGCCGGCGCAGCGGCTGGCGATGTTGACGTACTTGCCGATCAGGTCGCTGTTGACGCGGGCCACGAAGTCGTCGCCGTTGAAGTCCAGGTCTTCGACTTTCGCGTTGAGCTTGAAGGCGATGTAGTAGCGCAGCCACTCCGGATTCATCTTCAGGTCCAGGTAGCGCAGCGGCGAGATGCCGGTGCCGCGCGACTTCGACATTTTTTCGTTGTTGACCGTCAGGTGGCCGTGCACATTGACCTTCAGCTTGTCGATGACCGGGTGCCGGGCGAAGTTCAGCATCGCCGGCCAGAACAGCAGGTGGAAGGAGACGATGTCCTTGCCGATGAAGTGCACTTGCTCGGTGCCCGGGTCGCGCAGCAGGGCGTCGAAGTCGATGCCTTTCTTGCTGCAGTAATTTTTCAGCGACGCCAGGTAGCCGACCGGCGCATCGAGCCACACATAGAAGAACTTGCCCGGCGCATCAGGGATCGGGATGCCGAAGTAGGGCGCGTCGCGCGAAATGTCCCAGTCGGCCAGCTTTTCGCCGGCGTCGCCCAGCCATTCGGACACCTTGTTGACCATTTCGGACTGCAGGCGGCCGGGCGTGTTCAGCCATTCCTTGAGGAAGGTGAAGCAGCGCGGGTCGGACAGCGCGAAGAAATACTGTTCGGACGGCTTGAGGATAGGCGTCGAGCCGGTGAAGACCGAGAACGGGTTCACCAGTTCGGTCGGCTGGTAGGCCGCGCCGCACACTTCGCAATTGTCGCCGTACTGGTCCTTGGCGCCGCATTTCGGGCATTCGCCCTTGATGTTGCGGTCGGCCAGGAACATGCCCTTGACCGGGTCGAAGAAGCGGTCGACGGTCTTGGTGACGATCAGGCCGGCCTCGCGCAGCTTGCGGTAGATGCCCTGGGACAGCTCGACGTTTTCCGGCGAATCGGTCGAATACCAGTTGTCGAAGGCGATGTGGAAGCCGTCCAGGTATTGCTGGCGGCCGGCCGCGATCTTGGCCACGAATTCCTGCGGCGTGATGCCTTCCTTCTCGGCCGCGATCATGATCGGGGTGCCGTGGGTGTCGTCGGCGCACACGAAGTGGACCTCGCGACCTTCCTGCATGCGCTGGAACCGGACCCAGATGTCGGCCTGGATGTACTCCATCATGTGGCCGATGTGGAAGGCTGCGTTGGCGTAGGGCAGGGCGGTGGTGACGAACAGCTTGCGGGTCATGGTCGAAGGCAGAAATGAGGTGAGGAAGAGAAGCATTTTAACAGCGGATCGCGTGCCTGCGCAGGGTGGCAAGGTCAAGTTTGCCCTTTTTGCAAGGCCGGGCGCGGCGATTTGCGCTAAACTTCGGCTTCACTACGGAGATTTACATGAGCATCACAGCAGAAGACGTCAAGGCGGCACTGGCGACGGTCATCGATCCGAATACCCACAAAGATTTCGTTTCTTCCAAGGCAATTAAGAATATCAAGGTCGAAGGCGGCAACATCTCGGTCGACGTCGAGCTGGGCTATCCGGCCAGGAGCCAGCACGCGGCGATCCGCGCGGCGGTCGAGGGCGCGCTCAAGGCGCTGGCGGGCGCGGGCACGGTGCGGGCCGACATCTATACCAAGGTCATCTCGCACACGGTGCAGCGCGGCCTGAAGCTGATGCCGAACGTGAAGAACATCATCGCCGTCGCTTCCGGCAAGGGCGGGGTCGGCAAATCGACGACCGCCGTCAACCTGGCGCTGGCGCTGGCGGCCGAGGGCGCCGCGGTCGGCGTGCTCGACGCCGATATCTACGGCCCCTCGCAGCCGATGATGCTGGGCATCAGCGGGCGTCCCGAGACGAGCGACGGCAAGACCATGGAGCCGCTGCAGAACCACGGCCTGCAAGTGTCCTCGATCGGCTTCATGATCGACCCGGACGAGCCGATGGTGTGGCGCGGCCCGATGGTGACCCAGGCCCTGCAGCAATTGCTGGAGCAGACCAACTGGCGCGACCTCGATTACCTCGTCGTCGACATGCCGCCGGGCACCGGCGACATCCAGCTGACCCTGTCGCAGAAAGTGCCGGTCACCGGCGCCGTGATCGTCACGACGCCGCAGGACATCGCGCTGCTCGACGCGCGCAAGGGCCTGAAGATGTTCGAGAAGGTCGGCATTCCAATCCTCGGCGTGGTCGAGAATATGAGCACCCACATCTGCTCGAATTGCGGCCATACCGAGGCAATCTTCGGCCACGGCGGCGGCGCGAAGATGTGCGCCGACTTCGGCGTCGACTTCCTCGGCGCCTTGCCGCTGACGATGGCGATCCGCGAGCAGACCGATTCCGGCACCCCGACCGTGGTGGCCGAGCCGGACGGCCCGGTGGCGGCGATCTACAAGGACATCGCGCGCAAGGTGGCGGTCAAGGTGGCGGAAAAAGCCAGGGACATGAGCAGCAAGTTTCCCAGCATCGTCATCAAGAACGACTAAGCAACAGGCGGCGCAAACAAGTAGCCCGGCAGCGCGGCCGGGCGTACAATCGTGCCATCTCGACAATGCGGGGCGACATGGACGGTGTGCTCGACTGCTGCCAGGACCGGCGCGCCCTGATGCTCGGCGCGCTTGGCTTGCTGGCGCTGCCGCTGCGGGCGGCGCCGCGCGAGCTGCTGGTGGTGGGCGCGCATTTTTCGCGGATCTACGAGCGGACCGATGGCGAATTTCGCGGCATGGGGCCGGAAATCCTGCGCGCGCTCGCGCCGCAACTGGGCCAGCCCCTGCATTTCGACCTGTATCCCTGGGCGCGCGCCCAGTCGATGGTGGCCCAGGGCCAGGCCGACATCCTCGTCGGCCCCTACAAGTCGCCGGAACGGCTGGAGCATTTCTATTTTTCCGAGCGCCCCTTCTACCAGGACCAGATGATCTTCTATGGCCGCAGCGGCGCCCCCGAATGGGATGGCGACTACGAGTCCTTGCGCGCCAAGCGCATCGTCATCATCAATGGCTGGGCCTATGGCGACGAGTTCGACGCCGCGCGCACCCTGCTCAACATCAGCGTCACCAACTCGGTCGAATCGGCGCTGACGATGCTGGCGCTGGGCCGGGTCGAGCTGTTCGCGAGCAACCGCCGCAATACCGAGCCGGTGATCCCCCTGCTGGGCCTGGAGGGCAAGGTGATGCTCCAGGCGCGGGTGCTGGCCACCCAGCGCGGCTACTTCGCGTTCCCCAAACGTCCCGAGTACCAGCTGTGGCGCGGCCGCTTCGACCGCGCTTTCAATGCCTATGTCGACAGCGGCGAATTGCAGAAGCTGGGCCGCCGCCTGAATGTAGGAATTCCCTAGACACAAGGAGAAATGCAATGACTTCACGAATGATGTTGGGACTGGCCCTGTCGGCCTGCTGTGTCGGCGCCGCGGCGCAGTCGGTCAGTTTCGTCGAGCCGGCCGACGGCGCGACGGTCAGCAGTCCGTTTATGGTGAAATTCGCCGTCAAGGGCATGGACGTCAAGCCCGCCGGCGACATGGCGGCCGGCAGCGGGCACCACCATCTCGTGATCAACGGCGCGCCGCTCAAGGAGGGCGAGAGCATTCCCTTCAACGACACCCATCTGCATTTCGGCAAGGGACAGACCGAAACCGAGGTCAAGCTGGCGCCGGGCAACTACACCCTGACAATGCAGTTCGCGAACGGCGCCCACCAGTCCTACGGGGCGGGGATGAGCAAGACCATCAAGGTCAGCGTCAAGTAGCCGCTTCGGCGCCGGTCGCGGCTAACTGAGGGCCAGCCGAAACCGTCCCGGCGGCGTGCCGACCGCGGCCCGAAAGCGGTGGTTGAAGTGGCTCAGGTTCGCATAGCCGCAGGCGGCGGCCACCTGCTGCAGCGGCCACGCCGTGGTCTTGAGCAGGCGGCGCGCGAGGTCGATGCGGCGCGCGCCGATCCACGCCGACGGCGGCATGCCGAACGACACCCGGAACATGCGCGCCAGGTGGAACTCCGACAAGCATGCCAGTTGCGCCAGCATGCCCAGCGTGAGAGGCAGGGCAAGGTTGGCGTCGATATACGCCGCCAGCCGGCGCCGGACCCCGGGGGCGAGTCCGCCGCGCAGCCGCAGGTCCTGGCGCACGATGGCTTGGGAGCGCAGCAATTCGCTCAGGGCCTCGTGCGCAATCTCATTGGCGCGCAACAGCTGGTCCGGGTCTTCCCACGGCGTGGCGGCGAGCGCCTCGCAAAGCGCCACGATGCGCGGCTGTTCGAAGTAGGTGCGGTCGGCCAGGGTCAGCTCGCGCGGTTCGCGCTCGAGCTCCACGATCGCGCGCCGCGTGAAATGCTCGGGCATGAAGTAGACGTGCAGCAGGCGCAGCTTGCCGCGCACGACCCAGCTCGATTCGTGCCAGTCGGGCAGGCTGCACAGGCGTTGCGGCGCGCCGTACTTGCCGGGTGCGCCGACGCGCTCGGTGCGGCTGCCGCCGCCGAGGTAGCAGGACAAGGTATGGTGGCCAGGCTGGACATAGCTGGTGATCGATTCTTCCGTATCACGTTCCCAGATGGCGGCAGCCAGGCCATCCCCCAGCCAGGCGAAGCGCTCGAGCGCCGCATCGGTGCCCGACATGGCATGAAATACCGCGTGCGAAATCGCCGGCGTGGCGGCAAGGTGGGTCTGGGACGAGGGAAGCAGCATGCCGAAAAGTCTAGCACGGGGGCCGGCGCGGTGCTGCCGGGGCCTCGGGCGCCGCCATCAAATGCGCAAGATCAGACAATCCCATCCGGCCGGCGATGCCCCTTTCTGCGGTAAGTTGTGGAACGGCGCAGCCACGCGCGCTGCGCGTGCCAACAATGGGAATGCAAGCAATGAATACAAGTCTCTACTTCCTGACGGTGCTAATCTGGGGCACCACCTGGATCGCCATCAGCTATCAACTGGGGGAAGTGCCGGCCCCGGTATCGATCGCCTACCGATTCTGGCTCGGTTCGGCCGTGCTGATGCTGTTCCTGATGCTGACGCGCAGGCCATTGCTGCCCGCCCGGCAAGCCTGGCCCTACCTGCTGGCCCAGGGCCTGAGCCTGTTCTGCGTGAATTTCCTGTGCTTTTACTATGCCAGTCAATGGGTCGCCAGCGGCCTGATCGCGGTCGTGTTTTCCACGGCCCCGATCTGGAATGCGGTCAACGGGCGCATCTTCATGGGGCGGCCGATCCGGGCGCAAGTCATGGCGGGCGCATTGCTGGGCTTGTGTGGCATTGTCTTGCTATTCCTCCCCCAGATGCAGGGGCGCTGGCGGGACGGCAATATGCTGCTCGGGCTTGGACTGTCGGTGCTGGGCACCTTGTCCTTCTCGACGGGTAACTTGCTGTCGAGCCGCATGCAGGCGCTGGGCATGACGCCATGGCTGACCAACACCTGGGCCATGCTGATCGGCGCCAGCATCCTTGGCGCCGGCGCGCTCGCGGCCGGCATGCCGTTCACGATCGAGACGGCGCCGCGCTATGTGTGGTCGCTGCTATACCTGGCCATCGTCGGCAGCGTGATCGGCTTCATGGCGTATCTGACGCTGCTGGGGCGCATTGGTCCCGAGCGCGCGGCATTTTCGACGGTGCTGTTTCCGGTGGTGGCGCTGACGGTATCGACTTTTCTCGAAGGCTACCAGTGGAGCGCCATGGCGTTCGGCGGACTTGCCCTGGTCCTTGCCGGCAACCTGCTGGCCTTCTTGCCGGAACTGGCGCGGATGGGCAAGCGTCTCGGCGTCTCCTGAGTCCCAATTCCCCCGGGGTCAGACGTCCCCCGGGGTCAGACGTGGGTTGGTGCGCGCGGCCGCGATTTTCACCCGGGGTCAGACGTGCATCGATGCGTCATGCGGTCTTTTTCGCCCAGAGGCCGATAATTATTCGGGGAGTAGCTGAAAAAGCATATCCGTGATGTCTGGCGCGGCCGTTTTTGGCGCATCGGGCGTAGTTTTCCCGCTGGCGCATCAACGCACGTCCGACCCCGCCTGTTTTTGGATGTTCGACGCAACAATGCACGTCTGACCCCGGGGTGGAAGTGCAGGGGGAAGGCAGCGCCGGGGCGCTGGTGCCGCTGTTGCGCGGCGCGGTAAAATAGCATCTTTACCTGACTTGCTGCGGCTTCCCGCAGCCCACATACCATGACTGTCCGTACCCGTTTCGCTCCCAGCCCGACCGGCTTCCTCCATCTCGGCGGCGCGCGCACCGCACTGTATTCGTGGGCGTTCGCACGCCACTTCGGCGGCACTTTCGTGCTGCGCATCGAAGACACCGACCTGGAACGGTCGACGCCGGAAGCGGTCGAGGCGATCATCGAGGGCATGAAGTGGCTGGGCCTGGACCATGACGAAGGGCCGTTCTACCAGATGCAGCGGATGGGCCGCTACCGCGAAGTGGTGGCGCACATGCTGGAGGCAGGCAGCGCCTACCTGTGCTATTCGTCGACCGACGAAGTCGAGGCGATGCGCGAGCGCATGCGCGCGGCCGGCGAAAAGCCCCGCTACGACGGTACCTGGCGTCCGGAGGCGGGCAAGGCCCTGCCGCCGGTCCCGGCCGACCGCAAGCCGGTCGTGCGTTTCAAGAATCCGCTCGACGGCGACGTCAGCTGGGACGATGTGGTCAAGGGCACCATCACGATCAACAACCGCGAGCTGGACGACCTGGTCATCGCGCGCCCGGACGGTACGCCCACTTATAACTTCTGTGTCGCGGTCGATGACTGGGACATGGGCATCACCCATGTGCTGCGCGGCGATGACCACGTCAACAATACCCCGCGCCAGATTAATATCCTGCGCGCCATCGGCGCGCCGCTGCCGCTGTATGGCCACCTGCCGATGATCCTGGGCGCGGACGGCCAGAAGCTCTCGAAGCGCAAGGACGCCGTCAGCGTGATGGATTACCCGGCCCAGGGCTACCTGCCGGAAGCGATGCTGAACTACCTGGCGCGCCTGGGCTGGAGCCACGGCGACGACGAGGTGTTCTCGATGGCGCAGCTGTGCGAATGGTTCGATGGCCAGCACCTGTCGAACTCGGCAGCCCAGTTCAACATGGAAAAACTGGCCTGGCTGAACAATCACTATATCAAGCAGGCCGGCAACGAGCGCCTGGCCGCGCTGGCGCTGCCGCGCATGCAGCAAGCGGGCGCGCAGTTCGAGAACGCGCCGCCGCTGACGAGCGTGCTGGCGCTGCTGAAGGAGCGCGCCAAGACGGTCAACGACCTGGCCGATGAGGCCATGATGTTCTACCGCACGCCGCAGCCGGATGCCGCGCTGCTGGCCCAGCACCTGAGCGATGCCGTCAAGCCGGCGCTGTCCCAGTTCGCCGAACGCATCGCGACGGTGGAGTGGAGCAAGGAGGCGATCGCGGCGATGATCAAGGAAGTGCTGGCTGCGCATGGCATGAAGATGCCGCAGATGGCGATGCCGCTGCGCCTGCTCATCACCGGCCAGTTGCAGACCCCGGCCATCGATGCCGTGTTGCAAATTGTCGGCCGCGATAGCGTTCTTGATCGCATTAACAAATATCTATAAATTTTTTCGCTTTCGGCCTTTGCATATTGCAAGGTCGTAGGCTATAATTCTGCTTCTTCGCCAGACAGGGGGTATAGCTCAGCTGGGAGAGCGCTTGCATGGCATGCAAGAGGTCAGCGGTTCGATCCCGCTTACCTCCACCACTTCAGGTCATTCTGGAGTACTCAGGCAGAAGAAAATGTGGCTTGGTTCACATGCAGTACCGTAGCAGTTCCGGGTCCCCATCGTCTAGAGGCCTAGGACATCACCCTTTCACGGTGAGTACGGGGGTTCGAATCCCCCTGGGGACGCCAAGGATTTGGCAAATGAGGCACATGTAGTTTAGTACCACTAAACGCCCTGACTAGTCAGGGTTTTTTATTGGTGCAACAGGTCAGGGTGGTATCATCCATCCAGGACAGATTTCTGTCCCCATCGTCTAGAGGCCTAGGACATCACCCTTTCACGGTGAGTACGGGGGTTCGAATCCCCCTGGGGACGCCAGGATCATGCAAGAAGCCGCTGAAAAGCGGCTTTTTGCATTGTGCGCCGCACTTACCAGCCGCGGCCGATGCCGAACGGCAGGTTATGCATGTAAGCCGCATACGCCGCCAGCGCCGGGTCGATCGCGAACGGTTCCATCTGCGGCATGCGCCCGAAGGCTTGTTGCGGCAGCATGCCGCCGATGCCCGCCTGCTGCGGCAGCATCGAGGACATGGCCGCCTGCGGCGCGACCCCCGCTGCCGGCAGCGTCTGGCCCGCCTGGTTTTGCAGGCCGACCGCCACCATGACATCGGGCAGGCCGAAGCCGGTGCGGCTCGGGTCGCCGAGGCTGACACGGCGCGCGCTGGCGCGAATCACCTGGAACAGGCGTTCGACCCGTTCCGCGCCGCGCGAGCGGAACAGGTTCTGGAAGTCCGGGTGGTGCGCCAGCACCAGCGCCGCCAGGCCGGTGATGTGGGGCGCCGCCATCGAGGTGCCGTCCCAGGCCGCAAAGTTATTCGGCGGCACCGTCGACGCGATCGCCACGCCCGGCCCGCACACGCCCACCTGCGGTCCGAAGCAGCTGAACTTGGCCGCGAAGAAGCCGTTGGCGTCGATGTGGCGGGTCAGGGTTTCGGCGTGGTAGCTGTCCGGCGGGAATTCGTTGAGCTTGCCGATCGCGGCCACCGCCAGCACGTTCGGCGACGAGGCCGGGTACTGCACCGGGCCGCCCGAATTGCCGGCCGCGACGATGCAGGCGATGCCAGCCCGCTTGGCGCGCTGGATCTGCTGCTCCAGCGCCTCGGACGGTTCGGCCCCGCCCAGGCTCAGGTTGACGACGTCGATCTGCTTGTCGATGCAGTATTCGAGCGCATCGATCAGCTGGCTTACCTGGCCGCCGGGGAACAGCTTGCAGGCGTGGATCTCGGCGTCGGGCGCGAAGCCGCGCAGGCCGCTGGCCAGGTCGGCCGCGGCGATCACGCCGGCGCAGTGCGAGCCATGGCCCAGCGCATCCTCGGTCCAGGTGTTCGGGTCGGTCTTCTTGTTCAAGACATCGAAGCCGGCCCGGATCTTGTTGAGGTTCTCGTGCGTGGTGGCGGCGCCCGAATCGATGATCGCGATCTTGATGCCCTGGCCCCGGTAGTTGCCGGGCAGCTGGTCCAGGCGCATCGCCTTTTGTCCCCAGCCGTAGGCTTTCTGGCGCGGGAAGCCGGCCAGCGAGGGCCAGTCGGCCAGGGCGCGCAGCTGCACCACGTTGGTCTCGTCGGTGCTGATGTCGGGATCGCGCTGGTAGAAGCTCCAGTAGTCGGCTTTCGGTTTGACATACAGGCCGCGGACGCCGGCCGCGGTCTCGCCGAACAGCGACAGCTTGACCTGGCCGTTGTTGTCGGTCACGCCGGTGGCAGGCAACATGCTGCCGAACAGCGACACTTCGGCCCCGGCCTGCGGGCTGCCGTCGCTGCCGAGGACGGTGACCACGGTGGCCAGCACCGGACCGGTGTGTGGAATGACGCTGGTGACCAGGCCAGGGTGCTGGAAGTTCGGATCCATCAGGTTCAGCGGCTGGTCGCGCTCGACCACCAGCCGGCCCAGCGCCTGCTGGTGCAGGGCGCCGGCCTTTTGTTCGCTCATGCGCGCGACCAGCACGCCCTGCGCGCCGCCCATGCCGTCGGCCAGCGCGCCGAGGCCATTGCGCGGCCCCACGGTGTCGATGATGTCGATGTCGGGGCTGGCGCGCAGCGCCTGTTCCACGCTGGCCAGCGACAGCGGCTGCAGGCCCATCACTTGCAGGCCGTCGGCGGCCGGGCGCGGCGCGATCAGGAATTGCTTCTTGCGCTGGCCGACGGCCTTGCCGGGGGCGCCGCCCTGGCGCTCCGGCGGGCGATCTTCGGGGCCGGCCGCGGCGGGGCGGATATCGCCGCCGCGCGGCACCGTGCGCCGTTCGCCGGCGGACGGCGGGTTGCCGTCCGGCGTGGCTTGGATGTCGGACGGACTTGCCGGTCCGTCATTGGGAGTCTTGGCCATAGGTGTTCCTTTCCAGTGGGACGCCGGGTCAGCGGTCGAGCGACAGCGGGCGGTCCCGTTCGATGATCAGTTGGCTCGAATTGCTCAGGAGGCGCTCGAGCATCGGCGCCTTGTCGTCCTTGACCTCGAGTACGGCGGTATGCACCTGGCCCTGGGGGCCGATGGTGTCGACGACCGTCATGTCCGGATCGCTGCAGATGCTTTCCAGGAAGGCAGCCAGTGCGGCCGGCTCCTGCCTGGCACGAATGATGTAGCGCATACGGTCTCCTTATGGTGGGGCGACTCCTTGCAGCCTGCGGCAGGAGTCGCGTTCAGGCCGGATTCGTCCGGCTTCTGTCAGGGGCGTTTCAATGCAGCGTCGGCTGGGCCGCATAGCCCTGGCCGGCGTAGCCGATGCTCTGGCCGGGATAGAAGCTGTTGGGCTGCTGCTGGGCCATCTGGGCCTGCTGCTGCGCCAGCTGCGCCTGTTGCAGGGCCATTGCCTGCATCGGATCGACGCCGAATGGCAGCATCTGGCCGAGCTGGCCGGCGACGCCGCCGATGGCGCTGCCCAGGCCCGCATTGCCGAACAGGCCGCCGATGGCGCCGCCGAGCGGCCGGCCGGCCTGGCCGATCAGGTTGCCGAGCCAGCCTTGCGGTCCGAGCTGGGATTGCTGTTGCTGTTGCTGCTGCAATTGCTGCAGCTGTTGCAATTGCTGCAGCTGTTGCAGCTGTTGCAGCTGCTGGATTTGCTGTTGCTGCTGCGCTTGCTGCAGCTGGAGCGGATCGACGCCGAACGGCAGCAGGCTGCCGAGCTGGCTCGCGACGCCGCCGATGGTGCTGCCCAGGCCGGCGTTGCCGAAGATGCCGCCGATCGCGCCGCCCAGCGGACGGCCGACCTGGCCGATCAGGTTGCCAACCCAGCCCTGCGGCCCCAGCTGGCCTTGCTGCGCCTGCTGGATTTGCTGGGCATAGGCGAGCGACACCGGGTCGGCGCCGAAGGGCAGCATTTGCCCCAGCTGGCCGGCGACCCCGCCGATGGTGCTGCCCAGGCCGGCATTGCCGAAGATGCCGCCGATGGCGCCGCCGAGCGGACGGCCGACCTGGCCGACCAGGTTGCCGAACCAGCCCTGCGGCGACAGTTGCTGTTGCTGGAGTTGCTGTTGCTGGAGTTGCTGAAGCTGCTGGTGCTGCAGTTGCTGTTCGATCTGTTGCTGTTGCGCTTGCTGTGCATAGGCGGCGGCGACCGGGTCGGCGCCAAACGGCAGCAGGCTGCCGCCGATGCCGCCGGCCGCCTGGCCGATGCGGCTGCCCAGGGCGGGATTGCCGAACAGGCCGCCGATGCCGCGGCCGACCAGGCCGCCCAGCGGCGCACCCAGAATGCCGCCCAGGAAGCCTTGTGGCGCCAGTTGCGCACCGGCGCCGATACCATAGTTCTGAAATTCATTCATGACTACACTCCCATTGTTAAACGGCGAGCAGTTGCCAATGTCCCTCCGCGCGACCCGGTCGTGCGTTCTGATTGTTGCGGGGCCGGACAGAAACCTCACGGGCGCAAAGGCGACCTTCGCGCATGACGTGTGCACCTCGCGCAGCCGGCAAGGTGCAGCCGGCGAGGCGCGTTGATCCAGTTTGCAAGATGCATAGCCACTTTCCCCCGATCTGCTTGTAATCGGGAACGGCCCCTGCACTGGTAGGGATTGGACAGGCGGCCCCGCGTGAAGTTTTGGACATCTCGGTGTCCTTTCGCCAGTGAGTTGCGGTTGCTTGCCGCAGTGCGCGCGGCCTGCCTGTATCATGCCGGCATGGAATACGAAAAGCAGGCACACCAGCAGGCACGCACCCTCGCGCTGTTCTGCAAGGTCGTCGACAACTACGGCGACATCGGCATCTGCTGGCGCCTGGCGCGCCAGCTGCGGCGCGAGCACGGCATCGGCGTCACCCTGTGGGTCGACGACCTGGCCAGCTTCGCGCGCATCTGCCCGCAGGTCGATCCGGCGCTGGCGCGGCAGGCGGTCGACGGCGTCGCGGTGCGCCACTGGACCGGCCGCGAGGGCGGTTTCGCGCCTGCCGAGGTGGCCGACATCGTCATCGAATTTTTCGCCGTCGACATCCCGCCCGGCTACATCGAGGCGATGGCGCGCCGCGCACCGCGCCCGGTATGGTTCAACCTGGAGGGGCTGAGCGCCGAGGCGTGGGTCGAAGGCTGCCACGGCTTGCCTTCCATGCATCCGCGCCTGCCGCTGACCAAGCATTTCTTCTTCCCCGGTTTCACCGCGAAGACCGGCGGCTTGCTGGCCGAGGCCGGCCTGGCCGAAGAGCGCGCCCGCTTCCAGGGCGACCCCGCGGCGGCGGCCGCTTTCCTGGCGCGCTACGGCGTCGGCCGCGCCGAACTGGCGGCGTTCAAGGTGTCGCTGTTCTGCTATCCGCACGCGCCGCTGGCCGCCTTGTTCGGCGCCTGGCAGGCGCACCCCGGGCCAATCGCCTGCCTGGTGCCGCAGGGGGTGGCCGCCGACGCCGTTGCCGGCTTCCTGGGCGCGCCGGCGCTGGCCGGCGCTGCCGCCACCCGCGGCGCCCTGACGCTGCGGGTGCTGCCCTTCATGCCGCAGCAGGACTACGACCGCCTGCTGTGGGCCTGCGACCTGAACTTCGTGCGCGGCGAGGATTCCTTCGTGCGCGCGCAGTGGGCCGGCAAGCCCTTCGTGTGGCATATCTATCCACAGGACGAAAACCTGCACCACAAGAAGCTGCGCGCTTTCCTTGCCCGCTATGCGGACGGGTTGGACGGCCTGGCGGCGTTCTCGCTGGCCTGGAACGGGGCGGGGGGCGATGCGGACATGGGGCGCTTGTGGCCGGCATTCGCCGCCCAAATGGCGGGCATGACACAAAGGGCGGCGGATTGGGAGCGCCAGGTGCGGCAAAACGGCGACCTGGCCGGCAATTTGCTGAAGTTTGCCGATGCGCTGCGTGGGAAAGCGCCCAATTCTCAGGTATAATGCCCGGTTAATCTGAAACGTATTTATTTCGATCAAACGTGAGCTTCCGGCCCTTTCCGGCCTGCAGGCGACAGATGATTTTTATGCAACCCACCTTTTACGTACAATTATGAAACCTGCAAAAGAAATTCGCGTCGGCAACATCATCATGGTCGACGAAAAACCTTGGATCGTCCTGCGTTCGGACGTCAACGGTTCGAGCCGCACCGGCTTCACCTACAAGTGGAAGCTGAAGAACCTGCTGACCAACAGCCCGATGGAAAACGTGTTCCGCGGCGACGACAAGTTCGACGTGGTCGTGCTGGACAAGAAGCCGGTCACCTACTCGTACTTCGCCGATCCGCTGTTCGTCTTCATGGACGCTGACTACAACCAGTACGAAATCGAAGAAGAAAACCTGGGCGATGCGCTGCACTACCTGAAAGACGGTATGGAATGCGAAGCGGTCTTCTACAACGAAAAGGCGATCTCGGTCGAACTGCCGACCACCATCGCACGCAAGATCGCGTACTCGGAGCCTGCGGTCAAGGGCAACACTTCGGGCAACGTCCTGAAGGAAGCCAAGCTGGAAAACGCGATCGAAGCCCACTCGCACACCGTGCAAGTGCCGCTGTTCGTGTCGACCGACGACGTCATCGAAATCGATACCCGTACCAACGAGTACAAGCGCGTCGTTCGCAACTAAGTATCGTCACGCGCCGTCCTTGCGGCGCAAACAAGACAGCACGCCGGGTTCGCCCGCCGTGCTTTTTTTACGCCTGAGCATGCTATTCTTTTGCAAATTCACAACGGGGGATCGCATGGACCGCAGGGATTTCGTTCGAATGGGATTGGCTGCCGGCGCCGCCGGCGTGGCGCCGGTGCGGGCGGCAGCGGACAGCCCCGGCGCCATCGTCGAAGCGGGCGTGCAGGAGCAGCAGGCACGGATGGCGGCCGGCACGCTCAGCGCGCACGCCCTTGCCGCCTGCTACCTGGCCCGCATCGCCACCATCGACCAGGCCGGCCCGCGCCTCAATGCCGTCATCGAACTCAATCCCGACGCGCTGGCGATCGCCGCCGCCATGGACGCCGAACGCAAGGCAGGCAAGCTGCGCGGTCCGCTGCACGGCATCCCGGTCCTGCTGAAGGACAACATCGCCACCGCCGACAAGATGAGCACCACGGCCGGCTCGCTGGCGCTGGACGGCGTGCGCGCCACGCGCGACGCGCATGTGGTCAGGCAGCTGCGCGCGGCCGGCGCCGTCATCCTCGGCAAGACCAACCTGTCCGAGTGGGCGAACATGCGTTCGACCCATTCGACCAGCGGCTGGAGCGCGCGCGGCGGGCTGACCAGGAATCCGTATGCGCTCGACCGCAACACCAGCGGCTCGAGCTCCGGTTCGGGCGCGGCGATCGCCGCCTGCCTGGCCACGCTGGCGGTCGGCACCGAGACCGACGGCTCGATCGTGTCGCCGGCGTCGATCTGCGGCCTGGTCGGCATCAAGCCGACGCTCGGCCTGCTCAGCCGCAGCGGCATCATCCCGATCGCCCATTCGCAGGACACGGCCGGGCCGATGACGCGCAGCGTGGCCGACGCCGCGCTGTTGCTGGCCGCGATGGCCGGCGTCGACGCCGACGACGCGGCCACCCGGGACAGCGCGGGCAAGCCGGTGGACTACGCGGCGGCGCTGGTGCGCGGCGGCCTGAAAGGCAAGCGTCTCGGCGTGGCGCGCGATTTCTTCGGCACCAACGACGCGCTCGACGCCGAGATCGAAAAAGCGCTGCAGGTGCTCAAGGCCCGGGGCGCGGTGCTGGTCGATGTCGTGGTGCCGAATACCGACAAGTACGGCGACAGCGAAACCCAGGTGCTGCTGTACGAATTCAAGCCGGGCCTGGCCGCCTGGCTGGCGGCCTACGCGCCGCACGCGCCGATCAAGGACATGGCGGGCCTGGTGGCCTTCAACGAACGCCACCGCGCGCAGGAGATGCCGCATTTCGCCCAGGAGCACCTGGTCAAGTCGCAGGCCACGGCGGGGCTGGACCGCAAGCCGTACCGCGAGGCGCTGGCCAACAACCACCGCTACGCGCGCAAGGAGGGCATCGACCAGGTGATGAAGGAACACAAGCTCGATGCGCTGGTCGCGCCGACCGGCGGGCCGGCCTGGCTGACCGACTATATCAACGGCGATCATTACGGCGGCAGCTTCTCGTCGCCGGCGGCGGTGGCCGGCTATCCGCACATCACGGTGCCGGCCGGCTTCGTGCGCGGCCTGCCGGTCGGCCTGTCTTTCGTGGCCGGTCCGTACAGCGAGGCGGCATTGATCGGCATGGCCTACGATTTCGAGCAGGCCACGCGCCACCGCAAGGCGCCGACTTATCCAGCCACCGTAAATCCGTAGCGTCCCGCGGACTCACCCAGCGCTCGCGCAGCGCCATGAACGGCGTTGCGACCAGGGCCTTCAAAAAGGAAGGCGCAATCATGCCATAAGGTTAACTGTTGCGGGCCTGCTGCGTGGCTTTTTTTGCGCGCGTGAAGACCGGGCCCCACAGCGGGTGGCCATGCTCGCCCGGCGCCAGGTCGAAGGCGGGATCGAGCTTGAGCGCTTTTTCGAATTGCTGCTTGCACAGGGTGGTGCGCTTGGTCACGCAATAGCTGAAGGCGAGGTGCTTGAGGGCAGACAGCTGGGTCGCCTTGCTGCCGCCGGCGATTTCGGGCGCGGAAAGGCGCTTGATGGCGATCGCGAAGTCGCCGTTGTTATAGGCCGCGATGCCTTCCTTGAGCGCGACCAGGTCGGCGTTCGGGACGGGCGGCGGGATATTCGCGGCGGCCGGGGCGCCGGCGGCGGCCTGGCCCGGCTTGGCTGGCGTTGCCGGCGTGGCGGCCGCAGCCGCAGGTTTGGCGTCGGGCGCGCTGGCGCTCATGCCGGGCAGGCTGGGCATGCTTTCGCAGGCTGCCAGCAGCAGCGCGCAGGCGACGGGGAGGAGCTTGGCGAGTCGGGTCATGTCTCAATCATAAACGGTTTATTTATTTGCGGCAGAGAAATCATGCCCAATCGTGCCTGACTTGCCATCCTGCAGGTCGACCTCCGTCAAGTAATCGGGAAAACTTGGATTGACCACGCGAATCTGGTGCTTGCCGGGCTTGAGCGCGAGCCGCTTCAGCGGCGGGCTGACGCCCTGTTCGACGCCGTCCACGTACACCGTGCCCCATGGCTTGATCGCCAGCTTGTAGCTGATCGTCTCGGGCAGCGCGGGCGGCGCGGCGGCCGGCGCGTCGGCCGCCGGCGCCGCTTCGGCCACAAGCGGCGTTGCCGCTGCCGGCGCCGCCGCG